>JBEKDF010000021.1:0-49177 GCA_050014495.1 Bathyarchaeia archaeon
AGGTAAAGAGACTAAGTGAACATGTCGTGACTCCACCTAAGCTCAAAAATAGTGTGGGTAACGATTTCTTGTCATTTATCGAGGCGGCGAGTAATGCTTACACCAAGTTGGTCAATGAAGGCATACCCCGGGAAGATGCACGTTTTGTCTTGCCTAACGCAACTGAGACGAGTCTGCTTCTGACGATGGATGGCAGGAGCCTTATGCACTTCTTCGGTTTGCGATTGTGTAATAGATCTCAGTGGGAAGTCAGGGAGGTGGCTGAAGAAATGCTAAATCAGGCAAGAGTGACTGAACCAGAATTATTTGGGGGGACAGGTCCAAACTGTGTTCAGCTTGGTAAATGTCCGGAGGGGCGTTTCAATTGCGGAAGAGCCATGGAAATGATGACTCGTTACCATAAAGTCAAGTGAAGCATTTTATTCACAACAGAATAGACTTGCAAAAATCATTCAAACAAGTGTGCCAGAAACAAAAGTGAGAATTACCGCGTACGAAATTCAGTCACAGTTTACAACATTTTCTAGGTTTATTAATTAATGAGCAAAGAGCTCGACAAGAAGTTTAGTCGCATGGTTCCGGATCGCGCTCAAGGCTTCCACTAGTGCAATGGATGCTGCCACTGTTCCTCGGTCTTACCAAGCTGCCACACTCGACCTCAGTGACATCAACGCCTATGGATTCTAGCCACTTGACGTTCTTAGGGTTCCCCATTGGGACCAAGATCTTCATGGGTCCAAGGACGACGCCTGTATCGGGGCCCTTCTTGAAGCCTCGTGAGTCGATGCTAACGAGGTCTTCGGGTGGTGTGATAAAGTTCCACTTCATTTCTCTCCGCATCCATTCGACTAGATAGGGGTCATAGAAGCTAGGGTCAGCGACACTTGTATGGCGATCGATCATGCTATAGTGAATAGTACCCTTACGGGTACCATAACCCGGGCCGAGTCGGATGTCGACCTCTGGATCCTGTTGTTTGACTATGCGAGCATATTGTTCGTGTCCGGATTCATTAGCACGGTGGATATCAGGGTCAGCTGTGTTCCCACGTGGGTAGTGTACCTCAATGAGTAGGTGCTTCTCATCAAGCCATCCACATGGACCTCCCTCAACCATACCATTGCCCGTGATCATGCCGACGACTGGACAGCCTATCTTAGCTAGGGTCTGGTAAGTAGGCTTCTCCTCCCCTTTTCTGATCCAGTCATACATACGGAGAATAACTTGGCCATAGACAGCGGGATGGCAGACATCATCTGTGTAGATAGCCTTAATCTGGTATGGAGGGTTGTTAGGGTCGGGTTCCCTGAAAATTACTCTGATCCCATTATCTTTATAGGCTTTGACTATGTTCTCGTGGTGCTCCGTGAGTTCTTTGAGGTCGGGTTTGAATGTCATGCGCCATGCGGCTAGACTTGTTTCGTGTGGTGGCCAAGGCGTTTTCTTGCCTACACTTAGGAACTCATTTCCTGGGCGATGGACGAGGACCGTGCGGAGTTTCCCTATACTCGTGTTAGCCTTCCATTCGCTTCCCCAGTATTTCGTCATTTCTTCCTCGAACTCGGAGAGGACCTGAGGGTGGAGCCTCGTGTAAATATCCTTCAATTCCTCCTCCGCATTCATCTTTTTCTTTATAGTAGGCATTTCAATCGGATAGATGTGCTGAGGAGTGCTTAAAACACCTGTCCTTTCGAGGTAAGACTGTAACGTGTAGCAGGGTTGAATGGGATGTACCTTTTTGAAGGATTATTAATTAGTTTATGCGCGCATTGGCATTCGCGTTGAGATTCATGTAAGAAAGGGGGATGTCACGGGAGTTGCTTATTCTTTTGAATGATTCGTAGCACTGCATCCATTCATAGGATGATCTTACTCCACTGGATTTGGTTCCCGAGTGCTTGTAGTGGGAGGATTGAGATCTTCTTTTTTGCATTGATATCAAATTTGTAAGGCGTTGTTCACCACTTGACCACTGGTAAATGGATTGTAGTTTTAGTGGTATTCGGTGAATCTTCATTTTTATGTATCTGGGGGATAAAATGCGATTTAAAGTATGCATAAAATTCACCGCTTGAGAAATAATTAATGATGAGTAAATGATGACGGCCTTGTTTTTTTAAACGACTGGAATATCCAGTGGCCAGGCTTCTCCAATTTGTTGTCCAAATGCTGGAAGTGATGCATGCCAATGCAAAATCTTCCATTCCTTACCCAATTTTTTCATGATGATTGTAAGCCTAGTTGGTAGGTGAATCTCCCTAGACCCTAATCTAGCATAGAAGGCAGCCTCTACCGTAGCCCATGCGAATTTCCTCTCAGCAGAGATCGACTTCCAATTGTAGACGATTGAACTTGCCTCCGATTGGGCCCAGTCACGTTTAAACAAGGATCTCACCTCGCTTTTTCCGACCTTCTTCTCATCAGTACCAGTTCCTATAACTATAATATCCTCATCATTGGAGAAGAGAGACATCATCTTATCCAGATCCCTTTCCTCGAAAGCCTCAGCAACCTTATCTAAAGTTGATAATACCCCTAACTCCGTTTCCTTTGTCAGTTTCATCATATACCTCCTCAGCTACACTACTATCCCTAAGGATAATCAGTTTAAACGCCAACACGCTACCCGATTAAACATAAGCTTCAGCCGAGGATAAGATTATCTAGGTAATCATAGTCTCCGTTCTAGATCTTAATTACGGCTCGTAAAAATCGGTGTATTACGCACGTAATTTTGTATCTCCACGCTTTTAACCGTCTAGCAACACTCATCCCTCATGTCTCTGGGAATTAGGGGTAAATTCGTCATTGGATTCGATGGCGTCGAGCACAGGATAATACACAACGGAGTTGTGGTCGTCGAGGGAAAGAGGATCAAGCACATTGGAAGAGGCTATGATGGAAAGGTCGATAGATGGATCGACGCATCAACTGGGCTCGTGATACCGGGACTCATAAATACCCACATTCATGCAGCGACAGCACCAAAGGATAGAGGCTTTATCGATGACACTGGCGCCCGCCACTTCTACATGAGTAGCCTCGGTGAAAACCTCTCCGCCCTTGGTGATGCCATGAGAGGATCCGACTATGAGATATTCGCAAGGTTCAGTTTAGCAGAGTGCCTCAAGAGTGGGAACACTACGATCGTCGAGATCAGCATGGTGCCGAACCTCGGCGCTGATAAGGCGGTTAAAATCATCGATGAACTCGGCATAAGAGCAACTGAGAGCCCTATTGTTGCAGATGGTGTTTGGGATAGGAGTCAAGCCGCTGACCTCCGGACAAGGTGGATCGGTCTGGAAACGGGGCTAAAGAAGCTCGATGAGGCGGAGAGATTCGCCAAAACTTATGCAGGCGCATGCGAAGGACGCCTTATTCCAGCAATCTATGGTGATACTGTCGATAAGTGTAGTGCTGACCTCCAAAAAGCGATTCGTGCTAAGGTAAACGAGTTGAAAGTACCTGTAACAATTCACGCAGGACAGTGGGTAGTGGAGTTTAACAATATGCTTAGAATGTATCGCAGGACGCCCATAGAATTCCTCAGTGACACAGGGCTTCTAGCTCCCGACTTAATAGTTGGCCACGGTTGGGCAATTGCGGGTCACCCACTGGTTAGTTATCCACCAGTCGATGGTGGGGACCTCGGTATCCTGGCAAGAAGCGGAGCGACTGTGAGTCACGACCCCCTCGTCTTCGTCAAGCGTGGGAACAAGATGCACAGCCATACCGCATACCTCAAGGCAGGTGTCAATGTCAGCATAGGAACGGACACCGTACCTCAAGATCTTCTCAATGAGATGAGAATGGCAAGTTATATGTCGAAACTTGCGGATTGGGACTGCCATAGTGGAGCTAGCAAGGATATATTCAATAGCGCTACCCTCGGAGGAGCTAATGGCTTGGGCAGGAGCGATCTTGGTCGCCTAACACCAGGCGCACTAGCCGACATCACCATCGTTGACATGGAGACCTTCAACGGCGTCCCCTACCGCGATCCCATAAAGAATCTAATAAACAGCAACCAGCGCAGCGATGTCAAATGGGTTATAGTTGATGGAAAAATAGTTGTTGAAAACGGTAAGCTCACAACGATAGATGAGAGGAAACTTCTAAGGGATGTCCAGATGGCTGGAGAAGACATCTGGGCTCGAATACCTGAGCACCACTACCTAAAACAAACTGCTGACGAGGTTTCTCCGCTCAGCTTCAAACTCTGGGAAGAAGATTAAATGGGAGTCACTGAGACTCCCTGAAAGCCTCAGCTCCAAGCCTGAACGCTCTCATATTCAGCTCTAGGAACCTCGATGAGATAGACTCTTTCATCCTTGTGGTTATCTCCTCGTCCTCGAATGGTAGGATGTGCGATTCAGCGAGTGCTCCCAGCATCACAATATTCGTGGCAATGGGATCACCAGCCTTCTCGGCGATGCTCGTTGCATCGAAGACAGCCACCTTGCTTGAAACCTGTCTGAGGAGTCTTAGCAACTCCTCCTGCTTAGGGTATTTGCGAATCCCACTTATCACCTCGACTGGGGGTATCTTCTTACTATTTACTATGGCGAGTCCCCCCTGCTTGAGATAGGTGATTCCCCTCCTTGTGGCTTCAGCGAGCTCAAATCCTAGGAGTGCATCCGCTTCACCCGGCCTGATCTGGGGGGAGTATACATCACCAATCTGAATGTGGCCCATTACCGGACCGCCCCTCTGTGCCATACCATAGGTCTCGCCTATGCGGACTCTGAGCCCCTTCTTTATGGCTGTCTCCGCGATGAGTCGCGTCGCCAGCAGGGTTCCTTGGCCACCGACGCCAGCGATTACTACGCGAGTCGTCTTCATCACTCGTCCCTCTCATGAATGCAGCCGACACTGCAAACTTGGGCGCAGACGCCGCATCCCATACAGATCGTCTTATCGATGCTCGCCTTCTTCTTCTCCTCATCAAAGTTGAGTCCGGGGCATCCAAATGTGTTCAGACATATCTTGCAACCGACGCACTCAGATTCGTTAACCTCGTATGGGATGGGACGCTTCGGTCTCATCCGTCTGATTGCCTCGGTGGCGCAGATACGCCTGCTGATGACCAAGGCGACTCCTTCAGTCTGAAGCATTCTCTTGAACGCTGCTTCGGTTGCCGTTGTATCATATGCGTCCGTGACCTCGATATGCTCTACACCCACAGCCTTGGCGATGGCTTCGATAGAGATACTCTTCGTGGTTTCACCCGTCGCCGTCTTTCCTGATTGAGGGTTAGGCTGGAACCCTGTCATTGCAGTGACACTGTTATCAGCGACCACCACCTTGATGTTCGTCTTCGTTTGCACAGCATTCATAAGGGCGGGTATGGCTGCGTGGAAGAAAGTGCCATCACCTATCCAAGCAATGGTGTCAACTCCGACCTGACTCATTCCCTGGCTGACTCCTATACTTGCGCCCATGCAGAAGTAGGTATCCTCGTAGTTCATTGGCGGTGCCCATGCCAGGCCATAACATCCGATGTCCCCGTTTATGACTACTTTATGTATGTCTCCCTTAACAGCCTTGACAGCGCGCTTGAGGGCGTAGATGCTCGATCTGTGTGGGCACCCAGCGCATACCGTGAGCATCCTCCCGAAGATCATATCATTCGCCTCCTTCTCTAATTCCGCACGTGGACTAGGAGGCAGCTCCTCACCAAGCATTTCGGCTATCGCATTATCAACCATAAGGGGCATCAGCTCACCTTCACCTGGGAGTTTACCATTGAGGCGCCCATAGAGCAAGACCTTCGGATTCACGTCCTTCGCAAGCGCCTTCACGTGTAACTCAACGAATGGGTCCGGCTCTTCGGTAACTAGGAGCTTGTTCACACCCTTGAGGAGTTTCGAGATGAGTCCCTCGGGGAGTGGGTTCGAGGTGCCGAGTTTGAGAACTGCGACCTTATCCTTAGCTCCGATCTTAATGAGAGCGTCCATAACGTAGTTGTAGGTCTGTCCTGTCGCAATGATACCTACTTTCTCTTTCCCCGACATCGTCAGTTTGTTCAGCGGAGAGGAATCGAAATCTACCATGATCTTAGCGATCTTCTCGTTCGCTTCCTTCTCTCTGCCATAGAAGAGCTTGTCAAAACCTGCAACGACATAGCTGAACTGTTCAAAATCAAACTTCGCCTCTCTGTCTAATCTCTGGAGCTTTCCTAGTACGACGTTACTCCTCATGTGACTGACGCGGGTCACTGTGCGAAGCATGACGGGGAGCCGATACTTCTCGGATAACTCATATGCGTATAAAGTGAAGTCTTTTGCATCCTGTGGATCGCTAGGCTCGAGAGAGGGGACACAGTTCTGCTTCGCTAGCCACCTCTGGTCCTGCTCCTGCCCGCTGCTATGTTGGCTGGGGTCGTCAGCTGAAACAAAAACGAGACCTCCCTTAACTCCACGTAGTGCTGCCATCTCCAGGATGTCTAACGCCACGTTAAGACCAACATGTTTCATGCTCACCATGCTACGCTGGTTGCACATTGAAGCCCCGTAAGCTACCTCAAAGGCAACCTTCTCGTTCGTCGACCACTCGAAGTGGATACCCATCTCCTTAGCAACCTCAGCGAAGGTGTTCCCTATCTCAGAAGCCGGTGTCCCCGGGTACGATGTCGCGATCCTAATACCCGCCTCCAACGCACCACGGACAATCGCCTCATTACCCATGAGGAGAACCATTTCACCCACCTTATCCAAGGTTACTGGGTTACTCATGGGTGTAGCCTAACCACTGAACTATTTATTAATCCACACCCCCCACCTCCCCATATGGTACTAAAGAAGAGAAGACTTGGAAAGACCGGTCTTCAGGTCACCAAGATTGGCTTCGGCGGTATACCCATACAAAGGGTCTCCGAGGAGGAAGCAATCAGAGTCGTCAAGCGGTGTTATGAGTTAGGCATCAATTATTATGACACGGCCCGCGGCTACACTACAAGTGAGGAGCGAATCGGAAAGGCCCTCGATGGTGTGAGAGATAATATCTTCATAGCAACGAAGAGCCATGCTAGGACGGCGAAGGAACTTCGTGAGAACCTTGAGACAAGTCTCAGAAACCTCCGGACAGACTACCTCGATCTTTACCAGCTCCACAATGTTACAGATGATGTGTGGAAAACAATTAACGCCTCAGGCGGGGCTTTCGAGGAGATCTTGAGGATCAAGGAGGAGGGAATTGCCCGTCATATAGGTGTGACAAGCCACAGCCCCACTTTCCTAACTAGAATTGTTGGAGAGGGTAGCCCATTTGAGACCGTCATGGTCGGTTACAATTACATCGCTCTTGAGCCCTCGAAGGAGCTTCTCCCCACCTGTAAGAAGATGGATGTTGGCACAATTATAATGAAGCCGTTCGGGGGTGGAGCGTTTACAAACGCGAACACCGCCCTCAAGTTCGTGCTTGCTAACGAAAATGCGGACTGCACAATCCCCGGAATGCAAAGTGTCTCTGAGGTTGATGAGAACGTCGCCGTCTGCGGTGGAAGTCTAAACCTCGCGAAGGATGAGCTCGACTCAATAGAGATGGACCGAGCCGCGCTAGGTGAAGAATTCTGCGCTGCCTGCGACTATTGCCAGCCCTGTCCGGTTGGTATTCCAATCAGCTTCGTACTTCGTACCGAGATGAGCAGCCTAAGGCGTATGGGTTGGACTGAAGGCACAGTAAAACAAACAAGGGAGACCGCACTAAAGGTAACGGCCTGCCTCGACTGTGGAGCATGCGAGACCAGATGCCCTTACCAACTCCCAATCAGGAAACTGCTTCCTGAAAAGATGGACGCCTTACTCAAACGCCTTGAGGAGCGGAGCATACCCTAAAAATAAATTTTTAAAAACTGCTAATTTTTAATGGACTTATTATTTAAACAATAGACCATTAACAGAATACCAGGAAAAACCTAGTTTTTTTTAAAGAGCATTGGCTCAAGGTTGCTTAGGCTCACACAGACCCAATGCTTTCGAATGGGGAAGGTGATAAAACCACCCTCCACCTCTTTTTACAATATGAGCATCTCAAAGGTTTTAGCAGAAGCCGATAAGGCATCAAAAGAAGTGGCCGAACTCACATCAGGGCTCGTTAAGTTCAATAGCGCTCACCCAGATGGGCGCACCGACGAGATAGTACCCTACATAGCCGAGTATCTCGACAAATACGGGATCGCACATGAGGTTCATGCCAAAGATCCTAAGAAGCCTAACATTGTGGGCAAACTTGCGGGTAAGTCTAATCATAAGATTCTCTGGGTGGGGCACATGGATGTTGTCCCCGAGGGAAAACCAGAGGCATGGAAGTACCCCGCCTACGATGGTGTGATAAAGGGCGGCAACGTCCACGGCAGGGGTAGCAGCGATATGAAGGGGAGCTGTGCAGCTGCTATGGTCAGCGCTCGGATACTCAGTAAGATGAAGATCCCCAATCCTATCGAGTTTTGGTTCACGGCCGATGAGGAGATCGGTGGTGGAGCTGGGGCAAAATGGCTCGCCGAGTCGGGTCGCTTTAAAGGTGAGGTATGTGTCATAGGCGATGGCAATGGAGGTAGCGCTGAGAATCCGAGCATCGACCTCGGCTGTAAGGGTGGCGCGCAGACACGGTTAATCGCAAAGGGTAAGACCGCACATGGCAGCACACCTTACCTCGGAGACAACGCGATCACCAAACTCATCAAGGTTATCCCCGAGGTCTACAAGATAGGTAACTTCAGGCTTGAGCTACCCGAGGATCTAGACAAGCCAATCAGGGATAGTGTGAAATTCTATATTGGTGATGCGAAGACACCAGAGCTACAGAAAGCTGTGAGGCGACTCTTCAATTATCCAACAGTGACATGCAACATAATCAATGGCGGCGTCAAGATTAACGTCGTCCCAGACTATGCTGAAGCGGAGTTCGACATTCGCTTAACACCTGGAGCCAGTGTCTCAGCTGTAAGAAAGGAGATCGATCGCATAGTGAAAGCAGCGGGGGTCTCCGGCGTCGAGGTAGCTGCTGGGAGTGAAACACACGCGAAGGCCTCGGGCAAGTCAGGCGATCAAGCCGGGTTCTACGAGAGTCCAGATACCGTCTTCGCCAAACAGCTCTCTAAAACGATAAGAAAGGCTATAGGGAAAAAACCGGGCATGAAGATTCTCACGGGTGGGACTGACGGCATAAGCACGAGCAAGATTGCAGGAATACCCAGTCTTGGCTACGGTACGAGCCTCAATGGTGTCGCTCATCAACCTAATGAGTACATAACCATAGAGAACCTCGTCCTAGGTATCAAGGTCTACTCAGCCTTCCCCTATTTCTATAAACCATAACTCTCCACGCACAACCATTATCCAAATTTTTATTATTCCCGACTATTTTCGATTAAATGGAATTAAGTCGATAACACTGTGAACGAGTAAAAGTTTTTTTAAATACTTGATTAACGGAAAGAACCTTAGTCTAAAGAAAATAGTCAGCTGAGGCTTCGAGGTTTTGCAACTATCTCTCTAATCTCCATCTCATAGAACTTCCTAGGGTATGCAGGTTTCACAATTATACATGTGTCGGAGCCCTCAGATGTGCCGGCGATAGCCATAACTTCCCTATCCACCGGGATCAGCCCGGCGTCCGCTGCCATTAGAACGATCTCTACGCAGACCTTCATCCCCTGCCCGAACCGATAAAGGGTATCTCTTACGATCTCCTCGATGCTTTTCCCACCACTTTTCTCAGTGAAGCTACTCGCAACACCATCGCCGAGGGCGTGGCTCGCAACAAGAGGTATAATTCCCGACTTTTGCAGCCGCTTCTTTTCAGAATCGGTGAAGCACCAGCCATTTTCCTTATAACCATGGGCTATCCCGACAGCAACAAAGTTCAGATTAGGGTTAGCAAAAACCTCCTTCGCTCTGATGGCAGTGCCACCGTGTGTGGATGCGATGACCACATCTTTGATTTTTAGCTCCTCCGCGCGTTTTTTAGCCGCGGTGAGCACAAGTTCAGTGTTGTTTCTGCCAGTCGACTCAAAGTACAAAATCGTCTTCTCCAAATCTGTTACACCTATTGTATGAACATTGATACCGCTGATAAGTTAATTGAGGTGGCGCGGCCGGCAGGATTCGAACCCGCGACCATGGGCTCCGAAGGCCCACGCTCTATCCGCTAAGCTACGGCCGCACCAGCAGGGATGGAAGCCCCAACACAGTTAAGCGTTACCACCGCAGGAGAACCCATAATAAGTCAGTGTCGGACGAATACACCGAAAAGGGAACTCTGATGCACGAGGAGAGGCTCGCGAAAGCTGCGGAGATAAGAGTCTTCGCCTATGCCACTGAGGATGAGGAGAAGGTCAAACAGGCTGTAAAGATAATAGCCCCGTACGAGCATATATTCGAATCTCAGCGCCTCTCAGGTCACTTTGAAGATCCAATAATTCTTCTCATATCTAAGACAAAAAAGAAGCAAGACGCTATAGTTCTACTAGCTAACGTAATCAATAAGCTCTCAAGTCTCGACAAGCAGATCCTTTTAGACGAGCTCTCAAATCATTTGGATCCTCAGGGTAATCTCTACATAAGGCTCGATAAACAGAAAGCATACAATGGCAAACTTACCCTTCATGAAAATGACCCCATACGCATTAAGATTAAATTTCAGCTTCCCCACAAGGCTGACCACGTTGTCGTTATAAGGGAGCAGATCATCAATCTGGAGGATAACGATAAAGAATGAGGAACTTTATTGATCTTCACCTCAAGCCTTCGACTCCAGAGCAAGCGGGACAGATGGTCAATCTCGCTTACCAACTCGGTTATAAGTACGTCGTCTCAACCCAACCCATTTCATATTCAGAAAATAATATAACTGTGGCGACCCGTGTTGACATCGAAGCAAAAAGAGGAAAAGAACTAATCGACGCACTCAAGAATTGTCGCCGGATATATGATATCATCGCGGTCAAGTGCCTTTCCAAAGAAGTGGCGAGGCAGGCGGCTAAGGACGACAGGGTAGACATACTTCTATTTAGCGACGACCCTGCACAAAGGAAGTATAACTGGCTCGACCACCATGAAGCTGAGCTAGTCAAAGGTACTGGGCGTGCATACGAAGTAGATGCCTCAGAGCTCTTGGCCACGAGCCCCACGCACCTATCTAAGATGATAACACTGATAAAACGTGATCTATCGGTTGCAGTGAGGTATGACGTACCTGTTGTGCTGTCGAGTGGAGCAACTACTCTTCACACTATGAGGGAGCCGAGAGCACTTATCGCTCTCGCTAGCCTCCTCGACATAGATGAGGAATATGCCATAGATATGATTTCTAAAATACCTGAAGCTATTATCAAGAGAAACTACACCAGAATTAACAAGGAGGTACATTAATGCCAGTCAGAGGAATTAGGCGTAGATATATACTATTCAACGTGGTTGGAGAATTCTCCCCTATCGAAGAGGCGATCTGGGACACTGTGAAGGACTCCATTTTAACACTCTATGGGGTGAAGGGGCTTTCACTCATAGATCCCAATCTAATAGAGTATAACAAGGAAACTAGAAATGGTATCATAAGATGCACACACGATACAGAGATGTTTCTAAGAGCTTCTCTTGCCTCAATTATGAACGTCTCTGGGGTACCTACCACCTTCAGAGTCCAGAGAACCAGTGGTACAATTAAGGCACTCCGCAGGAAAGCTAGAATTTAGAAATCAAAAAAAGATGTCGGATGACTAATTAGAGAAGTATTTTTATTCCTCCTGATAGTTGACAAGGTGGAATCGCAGCAGAGACGTGGGAAGGAGACTGAAAGAATGATAATACCCGTGAGATGCTTCTCATGCGGGAAAGTAATAGGCGACAAGTGGGAACCATTCAAAAAACGCGTTGAGGCAGGTGAGGAACCTGGTAAGGTTCTTGACGACCTTGGCGTCACCCGTTATTGCTGCCGCCGAATGATACTCTCCCATGTCGAGATCATAGACGACGTGATCAAGTTCCATGAAGGACAGAAAAGCCTAGAGGTCAAGGGGTGAAACTAGTTGGAACCAGAGAATGAGGCACAGCAGCCGATCAACGAGAACCTACTGCTACCGCAAGAGGTCCTACTATCAGCAGGCGTCCACATCGGGACACGCGTCAAGACAAAAGACATGGAGCCTTTCATCTATAAAGTCCGACCGGATGGTCTATATGTACTCGACATGGAGCAGATGAATGAGCGCATTAAAGTAGCCGCGAAGTTCCTCAGTCGAATGAACCTCAGTAAGCTAGTCGTCGCTTCGAGCAAGCGCTATGGCAGAAGCCCAGTTGAGATGTTCTGTGAAACAGTTGGGTGCAAAGCCATAACAGGCAGATTCACCTCCGGCACATTCACAAACCCGGTGTATGCTGGATTTTTCGAGCCAACAGCTGTTATAGTCACTGACAGCCTCGCCGATGACCAGATAGTCATTGAAGCGAGTCAGATTGGTGTGCCAGTCATCGCCCTTGCGAGCACGGACAACAGTAAGAGTAACGTCGATCTAGTAATCCCAATGAACAATAAGGGCCGTCGCGCCCTTGCTATAGCCTTCTGGCTAATCGCCCGCGAGATACTCAGGGAGCGCAATGAGTTGCCCGCTAGCGGCGATATGAAGAATAGTATCGACGATTTCGAGACCAGTTAGGAGGAACAAAAGTTGTCGGTGAGGCGCCCCTATGTTGCGGGGAGCTTCTACTCCCGCGATCCACAGCGCCTCAGAAGAGATATTGAAGCATGTTTTAAACACGCTTTAGGGCCTGGAAGACTGCCAATTGAGGGTGATAAGCCGCGGACTATCACCTCCTTAGTTTGCCCACATGCTGGTTATATTTATAGTGGCCCTGTCGCTGCACACAGCTACCTAGCATTATCTGAAGAGAAAAAACCAGATACAGCCATTATACTTTGCCCAAACCATACTGGGATAGGCAGTGCTCTCTCTCTGATGGGTGAGGGCGTCTGGGAGACTCCACTTGGGAGAGTCAAAATCGACGAGGAGATCTCAAGATCAATATTCAATGCGTCTGGGATGGTCGATATGGATGAGACTGCTCATGTCTACGAGCACTCTATCGAGGTTCAGCTCCCCTTCCTCCAGTATCTCTATGGATCAATGTTCCAGTTAGTTCCTATATGCATGGGGCTTCAGGATCTCGATGTCAGCAGAAATCTTGGCGAAGCAATAGCTAAAGCAACTGCATCTAAAAACACCGTCATAATCGCCTCAACTGATATGACTCACCAGGAACCCCAACAGTCCGCTTCGTATAAGGACCATCTTGTTCTCGATGCAATCGTAGCCATGGATGAGGAACTCGTTCAGAAAACCATCCAGAATCATAGAATCACTATGTGTGGGTACGGCCCAGTTTCTGCTGCCATAGTCGCTTCCAAGAAACTTGGCGCTAACAAGGCAGAAATCTTATCATATCACACGAGTGGGGATATGACGGGTGACTTTGAGGCGGTGGTCGGATACTCCTCTGCAAAGATCACTCGAGCGGTGCAATAGATGAGCGCAGAGGCGACTGCTCCGGGAAAGATAATCCTATTCGGAGAACATAGTGTGGTCTACAAAGGGCCAGCTATCCTCCTTGCCATCGACAGGCGTGCTACAGTAATCGCATCCAGACGAGACGATAAAAGAATCTATGTAGACTCCGAGGATCTCGGATTCTCCGGATATTTCGAAAACGACGAATACACAGCACTCACTGGAAAGGTGTGGAGGGGGAGAAACATGGCAGCTCTCAATGTAGCTGCCCGAAGGGTCATGGCATACTTGGGTATAGAGAAGGGGGTCAACCTGAAGGTCAGAAGCATGATACCCATCGCCGTAGGCCTTGGCTCCTCCGCCGCTGTTTGTGTAGCCACGACCGCTGCTGTTGGTGAGTTATTCGATGGTAATCTCACGAAGGAGAAGATAGCTGAGCTGAGCTTTGAGGGTGAGAAGGTTATTCATGGTAACCCGAGCGGTGCCGATAACAGCATAGCTACCTACGGTGGCATAATGAGGTACGAGCGTGGCACAGGACTTAAGAGGCTCCAGATGGAGCAACCCCTTCCTTTTATCATTGGGAACACTCGTAAAAAGCGCTCAACACGTAACATGGTCGAAGGCGTCAGGGTACTCAAGGAAAGAAACCCAGAAGTTGTTGATCCAATAATATACACGATGGCGGGGTTATCCCAAACTGGTCTAGATGCACTCCTCCGAGGCGATAAGGAGAAACTGGGGGACCTCATGAACATTAACCATGGGCTGCTTTCAGCCATTGGTGTCTCAACAATCGAACTAGATGACTTAGTTTATGCCTCAAGACGCGAGGGAGCGCTCGGCGCAAAATTAACAGGCGCTGGAGGAGGGGGCTGCGTTATAGCCCTCGCAAATGAAGAGAACCTTAGCCAAATCGAGAAAAGCATCAGGGCATCGAGAGGCCATTCGATGAGGGTGAATATTACTGACGAGGGCGTTAAGACGAGGAAGATCAAGGATGGAGATTCTTAAACTCGGCGGCTCAGTCGTCACACATAAGGATAGTCTGCGAACCCCTAATGCCGAGGCAATAAATCGACTTGCCACTGAGGTCGCCACCGCTGGACCGAGGAAACTTATAATAGTCCATGGTGGAGGCTCGTATGGTCATCCTCTCGCCAAGGAGTACGAGATATCCACGGGGTATAAATCGCCTAGGCAACTAGCTGGCTTTTCATTGACGCACCAGGCGATGGTTGAGTTAAACATGCTTATAGTGACGGCATTCCTCGAAGTCGGCGTTCCCACAATCTCGATTTCGCCATCATCATTTATCATAACTGAAGATCAAAGGATGACTACAGTCGACTTCAGCGTCGTATCCCAAGCTGTTGATTCTGGTTTTGTTCCAATTCTTTATGGTGACGCTGTTTTGGACTCAGTGCTTAGATTCACGATCCTCTCCGGGGATCAACTCGCGGCAAGGCTTGCCATCGACCTAGGCGCGAGTAAGATTATTTTTGGTGTCGATGTAGACGGTGTCTACACCACCAATCCTAAGCTAGTAAAGGAAGCCCAGTTGATAGATGAGCTGTCCTTCGGGCAGATGAGGAGTATGATAAAAGTCGGTGAGGCACTTTCAACGGACGTAACTGGTGGTATGCTTGGAAAGATAAGGGAAGCTGGAGCAGCTGTAGAGGCGGGAGTAGATGTCCAGCTTGTAAACGCTCTTAAGCCCGGCATGGTTCACGATGCACTTCGCGGAGAGAAAGTAAAGTGCACTTGGCTCAGGAGATAAAGAAATGAGCATAGGAAAGAGGAAACAGAGACACATCAGAATCAGCCTCGAAGAAAACGTGGAGTCGGATATACCAACCGGCCTGAACGATGTAAATCTAGTCCATAGGGCCCTCCCGGAAATCGACCTCAAAGACGTTGACACTAGTATCGAGCTCTTTGGGAGGAAGCTCTCCGCGCCGATCATTATATCCGCGATCACCGGTGGCACTGAGTATGCCGAGAGAATAAACTGTACACTAGCCAAAGTTGCACAGAAGACCGGGATTGGAATAGGTGTAGGAAGCCAAAGAATAGCCATTCAGCAGCCAGAGGTCGAAAGGACGTTTCGTGTCGTTAGGGACAATGCCCCCAATTCCCTCGTAATAGGTAATCTAGGCTGTCCTCAACTAAGTCTAGGTTGGGGCTTCGATGAGGCAAAAAAAGTCGTTGATATGATAGAAGCTGACGCACTAGCTATCCATATGAACCCTCTGCAAGAGGCGGTCCAAGTCGGTGGAGAGACAAACTATCGAGGGATTCTGAAGAAGATCGCGTCCCTCACATCGTCTCTCAGAGTCCCAGTCATCATGAAAGAAACTGGGGCAGGAATCTCCTACGAGGACGCCAGGAGGCTCGAGAATGCAGGGGTCTCAGGTTTCGAGATAAGTGGCCTCGGAGGGACAAGCTGGGCCGCAGTGGAGCATCATATTGCTAAGGAAGTCGACGATACTCTCCAGGAGTATTTGGGGAAATCACTATGGAATTGGGGCATACCAACCGCTTGCAGTCTAGTCGAGGTCAGAGCCGCCTCTAAGGGCAAGATAATCGCCTCGGGAGGACTCAGAACCGGCTTAGACATAGCTAAAGCACTGTCGCTCGGGGCTGACGCAGTTGGGATCGCTAAACCATTCCTCCAGAAGGCGATCGAGGGAGAAGACGCACTAGAAAAACATGTTGAAACTATTATAACCGAGGTCAAAACCTGCATGTTCCTCATCGGCGCCCAAAATGTAGCTGAGATGAAGAGTGTCCCAGTAGTCGTCTCGGGGTGGACCGCCGAGTGGCTAAGGGCGAGGGGGTTCAACACCGATCATCTGGCTATAAGGGGGAGGTAGGACAATTTTTATCTCCGATAAATAAGTGCTACCAGTGGTCGGCATGTACAGTGACGACAAGATAAAGAGGAAGCTAATTGAGAGCGTTAAACCTGTAGATTCTTTAATAGACGAGATTCTCAAACCTAGGAGACCTGAAGTACTTTACGACGCATCGAGACACCTCGTCATGGCGGGTGGGAAGAGACTCCGCCCTTTCCTTACTATCAAATCATGTGAGATCGTCGGAGGTAACGCTAGTGATGCGATCCCTTTCGCTGCTGCGTTCGAAATACTCCACAACTTCACTCTAATTCATGACGATGTAATGGATAATGACGCGATGAGGCGCGGAGCACCGACTGTACACACAAAGTGGGGCATCCCCATGGCTATAGCCGCTGGAGATCTGCTCTTCGCCAAGGTCTTCGAGGCGATGACACTTTACGCACCTAAAGGAATGAATGCTAAGCGTATAAAAAATTGTATAGAGATCGCTTCGACTGCAACCACAGAGTTATGTGAAGGCCAGGTTCTCGATATTTCGTTCCCCAATACCTCAGAGGTTACTGAAGACGATTACATAACCATGGTTGGCGGCAAGACTAGTGCCCTCTTTAGAGCTTGTGCGGAGGTAGGAGCAATTGCAGGAGGTGGAAAGAAACGTCAGATCAAGGCGATGGGCCAGTTTGCATGGGATGCAGGCATCGCATTTCAACTCATGGATGACTACCTTGGTGCTACAGCTGACGAGAAGACACTCGGGAAACCCGTTGGAAGCGACCTTAGGGAGGGGAAGAAGACGCTCATTATAATTCATGCCTTACGGAAAGCGAAACCACGTCAGAAGGAGAAGATACTTGCTGTCCTTGGGAATCCATCAGCGACGAAACAGGAAATAGATGAGACAAATAATCTCCTTAAGGAAATTGGTTCAATCGATTATACTCTGAAGAAAGCTGACAGATACATCACGACCGCTAAGAGACACATAAACGTACTTCCCGACTCTGAGGCAAAAAGTGACCTACTAGCGCTTATTTATTACTTCACGAATAGACAGTATTAAAAAAAAAGGTGCGCTCGATACTCGTTTTTTCCTAATAAGGATAAATCTAAATAGTTTATCTGGGAAAAGGATATAGTTTTGCACCTGCTTTAAGGGCGTAGTGGTCTCCTGTGGAGTTTGATGTGGAAAGAATCAGGGAATCTGCGGTCAAGTACACTGTCTTCAATGCATCCCAATACGGTGGAAAGGCAAACCCTGGCTCGGTAATGGGGAGGATATTCGCAGAATTTCCTGAGGCGAAGGCTAACGCTAAGGATGTTCAATGTCTGATAGTAGGAGTCGTAGCGGATGTGAACTCTTGGCCATTAGATAAGATCATGGAGACCGTGAAACAGTGGCCAGAGCTTTTTGAGGCGAAGAAGATCGAGGAGAAAAAGACCTTACCCCCGTTGAAGAATATCGATGCGTGGCCACTAGTGAAGGTGCGATTTGCCCCTAATCCCGACGGGCCTCTTCATCTCGGAAGCGCTGAGTCAATTATCTTCAGTGATGAGTACTCCAAGATGTATAAGGGGCATTTCATCCTTCGCTTCGAAGATACTAGCGCCGACGTCAAACCACCGATCCTTAAGATGTATGAGTGGATACTGGAGGACCTCAATTGGTTGGGTGTCAAGGTTGATGAGAAGTATATTCAGTCAGAGAGGCTCTCCATTTATTACGAGTACGCAGAAAAGCTCTTGACTATGGGATCTGGCTACGTCTGCACATGCGAATCTGAGGAGTATAAGAGACTCTACATGTCAAAAGAGCCTTGCCCCTGCAGGGATCTACAGCCAGAGGAGCACCTTAATCGCTGGAAAATGATGCTAGACGGCGACTATAAACGAGGGGAGGCCGTGGTCAGGGTGAAAACAGAAATAACTCACCCCAACCCAGCAATACGCGATTGGCCGGCACTTAGGATATCTACTCGATCCCATCCCCTGCAAAAGAGGAAGTATCGTGTTTGGCCCCTTTACAATTTCAGTTGTGCGGTCGACGATCACTTGATGGGTGTAAGCCATGTGATTAGGGGTAAGGAGCACGAAGTAAACAGCACACGCCAGAAGTACCTCTACGACCACTTCGGTTGGCAATTTCCAGAGATTATCAACGTGGGACGTCTCGGATTAGAAGCGGGAATTCTTAGCAAGTCAAAGATACGAGCTGGTGTTGACAGTGGAATCTACTCAGGCTGGGACGATCCGAGACTCGGAACACTAAGGGCGCTAAAACGGAGAGGTCTCCAACCTGAGACTATTAGAGAGATCATGTTACAGGTGGGGCCAAAGCCTATCAATGTAACCATCAGCTGGGGAAATTTTGCAGCGGCGAACAAAAAGATAATCGATCCACATGCGAACCGGTATTTCTTTGTCAATGACCCGATAGAACTTAGGGTGATTGGGGTCCAGGAGAAGTTAAGAGCTAAGCTGCCGTTACACCCCGATCATCCAGAAAAGGGGTACAGAGAATATACTGTTGACCCCGAGGATGGGGAGTGTACTTTCTTGGTCACTTCCAAGGACCTATGCGAAGCAGAGGGCAAGCTGATCCGTCTGATGGGGCTTGTAAATATTGAAGTAACAAAGACTGGAAAAGACGCCGAGGCCAATTTCCATTCGAAGGAACACCAAGTCGCCCGTGAGAATGGGGCCACATTCATACAGTGGCTCACCAAACAAAACTCTGTGGATGCTGAGGTTGTTATGCCCGATGCATTCATCGCGAGGGGTAAGGCTGAGAAACTCGTATCCGATCTTAGGGTCGACGATATGCTTCAGTTCGAAAGATTCGGCTTCGTCCGAGTCGATTCGAAGAGGCCACTTCGTTTCTATTACGCCCACGATTAGCCTCGCATTTTACATAACGTTTAAAAACAATGAGTCGGCGTACACTATGCACAACTGGAGGAAATGACAATGTCCGATCCTTCGAAGCCGTTCTATGTTAAATTCGAAGTCCCCAAGGAAGTAGCTGAGGCCGCCTATGAAGCCCTCAAGGTCGCCCGTGAGACGGGCAAGATCAGGAAGGGCACAAACGAGACGACCAAAACGATCGAGAGAGGTAAGGCGAAGCTCGTTCTTATTGCCGAGGATGTAAACCCCCCAGAAGTGGTTGCACACCTACCTCTTCTCTGCGATGAGCGTAAGGCACCCTATGTATACGTTCCCGAGAAGCAGCGTATAGGCGAAGCCCTCGGCTTGACTGTAGGAAGTGCCGCTGCCGCAATCGAGGAGACTGGAGACTCTGAAAAGCTCGTCGCCGAGATCGTCGAGAAGCTCAAAGGTATAGTAAAGTAGGGTGAACCTCAGTGTCCGAGGAACAGGAGAGCCTGACGCAAGCAACGGTCATCCAGATATTGGGTAGGACCGGTCTGACTGGTGAGGTTATGCAGGTCCGCGTCAGGATAGAGGATGGTAAGGACAAGGGTCGCATTATCACTAGGAATGTTAAAGGCCCTGTGAGAATAGACGACCTACTGCTGCTACGTGAGACTGAGCGCGAGGCTAGAAAGATTAGGTAGGTTTAATGTATGCCGACTGTCTACAAATGCGCGTTCTGTGGGAGCGATATAGCCCCTGGCACCGGGATAGGATTCGTCCGTAGGGACGGTCGTGTCCTAAGGTTCTGTGGCAGCAAGTGCAGAAAGAGTAGTCTAAAGCTGCGTAGGGACCCTAGGAAATTTAAGTGGACCAAGGCTTGGGGCCAGCAGCGGTAAAATTTCTATTTTTCGTTTACTCTTTCAAATAAGTAATTTCATAGATAAAATATGCATTTTTAAAATCAGAATTGCGCGCACGGCATCTCCCTCTTAGCTGAGAAGCAATGAGTAAATTGGTGCAGGGGGTGGGGTTCGAACCCACGGAGGACTAACCATCAGGTCCTGAACCTGACCCCTTTGGCCACTCGGGAACCCCTGCCCATAAATTTGGTGGCTAGTGCTTGAGCGTCGCTATGTGCTGTTTATACTTTTCGGCATCCATCAGTTTCGTGACGTTAGCCTCCCAATTGCTGGGCTTCACTTTCGCGATCCAGCCCTCACCATAGGGGTCGCTGTTGATCTTTTCGGGGCTGTCCAAGAGGGCGTCGTTTACCTCAACGACGGTTCCGGTTATTGGGCTATAGAAGTCGGACACGGCCTTGACCGACTCAACCGCGCCAATTGCCTCGCCTTGAGCGATGGAGGCGTCTTTCTTTGGGAGTTCCACGTATACTATTTCATGTAACTGTGCCTGGGCGTAGTCGCTGACGCCAATAATGACAAATTCGCCGCTAGGCTTCGCCCACTCGTGCTCGCTAGTATAGAATAATCCGTTTTCAACCTTGACTTCATCTGTCATACCTTTACCCTCTTCCAACCGTACTTAGACTCATCATAAAATGGGTGATGCTTAACTATCTTTCCCTTCACCATATTAGACCTGATCTTGACCTGAACCTCCTTTCCAATCTCCTTGTATTCGAGTGGGAGGTAGGCCAGGGCGATGCTCGCGTCAAGTGTTGGAGCAACGCCTCCACTTGTTATTACACCGATCTTCTTCTCGCCGTCGTATACTTCGTAACCATGGCGTGGAATGCCGCGCTCCATGAGCATTATGCCCACTAACGTGCGTGGCACACCCTTCTCGATGATTCCCTCGAGAGACTTCTTGCCGTTGAAATATGGCTTCTTCATCTTGACAACCCACTTGAGGCCAGCCTCAACTGGGTTAGTACTCTCATCGATGTCGTTGCCATAGAGCCACAGACCAGCCTCTAGGCGAAGGCTGTCCCGGGCACCGAGGCCACAGGGCTTGGCCCCAGCTGATACTAAGTCGTTCCAGATCTTTAACGACTTTGAGGGCTCGCTTACTGGATCATCGGGGATGAAGACCTCGAAACCATCCTCGCCCGTGTATCCGGTTCGTGCTGCTAAGCAGTCTATGCCACTGATTTTAAGCGGAGCAATATTGAATCGCTCGATGGCGTTAGGGTCTGTCTCACTTATCTTACTGAGTATTTCAGCCGCCTTGGGTCCCTGCACTGCGATCATTCCCATGTTGTCGCTCATATCAGTGAGCTTGACCTTGAATCCCTTCGTGTTTTTGAGGAGCCATGCGAAATCTTTAGCGCGGTTCCCTGCATTGTAGACAACAAGAAACTTTTCAGCACTTCTCCTATAGACAATCAGGTCGTCGACTATACCGGCATCAGGTTTGCACATGACGCCATAAACACCCTTTCCGTCTGTAAGAGCGGATACATCGTTCGAGTCGACATAGTCAAGGAACTTTACGACTTCGGGGCCTTCAGTGTAGACCCTGCCCATGTGACTTGTGTCAAATATTCCGCACGCTTCTCGTACAGCCTTGTGCTCGGGGATGATGCCCTCATACCAGACAGGCATCGCGAATCCACCGAAGTCAACGACATTGCCGTGCTCAACGTGGTATTGGTAGATATGTGTCTTCCTGAGCTCCAAACCGGATTACCAGTTAGATATGCAATGGGGGGATGGTTAAAACCCTATCTGGAATGTGAGGTACTATTTCTCACAAGGTCGGACCTCAACACCCTCCGTCGAGAATTTTAGGTCCTTTTTGCACTTCGGGCACTTTCCCTCGTACTTTTTGATGATATCTTGAGGAGATTTCAAGAGGTCTCCCTCGTAGAGGATCTCCTTACACGATTTACAGACAATCTTCTGAGGCATTTGCGCCCACCGTCTTAACAAGCTCCAAGCCGAGGGCATATAAACCTCATCATTCAGGAGCCCTTTTTCAATTATCTTAAGAGGAGATAAAAGGATATATTGGTATCCGGTGCATCATTCCGAGAAGGAGTCTGACATGGCTCACACTACAGGTAAGGCAAGGGACTTTTCAAAGATCCGCAGGAATAAACAGCTCGAAACGATCTCAGGTTACGCCGGTTTAGTCATGGTTATCTTCATTATATTCCTGCTCGGTGGAGGGGTCTACGACATCATAAACACACCAGCAGCCGTGCTCCAAACTTCGAGTGGTTCCTATACATCGATCAATCCTTATGCAGGGGAGCAAACTATCAACGAAAGCATCGTCAGTATGTTTCTATTCGGCTTCTGCATTGCCGGCCTATTTCTAGCTTATAGGAGTGCCCATGTATTATACGATAAATCGAAGGCGAATCTATATTTAATGATAGGTTTAAGCCTTGCAATCATAGGGTTCGCAGGTGCATACGTTATGCTCTTGTTGAAGGGCTAACCCCAGAATCACTTCTTTTCTAAAAGCACGCGCACGCGCGAAGCGAGACTCGTAAAATATGTCACCACTCATCAGTTATACATATCATTTTTAAAAAGGTCTTATCTTCGAACCTGTGCGTAATGCTATCGTGAATCTGTTGAAGCGGATTGGTTTCATCGGTCTGGGTCTCATGGGTAGCGGCATGTCCTTGAACATCCTCAAAGCGGGATTTCCATTGACGGTTTGGAATCGAACTACTGTAAGAACGGAGCCGCTCGCCAAGGCTGGGGCCAAGGTAGCAAAGTCACCGAGGGAGGTCGCTGAGCAGAGCGATATTATCATAGATATAGTAACCGACTCTAAAGATGTTGAGGAGGTCCTGCTTGGACCCAACGGCGTCATCTACGGAGCGAAGTCTGGGACGATCGTCATAGACATGAGCACAATAAGTCCCATAAGGACGCGGGAGATGGCGGCTCGGTTCAAAGAAAAGGGGATCAGAATGCTAGACGCCCCGGTCAGTGGCGGAGATGTAGGTGCTCGAAACGGTACTCTAAGCATCATGGTCGGTGGTGATAAAGACGCTTTTGATGAAGCAGTACCTGTTTTTCAAGCGATGGGAAAAACTATAACTCACATCGGCGGACAAGGGGACGGCCAGATCTGCAAAGCTGTGAATCAGATTCTCGTTGGCATGAACATACTTGGGGTTGCGGAGGCACTCGTCTTTGCTCGGAAAGCAGGGGTCGACGTAAAGAAGGTCTACACTGCCGTTGCGGGGGGTGCTGCTGGGAGCTGGCAGCTCACAAACAACGGAGCGAAGCTCCTCGTGGGGGACCACGAGCCCGGCTTCAAAGTGAAGGATTATCTCAAGGACCTCCGTATAATCATGGAGACGAGTGACAACCTCAAGATGCCACTTGCAGGGACAGCAATTGTCCAGCAGATGTTCAAGAACCTCGACGCTGAGGGGCTGAGAGACAAGGGTACGCAAGCAGTTGTAGTCGCTGTAGAAAAGTTAGCAAATGAGAAACTCGTCTAATCAAGCCTCGATAAGCCAGAGAACTTGAAGTGAATATTACTTCTAAATGATAAAAGTAGCAGTTTGTAAAGAGTGGTCCCGCCTCCGGGATTTGAACCTGGAACCACTCGGTGTCTGCTCAAGGCCTGATTGCCTTCGCCCCACAGGGCGGAAGCTACAGCCGAATGCTCTACCATTGAGCTAAGGCGGGCTCCGCCAAAAGGAATCTGTCCCGAAAATATAAGCTGTATGGTCAGATAATCTTACCCTTCCCGGGGCGAAGTGCTTCCCGGATACTTCTCCTGTACGGCGGCCTGAGGACGCCGACATCGGTGATGAACCCCGTAATATACTTGGCGGGGGTGACATCAAAGCTTGGGTTCTTAGCGAATGTACCTCTAGCGGATATCCTTACTCTTGTGTAATTTCCATTTTCGTCAGCGCCCCAGACCCAGTTGATCTCATCAGGACTCCTCTCCTCGATCTCGATTCCATTCCCCGTTGTGCATTTTAGGTCGAAGGTCATTCTAGGTGCTGCAATGTAGAAAGGTATCTCATTCTCCCGAGCTAGGACAGCCTTCTCATAGGTGCCTATCTTGTTTGCAGTGTCTCCATTCGCAGCGATCCTGTCAGCGCCTACGATGACAAGGTCGACTTCACCATTATGCATGAAGTGGCCGGCTGCGTTGTCCACAATGAGGGCGTAGGGTATTCCCTCCTGCTGTAGCTCCCATGATGTGAGTTTCGCTCCTTGGCTGCGTGGACGGGTTTCATCGACATAGACGAAGATGTGTTTCCCTGATCTGTGAGCAACTCGTATAGGGGCAAGGGCGGAACCGTTGTCGATGAAGGCGAGGGCACCCGCATTACAATGTGTGAGTATCTGAAACCCATCTTTGATGAGGAGATTACCGTACTCACCCATCTTCTTTGAAGCATCGAGGTCCTCAAGGGCAATCCTATCTGCTTCAGTACAGGCAGCTGCAACTCGCTCGGCGATACTTCCCTTCGAAACAGCTTTTAGGCACCTGTCTATGGCGTGGAAGAGGTTAACCGCAGTAGGGCGTGTATTCCTGAGCATTTCAGCGGCTTCGGAGACATAAGCCTTGAATTCTCTTTGGTTCTTTTCCTGTGCCTCCAGTACAGCCTGTGCGACGCCATATCCACCAGCTACTCCTATGGCTCCTGCACCCCTGACTGCCATGTCCTTTATAGCCTTCGCCGTTTCCTCGTGGTTTCGCAGTGTTAGTATCTCGAACCTATGGGGGAGAAGACGTTGATCGATCATCTTCACATTGGCTTCCTCTCTCCAGAGAGTCCAAAGTTCTTTAGACTCGCCATCAAATTTGACTCTCATTCTATTTGATTACCTCACCACTCTTCTTCGCCCAGAGGTAGAGATCCATCTGACCCAAAGGCATTCCAAGCATATCCGCGATTTGCTTTAGGACACCCTCGTACTCCAAGTATCTCTTTCTTGTTACCGTCTTTGGGCGCTCATCTATAATCCCCTGCTCCACCATATGGGAGAGAATGTGCTTATCTACTATTGCGAGATCGAGGTATCCAACGTTTCTAAGGAAATGACTCGCCTCCTTCATTCCTAGACCCGTGACATTCTCAACGAGCCAGTCCCTAGCAGCTTGACTGCTTAACTGGGACGTGATTATCTTTTTCAGGTCGTCCCTGTGAGCGCGTGCCTTAAAGATGAACTCGGCCCTCTTGCTAGGGAACCTGTGTCTGTGTTCGAGACATTTTCTTAATTGTTCTAAGCTACCTTCGTTTATAATGTTGTCCTCGTTCAGGGCAGCAATGCATGCAATTGCTCCTCTCGCGCTATAATTTGCAGTGAGAAGACAGAAGACAAGCTCCTCGAACCACCTCTCATTTCCCTCCCCCTGCGCCACCCGGAACCCTTTGATCCTCTCCTCCACCTTCCTACAGGTCTCAAGTTTCTCAGCCTCTGCCCTCACAAGTGCTGCAAGCTGCTCAAGGCTTCTCACATCAGGTTGCACGATTCTTATCCTCAGTTAGGCCCCTCTTAAAGACATGTAGGTCATTTTGCTTCCCCGGTGTAAATCAGGATGATGGATATGGTTATACTCGCAGCCACCGGGCTTATCTTCTGCGGGTGCCATGAGCTTGTCTTTGGATGTGAATCTCCTCGAATATGAGAACACACCCGTCAAGTTAGTGGCACTCAGGAAGAACTCGAAGATTGAGACCCCTGGGCTCACAATTGAGGAGGTGGATGAGAGAGAGGAGTTCTCCGTACCATTCTGGGTTGCTGGTATTCTTGTCGAGGCAGGACTCGCCAAATATGGTGAGGAGGGGCTCACAATGGAAGAGTGGACCTCCACTCACTTCAAGGAGCGCTTCAACCCCGGTGGAGCCCCAGGTGCACTACCGAAGGATTTCTATGCTAAAGCCTATGTCAGCCTCACACTCGCTGCAAGAGCAGTAAGCGGTGACGTCACGAAGGCGGAACAGATCAATAGGCTTCACGCCCGCTTCAGGGAGATCGTCGATAGCAGAGTGGGAAAGGTTACACGTATCGCTACGACTGAAACAGCCCCTCAGCCCGGTATTCTCCAACCCGAGGAACAAGCGCTCTATCAGGAGCTTGAGCACATAGTTACAATGTGGCGCCATGAAATCAGGAGGTTGAGCACTAGGTAATGGCAACGCAGGTCAGCCATGAGGAGGTATTCACTCGATTCGTCGAGGATTTCCGTAATGCTGATGGTGTAATCAAGTACGAGCAAGCAATACAGGAAATGCCCATAAAGGGAATAAGATCGCTCCTAGTCGACTTCAACGATCTCTACAACTACGACATGGAGCTCGCCGCTGAAGTAATGAAGGACCCTGATAGAATACTCGAGCTCTTCAGCAGAGTCGTATACGATAAACTCAGACAACGTGATCTAATCTACGCTGAGGCTCAGAAGAAGATACACGTCCGCTTTAGGGCGCTCCCCTCCGTTACACAGCTCAGGAAGATAGGTTCTGAGCATATTGGGCGCCTCGTCATGCTACAGGGTATAATCGTTCGTGCATCCGCAACGACGCCACTGGTGATGAAAGCCGTCTTCCGATGTAGCAACTGTAACGAGCTTAACTACGTCGAGCAGGACGGAGAGACACTCAAGACTCCTATAAAGTGTGAGCACTGCGACAGCAAGACCCGATTCGATTTAGTGCCAAAGCTCTCGGTCTTTATGGACTCACAAAGGGTCACAATCCAGGAAAGGCCGGAGGACCTCCCTCCAGGACAGTTACCCCGGAGCCTACATGTCGACCTCAAGGATGACATCGTCGACCAGGCCCGCCCAGGAGACAGAATCACAATTGTGGGCAGCATTGATCTTCTCCAGCGCTTCGGTCGTGGAGGGCAACTCCGAATCTTCGACATGGTGATGGAAGCGAGTCACGTAGAGGTAAGCGGCCGCGATTCGGAGATGACCGACATCTCCCCTGAAGATGAATTGAAAATAAAGGAGATAGCCTCGGACCCTTGGGTTCACCGTCGCCTCCTCCAGTCCATAGCACCTAGTATCTATGGCCACGAGAACGTCAAAGAGTCTATTCTTTACCTCCTATTCGGTGGCATCAACAAGGATCTTCCCGACGTCAGAATCAGGGGGGATATAAATGTCCTCCTCGTCGGCGACCCAGGTACGGGTAAGAGCCAGCTTCTTCAATTCGCAGCGAAGATAGCGCCAAGGGGGCTTTTGACAACAGGGAGAGGGAGTACAGCTGCGGGCCTCACCGCCGCCGTAGTCAAGGAGGGGGGTACTGGCAATTTCGTTCTAGAGGCCGGAGCTCTTGTCCTCGCCGACCAAGGAATCTGCTGTATCGACGAGATCGATAAGATGAGGGAGGAGGATAGGGGTGCGATACACCCAGCGATGGAGCAGCAGATAGTCGCAATCGCAAAAGGTGGCATAGTTGCTACCCTAAATGCCCGCACGAGCATCCTTGCCGCTGGGAACCCAACGCTTGGCAGATACAATCCATACCAAACTATCGGGCAGAACATCAACCTCCCGGTAACAATACTCAGTAGGTTCGACGTCATATTCGTTCTCAAAGATGTCCCAGACGCGGAAAGAGACGCGACGATGGCGGAGCACATACTCGGTCTCCATAGATCAGGAGGCTCGACAATCACCTCCCCAATTGACCCAGAACTCTTCAGGAAGTACATCAGCTACGCCAAGACTCGTGTTCGCCCTCTCCTTAACGAGGAAGTCATCAACCGATTCAGGGACTTCTACGTCAAGATGAGGACCGCCAGCGTTGAGGGCGGCGAAGCCTCAGCTGTTAGCATTACGGCTCGCCAACTAGAGAGCCTCGTAAGGCTCGCTGAGGCAAGGGCCAAAGCCCACCTACGAAACGAGGTCACGAAGGAGGACGCTGAGGCCGTTATTACACTCATGCAAGCCAGTCTAGAGCAGGTAGGTATTGACGTCTCCACCGGCCAGATAGACATTGACATACTTTACACAGGCAAGCCAAGGAGTCTACAGACTCAACTGCAGAAGGTTCTTGGTAAGATCGTTGAGTTAGAAAGGACAGGTCCTGTGAAGGATGACGACCTCTATGAGGCGCTCGCTGAGGAGGGTATAAACAGGAGCGACGCAGCGAAGCTTATAAGCACCCTAATGAGAGACGGAACAATCTTCTCTCCACGCCCAGGCACATATAGGCGTACCTCATAACTCCTCTTATACCCAATCAACTAACGTCTCATCTATGGACATTTCCAAACACTTAGAAGAGATCAGGGCCGAGTTCCCCATACTCTCATATCTAAGTTACATGAACAGCGCTGCCCATGGCCCCGCTCTTGCAAGGGTTCAGGAGAAGACCATGGACTGGTGGAGATTTTACACCTATGAGAACAATTCCATGAAAGCACCTGATACAAACGGGGAGGTTGCAAAAGCCCTTGGCGTCGACAAAGGTGATGTAACCTGGGTCAACAGAGTGAGCCAGGCAATCAACACGATCTCGAGTATGATCTCACTCAAGAGTGGGGAAAACATAGTAATCACAGACTTAGGCTATCCGACTGGCTCCTACCCCTTCCTTCCTTGGAGGGAGAGTGGTGTTGAGATAAGGAGCGTCAAACATAGTAATGGTAATATTACAACTGATGACTTCGAGGCAGCAATTGACGACAAGACTCGCATCCTCTCCTTAAGTCACGTCGAGTGGACCTCCGGGTTACTCCATGACGTGAAAGTAGTGACTCAGATAGCCCATGACCACGGTGCCCTCGTAGTCGATGACGGCTACCAGAGTCAAGGAAATGTCCTCGTGGAACCCGCAAAGGATGGTGTTGACTTCTATACCTTCGGCTCCCAGAAGTGGATGTGCTGCCCAGCAATGGCGGGAGTCCTCTACGTCAATAGGAAAATCGCTAACAAATACGAGCCCAAATATAGGTGCTATAACCAAGTAGAGGCTGCTTTCAAGGACGGGCAGCCTTGGGAGAAGCCGAGCCATGACAACATAGTCTCTTGGGATCATCCCCTCTACCAGGGAGCAGAGAAGTTCAACCAAGGCCTACTCTCCTCCGAGGCGATCTGGGGTTTCTACGCAGCTCTCAAATACTTCAACGACCTTGGCCTCAAGAACATCGAGGAAAGAAATAGAGAGCTCGCAGAAAAGCTGATGGAAGGGCTCAAGGAGTTCAAAGTGAGAGTAAACACCCCCGAGAAGCCACAGAGGCACACTGGACTCGTCACATTCAACACTGGGAGACACGAAGAGAACCAAAGGCTCTATGGAGCCCTCACGAAGGAGGGCATAATCGTCGCCCTTAGATACGCCGCTGGCATCGGAGGAATACGCGTCTCCTGCCACTTCTTTAATACCGAGGAGGAGATTGAGGCCGTCCTCCGCATAGTGAAGAAGACATTATCCTAACCCGGCCGAGTTCACTGGGAAACCCTTAAACGGTTATTACCTCAGCCTATTGATAACGCGGGCTCTAATGGAGGAACGAAAACGGTCATCAAAGTAGCCATTGTCGGTGTTGGCAATTGCGCCTCCGCCCTAGTTCAGGGTGTTGAGTTCTATAAGAACGTCGAGAAGGACGAGGACATACCAGGCGTCATGCACGCCTACTTCGGAGACTATCACATACGGGACGTAAAGTTTGTTGCTGCATTCGAAGTTAACAAGGAGAAGATAGGAAAGGACCTCGCGGATGCCATTTGGGCTCATCCTAACTGCTGTGCAAAGTTCAGTGATGTTCCAAAGACTGGTGCTAAGGTCTACGCTGGTCCCATAAGCGATGGTGTAGCACCACATATGTACGAGGCCTTTCACGCCGACAACAGTATCGAGGCTGTCGATGTCACCCAGATACTGAAAGAGACGGACGCTGACATGCTCGTCAACTACCTCCCCGTTGGAAGCGCAAAGGGCACACAGATCTACGCTCAGGCTGCCTTAGACGCGAACTGTGCTTTCGTAAACTGTATTCCAGAGTTCATCTGCAGTGTTCCAGTTTGGGCGGAAAAATTCGAAAAGAAGAGCCTCCCAGTCGCAGGTGATGATATAAAGAGCCAAGTCGGTGCAACAATTGTCCACCGCGTTCTCGCGAAGCTATTTTATGACCGTGGCGTAAAGATTGACTCCACTTACCAGCTAAACATCGGTGGAAACACCGATTTCTTAAACATGACCGTCGAGAACAGACTCAAGACGAAGCGCATCAGTAAGACGCAGGCTGTCCAGAGCCTCATTCCCTACGATGTCCCTACGAGAATAGGACCATCCGACTATGTCCCCTTCCTGCAGGATCACAAGGTCTGCTACATCAGGATTAATGGCAAGGCCTTCGGGAACCTCCCGTTGCTTTTAGATGCGAAACTCCTCGTCAATGATAGCCCAAACAGTGGGGGCGTCGTAATCGACGTCGTCAGGGCAGTTAAGATTGCACTAGACCGTGGCATAGGCGGGCCACTACTCGGGATAAGTAGCTACAGCTTTAAACACCCACCACAACAGGTCCCAGATGACCAGGCGCATCAGTGGGTTGAGGACTTTATAGCGGGTAAGAGGGATCGTTAACCCTAAAATCTATACTGGTTCTATTTCCTCTCTGTTAAAGCACGCGATGGGCTTTTGTGATCTAAGAAATATTTTATTCATTAAACCAGAGGGCGAGCTCAGTCTTCGCTTCTTCCGGGTTACCTGACGCGTGTACAAGGTTCTCGCACGCCCTGTTCTCGGCATTGCTTCTAGCGATTGAGTCGACGCCGAAGTCGCCTCTTATGGTTCCCTTCTCCGCTGTCGTAGGGTCTGTGTATCCAGTTACCTTCCGTACCATCTTTATGGCGTCATCACCGCTGAACCTTATGGCTATGACGGGATTCCTGATGAAGTACTTTCTAAGTCTCTCTAAGACTTTTAAGCCATGGGCAACCGGGTCTCTGATCTCTGGTGTGGCGAGTTGCGCTTTATTCCCAAGGCTCTCCGCCATAGAAGCGGGGTAATGTTTTCTCAAAAGCTCCTCATTCACTTTACGATAGTACTTGATGTCGATAATCTTTAGGCCAGCTTTCTCGAATCTATCGATAATAGCCCCAACGAGGTTTCTCTCAAGGGCATCGGGTTTCAGAATGACGAGAGTTTCTTGATACATCTCTTCCCCGAATATTGCAAGATCAATACCCTATAACGCCTTCGCCATCAAGAGGCGAGTCAATAATAAGCGATAAACAATTTAATGACCTTGACTCAGATTCTTTGGTGAACAATTTGTCAGCAAAAGCACAGATACTAAAAGAACTCGCGGAGTACCACTTCAACTCGTTGGAGGAGACCCTAAAGGGACTCGACGAGAAGGAGGCAAGCTACAAACCAACAGAGGAGTCCAATAACATCGAGTGGATAGTTAATCACCTCTGCAGAATAAGTAACACAGCCATCCCGCGTATACTCAAGGGAGACCCAAATTACAAGCCTATGGGGTGGCCCGATGACTATAAGGACAGGTCCTACAGCCTAACGAAGTATATGGAGGATCTCGCGACTGGTAAGAAGATTGTCCTCGATGGTATCGGAAAACTCACGGACACCCAGCTCGAGGAGGAGATCCCGCTTTGGGGCGGGACTAAGAAGAGAAAGGTCGGACTCTTCGCATACATAGGTGAGATAATTCATCACAAGGGGCAGATTGCCTACATTCGAGGAACTGTGAAGCGCTTCAAGGAGAAGGATCCCAACTTCCTCGACAATTGCTAAATGGTGTCTGAAACGTGCATAAATACGTAGTAATATCTAATGTTTTCTTTAGAAGATTGTTATAATATCTAAAAACCTTTAGTGATAAAACAATTTGATCTTAAGAATTCACCTGCTCCAAACGGATACGACCAAATTACTCTTCAATACCGATAATATCAGTAAGTTTAAGCTCTTTTACCAAACAGACCGATATTTCTGCCCGAATGGATACTGATATACTGATCACGCGGGTATAGGCCAGAAGAATACGTTAGGGAAAAAGGGATTAGTTAATGAATCTTACAGATAAAAATGCGCGCGCGGGGGGTTCATCCAGGCTCTTAATACCTACGCATATCGGGGGAGGAAGCAGTTGAATGAATATAGTAGACATATAACCTAAGTGAGTGAAATCGGGTAAGTGAACAAAGCAAGCGCAACGACTTCAATAAATAGAAATACGCCACACAAGACAAATGCGAGAAAACTCCTCTCAGCAGTCGGCGATTCCTCTTCATCCTTCACACCACCCGAAGGTCGCCTAAAGTAAGAGGTAATAGCCGAAGCCCACTTCTCGGTCCACGTAAACTGGTTAGCACTTCCGAAGAGCAAAGCGATAAAAGCCTCAACGCCTGTGATGTCGCCAAAATATCCGTTTATCTCGCTGATTGAGAGACCTCTAGGGAAAAAAGTCGATAAAATTACGCTAAAGATAACGGTGATAACGTTCAAGATAATTGTGAGTCGAATGGATCTTATTATTATCTGCTTTACAGTAAGCAAATTACTTCACTTCGTGCTCGCGCTTAAATTGGAAGCTTTGTGAGAAGCGGGGTAACATAGAGAAAAGTCCTGAACACCATCCGAGGTAATTGTTGACCGTGACTTTGAAACTTTAATCTCCGGAGTATCGTGGACGTTCTCCCCGATTTTGAATCTCATGGGTAATAACGCGGCAACTATTATCCCAAGGTATAGAGCGTAGTTCAATATTGCGAAAATGTTCCATGAAAACAGGGCACTTAAATTCCCATTTAGAATGAAACGTCCTAGACCAAGAGAGGACAGTGCCCAGAGAACGATTATGCCGCGAACGTATTTAGGCAAAGACAATTCGATGCTATGGGTTCTTCGCAGATTACGATATACCCTGAAACAGAAAATGCCAGCGACCAGATAGACGAACGTATCAAGAAATTGGCCCGTTACAAGACCAATGTTCACCAGGTTCTCCCAATCTGGAAAAATGAAAATTTGCTGTGTCGATCTCATGATTGAAATTGGTCGCAGAAAGATCATCCATGGAAGTACCATAGAGGCGACGAACACTACTGATAGAAGTATGAACATATTCCTGCTGAGCACGTTCCTGTTAGACAGTAGTTTATAGGCCATATAGAGTAAGAAGATCGCCTGGACGATGCCGAGCAGTCCCAGACTATACCACCAATCTAGTACGTACATTCCCCAATCGGTGAGGATGTTCGTTAACCCAACGGGTAAGAGGAGCCAGTACATGGCCTCTGTGATGAGTAGTGCGGAGAGTTCTATCCTGTGTCTCCTCAGGATTCTTCTTGAGACGATGAAGTCGGCGAGCAATACGATTAGTATCGCTGCTGATGCAGCTTGGGCTACGAGTGTGAGAAGATACCCAATGAGCTGAGGGTCGGTTAAACCGAGGGAGAGGAGTAGCCTGACCTGGCTCAGATTGGAGGGGATCTGTATTTGGCTGGCATATAGGTTGATGGCTCCCCATGCTCCTAGGAGGGTCAGTATGGCCACTTTGCCGATTGTTGAGAGGGATGTTAGGGGATTCGGTGTTGTCTGCGGTGTGTTAGAATTGTACCTCGGGCACCATCCGAAGTATGTGTTGAGGATCTCGAAGAAGATCATTAACCCAACTCCGGTATTAGTCTTGAGAAAATGATGTGCGCAAGTTTCGACGGCGAAAACGCTCTCTGTTCCAAGCTGATCTCGACGTCCCTCTCCTTCGCCTCGTCGATTAAGCGCTCAGTGCAACGTTTGGCATATCTACAATCACCGCAGTTGGGCTCCTCAAAGTGCCATGTCTGGATACCATGCTTTCGTGAGAACGTTATTATCACTTTGCTCGAGTCTATCGGCATCTGACCGAGAAGTATGCCATTCTTCGTGTCTACCCTGATGATCTCTATCGAGCTTGCATCAGCAGTCTGCCTGAGTGCAGCATCAACCTTCACCATCGAGATCTTCAGAGCATCGTAGACCGCCTGCCTAGTGAAACCAAACCGTTCACCTATCTTGGATCGTGGCTCGTCTCTCCGGTTCATATCCCATATGTCGAGCTGTCGGCTTGTCAGATAGGCAGAGGATATCATAAAGTTCTACGTGAATATAACGTGTAAAGTATAAAGACTTTACTAAATAATGATTCTGCGTGCGAAGACCCCTGTGTCCACCCTTGCCAGTTGTTTCTGTAAGAGAATACATGTGAAAAAATAAATGCGCGTATATTTCCATTAATATTGTATACACAATAACTTACTCTGTTTACAATAAATAGAAATTGTATACACAGAGTTAAGTGCCATATTATGAGATTAAATATTGATGAAAATAATTTGAAGCGATTAATCATCATCGCCACCTTCTTATTCATCATAACAGCCTGTACTTTGACCGCTTTCCTTCCCTCTACTCATGCTCAGCTAGCTCCAGCTACTAATTCGACAGTGGCTGCCCAAACCGGTTCGCCTACGCAACTATCCCTAAGGTACATAGAATTTTCCTCCGACATATTCTTCGTTGGGGAACCCATCACGATGCGTGTGGGGCCGATAAGGTCTAACCAGACTGGGGAATACAGTGCTACAGCTGTAATCACGCCTCAGATAGGAGGTGTTGAGCCCTTCTACGAGAGCTATGCCTTATACAGTGCAGACTCAAACTGGTTTACCTTCAATTTCGTTTTGGGGGAAGCGGGTAACTACTTAATCACGGTCTGGCAGGGCGGCGTAAAGCAGCTGACCCGCGAGATATCCGTGTATCCACTCTCATCTACATCTACCGGTGGGGGTCCCGCTAATCCTGATACGTCTGTTGAGATTGCGCGAACTGCTGCGGAGGCGGCTGGGGCGGCCCAGGCACAATCAGAGTCCCCAGGAATTTCATCTCAAATAGACGTCCAATGGGTCTTCATCCTGTTAATCATAGTCGCAAGCTCAATCTGGTTTCTAAACACAATAGTCAAAAGTTAGAAAACAACTTCGTGCGCTGGGTAATCAACTAGAATGGGATAGCGCACCGACCAGACCAGCCTGAGCCTCACTGGCGCGATCGTATGCGCGCGCATTGTGAATATTCTGGGGAGTTTACTGGGATTCTGACCCGTAGTCGGCGAAGACTTACTCCCCAGAGGGACGCGCGCGCCCGTGATACTGGCTGTAAAACGATAAGATCAATCAATCGAGTTCACGAGTAGCACTCAGGTGGAACCGAGGATAAGGCTATGGCCCCAAACCCAAAATACATCTTTAATATTAAAGTAAACTATGGGTCTAGGCAGAACTTTCTTAGGCATATTATTATGCCTATTTGGACTCCTTTTTTTATTTAATGGCCTATTTAGTGGTTTTACCATGAATTATGTTACAGGGCTAATACTCGGAGTGATTGTGATGGCTGGTGGAATTAGATTGATTAAAAGTAGCAAAAATGCAGATTGAACATTCACTCGGCTGCCTCCTGTCCTGATGTGCCTAGGTTTTAAGAGGCTGAACTAAACCGTGATGCTTTGAGGTTGGGTTTACTCTCACCCTGAGCCTCATCTGATGAGGCGGTGATATTGGCGCATAAAGAGGTAGGGTGGAGCGAGGGTGAGGCCGTGAGGCCCCACGACATCTACGCGTGCTATAATTGCGAGTTGAATAAAATCACCCCTTGTAGATATCTGAGGCGTGCTAAATACATGAGCAACCTAGACCAATGGACTAAATGCCCACGCATGAAGTAGCGCATATTCACATATCCCGTGTTGGGTAATGCTTCTTAGTCCCGCGAACGTCCTTCAATGCATCTCGTAGTTTATTGTCCCGCTTCTCGGATTCGGTAAATAGCCTGTAACCCTTCTTCTCCTCTTTCATCTTCATTGACTTGTCTACTCCACTAATCTACTTGGGAAGCGGGGTTAAAGAACCCCAAAATCCCTAATATATACGGTATGCACGTGCACGGGCTCCCATCCTCATGAGGTAAAGTGGAAACACTGTCCAATGTTCATAATTATGAAAATCTTCGAATCTTCCCCTGTCAGGTTTCAGATACTCTGAAAAACTAAAGGACCATTTTCACCCGCTGCTCCTCTTAGGTCCTGAACCTATAATAGCCACGCACGCGTAGATATCATGAAAGAGTGAATTGAAAGTATGCCCACGAATAGAATGACGAAGAAGAAGGATCATGATAGAAAAGCCCATAAGAAGGAATTGAAGGGGGATAGGCTCCGACGCGCGCCCAAAAAGATCGAAGATGCCCCGATAAAAGCTTAATTTTTTAAGGATCACATTTTAAACCGTTATGCGCGCGCACAACCGCCAAATGTCCTAGCTCATGTAGTGGTATAAGCAGGATGAAGAGGGCGAAGTATCCCAGCCACCACATTCGGCTCATGCATTCACCGCCTGATCTCTGAGTAGTTCAGCGAGCTTTTTCTGACGAGCTTGGTATTGTGATAGGTCGAAGTTCACTGGGACATGGACGGGCTCGCTTAAGTCCTCAACCGGAACCAATGGGCGTGACTCTACAATCATCTCGCGGATGGACTCAATCCACTTAGCTTGTTCAGATTGTAGTACTTGGATAAACTGGTCGTGGTCGGTCTTGATCTGGCCTCTGACCTCTTCAAGCTCATTTTCCAGTTTATCTGTCCTGACAGTCATGCTTCGAATAACTATATCCATGTCATTGTTCTGCTTCTCGACTTTCTCTCTAAGATCAATGACTGTCCTGCTGCCCTTATGGATGCTCAAGAACTTCTCTGCGTACTGGAGCTCTTCTTCGACCTGCCTTCGACTGAGATGCTTTCTTCTGTGACTCTAGGTAGTTTCGGAAAGAGGTGAGATCTGAGAGGTAGTCCCTGCTCTCTGTCAGGTATCTAACGCTGGCCTCTTGTAGCACTTCTTCAACCTCCTCGGTGTAATCTAGATACTTCTTGCCATTCCTCAACCGTTCAAGTTCAGGGTATATGAAAATGAGGTAGGATGTAAGTGCAGTTCGGTAGGTGAGTAAAGAGTTTCTCTTATAGTGTGAGAGATATTTATTGTAGCCTATAACCACATCATTTGTCTTGACCGAATTATCATAATGTGCCTGAGTGGTCATATATTAATGAGATTTGGAGCAGATATAAATATTATCTAAAGAAAGATTTTTTTAGGTAGTATTATATATTCATTAAAACTGATTTTAGAGTGGAATTCTGGTGGTTAGATGACAGTAAAGACGAAGATGATAAAGGACTTTGCACAAATCGGGTTCGATAGACTCGGTGGCGCCACAAAAAACCTCACGCCCGAGCAGCTAGATTGGAAGAGTTGCACTCAGGCCAATACGATTAGGTGGATACTCACCCACTTGAGTGAGGAGCTGAATGTTTCTCTCCCAAAGTTCTTGGGTGTAGAGCAGCCGAAAGATTGGCCTAAGGATTACGTTGGTAACCCTAAGTACAAAATGGAGAAAATCATGGCCGACATCGAGAAGGGTCATAGGAAGCTAAACGCCGGTCTCAACAAGCTGACGAACGACAAGCTCGATGAGCCTGTGGAGGCTTGGGCGGGAAAGAAGCCGCGCGAGTTCTATGTGATGCTCATGGTAAGTGAGATCGTTCACCATGAGGGACAGATAGCTGCCATCCTCGGCGTGGAAAAGAGGATAAAGGGTACAAAGTAATCGTTTACACTTTTATTCTACCTTTCTAAACACCCTATCTGTTGGGGGTTTACTTACATGAAGATTGGAATAAGTTGTTATCCTGGAGTCGGCGGTAGTGGTATACTCGCAACACGCCTTGGTGTTGAGTTCGCCAAGCGGGGCCACGATGTCCATTTCATAACATATGAGCGCCCATTTGCTGTCCAAGGGATAGATCAGGAGAACGTCCATGTTCATCTAGTCAACGTTCTTGAATACCCTCTTTTCAAGTACCCCCCGTATACGGTAGCCCTAGGATCTGAAATGGCAAGGGTGTCAGAAAATGAAAATTTAGATGTTCTCAACGTCCACTACGCTATCCCTCATGCAACGGCAGCCTTTCTTGCTCGAGAAATAACCGGGGTACCCTATGTGGTCACTCTTCACGGAAGCGACGTAACGATACTCGGGAGCGACCCGAGCTACAAGATCGTTAACAATTACAGCGTAGAGAAAGCTGATGCTGTCACAGCAGTTTCAAAGTTCATGCAGAGGGAGGCGTATGAGAGGTTAGGTATCGAGCGGGGGGTTGATGTAATACCGAATTTCGTCGACACTGAAACCTTTACCCCGGCTCCTTGCGAGTCGGTCGAGGTTAATGATAGCGAGTGCGGTGGCATTATTCATGTGAGCAATTTTCGACCTGTGAAGCGTGTGACTGATCTTGTTTACGCGATGGCGATAGTGACGAAGGATGAACCCAACGCTAAACTTACGCTTGTAGGTGATGGTCCCGACAGGCATAATGTCGAGAAATTAATAGATACTCTTGGGCTCCATAGAAATGTTATTCTTACTGGGTTTAGGAGCGACATACCAAACTTAATGCGCTGTAGCGACATCGGTGTCCTCTGCTCCGAGACTGAGAGTGCTCCACTGACTCTTCTCGAAGGGATGAGCACGGGGCTTCCCATGATTGCAACAAAGGTCGGTGGCGTTCTAGAGATCGTTGAGGATGGTGAGAACGGGCTTCTCGTGCCACCGAGACACCCTGAGGAGATCGCCAAAGCAATCCTTCGCCTCATAAGAGATCCAAAGCTTAGGCGCGATCTTGGCGAGAGGGCCCGTAAGATCGTGCTAGAGAGATACACTGCGGAGAAGGTCGTCAATCAGTACATCGAGATATTCGAAAAGGTTATGCGAAAACCCTAAATAACTTAGAGGTCGCGCGCGCTACGCTCGCATGAAAGTGGACGAAAGTCTTATTCTCATTTCATGCCAACACACATACTTGATGATATCATGGCTAATGTGAAAACGGTGCAAAGCCTATGCTTCTCCCCAACCGACACAACACGAAACATCCTATCAATCATTGAAACGAACATAGGCCTACCCCAAGCCACTAAAATCGACGTGACACTCCCTCATCAAAGAGATTCCTTTAATGGAAAAGTCCAGGGAGACCTCCTCCTAGTAGGGTCACCGGTATATGAGGGATCAATACCATGGCCCATGATGGAGCCACTTAGACGAATTGAGGGAGAGGGTAAATACGCGGTATCTGTTGCTGTCTACGGTAACCGCTCCCCTGAAACCTGTGTGGAGGAGATGACTAAACTTCTGAGGAAGAGGGGATTCAAGATACCGGCGGCCGCATCTTTCATAGCCGAACACTCTTTCGCGAGGGAGAGAGTCCGGTGGGGCTTTGGAAGGCCGGATCAACATGAACTGGAGATCGCGGCGAGGTTCGGTGAACAGATCAGGAGGAAGATATCCTCGGATCCATCGGAGATCCAGATCTCGGGGCTTCTGAATAACCACTTCAGCAATGAGAAGGTTGAGAGCTTACCCGATGGCTATCATAAGAAGGTTTTAGGTAATGTGAGGGGGCTCATGCGGGTTGAGTTCTCGAAGGAGGTGGAATGCACGGATTGTGGGAGATGTGCTGATGTTTGTCCGACTGGTGCTGTGAAGGTGGATTCTCGGGAGGTTGATGATGGGTTGTGTATACGGTGTACTGCTTGTATTCGTGCTTGTTCGGGGGGTGTTCTAGGGGCTCAGGTTGATGATACCCCGGGTTCTCGTGAGAGGCTTGAGAGGATTGATAAATTATTCACTGTCCGCAGGGAACCCATTATCTATATCTGATAAGCGAAATGTGTGCGAGCTACGTTTACGCGCGCGATTTCGTATCGGAAATTGTGGAATACCCCCACAGCTGCGGAGTACGTTGAGTATCTCTACGGTGTGGTTCCCGAGATTTGGAGGCAGCAGCACCCGGGGTACGAGAAGATGACCTTATCTCAATTGTCTTATCCTCAGCTCTACCTGATATTCAACGATTCATGAATAGTTCTAAGCATGATCCCCTCGTACGGTGACTCAATTAATTACAGTAAGTGTTATACATACTGATGATTAGTTTCTGTTTCAGGTGAACAAACTTGAAGGATGGCGCTAAGTTCCTGGTAGCATACGACGGCTCCGAGTACTCGAATAGGGCGTTGAGCGAGGCAGCGGATCTCGCCAAGAAGTTCAACGGATCAGTCACTCTGCTCCACGTCTCCTGGGATGATCAGGTGAAGAAGCTTGAGGGAACCGAGATTCGTGATCAGCCGACGATGCAGCTGCTGGCAGATGCTGAGAAGAGCCTCAAGGCCTTGAATGTCAAGTATGATGTGAGGAGTGAGAGGAGTAATGATCCGCCGTACGTTATCTTGAAGACGGCTAAGGATGAGGGCTTTGACTGCATCGCTATGGGTAGTAGGGGGAGGGGTGGGGCGAAGGCTTGGATACTTGGCTCTGTGTCGAGTAGGGTCGTCGCTGAGTCGTCGTGCCCAGTGATCGTGGTAAAGTAACTTATTTTCCCACATGGCCTTATCCTCACTTCCACTTGACTGTGCGCGAACGCGATTAGGGCAGCTGGTAACACTTTTAATAACCCCAACTTGATACTCGACCAAGGAATACCACTTTGCTATACTACACAGAGTCGGGCCCCTCCGACGCCCCCATGATCCTCTTCCTCCCCGGCGGCGGTATGAGTGGTTGGACATGGCTCCCACAAGTCACGAGACTCCTAGACTACCACTGCATAGTACCCGACCTACCAGGACATGGAGGGAGCCACGCTGACGGCCCCATAAAAATAGGCACAGCAGCCGAGGAGGTAGCCGAACTCATCAGAAGTAGGGTCACCTCAGGCCGAGTTCACGTCGTCGGCCTCTCCATGGGGGGCCAGACGGCCTTACAGCTCCTGAGCACACACCCGGAACTTGTAGACCGAACAATCGTAAGCGGAACCAACGTATCGCCAAACAACGGTATACGGCTCCTATCCCCCTTTCTGAAGCTCTTGATGATCCTCTACAGTCCACTCCAGAATACAGATTACATGATCCGCGCCAACATGAGGCAAATCAAAGTCCCGCCTGAATACGAGGCTGATTTCAGGAATGATACCAGGCTCATGACACCCGACTTCTATACTCAGGTAGTCGTTGAAAGTATGACCTACTCGTTGCCTTCTGTTGCCGATGCTTCTAGGCTACTCGTAGCTTGCGGTGAGAATGAGCCAGAGTTGATCAAAAAGTCTGCTCGTATGATACGTGGAAAATATCCTAGAGTACCCTGCTTTGTCGCCCCAGGTACAGGCCACAACTGGGGCATGGAGAAGCCTGATCTCTTCGCTGACATGATCCGGTCGTGGATTGAGCGGACACCCTTGCCGGGAGAGCTACTTCAACTACCCTGAACATCGGAGAAGAAACCCAGAGTCATATTCTCACTTTCACCTGAATATAATGCATGCGCTAAGATTAGAGGTTGACGAAGAAGATCGTGGAGTTAGGCGTCCAACCCCCATATAGTCTCCTGTATATCTCAACGTTCTCCCCGATGCCCGAGACGGATGCCAAATCGATCCATAACCAGCTGACCTCCTGCCCATACTTCTCGGGAGCGAAGTGTCCGAAAGAGTAAGATAGGTAATTATCCAGCTGTTGAACCATAATCTGCTTCGTCTTCATCTCCTGCATTAGAGTCGATCTGGTCGAGGGTTCCCCAAGCTTTCCTTTAATGACGTCAATCTCAGACTCGACCTCCGTCTTCACATTAATCAACTCCGTGTAAGTCTCATCAATAACTTTCCTGATGAGGGCATGTGCCTGCGCGATACTCTCAACATTGTTAGCCTTTTTTGCTTCCACCCACTTCGCTATGGCCTCGAATAACTCCCTTCGAGATAGGGTATTGAAACCATTCGCCTCAACACTTTTACCCGCAACCTCATTCCAAGGGGTGTTATAGAAGACTCTGGCATAGCGAGTGTACATCGGAAACGGTATTTCGAGCCTCGAAACCCCGGGGATAACCTCTGCGTAGTAACCTGTCTCCCCCGGTCCACCAACATGTGAAACAACGGGGATAACGGAGTCAACGACCACCTGACGTGAGTCGACTCTTGGAGTTATTATTTTTGCAATCTCCTCAATGTCCGGCTTATCCGCTGAGAATGAGTAACTGTATTCCTGTTCGCATCTCTGGCACTTACCCCCCACGCTAGCGGTGGAGCCTGATCCAGCCCTGTACTTTAACTCAATCCTGCTCCCATGGCAGCTCGGTGTCTGGCACTCAAGGAAAAAAGGCACATAGTCGTCGGACCTTTTCCCTATCTGTGCTCTATAACCAAGTCTCTCGATGAGGTCGACGGCATCATTAGATGCATGAACGAAGTTACTACGGTTTGGTTCAGATAGAAGTATCTCGTATCCGTGCTTAAAGGAACCCCTGATAGTCGGATCTGTAGCTGATAACATCGGAACCCCTAAGTTTGCTTCGAGGTTTACAATTGTACCTAAAATCTTCGTTGAAAAGTCAGCTACGTTATTCGTCGAATAGTAGGCTCCCTTGAGGATTGTGAAGATGTGGGAAAGGTTTTGAATTACCTTTTCTTGCTTCGCTGGCTCCACACCCTTGAGAAGGCCACGGTAGTTGCTTTCTATCTTTTCGAGTGTTTTTCTGAGCCACTCTTCATCCGGGTTAGGTAATCGGCGTATCGGTGCCCCATCGTACCCCGGCGGAGATGGGTAGGTGATTAACATTCCTTTCGCTGAGGGGCTCGGTATTCGGATGTTAAGTAGCTCCGCTTGGACACTGTCATAGTCCCCGACGTAGTAAAGTGGAACATATTTTCCTTCCAGACCAGCAAGGATCGAAACATAGGTTATCTTATTAAAGATGAAGCTGGGTCCTCCAAGGCAGTTAGGTTGTTGTCCTGTTTCGACCGAACCTCTATCTAGTGAGTCGATATGCTTCGAGACTTTAGAGGTGAGAATACCCAACTCCCTCATCTGGTTTTTGATAGCCTTCTTCAGTCCCTCAAGCTCATCTGGCATTACACCATAATTCGCTCTTATATGTCCAAAATACCCATGGCACTCTGCCATATTATAGGGAATCTTACCCCAGAGACGTGTAGCATATTCGCCACTAGGTTCTTTTTCCGTGTACTTTTGATACAATATTTGTACTGGGGGAATAACACTCATTCTATTCACCTTAGTAGATTCTTAGTTGTCTTCACTTCGTAGAATGGCCCATTTTTTTTCAGCGACTCTTCCTCGAAGGCTTCTGCGTAGACGCAGTTCGCCTGGGTTCCTCTAAATTTAGCCTTTTGATCGTTAAATCTTTGATAATATCCCCATGGGAACTTTGCCAACTGGGAATTGTAAGCCTCCACCGCGGCTTTCTTCCTTACCATCGTTTCGGAGACGTCGACTAAGATTTTGGGGTCGGGGATCAATGTGTTTACCTCCATGAGTAGTAAACGTTCTACGAGGCAGGGTTTCTCATATGTGGTCGTATGAGCTGCCCACTCAATCGCCTCTTTTACGACATTGTAGGTCGTTCTATGGTCGGCGTGGTAGTCGAACGGAAGGTGAGTTATGACTATGTTTGGCTTCGCTATCACAATAACGTCAGCAACCTTCTTGACTAATTCACCTGAATGGACTAAGTTGCTCTCCATGAAGACTATTGGCTCCATAAGCCCAAGTGATTTACATGCATTCTCGAGCTCCTCTCTGCGGTCCCTTGGGTTACATGTTAGACACAAAACCCTCGACGCCTCTGCATGCAGCGCAAGAGTTCCGCCACAACCGAATGTCTCATCATCGGGGTGGGAGACAATAGCAAGAATTACGCCCATAGAGTTCAAACGAGTAGGGATAACAAGGAATAAAAGGGGTTCCCCGAAGACATCTATTACTTTTTTGTACATATCCAAATTATTAGATTATGTGCACACTGAAGATGCATTAGATATTAAGCGCGCGTACCTACATCACGAAAATAATTTCTCTAAGAACTAACAGATACAAGTCAACTTGGCTTCAATGGTACCGGTCGCTACATCAAGCGGAGTTACAATTTACTGCCCCATCGATGGGAGATATGCCTTTTACAATAGCCCGTATCCAGCACATCACCTGATGAGTGGTATTGACATATATCCTAACCCGATAATCAATGAACCAATGCCATCTCCAATCGATGGCAAGGTACTTCTTGTAAGATATGTAAAAGCGCCATCCGGGCACGGCTTTGAGGCGCCCAAATTCGATGTTGTAACAATAATTAAGAGCATTATAGACCCAAAAAGTGTCATCAAGATTCTTCATGTCGAAACAAAGGCTAAGGAAGGAGAATCTGTCGCCTTAGGGGAGGCTCTAGGTCCTCTCATTCGCTCTGGGTACTTTGGATATCAGACGCCGCTTCACGCTCACGTTGAGGTTAGACCTGTAGGAGACCCATTACGAGTTCGGGGAGGATATCCTATCGATAGCCTATTTTATTTAAATGATCTCGATTTGACCGAAGAAATTACAGGAGTTGTGACCTCCTCTCGATTGGGATACGCACTGATCAAGTTGAATCTAACGACCCCAGGGGTTGTTGCCGATATAGGTGGTATACCAGGAATACTTGATGGCGGGATGCCAATTTATGGTTGGTTCGGTGCACATCTGAAGAACCCAAAAAAGAATACACCTGTCAAATTGCTCGGAAAAAAAATAGGAAACGTGACTGACATACGACCTAGGACCTGCGTCGCTGATTGCACTGACTTCGAGTTGATGATCGAGTCCACGCACGTCGATGCATTCTTCATATTTCTCCCCGGCGGAGAACCCACCCTTGCAATAACATCTAGAAAACTTGGCGAACTCGACCTCGATGTGAACTCTGAGGTCTCCCTGATGGTAAGGTAAGCCGCCACGCCCAATAGATATAAGGGGAAGGGCGCAACCTAAACAGACGAATCCAGATGTCTGACATTAGTCAGTTCCCCCCGAACGTTCAGGAGAGAATCGCACGTCTCCAACAATTACAAAACACAATGCAGCAACTTCAGGCTCAGAAGCAAAGGCTCGATGCTGAGAAATCTGAGACCGAAAGGGCGCTGACGACCCTTAACGAGACACCCGAAGGCGTCAAAGTATACAAGTCTGTTGGCGCAGTGCTAGTAGAGAAAGATAAGGCAACAGTCGTCAAGGAACTCGCTGAGCGGAAGGATTTTCTCGAAATGAGAGAAAAAGTTCTAGAGAAGCAGGAAGAAAAGGCTAAAGAGAAACTCCAGGGTTTACAGGAGACACTGCAGAGGGAGCTTGGCCTCCCACAGAAGCAGGATTAACTTTAATTAATCTACTGAACTCTGTTTGCCTCTTTTCGATCTTCTGAGTTTTCTCACTCCTCGGAGTTTGAAGAAGCCAAATCCAAGTTTAAACAATTTATTCATCATCCCCAACCGTATTAATGGAGTAAGTATAATCGATACTCGCGTACTGTCATTTCTAAAATATAGCTAGATTTTATATAGCCTATTAAGTGCGAGCATGGTTATTTTTCAGTTATTGCTTGAAGTGGATTTAAAATGAATCTTCCTCATCCAAGAAGTCGATTATGTAGAGGTTAATCCGCTTTAATACATCGTGTGTAAAGTGTTTCCAGGGATGTTAGAGGCCGTGGAACTTAACCAGCTCAAAAACTATCTCAAAGGCAAAGTCTCTATTTTATGTCATCATAACGCAGATCCCGATGCTATTGGTGCAGCGTATTCGATCGATCGACTGATCCACACTCTCGATCAACAAGCAGTGACAGAGATCCTCTACCCTGATAGCGCAAGCTCGTTAGCTAATCGAATGATAAGCCACTTTGGAATTGAAACTTCGACACATTCGAAAATCATGGATGCAAACACGATAATAGTCGTTGACACAGGGAGCCTGATCCAGTTAGGAGTGCTCCAAACTATGCTGAAGACTGACGCCACAAGGGTCTTCATAGATCACCACAACAGAGACGATGAAATTTCACGGATTGCTAAAATTTATCTAGTAGACGATTCAACAGTCGCCACTTGCGAGATCATTTACCAAATATGGCTCTCATTCGGACTTATTCCGCCAAAAGATGTAGCAGAAACACTGTTGTTGGGAATATCATTTGACTCGAAACATTTTGCAATAGGTAATCCCGGAACATTCAGGATTATTGCGGAGCTACTAGAATTAGGCGCAACACTTAGTGGAACTCAGGAAATTCTTCAAGGTGTGATGGATGTCTCTGAGAGACTGGCTCGCCTCAAGGCCGCACAAAGATTGACAATATACCGTATAGATCCATGGATCATTGCGACATCGAGTCTGGGCTCTTTCCAACCCTCTGCCGCTAGAGGTATACTAAACCTAGGGGCGGACGTCGCTATCATTGCAGGGAATAATAAAGAAAAATTAAAAGCAAGCCTTCGATCAACTGAGGAGTTCTACAAGATCTCCGGAGTTCATCTTGGCCAGGATATTACAAAGCCACTTTCTGAGCATTACAAAGGAGCGGGAGGAGGTCATCCGACTGCCGCTGGGATAAATGGCCTCGGCGAGGCGAAGCAGTTCCTAACAGAGGCGGCTGAAATTATTAAAGCGAAACTGAGTCAACCAAAAAAGGTGTAATCCTCTAGGGACGCCTCCCAATGCGCGCGAGCATTATATTCAGCAGCTTCTCAACTTGGCACTGACTCAATGTGACCATTACACTCAACGTTGGAACCCCGAGGCTTCACGATTCTTCACGCCTCATAAAGCCTCGGCACACCAGAATAGGAGGCGGTTGAGTGAATATTGGCTCAATAATCTTATCTACACTTCAAGCTAACTAATTCAATCGTGATAATTCTTTGAACGATTGGATGAAGGAATCTAGAAACCCAAAACACAGACCAACACTCAAAGACTTCCGTGAAGCCGCATCTAGAATAGAGGGTATCTCACTACACACACCCCTACTACCATTAAGATGGTACAAGGAAGAGGACACACAGATACTCCTCAAACCCGAGATGCTACAATCCGTAGGCAGCTACAAGATCAGAGGAGTCTACAACTGGGCAGCACAGATACCAGCAAAAGAGAGGAGAAAGGGGCTTTCAACACTCAGCGCGGGAAACATGTCGCAGGCGCTGGGATACGTGGCAAACATGTTCGGAGTCCCAGCTAGGGCAATAATGCCTGACTACGCACCCAAGTCAAAGATAGAGGCAAGCAGAAAATACGGGATAGAGGTCCAGTTGATGCCACTGGATGGGCTAATCCGATACGTCAATAATCCTCCCAGCGACTACTGCTTCCTTCACCCACTAGCCGACTTCGGATTACTGGATGGGCATGGAACCATCGGGGTTGAGGTGATGGAGGATGCCCCTGAGACGGATACCATCTATGTTCCCTTGGGGATGGGCTTCCTATCTTCTGGTGTTGCTCTCGCGGCTAAGGCGTTGAAACCCTCCGTCCGCGTCATCGGGGTTAACGCTGAGTACTCGCCGCACTTCTACGAGAGTCTTAGACAGGGCAGGGTAGTTACGATTTAGCATAGAGATACTATCGCTGATGCAATCAACGACTCGGTTTCCGAAGACACGTTGAGGCTGGTGAGGGAGACGCTGGATGATGTGGTGCTCGTTTCTGATGAGGAGATTGAGAAGGCTATCCGTTTTCTTGCACTTGAGAATAAGTTAGTTGCTGAGGGTGCTGGTGCGATTGGTTTGGCAGCGGCTCTGGCTACTCCGAAGGAGAATCGTGGCAAGAGTGTGTGCGTTCTCTCGGGTGGAAGCATTGACGGTGAGAGGCTTGCACACATCCTTGTTACTGCGTAGATAGGTGATGTATGATGGTCTTTCTCGAAGTAAACGGTGATAAATGTATAGAGTGCGGAGTCTGCTCCGAGGAGTGCCCGCACCGACTAATAGAGACCTCTGCTGGGATACCGATTGCCAAAGCGGACGCCGAAGAGTACTGCATGGACTGCGGACACTGCGTAGCAGTCTGCCCCACCGGAGCACTAACGCATAGATCAATGAATCCGAGTAGCCTCACACCGCTGAGAAGAGAGCTTCTCCCAAACTACGAGCAAGTAGAACATCTGCTCAGGTCTCGCAGATCGGTGAGAAGCTACGAGGACAAGCCTGTTCCAGTTAGACAACTTGAGAAAATCATTGACGTGGCGAACCACGCGCCGACAGGTTTGAACTCTCAGGCTGTGAAGTGGCTGGTTATCAAGGATCGATCTGAGGTGAAGAGATTTGCCAGTATGGCTGCAGAGTATCTGAGGTCGATGATCACGGATAACCCTGAGAGGGCTAGGGCGATAAACGCGGCGAAGTGGGTGGGGAACTGGGACGCAGGCGTTGACTCCATCACGTGGGGTGCTCCACACGTTGTGGTAGCCTACGCTGATGATGCGAGGTGGGATTGGGAGGCGCAGATCGCGTTGACGTTCCTCGACTTGGCTGCGTACTCGGCTGGGCTGGGGTCGTGTTGGGGTGGTCTGTTCACCATCGCTGCTAGGAGTTCTGAGCCGATGTTTGCAGCTCTGGGGATTCTTGAAGGAAGTATACCTCTTGGAGCAATGATGATTGGTTACTCCAAGAACGAGTTCCATGGGATTCCCCAGCGTAGAAAATATGAGGTTCTATGGCGGTAGGTTTCCACTAATCTGATTTCCTCAATAGCCTTATCCTCACTTCCCTCTGATACTGAACTGTACGCAACCATTAAATATCCAAGAGGGAGAAATAAAAAACGGTTCTACCTTCACCATTCAGTGACTGCAGAATCATAAGGAGGAGCTAACATGATTGTGAGGAGAGTCACATACACTAGCCAGACGGGCAAAGACATGATGAAGTGGATGAAAGCCAACAGCCAGTGGCTACGGGGAGTCGACGGCATGCGTAGGGTCGAGTTCATCAGGTCGAGGGACAACACCGGGCTCTGGGGCGCCTACTTCTACTTCAACGACTATAAGGACCTGGAGAGGTACAAGGAATCTGGTCCATACAAG
>JBEKDF010000022.1:0-46918 GCA_050014495.1 Bathyarchaeia archaeon
TCTGTTTTTGGTTGGTTAGGTTTGGTTTTTGGGTTCTTGGGGGTGTTGTTGGTCTGTTTATACGCTTCGATTGTTGGCTTTGTTGGGTGAACGATTAAAATCAGAGGTTACTACGAATCCTCAATAATTATTCCTACAGGCCTTCAAAGCAGGTTAGGCGAGGCATAAATGTAAATAGAGAGGCAGGGTAAGCGTCTTCGATAGCCTTGTTTGACTCTAAGAAGTTCTACTCTAAACTGGGCGTGACCTTCGAGTCTAGCATCATGAACTCGATAATCCTACCCAAGCCTGGGACGAAACTGATCAGGTTCACGGGTGGCAGCTACGATGTACCGAGCCTCCCATCAGCTGAGGTGAAGAGGATATTCGAGGAAGCTTCTCCACAGGCATGGGCTGAGATGCTTCAGTACGGGGAGACTGCTGGGATGCCCTCCCTTCTGAAGGAATTATCCACATTCATGGCGGGGCACAAGATCAAGACTGACCCCACGAAAGAGATAATTGTAACAACTGGGAGTCAGGAGGCAATCGACCTCGTCAGCAGGGTCTTTATTGACAAAGGTGATATGATCCTGGTTGGCGCTCCTACCTACCTTCAGGCTCTATCAGCCTTCAGGACACAATACCCAAAGTTTGTTGATATCCCCATCGACTTCGAGGGCATGGATACGCATATTCTTGAGGAGAAGTTGAAAAAGATCAAGGCAACTGGGAAGAAGGCGAAGATGTTATACATAATCCCCAGCTTCCAAAACCCTGACAGCAGCCTCATGACTCTGGAGAGGAGGCAGCGTGTGCTTGAGCTAGCGGATAAGTACGATTTCATAATCTTCGAGGATAACCCCTATGGCTATATCAGCTTCGAAGGGCCGATGCCCACACCACTAGCTGGCCTAGACAAATCGGGTCGTGTCATGTACACGAGCACATTCAGCAAAATGGTCTCCCCCGGTATGAGGATCGGCTGGATTACGGCGAACCCAGAATTCACTGACCACATGATAGAGGCGAAGAACAATACCAGCATCTGCAACGACGGCCTCAGCCAATACGCTGCCGCGGAGCTCTTCAGGCGCGGAGACGTGGCGCGGCAGATACCAAAGGTGACGAGGGTCTACAGGAAGAAGAGGGATGTTATGCTCGAGGCGATGGAGACGAGCTTCCCAAAGAAGGCGAAGTGGGAGGAGCCAAAGGGCGGTCTCTTCCTCTGGGTCAAACTCCCTAGGGGCTTCGACACCGACTCCCTCCTCATGGAATCAGTAAAGAATGGTATCGCCTTCGTCCCAGGGAGCTTATTCTTCAGTAAACCTGTTCATAACTACTTGCGCCTAAACTACAGTCTACCTTCTGAGGAGGACATAGTCACGGGGATACAGGCTCTGGGCAGGCTCCTTAAGGAGAAGCTCTAGTAGGTCAAACCAGCTAAGCACATTGTTTTCTACATGTTATCTCTATTTAAGGTACCCTAAAGACAGCCATTCATCTGATAAGTAACAAAGCCATCAATTTGTTCAGCATGGTCAAAATTCTAGGTATAGTGGGTAGTCCGCGTAGGGGAGGGAACACCGAGATTCTTGTGAGGACCGCATTAGAGTCTGTGAGCAAGGTAGGAGTGGAGACCGAAATGATCCTTCTCAGTGAGAAGATTGTTGGTCCTTGCGACGGTTGCGCCTCCTGCGCTAAAACGAAGAGATGTAAAACGAACGACGATTTCGCCGAGGTCTTCGACAAGATGGCTACCGCCGACGCGATCCTATTCGCGAGCCCCAGCTACTTCGAGTCAGTTACCCCGCAGATGAAGGCGCTTATTGATAGGGCGGGTTTCTTCAATAATAGGGCCACTGGAAGGTCAGCGTTCACTGGGAAGGTTGGCGGGGCGATGTCTGTAGCTTACAGGACTGGCCTTGCCACGACGTGGTGTCAGATGTTGATCTTCATACTCGCCCAAAGGATGATTGTACCGGGGATAGCTAGCTTTCCAAATGCCGTTGCGAGTGAGCCAGGGGATGTCCTGAAGGATCAGGAGGGAATGGATAAGGCGAGGGAGATCGGTGAGGCGATGGCTAAACTGGCGGAGAGGCTCGCCAAGACGCGTGATTAAAACCAGCATATCCCTATTTTTAATGACCCATGCTAAACTCTTTATCGTCTTTAACTTATCTCGTATCTAGTGACTGGTTTTGCGGTTCGACATCCTGTTTGAGGGCGGGCACGTCGTCGATGGCTCAGGGAACACATGGTTCAGGGCCGACGTCGGTGTCGTTGGGGACAAGATTGAAGTCATCGGCGATTTGAAGGGTGCTCATGCGGTAAGGAAAGTGGATGTTAGGGGGCACATCGTCGCTCCAGGCTTTATGGACATACACAGCCACAGCGACATTCCCCTCCTCGTTGACCCACGCGTTGAGTCGAAAGTTTATCAGGGAATCACTGTTGAGGTTGTGGGTAACTGTGGAACTTCTGCCGCGCCAATGAACAAGTTGGTTAAAAGTTACAGGGAAAAGTACGGACGAGGAGGTGTGTCAGAAGACTTCGAGTTCGACTGGTTTACTATGGGTGACTATATGGATCGCGTCGACCAGCAGGGCGTCAGCTTCAACGTTGCGACATGGGTAGGTCACGGCACTATACGCCAGAATATCTTAGGCTACGCGGAGAGAGAACCCACCGATGTGGAGCTGAGGAAGATGAAGAAGCTTGTTGATAATGCCATGAAGGATGGCGCATATGGCATGAGCACCGGCCTGATCTACCCCCCAAGTGTCTATGGGAAGACGCTGGAAATCATCGAGCTCGCAAAGGTCTCTGCGAGGTATGGGGGGCTTTACGCGAGTCACATAAGGGGGGAGGAAAGCGACTCACTCATACCCGCTGTGAGAGAGGCGATAGAAATAGGGGAGAAGGCGGGTCTTCCGGTTCAGATTGCCCATTTCAAGGCGAGCGGTAAGAAGGCGTGGGGCATGGTTAAGCAAAGCCTCAACCTCGTCGAAGAGGCACGCGCTCGAGGAGTTGATGTAGCCTTCGACCAGTACCCCTACATCGCATCAAGCACCGGCCTTGCTGCCATCCTCCCTCACTGGGCCCACGAAGGCGGCCCCGAGAAGATGATGGAACGCCTACGCGACCCCGAGCTACGCAAACGCATGGCGAGGGAACAACGCCTAGAGCGTGACTGGGATGGTGTCCTTGTAGTCTTCGCGAAAAACAACCCACAGTACAACGGGAAGACCATCACGGAAATCGCGAAGGAGCAGGGAAAGAAGCCACACGACGCCGCCTGTGATCTACTACTTGCGGAGAACACAGTTGTACCAACCGTCATGTTTGGAATGACTGAGGAAGATGTGAAGTATGTGATGAGGAGTCCCATTGGGATGGTTGGGAGCGACGGCTCGGCTATAAGCCCAAATGGCATCCTCGGCTTGGGGAAACCTCATCCTCGATACTACGGTACATTCCCACGAGTACTCGGCAAGTATGCTCGGGAGGAGAAGGTCATTTGCATGGAGGAGGCGGTCAGAAAGATGACGAGCGCTCCCGCACAACGCCTCGGCCTTAAAAACAGGGGCCTACTACGCGAAGGATACAAAGCCGATATCGTCGTCTTCGACCCAGAGACCGTAAGGGATGAAGCGACTTTCACGAACCCTCATAAGTTCCCTACAGGCATCCCTTATGTCATCTGCAATGGAGTATTCACTATAGATAAGACGAAACACACGGGAAAGCTACCTGGTAGGATGCTCCGCAAGGGGAAGTAGCCCCGGAAACCGTCTTATCCTCTGGGGCGCTGTTTCTAACTTACTGGTACACATCCATGCCAAAAAAGAGAGTCGATTTCGACGACCGTCTCCTCAATAGGATACATGGATGCCTTGCCGGAGTCGCCGTGGGTGACGCCTTCGGGATGCCAATGGCGAGCTGGACCCCCATGGAGGTCAAACGCCGCTACGGATACGTAACTCAGCTCATAGCTCCCAATCCCGACCACCCCCTCCATGGCAAACTACCCATCGGCTCAATCACTGACGACACCCAGCTCACAATGGCAGTAGTCGACATGATACTCAGGGACAGCAAAGTGAGCCACTACGGCATGGCGGACAGGATCGTGAAGTGGGTGAGGGAGAACAACCTACTCGAGACACGGATATTCGGTCCAAGCACTATCCACGCTGTACAAATGCTCATGGCGGGCCATGACCCATCAGACACGGGTAAGGCTGGCACTACTAATGGCGGGGCCATGAAGATAGCGCCTATAGGCATAATCAATGTGGCTCGCCCCATGATGAAGCTCATAGACGATGTAGAAGAGACGTGTATGCCCACCCACTACACTAGCGTAGCACTTGCTGCCTCCAGTGCGGTGGCCGCCGCTGTCTCAGAAGCGCTCAGAACCGATTCTACCATAAACTCAGTCGTGAATGCCGCGAGACGAGCCGCCAGGATGGGTGAGTTGCGGGGTACACAACTCGCCTTCCCATCTATTGAGAAGAGAATAGCCATGGCTGTGAGACTTGTTAAGGGGCGGACGCCAGAAGTTGCCTCTGAAGCGCTCTATGACCGAATTGGCGCCGACATCTCAAGCTCTGCCTCGATTCCCACCGCAATTGGCCTCTTCGCCGCTGCGAATGGCGACCCCATAGCCACCATCATACTAACAGCCAACATGGGTGGCGACACAGACACAATAGGAGCCATTGCCGGAGGCATATCCGGCGCTTACACTGGAGTTGACGCCTTTCCCAAGCCCATCCTCGACACTGTTGAGAGGGTTAACACCCTCGACCTACGGGAGAAGTCGAAGCTCTTGATGGAATATGCGAGGATATACAAATGACCCTCGATGTCGTAGCGTAGGCGACTCTGTCGTCGACGTTGTCGTCCCCCTCCCAAGGTTTCTCAGAGGGAATGAAGATAGTCTCCACAGCACGGGCATGGTGAGGCATATGGGTGGCTCGAGCAACTACCTCATAGCTGCGAGTCGCCTCGGTCTCCGTGTTGGCGTTGCTGACTGCATTGGAGATGACGACCTCGGAGTCTTCTACAGGGCAGGTCTCGAGGCAGAGGGTATCGACACGTCGAGACTCCTGGTCATGGAAAGAGGCAGGACATCCGGCTGCATAGTTATCCTGACCAGCAGAGGAAAACACGCCTACGTCGGACTCGAGGGCGTAAGTAGGACTTACAGCCCCGATGAATTCGATGAGGGCTATGTCTTGGAGGCACGCTCACTTTTCATATCGGGCTATCCCCTTGCAGAGAACCCGATTGCATTCACAGTCACCAAGGCGATGAGGACAGCAACGCGAGCGGGTATACCCCTCTTCTTCGATCCCAGCCCCGTCGTCGACGCGATCCAACCCAATCTCCTCCGTGAGGCAGTCGAGTCGACCCACACCCTAATCCTAAACTATAGGGAGATGCGCCTCATCGCATCAACGCTCGGAATTAAGAACGAGCTGAATAGTTTACTTGAGTTAGGCGCCAGAAGAGTTATTCTCAAACGTGGGGCAGATGGCTGCTCTTTCCAAACCCCATTGGGAACCATGGACTATCCTGGTTTCAAGGTCAAGGTCATTGACACTACAGGGGCAGGTGACTCCTTCGACGCCGCAATCATTTACGGTACCCTAAGAGGGTGGAATGAACAGGACACTGCTACCTTGGCGAACGCTGTTGGGGCTGTGAAGGTGGGGAAGAGGGGAGCGGGGAGAAATGTCCCGACACTCACCGAGCTTGTGAGCTTCCTGAAAGAGAGGGAGCTCACAATCTCTGATAAGCTCGACTAGCTACGGAACTTTAAGCGCTCCTGTATGACTCGCCCGAAGTCGCTACGGGTCACTATGCCTACAAGCTTTCCTCCTTCAACGACAGGAAGGCGCCCCACACCCGCTTTCGACATCTTGATTAGAGCGTCAACAGCTGCATCCTCGGGACTCGCAGTGACAAGGTTCTTAATACCCTTCATCACCTGGTCCACACGTCTCTCGTCCCAGTACTCCGGGTTGATCCTCCTCACATCCTCATCAGTGACGAGGCCAAGTAACTCCCCATTTTTAACAACGGGGAAACCGTGGTGCTTTGTAGGAGTCAGGGCATAGTCTTGCACCTGTTGGAGGCTGTAGTCCGGCTCGACAGTCTTAACATCCTTAGTCATTATATCGCCGACGGTAACCCCTGTTAACGCCTGTGAAACACGGGTCTCGTTCATGCTCGCCTGGGCACTACTAGATACGAAAAGACCAATGAATAGAAGCCAAATACCGTTGAAGTCGCCGTAGAAGATAGTGTCAAGAAAGCCAATGCCAATGAAGGCATAGCTTATTGCGCGCGAGATGGTTGTGACGATGCGTGTTGACTTTAGTATGTTTTTATTTCTCCCCCAGACGATGCCCCGCAGAACCCTGCCTCCATCCATTGGGAAGGCTGGGATCAAGTTGAATGCGGCGAGAACGAAGTTGATGTACCCTGCATATTGGAGGACCGCTAGCACCGCGAGAGGTAGAAAGCCACCGATTAGGTAGACACCATAGAATATTATGCCGAGGGCAATGCTTGTTAACGGACCAGCGGCCGCCATTCGCAACTCCGCCTCCGGGGTGTGAGCTTCCTCTGCTGTTTCCGAGACTCCGCCAAGGAAATAGAGGGTGATGCTATTTACTTTGATCTTGAACCTCTGCGCCACAACAGAGTGTGCTATTTCATGGATTAGAACGGATATGAAGAGTATTGCCGCAGAGACCGCACCGACACCCCAGTAAAAGATGTCACTCTGCCCAGGGTAACCGTTGGGGAGATATCCCCACGCAAGGGACCACGCGAGAAGCCCGAAGATTATGAACCAAGAGTAGTGGAGGCGGATGTCAACACCATAGAGTCGGCCCACTTTAAGAGACATCTAGATCATGACAATCGGTCGGAAGCCGTTATTAATAACCTTCTGACCTAATGATTTATTTTAATGTAGTAAAAATTGTGTTGTCGTCTGTTCCTTAGTAGATCTTAAACGGGTCGTCGTTCAGTGTATCCTGATCAATAATGGCGAAGATTGTTAAGCGGAAGGACGCGTCAAAGCTCGAAACTGTGAAGGGGCGCCACGGCGAGATACTAATATCGGGAGATAAGTGCATGATGATGATAAATACAATAGAACCAGGGCTCCCGACACCTGCTCACAGCCACCCTCACGAGCAGATAGGCTACCTCCAAGAGGGAGAAGGCGACCTCTATATTGGCGATGAGAAGATCCACATCAAGGCACAGTGCGCATTCCTTGCTCCCAGTGGCGTCAGCCACAACTTCGATGCAACTGGCGACAAACCTGCTATACTCATAGAATGCTTCGCACCCCCAAGGGAGGACTATTTAGAGCGGGTTAAGACCAAAGCGAAGAAGAAGTAGTTGAATAAATCTGAGCTCATCTATGTGCATTAACACCAAGGACAGTAGAGACTCTCCTCAGGGACGACGATCTTAAAGTAATAATAAAGGGGAATTTAGGCTACCTTAGGTTCTCAAGCATTCTAAAGTCCTCCTTTACCGTGTTGAGGACGACGTGCGTGTTCGTCCTCTCAATATCCGGCATGCTCAGGAGGGCCTTAGGGAACTCGCTAAGTTCCTGCCTATTCTTGAACTTAGCTATGACCATGCTATCTATTTCCCCGGTGATATCATAGACACCGCAGACGTATGGTAGCTTACTGATGACTTTTTGGACTTCAATTAGCTTCCCCCGTGCCACAGTAATTTCTATGATAACAGTGAGCTCGTATCCGAGCCTCTCCCAGTCCACCATTATCGTGTAGTCTTTCACCACTCCTGCCGATTCGAGGCGAGTTATATGGTTGATCACCGTCGCGGTACTTACCCCGATCGCCTTCGCAAGCTCCCTGTGACTCCTCTTCGAATCCTTCAGTAGCTCACCCAGAACCTTCCGATCTATCTCATCAAGCATGAACATCGACAAACCCTCCATTTTCCGCTTTGTGCTGTAAAAGTATACACCTGTATATGAAATTTATGATAAAATTAATATATGTAGATGATAGAAGCGGTTTTCATTAAAGGCAGAGGTTATGTTTAATGTCTAGTGAAAGGGAGTATGGAACTGCAGCCGCGGTTATAGTCGCGATCATCTGGGGTCTAAGCTTTGTTGCAGCAAGCTTCGTCTTGACGACGCTACCGCCGGTTATACTAGCTACTGTAAGGTTTCTCATTGCGGCAGCGATCTACTCGCCAATAATCATTTGGGAATACATTAGGGGAAACAAGCCCACGACTTCGGATCTTAAGGAGCTAGCTGCATTCGGATTCCTAAGTATAAGCATCTACTTCTGGCTTCAATATACAGGTGTACAATTCGCGGGGGCTGGCGTCTCCGCAGTCCTAGTTACAGGTCTTATTCCCTTACTCACAGGTCTGGCAGGTGCGGTCCTTCTGAAGGAGCGTTTCAACCTCAAAAGGGGTTTCGGTGTCATACTTGGTCTAACTGGGGTCATCCTCATCGCCCTTCCTAAGCTCCTCGTCAGCAACGTAGACTGGCTATTCTTCATCGGTGTCCTCTGTCTTTTAGGTAACGCCGTCTGCTGGAGCCTTTATTCAACCCTAAGTCGTAGGCTGATGAAGAGAATTGGTAAGCCCCTGATGGTCACGGCGTATACTACACTCTTTGGGATGCTCTTCCTGCTTCCCATGAGCCTCACGGCAGATTGGGGGACTATCTACGCATTGTCATCGAGCCAATGGTGGAGCATATTATATCTAGCTATAATTTGCAGCAGCGTTGGCTACTTCCTATGGAATTATGCTCTAAGCAAGACGGAGGCCGTAAAAGCGACAACTTGGCTTTATCTAGAACCCGTTGCAGCCTTCGTGGGCTCATTCGTCCTCTTTGGCGTCATCCCCCTGCCTCTTACAATCCTCGGTGGAGCCGCGATCTTAATAGGCGCTCTTCTCACAAGTCTATCCAAGCAATAGAAAAGGTAGAACCTTTTTACTATACAAATGTATAGGAAAAATTGGATAAAGGATATATTATAGCTCAGCTGTATCCGGTTCATAATGACCAAGCCAGCGTTGACCCATCCGGATAGTGTTGACTCAATCATGGAAGAGGTGAAGAAACACGATATTCGTTACGTTCGTCTAGTTATCGTGGATTTGAATGGCATGCCTCGTGCAATGCTCATCCCAGAGTACCAGTTACCAATTACTCTAAGAGAAGGTATTGGCTTCGATGGTTCAAGCATGGGATTAGTCAATATAGAGCATAGCGACCTCACAGCCCACCCTGACCCGAGCACCTTTCTGATTCCCATGTGGGAAACTCCTGGCGTCGCCCTCATGTTTACCTACCTCAGTAACCCTGATGGCTCCCCATTCGACGGGGACAGCCGAGGCCGCCTTAAATCCACTCTAGATGAACTCGAAGGGAAGGGAATGGGGTTGAACACAGGCCCGGAGTTGGAATATTTCTACATCAACCGAAGTAACGGGAATGTCACCCCATATGGAGCGGGGGGCTACTTCTACATCCCGCCAATGGACCCCACTGAGGACCTCAAACTCGATACCATGATGAATCTCGAGGCTGCTGGCTTCCAACTAGACAAGATCCACCATGAGGTTGGGCAGGGTCAACAAGAGATAAACTTCCGTTTCGCCGATGCCCTCAAGACAGCGGATAATGCTGTCCTATACAAGCTCGTTGTCAAGACCATCGCTGAGAAGAAAGGGGCTTCCGCCACATTCATGCCGAAACCCTTTTGGGGGATGAATGGGAGTGGCAGTCACTATCACCAAAGCATGTTCGATCTAAAGACCGGGAGAAATCTATTCGGTGATAGGGATAGCGAGACTGGCCTGAGCAAGTTAGCATTTCAGTATGTCGCTGGTATACTCAGTCACGCTCGTGCTATGAGCATGGTAGTCGCCCCAATTGTAAACAGCTACAAAAGGCTCGTCCCACACTATGAAGCCCCCGTCTACATTGCTTGGGGTCTGGGCAACAGGTCCGCCATAGTACGTGTTCCTCTCTACCCCGGGGATAAAGCCAAGGTAAGCCGCATAGAGTATAGACACCCCGACCCTAGCTGTAACCCCTACCTCGCCACAACCGCGATGCTCAAATCCGGTCTCGATGGTGTCAAGAGGAAAGCGGATCCACCTGAGATATTCGACGACAACGTCTACCAAGCGAAGGACTTAGAGATGCTCCCTGAGCACCTTGGCGAAGCCATCGATGTCTTCGAGAAGGATAAAGTGCTTACTGATGCCCTCGGAGAATACATCAGTAAGACGTTGGTAAAGGCAAAGAGAACCGAGTATGATGCCTATCTCAAATATGTTGGCACGGACTGGGCGTCCAGCCGCCCTCGCATCACTCCATGGGAGATCGACAGGTACCTAGTCACCTGCTAAACCTGCGGGGGCACCCCAACTCCTCGATCTTCGATGGCAGATCATCGAGTTCTTCCACCATTTTCCTATACCACCTATCCAGCATCTCCCTAATCGAAGCCTTCAACCTCTCTGGGGGAACAGCATAGTAGACATACTTATACCCGCCAAGCCCAATGAGCTCCTCGTTACGCGTGGCAAGTCCCTTCTCCACTAATGACTGAAGCAGCCTCTGGGTCGTGGGGCGGCTCTTATCCAACCTCTCGACTACCTCCTGAACGGTGGCCTTGCCAAGCCCTGAGAGAGCGCAGTATGCTTCAACCTCCACGGTCTTCACACCAAGAGTACACCTCATGAGATCATCCGCTCCGAGGCTGGGCGCGTTTATCAGGCTCTGAAGCTCCCTTAGAGACATCATGTTCAATGATGTTGAACATCTTAAAATATCTTTATATCCGTGGCAAACTAAGTTTAAACGAAGAAGAATGGCGGAAAATAAGACCGTCCCAGTAACCGATGACTCCTTCGAGGAGTTCATAGCGAAGAACAAACTCGCAGTCATAGACTGCTGGGCAGCATGGTGTGGCCCCTGCAATATGCTCAGCCCTATAGTCGAGCAACTCGCAGGTGAATACACCAATATTACATTCGGGAAGCTAAACGTCGACGAGAACCGGAAGGTCCCGATGAAGTTCGGCATTATGAGTATACCTACCATTCTCTACTTCAGGGATGGGAAACTCGCTGACAAGACTCTTGGAGCACTGCCAAAGAAGATGCTCGAGGGAAGACTCCAAAGACTCGTAGCGTAGCCTCAGAAATGAGGCCTTAAGCAATTTAACACCCATAGCGCGCATATTAAATCTGGGGGCCGAGGGCGGCGAGCATCTCTTTAGTGGAGATTATGCCCCTGAATGGCTACCTCGTATAATAAGGGCAGGTACTGTGAGGAGGCCATACCTCCAGGCTAAGTTGATGTGGTCGGGAAGTGTGTAAACATTGACCCTTATTTCGGGGTGAAGTTTTTCCACATCAGCTAAGTTCGTGGCAACCTGTTTACATTTACCACAAAGGGGGATGCGGAAAAAGACTACATCGGCCTCGTCGGACATGCATTCTACTCCGACGCCACCAAATAAATAGTATAAGGTAGAGACTTGAAACTAGATTGACAATCTCAGCGCTAGCGATTAATTGCTTCTCTATGGTAGCCTCTATCGTCAAGGTAGGTATGTAGCGCGTGGTAATGCCTTTAACCGCCTCCGTCTAAATCTTAATCGGTCAGTTTGGGCGTCTACCTCACCCCGATAATCGAGAAAAAGGTTGTGACCCTCAACGACCTGAGGGGGAGGAGCTTCGCCGTAGATGGCTTCGTCGTCCTCCATCAGTTCCTAGCCCTTATTAGGGGGAGGGACGGGCAGCCACTGACCGATGACAAGGGAAGGACAACCAGTCACCTCGTAGGACTTGCCTTCCGAACGACCCGTCTAATTGCAGATTACGGGATGAGTCTAGCATTCGTCTTCGACGGTACGCCACCCCAGCTCAAGAGAGCGGAGGTAGAGAAGCGCCGCGAGATCAGGGATAGATTTGAGGAAGAATATCATGAGGCTGTCACTGCGGGGGACTACAAGACTGCGATGAGTAAGGCCGTTATGACGGGGCGCCTCACAGAAGAGAGGATAGCTGACGCGAAGAGTCTCCTCGACATCCTCGGGATACCTTGGATACAGGCCCCGAGCGAGGGAGAGGCCCAGGCCGCGTATATGGCGATGAGGGGAGACGTCTGGGCCTCAAACAGCCAAGACTACGACAGCCTCCTATTCGGAACCCCCCGACTTGTCCGTTACATAACCATCCAGGGAGAAGAATGGCTCCCGAGCAAGGGGCACGCCCGCAAGCTCCTGCCCGAGATCATAGAGCTCGAGTCACTTCTAGACGCCCTTCAGCTCACGCGGACCCAGCTCATCGACCTCGGAATCCTCATAGGAACCGACTTCAACAAGGGCATCAAGGGCATAGGCCCCAAGATGGCGCTGAAACTTCTCAGAAAACATGGATGTATAGAGGACCTCCCACCCGAGATCCGCGAAAGCATCACCCCCGATGCCGATGTGATAAGAGAACTCTACCTAAACCCACCCACCACTGACAAATACAGCCTCGAGGAGAAACCACTCCAAGAGGAGAAACTCATCAAGTTCCTCTGCGACGAGCGGAGCTTCAGCAGGGAAAGAGTGGAGATTTTGATCAGTAGGATGAGGAGTGCGCGTGGACAGAAGCGCCTTAGCAACTGGTTCGGGGGGAAATGACCTGGAGACTCCATTCTCGCGGCTCGCTGAGCTCTGCCTTGCTCTCGAAGCTACGACGAAGCGCACCGAAAAAAGCCACCTCATAGCTGAGTTCCTACAGCACCTTTCCCCGGACGAAGTAGCTCCCGCTGTTCTACTCGTCGTCGGTCAAATTTTCCCAGAGTTCGACCCACGAAACCTTGAAGTCGGCTGGAGTACTATGAAGCGCGTCCTTGAGAAAGCGAAGCAGACGACTCTTCTAAAGAATAGTCTTAGTATACGCCGAGTCCACGAGTCCCTCAGTGAGATAGCCCATACTAAAGGTTCCCAGTCGAGGAAGCTAAAAGAGCGGCTCCTCTCAGGGCTAATTAGCGACGCGAGTCAGGAAGAGGTCGAGGTGTTCGTTAAGATCATCTTCGGCGAGATGCGGATCGGTGTCAACGAAGGTGTCATGCTAGATGCCCTCGCAGAGTCTTCGGGGGCACCTCTAAGCCTTGTGAGGCGAGCCCTTATGTTGACGGGAAACCTTGGGGAGGTCGCTCTCGTCGCAGTAACTCAGGGGGAGAAGGGTCTCGAGGGCATAAAACCCGAGCTCTTTGTGCCACTCAAACCTATGCTCGCGGAGACTGTCGACAATCCGGAGGAGGCCATAGAGGAGCACGGCGGAAGGACGGTCTTCGAGTACAAGTTCGATGGCGCCCGAGTTCAGATACACCGCCTCGGCGACGAAGTTAAGATCTATAGCAGGCGACTCAGTGACGTCACAGAGAGTGTTCCTGATGTAGTCAACATCGTCAAAAGGTTCCTTCCCAAAGTTGGGATTATTGTGGAAGGTGAGATTACCGCCATCGGCCCAACTGGGAAGCCACTCCCATTTCAGGACCTCATGCGTCGATTCACACGCGTCCAAGACGTCGAGAAGGCAATAGAGCAGATTCCACTCAAACTCCACCTCTTTGATGTTCTATACCTAGATGGCACCCTTCTCATTGATGAGCCATATGAGACGCGTTGGAAGATATTGAGTAAGATCACCTCAGGGGAACTCCTCACTGAAAGGACGGTGACGAACAGTCCGGTGGAGGCCAAAGCCTTTCTCAATGCCGCGATGAAAGCGGGACACGAGGGCCTAATGGCGAAGCGCCTCGACAGCCACTACAACCCAGGAGCACGCGGGAAGGACTGGCTTAAACTCAAACCCGCGGAGACCGTAGACCTCGCCATCATAGCTGCGGACTGGGGTTCTGACAGGAGGAGAGGGTGGCTTAGTAACTATCACCTCGCCGCAAAGGACGACAATGAGTGGAAGGTTGTCGGCAAGACCTTCAAGGGACTCACGGATGATGAGTTCCGCTGGATGACGAAGCGCCTCCAAGCCATCAAGGTAAGTGAGACGGATTACACCGTCTCAGTCCGCCCTGAAGTCGTCGTCGAAGTCGCTTTCAACGAGGTCCAGCGCAGCCCCCACTATAAGAGCGGCTTTGCCCTCAGGTTCGCTCGCATAACTCGAATAAGAGATGACAAGGGACCCCAAGACGCAGAAAGTCTTGATCATATTAGAGCCTTGTACAAGAAACAGTTCAGGGTCAAGGATCAATTATAAGAAATTGTTAGAATTGTTTGAGAGGAGGCTTGAGGTCGAGTGGAATCGGTGACTTGTATTTCCTTCCCGCGAGCCTCGTCTTGAACTCTGCTTTCACATCTTTAAGGAGCTTCGGCTTCGTCATCAAGTCAAGTCCCGCGCCGGCCATTATCTTAGTGGCGAAGATTAGGCCCTTATGACCTATACTCATACCACCCTGGGCTGTGAACTGCCAACTATGACCAGGGGTGCCAAGCATGCAGGTGACAGTGCTGAACTCCTTAGTGGGTGTCACCCAGCTCACATCACTCACGTCTGTGCTTCCTGCTCCGATTTCCCCCGCCTGATAGTCATCCAGTATGCGTTCGTCGAAGAGCTCATCCAATAGCTTATCCCAGCCGGGGCGCTTCGACTTTCGGAGCCCTTCCTTCTTCTGCATGGGATCGATGCTCTTGTTCATCTCTTTAGCAAACTTTAACTCAGCCTCATCGTGCTTGGGAGCGCCAATCTCGCGCATATTGGCGACGATGATCTCGCAAAGTCTGGAGTTGGGTATCTCATTGTAGCACCCGGTGAGAAACTCTATCTTGTGGCTGGTGCGAGCCATCTTGTCCGCGCCGTCAGCGATCTGGAGGACCCAATTGTAAATTGATTCGAGCTGCTCTCTCTCAGGGGCACGAACATAGTACCATACGCGAGCGTAGGCTGGGACAACGTTTGGCTGTCCACCTCCAACCTCGGTAACGTAATGGACGCGTGCCTTCTCGATCATGTGTTCACGCATATAGTTGACACCGCTGCTCATCAGCTCAACGGCGTCTAAAGCGCTGATACCGTTCTCGGGGTCACCCGCTGCATGAGCGGTCTTGCCGTAGAAGTGGACCTTGAAGCTATTCATTGAATTGCTGCTTCCGGTTCCAGCGGTATTGACGGAGCCAGGGTGGTGACTGATACAAGCATCAACACCCTTGAAGAGGCCATGGCGAGTCATCCAGACCTTGCCAACGAGAGTTTCCTCTGCAGGGCAACCATACATCTTTATGGTGCCCTTGAGGCTCTTCTCCTCCATCGCGGCCTTTAAAGCGACAGCAGACGCGAGGGCGGTTGTGCCGTGCATATTGTGGCCGCAACCGTGACCTGGTGCCCCATCCTTTACTGGCTCCTTATATGGGACTGCTTTCTGGCTAAGCCCTGCGAGTGCGTCGAGTTCGCCCATTAGCCCGATTGTTGGGCCTTCGCCATTGCTCCACGTCGCAACAAATGCGGTGGGCATATCTGCGACGCCCCTCTCCAGCTTGAAGCCATGCTTCTCGATCCAGTCGGCAAAGAGCTTGCTCGTGTTCGTCTCCTGCAAGCCGACCTCAGCGTATTCCCATGCTTTGTTGCTGATCTTTATGATCTCCTTCTCGTTCTCGTCTACCCAACTGAAAGCTGTAACCTTGGACAAACCAATCGGGGAGTATTAGCCGGTTTAAGGTATAAAACCAGCGACTATGTCAGTCCCTTAGATAGAGTAGAATCAGTGCCCTGGTGCCCACGCATGGCTACTTATAAACCACTCACGGGAGACGAGCATACAGCTCTCCACCTTAAAGCTAAACGCCCGCGTCCTCAAGGAACTTAGCCTCATCATTTACGTTTCTATCGAGAATTGAAGTAGGGCTAAGGTTAAACCCGTTGGGAACCCTACGCTTAGACTCATTGTTTCCCCCGAGGATACTAAAATCATGTTCTTTGACCAGCTTCAGCCCCGAGTAAGCTCTCAGAAACATCTTTCAACGCTCCATAAACCCTCACTCATTTAAGTCTGTAGAGAGGAGTAAGATCAGTCATTCTCGGCTGGTGAAAGTATGGGCGATATAAAGATCCTTCTGGGTTTCGAGGTTGGAACGGGCAAAGAGGTAAACATGAGCCTCCACCACACCGTCATTACGGGGATGACCCAGCTATCAGGGAAGACAACAACCCTTGAGGCCATCATCAGCCGAGCCAACAGACGTGCTATCGCCTTCAAGACTAAGCGCGGAGAATCAGGATTCAACAGCTACCAGGAGATACCTCCATTCTTCAAAGAGCGCGCAGATTGGCAATATGTCTCTACCCTCCTCGAGGCCGTTATGCGGGAGAAGATGAAGTTCGAGCGCCCCTGGATAATGAAAGCGACTCAGGGGACTAGGAGCCTTAGGGAAGTCCTCGCGAGGGTCCAATCCCTCAGAGCTGAGGCGACGAAGGAGCTTCCGGAGAACATCTACACCGCCCTCGAAGAGTACCTAAAGATAGTGGTACCTCAGATCGAGAAATTCAGCTTCAGCAAGACCCTCGACATCATTGACGGCATCAATGTGATGGACCTCACTGAGATGACGCTGGAGCTACAGGGCCTTGTCATTCAGAGTACAATGGAGTACGTCATTAACAATCTCCGTGAGACGATCCTCATCGTCCCAGAGGCTTGGGAGCATATCCCACAGGGGAGAAATACGCCAGTGAAGCTATACGCAGAGACCTTCATTAGAAAAGGAGCCGCCATCGACAACTACCTATTTATAGACAGTCAAGACATCGCGGGGATAGACAAAATGCCTCTACGCCAGTGTAACAACTGGATACTTGGCAGACAACGCGAGGGCCACGAGGTGGAGAGAGTAAGGGAGCAAATAGGGAGAAATAAAATTGATGCAGAGGAGATAAGGAGTCTTCCTCTGGGACACTTCTTGGCCATTCTCGGCGATGATATAAAGAAGGTCTACGTGCTCCCCGCGGGGGTCCCAGCCAATATAGGGCGGAGTGTAGCCATGGGGGAGATGACCGCCACTGAAGCGGGTAAGTACATTAACGCCTCCTCTAATGAGAAGGAATCTACACCGGGGGCACAGACGGGTATCCGACGCATTCTCCCGGTTCCCGGTGACGACAGGGCCTTACATCGGATCGAGGAGTTGGAGATGAAGCTTACCCGGAGAGATGATGAGTTATCCAATCTTCGAAAAGATGTAGAAGAGCTACACAAGGAGCTCATTACCAACACAACCAAGCTGGAACAACTAGAAAGACAACAGGAAACAGCTGAGCAGATAGCTGCGAAAATCCAAATACCTGCGGTTCGCCTTGGCTTCACCGTTGACGACCTTAACCAGCTCATAGACCAGAGGATGCACCAGATAATCCAGTACGACAAACCAACGATATTCACGCAGGTCGATGTCTCAAGTAGGTTTAGAGAGATAATAAAGGAGAGGTTCGTGGGAGAACTCGGCCTCCGAATCAAGAGCCTACCCAAGTCCACGATACATACTGCCATGATGGTCCATGAGAGGAAAGGGGTGAAACGGGGAGAGCTCTACAGTCTCCTTCATGGAGGCAACACCCGGATAAGCGACGACTTCTATACCGAACTCCAGACTCTCGAGGAATCCCATCTAATCGTTTACAGTAAGGAGACGAGTTTAATCCACTGGGCACTCGGCGAGTATCTGAAAAGGGAACTAGGGGCATTGTACGATGAAATCACGATAAAACAAGCGGAGGACTACCTCGCAAGCCTGATTCTCCCAGCTAGCTGACTCTGTGGTCATAGTCCATGTCAGGCGTCTTCACGGGACGGGTAACAAGCATACCGTCTTCGATGCTCCACTCGCGTAGCCCCGCATACTGTATACAATTATCCTCAAGAAGTACTAGCGCCCTCTCGCCTTCACCGGCGGGGACATAGACAAAAAGCTTCTTGAACCTCTCACCCATTCCCGTACTCTCCGAGAGAAGCCTCCACTTCTCCACGAGGCCGGGTCCTACATCCATTTCGACCTCACCGATCTCGCGGATGGCCCCATCAGGATTAAGAACAACGACGCTAGGGTAGACCTTCCCCTTAGGACCTTCGAAGGCGTAGTTCTTCTCATTGCTCGTGTTGACGATAGTACGCCTATTCTCATCCCATGTGGTCTGATCTATGAAGGGAAACCGCGTGGCTCCTATGATCCTTGATATCCTGTCCCTAAGTACGCCCTTAGAAGGAAGCATAGTGGTTATTGGCCGGCTATGCATTTGATTTCTGCGTTGAGTGCTCTCTAGCGTAGTCATCCATCGCCTTTTGGAGGCGTCGCTCGATCTCCGTCTCGACTGCGAGGCGATCGATCTTCCCCATACTCGTCAAGGGGAGGCTATCTACGATGTCAATCCTTCCCGGCACTTGATAGGGCTGGAGCTTACTCCGGCAAATCTCAACGAGCCGAGCCTGACCCCCCTCTGGGTTTACTCCCTTCTTAAGAACGACGAGAGCCTGGATATCAGTGTTGCACCGGAGCGGATCAGGGGCACCAACGGCTACCGCTGTCTCCACCTCGGGACTACTGAGTAAAACGTCCTCGACCTCAACGGGCCATACGGTGTGCCCAGCAGCTACTATCCGCTCTCTAATTCGACCTACGACGTAGAGCCAACCAGCTTCGTCCACGCGTACAACGTCACCGGTGTGGAGCCAGCCTGCGACTAGTACTTTCGAAGTCTCTTCGGGTGATTTCCAATACCCCTTCATAATCTGTGGACCACGGACCAGTAGTTCCCCCTCCTTGCCTGGGGCGACCTTGATCTCCCCGATCTGGGTGTCAACAACCTTAACATCAGTGTCTGGGTAGGCCATACCGGCGCTGAGATAGTTATGCTCCCCCTCGATTGGGGTGGCATGAGTCGCTGGGCCCGCCTCAGTCAAGCCGTAGCCCTGATAGAACTTAGCGCCAGTGATAGTCTCGAATCTCTTCATTAGATCAGGGGAAATCGTTGCGCCACCACTCGAGGCAGTCGTGACGCTGCTTAGGTCATAGCAACTGAGTTTAGGGTGTTCGAGAATCTCAGCAACGAAACGCGGGATAAGTGGCATATGGGTTACCCGGTATCTCTGAACAGCCTCGAGTATCACCTCGGGTTTCGGGTCGGGGATGAGGACGAGTGTGCAACCAAAGCTCAGAGCCTCGTTCATGATATTTAACCCATAACTGTGGAAGAAAGGGACCGCACAAAGGATTAAGGGCCACCCAAGGGGCTGAGGCTTGGCGCTGTAGCCCCAGCCCCTAAGCCAGTAGTAACTTTGGAGGGCATTCGCGGTGAGGGCGTAATGGGTGAGCATAACCCCCTTTGGATTCCCAGTGGTCCCTGAGGTGAAGAGGATGACTGCGATGTCCCCCCTCGGGTCGATGGTGACGATCTTGGGCTTATCACCCACAGTCAATTCGTTGAACCTCGACGCACCTACGGGGAGTGTCTTTCTATGGGCTAGGCTGCTCAGGAGCCGTATATGTATAGGTGCGTACTCAGCTGCCTCTGCCATTATTACCTTCCCTGAATAGTCCTTCGGGAGCTTGTCCAGGAGCCTATCGAGCACAATGAGAATCTTACAATCAGTCTCTGCAAGCTCTCTACTTATCTCCTCGATTGGGTTGAGCGGATTAACCGGGACCACGATTGCCCCTGCAGCGAGAGCGCCTTCAAAGGCTATAAGAAACTGGGGAGTGTTAGCGAGGAGGAGACCAACTCGATCACCCTTCATTAATCCCAGCCTCCCAAGGTGCCCTGCGAATCTAAGGGTCTTCCCCCAAAGCTCCGAGTAAATAAGCCTATTACCGAGGTAGAGAACCCCCACCCTCCCCGGAAACTTGCGGGCACTGTTCTCGAGGAACCCATATAAGGGCATCTCGGGGTATTCGATACTTCTAGGCACACCTGGGGGATGGAAACGGGTCATCAAGTGATCGGATGCAAGCGTGGAAGCTATAAATGCGCCTGCAAACCAGGTTTAATGCGGTAAAGGAATTGGAATAAAATGTCAGAGTTAAACTTTGAGGGCGTCTATGTCCCGAACGTCACACCTTTCGACGAGTGTGGTGACATACAGTACGAGGCCCTCGGCGAGCTCATTGAATACTGGATAGGGGCAGGGGTAACAGGGATAGTCACCAATGCCAGCACAGGGGAGTCCCCGTACCTAAACAGGGATGAGTTGACGGATGTGCTCCGCTTCGTATTAGAGAAGGTGGATGGACGAACTCAAGTCATCGCGGGCACAGGGGCTATGGCGACGAGGGAGACCATGGAGCTAACAAGAGACGCAAAGGATGCTGGTGCCGAGGCAGTGCTCATTACAACACCTTACTTCTTCCGACCTACAGAGGAGGAACTATTCCGCCACTACGCCATTGTCCTCTCCTCCGTCGACCTCCCAACCATACTCTACAACGTCCCAAAGTTCACTGGCTATAGTGTAGCACCAAAGACCATCGCGAGGATAGCTGAGGAATGCAGTGGCCTCGCTGGTGTGAAAGATAGTAGTGGTAGTCCTGGCAACATGGCTGAGATAATCCGTCTTTGTGGGGATAGAATAGCCTGTCTTAGTGGAGCCGCAGACATGTTTCTCCCAACACTAAGCCTCGGTGGAAAAGGCGCCATCCTCGCAATTGCCAATGTCGTCCCTGGCACCTGCGTGGAACTCTATAAAGCATTCAGGAGGGGTGATATAGCCACGGCTGGGAAGAGACAGAGAACCGCGAGCCACGTAAATAATGTCCTCGTAGCCAGCTTCCCACAGGTAGCAGCTATAAAGGCAACACTCAACCGGATGGGGTATAGAGCCGGAGCACCTAGGCAGCCACTTCTCCCACTCACCGAGTCCCAGGAGAAGTCAGCGACAGAAGCCCTCAGAAACACCAAACTATACTAAGGCGACAGTATTTTCACCATCGTTGGCGCTCTACAAAACCATGAAACAGAGCATCGCTAAAGTAATGGAAGAATACGATGTTGTAGATCTTACACATACCTTGGAGGAGCAGATGCCTCGCCCACAGGTGCCATACGGCCACGTACCATGGAAGTCAGAGGCAGTCGGTGACCGCTTCAACACCTATATGCTTGTAGTCTTCGAACACACTGGAACCCATGTAGACGCTCCGATACACCTCGCCGGCATACATGGAGCGACCATCGACAAAGTTATGCTCGACAGGTGGATGGGACCAATAAACTGCCTAGACATGACCCACAAGGGGGAGCGTGAGTTCGTCATCCGTGCAGAAATCCAGGATTGGGAGAAGCGTTTCGGAGTCATCGAGGAAGGGGATATCGTCCTCCTCAACTTTGGGTGGGAACGCAACTGGCGAGTCCCCAGTGGAATAGAGAAGCAACCCTATCTAAAGAATAATCCAGGTCTCCACCCTGATGCTGCTCTATATTTAGCCGAGAGGGGGGTCAAACTCGTTGGTGGAGATATTCCAACAATTGACTCTGACGCTGAGCCAGACGAACCCTCCCACAGCGTTCTCCTCCCAAGGGGTATCCTCATACTAGAAAACGCCTCGAATCTAGACCGGGTGCCCCCAAAAGGAGCCTACCTAATAGCCCTGCCCCTCAAGATCGGTGAAGGCACAGGCTCTCCAACAAGGGCAATTGCACTTGTGCCAAAAAACCCTACTCACAAATGATAAGCGTCTGAATCTAACTTAAATCTCGATACACCTGAGTTAGATTGAGGACAATGTTCGACCCTGTGTTCAGCAAGGTGCTAGTCGCATACGACGGCTCAGACCCGTCAAAGAGGGCCCTCGACCACGCGGCGAAAATGGCAGCTATGTTCGAGGGGGAGCTTGTCATACTAACAATCGTCCCAAAGGTTTCCGTGCCGGTCTATTCGAATGCAGAGCTCGGCGCACAGGCGATGGACATCGCAAGCCTCCAGGAGCGTATGCGTGAGAACTATACTCAATCCATTAAGAAGGCGGAGGAGGAGATACTGGGTCTATACCCACACCTTAAAGTCGATACGATCCTCGCAGAAGGACGCCCCGCTTCCGTAATAGTTTCTGAAGCTGACAAACTTGGCGTCAGTCTCATAGTCATGGGCAGCAGGGGACTTGGAGGAATCACCGGGTGGATACTAGGGAGCACAAGTCGCCAGGTGGTCGAACTCTGTACGAAGGCTATTCTGATAGTGAAGTAGGGCTCATTTTCATCCCCATATCCTTTTAGGATAACCTTTAACACACCCGCTCGCGGGCTACAATACGAAAACCAATGGTCCTGGAGAAGCTCGGTTCAAGCCTCTATGACGCCCTTCGCAAGGTGATCAGGGCACCAGTTGTTGACGAGGCCCTAGTGAAGGAGCTAATCCGAGATTTTCAGAGAGCCCTTCTCCAAGCCGACGTAAATGTTGCCCTCGTTATGCAGCTCAGCCAGAATATAGAGAAAAGGGCACTAAACGAGGAACTTCCGCCTGGGATAAGCCGCCGCGAACATGTAGTAAAGGTCGTCTACGATGAGCTAACAAGGTTCGTTGGAGAGAAGCAGGACGATATTAAGATCTTGCCTGGTCAACAGAATGTACTGATGCTTGTTGGTATTCAGGGTTCGGGTAAGACGACGACAGCAGGCAAGCTTGCACGCTACTATCAGAAGAGGGGTCTTAAAACGGGGCTGATCACATGTGACACTTTCCGACCCGGCGCATTCAACCAGCTGAAGCAATTAGCGGAGCAGATCAAGGTCGATTTCTACGGAGAACTTGACAGTATGGATGCCGTCTCTGTCGCGAGACATGGTGTTGAACGATTCAAACTCTATGAGGTAGTAATTCTCGATACCTCTGGGCGGCATAAGGAGGAGAAGGGGCTAATAGAAGAAATGCAAAAGATCGCTGCCGCAGTTAAGCCCCAGGAGATCATTCTCGTCCTCGACGGCACCATAGGACAACAGGCCAGTTTGCAAGCTCAGGCCTTTATGGAGGCGACTCCTATTGGGAGTATAATAGTCTCAAAACTAGATGGCACTGCGAGAGGCGGAGGCGCACTCAGCGGTGTAGCTGCCACAGGCGCTCACATAAAGTTCATCGGGACTGGCGAAAAGATAGAAGACATAGAACCATTCGCCCCGGGCCGCTTTGTAGGTCGTCTCCTTGGTATGGGGGATATAGATGGCTTAGTAGCAAAGGTAAAGGAGGCTGAGATCCAGCCCTCGGAGAAGGACGTCCGCCAGATGATGAGTGGTAAGTTCAGCCTCCAAGACATGTATGACCAGTTTGAAGCGATGAGCAAAATGGGCCCTATTCAGAAGGTCCTAGGGATGATTCCTGGGATGAGCTACCAGCTCCCCGAGGCAGACATGGAGAAAGCCGAGGAGCGCCTCGAGAAGTGGAAGGTAATAATCAGGAGCATGACGGTCGAGGAGAAAGATGATCCTAAGGTAATTAATTCGAGCCGCATGAAGCGCATAGCTCGCGGTTCTGGCACAAACGAAGCAGATGTTAAAGAGCTCATCAAGCAGCACGAAAACATGAAGAGGATGTTCAAGCAGCTAAAGGGAAATCGCCGTCTAAGAAACATGCCACTCAAGATGTTCCAGCAGTAAAAGAAAATCTTGAATACGTTTCGCTGTTTCTCGCCAAAAATTAGGAAGATTCGACTCATCAAAGGTCAATCTAATGCATGATTTCACTCAGGTACTCGTCCCATAGTAGAATGTTTTGTGAAAAAAGCCGGCCTACTTCTTACTGGGAAATGCATGAGGTCGGAGATCAGCCTAAGCATGAAAAAATCCTTTAGCTTAATCGGTTACCTCTTTGCCAAAAACCATTCACTAAGTTAAGTTTCTCTGTATTCTTTTAAAAAGCCCTCTAACTAGTGATGGAAAAATTAATAGAACTTATTCGATAGACTCTACCGGTCATTATTATAAAATGACATCCATTTAAGATAAAAATAAAGACCAAACTACCCTTCAATACCGATACTATCGGTAACTCTAAGCTGATTTACCAAACAGACTGATATTTCTGCCCGAATGGGTACTGATATACTGATCACTCAGGTATAGGTCGGAAGAATAGGATAGTGAAAAAGGGGTTAGGTTAAGGTAGGTTACGGACAAAATTTCATTAGTAACTTTTTGGAGACGGCATGTAGACTCCGTTGAAAAATATGATCACCCCAAGTGCCAGGTAAACCCAGAAAACTGCCTGTCCTCTTAACCCACCCCCACGATACCAAGCAATCAGGAAAGCCAAGACGAAGACGAGCGAACCATCGAGTTCAACCAGGCCACTTAGCACCGCGAGATTCCCGAAGTACCCGTGGAAGGGGAGCCACCCTAGGAATCCGAGGTTCGTGATGATGCTGTCCTTCAACAAAGTGCCGAAGAGAAACAAGTATGGTATGAGGGTGCCCCAGCCGTGCCTCCTATCTCTCTCGAGTACGCTAATTAGGGTCATCGAGAGTCCGGTGAGGAGTGTCGTGAATATTGTGAAAAAGAATGGATCCATGATAATCCCAACTGGCCAAAGGAAAATCTGTAAACCGATCAGGGATTCTAGTCCACGCAGTGAGAAGATGAAGAAGGGTAGAATTGCGAGGATTACCAGAGTTAAGCCTGTGAATAGGATGATTCTGTTGACTTGATTTTGTTTGGTCGCCTCAACAGGTCTGCTCATGTCTCCCACTCGTTGATAGTTTATTTTGATTTTTCAATATAATATTGTTGTAGATTAATTATCTCTCGCATCTATCCAGAAACTTTTTTATCTGATGATCTAGTAATGAGGTATAATCGAGGCGTGGAGGTGACTCCACCGCCCAGGTAGACAGCCTGGGACTGTGACTACACGCCCCGACCCTTCTTCAGGTTCCCTAGATGTGGGCCCATCAAAGAAGTGGTTCCATCCCGCCAAGATTGACCTTTCTTGGACGAAGTGGCTCCCTTGAACTTACTGCTTTACCATCAGGTCAGTAGTAGTATAACTAGTATTACTTATAAAGCTTCTCATCGTTGAGTATTTACAAGTGTGAGAATAGGTTTACAAATGTGAACCATTGCCTATTATAGCGGTCTAATAGATATTAGGTTATAATGGAGATAGGTGATAAGTGATATGTGATAAGTGATAAGGTTGTTAGGGTTATTAAGGCTGTTATAGTTGTTAATGTTGTTAAGGTGATATGATATGAGGTACATAGGGTGATATGGTATGAGAGAGAGCGCAAAGGCCTAAGGTTAAAATGGACATGCCACTACTAACTAATGTAATAATATTTATATTACCATTGATTCTACTATTATTTGAAATGCCATGGCTATAGATGAAGAACAAAAGGTGTGGGTAGACGGAAAACTAGTATCAGTAACTGAACTAAAAGCGAAATATGGAGAGCTATCAGTTGCAGGAACACCAACAACCCGTCGTATAATTGAAGCCCTTGCGGTAGCTAAAAAGCCACTAACACGTTCAGACATAGCGAAGGCAGCAGCATTAGCATCACACCAATACGTAGCAGGCATCCTAAAAAAGCTAGCAAAGGATGGGTATGTGATGGAAATTGAAATGCCGGGAACGAATTATAAATATTATTTACTTACTGAAAAGGGGATAAAGGAGTTCGGTCACCAACAAAAACTAGGCTAATTAGTTGAAATGGTCTGGCGCATTATCAGGCTTGCGCGCAGGTTCGAGCAAATGCTAGAAAGCAAACAGCCGGAAAAATCAACATAAATAGGAAGCATTGCATTCATACACAAATTATTTACAAACGAATCGTTCTAAATCTATTCATCGCGGGTGAGGAATCTGGGAGAGGCTGCACGCGACCACCTGTTCATCAGCTACGCCACAGAGGACTCCATTCTCGCCGATTGGCTATCACTGAAACTGGCCTCAGAGGGCTACAACATCTGGTATGACCGCATCAAGATGCTGGGAGGCGAATCTTATCCCAGGGACATCACCAAAGCAATCAAGAACAAGACTTATCGAGTTATAGCCCTCCTGTCGAAGAGCTCAATTTCAAAGCCTAATCCTGTCAAGGAGAGAACATTAGCCCTCAACATCGCGAAGGAGAGGGAGATAGAAGACTTCCTCATCCCCCTGAACGTTGATGGTCTTAAGCCAACCGAGCTTGACTTTATGACTTCTGACCTTGTATTCATCTCATTTTACAGAGGTTGGTACGATGGTCTTTCGAGACTGCTGAAGAAACTTGAGGAGATAAATACTCCCAAAAACCAAATCTCGGGTCGGGAAGCAATAGGCCAGTGGCTGTCGTCTGAGGAACTGCCAGCTAACAGGACTGAGACACAGTGGTCAAACCTCTTACCTATTCTGGAATTCCCTTCTGTACTCTGGAGATACAAGGTGGTCCCAGAAGTTAATGTCGAGTCCATCGAACCTGACTGGCTCGCTCATCGAGAATCGGAGAGTACAATCCTTGCTTTCAGTCAGCCGTCGAACGGCACACATGATTGGCTTAAGGAAGTCGAAGCAATTGACTACAGGAACTCGGATTCCATACCAGTCAAGGATCTTAGGCAAGCTCTAACGATGATACTAAGAAAGGGCCTCAGAAATCTCTGCATCCAAAAGGGGTTGCGTTGCGACGAACCAACAGGTCGCTTGTACTTCCCACCTGAACTCCTTCCCAATAATCGATTGTCTTTCAACCGTTACGATGGAAAGAGCATATCCCTACAGGCTGTGGGGGAACGTAATTTTTGGGTGAGATCACAGGGGAGGGCATTCACCGAGACGTCTAGATATCACATATCGCCAGATTTCAGGTTCTTCCTGGATCTCCTCGGGGACCCCGTGCTTCGGCTCAGAATCGGTATATTTTGGACCGATCTAGAAGGCAGACCTCTTGAGGCGAAGAAGGCCAATCGACGAAGGAAGAAGCTCTGCAAGAACTGGTGGAATTATCAGTGGCTTTCACGGGTATTGGCTGTTACGCAATGGCTGGGTTCTGGACTTGATGAGGTTACGTTACTAGAGACCGACTCAGGAAGGCTGAGAGTGGGCCTCAAACCAGTTACATTCACTTCAGGATTTGGCATAGATGAAACTAAACTAAAACCACTCGAACCTGAAGTTGAGGAGGGTGTAATAGAAGACAACGAGGAGGGGTCGGAGGAAGATGCAGACACAGATTCAGCGTGAACTTGTATATCTGGGTGAGCCGTCCCTTGAGTTCCGATACTCGCAGAAGGTACTAGACCCTAAAGCAGGGCTCTCAATTTTTGGTCCATATGGCTCCGACCAACCTTCTCATCCTAAAAGTATTTCCTATGGGGTTGTGGGGACAAAGACTGGGGTCGAACTAACCGGAAAGTTCATCGAGAAAATTAGAAACTCGATTGTCTCCGATCTGTTTTCAGACAACCCGCGCCTATGGCCAGTGTTTCCAGGATTCCAAGCTGCCTTCAACTCATCATTATCAGAGACGCCTACCCGAACCCATGAGGTCGATGAGACACAGCTAATCACATTTGCCTCGAACTATGACCCTAACAAGCGTGCCTTCGATGTAACCAACCTCTACCTTGAGGGTATTAAGCACATCACGAATCCCGACGACCCACTTCGAGTGATCCTCTGCCCCGTTCCTGACGTAGTTTATCAGAATTGCCGGCCGAAGAGCTTCGTGAGAGATGGAGTCGGGGATAAAGTCTCGTTTGAGGTCAGGAAGGAGAGGGCAGCAGGCCAGGTCGACCTGTTCAGAACGCTAGATCCCAGCAGGTCGTTCGATCCTAAGATGTACAGGTACTCGGTCGACTTCCGCCGCCAGATTAAGGCGAGGTCAATGAAATATGACGTTCCAATTCAGATCATCAAGGAGTCGACCTTGGAAACTAAGGAGTCGCAGAATAAATTCGAATCATCAGGGAAATCGCCACTATCCGATAGAGCTTGGAACATATGCACTACGCTGTTCTACAAGGCAGGCGGGAAGCTCTGGAGGCTCAGCACAGCGAGAGAAGGCGTCTGCTACGTTGGGATAGTGTATCGCAGAACTGACCCTGTCATCGGTGAAAAGACGGCCTGCTGTGCCGCTCAGATGTTCCTCGATACGGGGGATGGAGTTGTTATTAGGGGTGACTATGGTCCTTGGTTCTCCGAGGAGAAAAAGGAGTTCCACTTAACGAGAGAGGCTGCCCATAATCTTCTGTTCAAGGTACTGAACACTTACCAGGAATTAGAGGGTAAACCCCTCATGGAGGTCTTCCTCCATTACAGGGTGTGGATAAATGAGGAGGAGTACGAGGGCTTCAAGTCAGCGTGCCCCGATGGTGTGAAGCTGACTTGTATTCGGGTAAGCCAGGAAGACAATGAGGCTAGACTATACAGGGAGGGCACCAGACCGATACTCAGAGGAACCTTGTTGAAGATAAACGATAAACGTGCATATCTGTTCGCGTCAGGCTTCAAACCATTCCTTGGAACCTATGATGGATGGGAGACGCCGGTACCACTCAGGATTGATGTCCAATATGGAGATGAAAGTATAACACAAGTTGCAAAGGATATCCTTGGCTTAACCAAGTTGAACTATAACGCGTGTAAATATGGTGATGCAAACCCGGTGACCATCGAATTCTCAAACGCGGTCGGTGAGATTCTAGTTTCTAACCCCGAACTTAAAGACCCTAATCCAAAATTCAAATACTATATTTAAAAAGGTACTACTAAAATTAATTTTTATACCAATAAACGATTTTAAAATCTATGACATTTGAAGCGCGACTCACTCTCTCCGATTGTTCAGGAACCATTGCTGATATCGACATGTTGGACTATTCTGTTCTTAATGCAAATAGAAACGAAGTCAAATCGATATATTATTCCCCTTATTTTCCTGGAAACCCATATTTAGAAAGGGGAGTCGCATGGAATCCTGCGCACCCCTGTATGGGAAGTGGTTCATTTTATATTGAGATGAATGACGGATCAACAAGGGTTCTTTCACCCATCTTATTCAAAGATGAAAATCCGAGTAAAAATCCAAATCATTTCGGAGGTTTAGAACATTGGAATTTGGAATGTTGGGATTATACACAGGGAGATCAGCCAAAAAGAGTGAAATCAATTCCTGGTACTACTCTGCATCAACTTTCAAGAAGTGATTGGGTTGATATTAATGTTATAACGAATGGTAAATCTGTGAAAAATCATATTTCATGGAGTGATTTGTAAAATAGATCCATAATTGAGGCAGCTTAAAGAGTGAATGCACGCGCATGACCAGATAAGGTTTAACTGCGAATTAAGACAACTCAAATTTGAGTCGGGGTAGCTAAGTGCGTGCCTTTGTCTACTATAATTTCTTTTACAGGTTTGCCATCGATGGTTGCATCACATGTATCTTTTGGTATTAAACTAAGTCACCTTCAAAAATAACTTAATACTATTTCTTAATATCGATCCACTTCTAAACTCTTACACGATTTAATCGTTCTAGTGACTGTCAAATTTACCTGTAAACTTTAAGCTGTAAACGAAGTATGTAACTTAAGGGATGTGTTCCCAGTTGCCACGAGAGGGTAAGCCTAAGGATTCTAGCAAAGCAATCGATCAGTATAAACACCTGGGAGCAGAGAGAACCAATAATCCTCCAGTGGGGCTTGTCTCTTCGGAGAATGACCCGAATGAGCCAAAAAAAGTGTATCAGTATGATCCTCACTTAGACCCACAGCTCGTTTGGGCAGGGAAAGCAGAAAGGACAAGTTTCGATGTGGATACCGTCAGTCTCCATGTTCATGAGCGAATCGACCCTAGGACCATTATAGACGCGGTTAGGAGGAAGAGGCCACAGCAACAGCTTGTCTCATTCTTCGCTTCGCAAGGGGAGAACCCACCTTATAGGGACGCAATTGAGTTTTACAGGCACAGGCACGGGTGGAGTAATAGGCTGATTGCAGGGGATAACCTGCTAGTAATGAATTCGCTTCTTCAGAAGGAGGGGATGGCAGAGAAAGTGCAAATGATCTATATTGATCCCCCCTATGGCATAAAGTATGGTAGCAACTTCCAGCCTTTCGTCAACAAACTTGATGTACAAGATGGAAAGGATGAGGATCTAACGCAAGAGCCAGAAATGATTAAAGCCTTCCGAGACACATGGGAACTCGGAATACATAGTTATCTCACATATCTTCGTGACAGGTTATTATTGGCGAGGGAACTCCTCACGGAGACTGGAAGTATATTCGTTCAAATAAGCGATGAAAATATACATCATGTAAAAGAATTAATGGATGAAATTTTTTCTTCTAATAACTTTTGTGGAATAATTCCTTTTGTGAAGACAACAGGTCAAACATCTAAAATACTCTCTCCTGTTTGTGATTACCTTTTATGGTATGGAAAAAATAAAGAAGTTATAAAATATCACGAATTATACATTAAAAGACAATATGATAAAGAAAGTTTAGTTTCTGGAAACTATAGGTGGGTTGAATTAGATGATGGAGAACGACGAAAGTTATCATTAAATGAGTTAGAAAAACCACAATTATTGCCTCCCTCTTGGAAAATATTTGCCTTAAGTGGCACTTCTTCGCAGACGCGAGGTAGTGAAGCCCCTTCTGCATTCATCTTTGAAGGAAAAAACTTCAAGCCAGAAGCTTCGCGTGGGTGGAGCACTTCTATAACTGGATTGGAACAATTAAAGAAAGAAAAACGTCTGTATGCTTTAGGAAATACCTTACGTTATGTACGTTATTTTAAGGATTTTCCCTATCAACCCCTTAGAGGTTTATGGACCGATACCGGAATAAGCGGCTATGCCTCCGATAAAAAATACGTTGTTCAAACTAATGTCAAAGTACCTGAAAGATGTATATTAATGACGACTGATCCCGGCGACTTGATTTTAGATCCAACTTGTGGAGGAGGTACAACCACTTATGCAGCAGAACAATGGGGTCGGCGATGGATTACTTGTGATACATCACGAGTAGCTATCACACTAGCAAAAGAACGACTAATGACCGCCTCATATTTCTATTACGATCTTCGTAACCCCAAAGAAGGAGTTAGTAGTGGTTTCAATTACAATACAGCTCTCCATACCACTCTGAAGAACATTGCTAACACTGAGCCACCCGAGTCAGTGGAGCTTTACGACCAGCCCACTATTGATAAGAGTAAGGTCCGCGTCACTGGTCCATTCACTGTCGAAGCAGTCCCTGCGCCCTATGTAATTCCCGTTGGTGAATCACTGTCCCAACAAGAAGCCGATGCATCCATAACTCGCACTGGAGAGACCAGCCGACAGGGAGATTGGCGCAGTGAACTCTTAAAGACTGGAATCCGTGCCAAGGGAGGACAGTTTATCCAGTTCACCTGTGTCGAAACACTACAAGGCGCCCATTGGCTACACGCCGAAGCCGAGACGAAAGAAGACGAACCGAAACGTGTTATCATTAGCTTTGGACCAGACTACGCTCCACTTGAACAAAAGCAAGTAGAAAAAGCACTGGAAGAAGCATCCCACCTCTTCCCAAAACCCAAGATGATGGTTTTCGTAGCCTTCCAGTTTGACCCTGAAGCAGCCAAGGATATTGATGAGGCCAAAACGGGTATGACCCTCCTCAAGGTCCAGATGAACGCTGATCTCCTCACAGAAGACCTCAAAAAGAAGTCCAGTAACCAGAGTTTCTGGCTCATCGGGCAACCGGACGTGACAGTTGAGAAGCTAGCATCAGGATCTGACGCTGGGAAAACTGTTGTAACCGTCAACGGCTTCGACTACTACGATCCACGTACCGGAGAAATCAAGAGCGGCGGACCCACCAACATTGCAGTATGGATGCTTGATCCAGACTACGATGGACGGAGCCTATATCCACGACAAGTCTTCTTCCCAATGGCGGACACCGACGAAGGCTGGACACGCCTCGCTCGTAACCTCAAAGCAGAGATCGACACCGATCTAATCGAACGTTACCATGGAAATAAGAGCCTCCCCTTCATTCCCGGTGATTATATCGCTGTTAAGATTATTGATGACCGTGGTATCGAGAGCCTCAAGATCATTCGGGTGAGTTAGTTGTCAAATACAGCTACCCGGAAGATTGACCGGCTAATTATCAACAGCCCCTATGAAGCGCCTAAAGAACATTGGGAACGTGTACAAGGAACAACAAGCTATTTTCGCCGTGCTCCGGGGCGTCGTAGTGCAGGATACATTAAAGCTGGTGATACAAGAAACCCGGACGACCCCGGTGTTTTCATCCCAATAGAATTGGTCAACCAGATCCGCATGCATGTTGATAAGTGGCGTGAGGACGGATACCCCGGTGTCACTGGAACAACTCATCATCTTCTCGAACACTGGTACAATAATCAGGAAAGAAACCACCGCTTCTTCTATTGTCAACTTGAAGCTATGGAAACAATTATCTGGCTAACGGAGGCACCACCAAGTAGCCGTGAAGGAATTATCATTCCTGGTGACGGTGGACCAATCCGCCGTCTCTGCTGTAAAATGGCGACTGGTACCGGAAAAACCACCGTAATGGCTATGCTCGCTGCTTGGCAGATCCTAAATAATGTCGCATCCCCAGAAGATCCACGATACACCCGTTTTCTCCTAATTCTAACCCCCAATCTCACAATCCGCAACCGTCTCCAAGTTCTCAAACCCGACGATGTAGGCAACTATTTTGATGAATTCAACGTCGTCCCTTATGATCTTAGAGAACAACTTCGTCAAGGTAAACTCAAAGTCACAAACTGGCATACTCTAGCCTGGGACGACGATGAGAAGGTCAAGCGTCGAAGAAGTGTCGACAAACGTGGTGCTCTGAGTGACGAAGCGTACACTCGCGAGGTTCTTGGCGATCTTGCCCAACACCGTCGTATCCTCGTAATCAACGATGAAGCCCACCACGCTTGGCGAAGACCAGCGGGAGCCAAATACAAACTCGACAAAGAGGAGGAAGAGATCGCCACAGTCTGGATCAATGGCCTCGACCGCATCAATAAGACACGAGGCATCCACACCTGCTACGACTTCACCGCCACACCATTTGCCCCCACAGGCAAAGCCAGCCCCGAAGAAACCCTCTACCCCTGGATAATCAGCGACTTCAACCTCAACGACGCCATAGAATCCGGTCTCGTAAAGACCCCTCGCATAGTCTTCCGAGACGACGCTGTACCTGATAAAAGCTATCGTAGCAAACTCTACCATATATATGCTCAACCCGAAGTACACGGAGACCTCAACCGAAAAGCAGACCCAGAGGAACCTCTTCCAAGCCTAGTTGAACAAGCCTACATGCTCCTATCAGAAGACTGGTATGCTGCATACAAACAGTGGAACGCAGAGGGCTTCCCTACGCCCCCTGTAATGATCACAGTCGCAAACAGAACTGAAACAGCAGCCCGAATAAAACATGCCTTTGACGGCAACAACTTTCACTGTGACGAATTATCCCAACCTGACAAAACGATACATATCGACTCCAAGATACTCAAAGCTGACATCGAAGGCGAGGAAATCAGCCCCCAAGAAGAGGAAAAAGAGGAAGAACACGGAGAACGCAAACTCACAAAGAAAGAGCAGGAAGACGTCATACGCAGACAGGTCGACACCGTAGGCAAACGAGGACAACCTGGTGAACAGATTCGAAATGTGATCAGTGTTGGCATGTTGAGCGAGGGCTGGGACTGTCGTACTGTCACACATATTATGGGTCTTCGAGCCTTTACCAGTCAACTACTTTGTGAACAGGTTGTAGGTCGCGGATTACGCCGAACAAGCTACGATGTAGACTCTGTAACTGGATTATTTGATCCAGAATACGTCAACATCTTTGGTGTCCCATTCAGTTTCCTACCTCATGAAGAGGAGGAGGGTCGCCACTCTAAGCCTCCCAAGGCTCGTTTCCCTATTGAGCCTAGCACAGCTAAAATCCAGTATGAATTACGAATCCCCAATGTCACACGTGTTGACCACATCTTTAAACCAACCCTCACGCTCGACCTCGACAAGCTACAAGAGTTAACAATCGACGCCATTGACATTAGAACACAGGCAGACATGGCTCCTATGATAGACGGTAAACCCGATATAACCAAATTAACAACTATCGAACTCAAGGAGCTGGCAGAACGCAACCGTACACAGCGTATCGTCTTCGAGGCTGCTAAGCGCCTCTACGACCAGATGAAGGGCGATTGGGGAGGAGACGAGATCCACCTAATCAGCCAACTCATCCAGATTATCGAACAGTTCATGGTGAAGGGAAAGATACGCATTAAGCCTCCAGATTGGGACCGCGACGACTTTAAGCGCCGTATTGCTTTGACCCTAAGCATCTCTACTATAACTAACCACATCTATCAGCACATTCGCCTCACAAGTACTGAGAGACTGGAACCCCAGTTCAATCAAGATCGCTCACTAATTTGGACTGGCGATATGCGAACTTGGTACACGAGTAAACCTCACACGGACACTCTCAAGAGTCACATAAACTACGCAGTCTACGACAGTCGCTGGGAGGCCACCGAAGCCTTCGAACTGGACCGTAACCCCTCCGTCGATAGCTGGGTCAAGAACGACCACCTAGGCTTTGAGATCCACTACATACACGGAGGAGTCCACCACAATTACCGACCAGATTACGTTATACGATTAACAAACGGTACATACCTAATCCTAGAAGTGAAAGGCCAGCCAACCCAACAGGACCGCAGCAAAGAGATCGCTCTGCAGGAGTGGATAGAGGCAGTGAACACACATGGTGGCTTCGGAAAATGGGTATACGCTCAATCTACCCACCCTAAGGATATCAAGGACATTATAACAAATGTAATTACAACTTAACTATGACATGCTGCGTGCGCTTGAGCTTAATTTTATAAGTTTTTAAGTAATCAGATTTTAATTAGTTTAGCATTTTTAATAATAAATTGACTAAATTCTCTATCGGTTGACCTTAGATGGTCATATTCTTTAGCGAGTTTCTTAGCCTCATTCTTGTCATTTTCAGTTAGTTTTATTGTCGCAAAAGTAAAGGCGAAATAGAGATGAACAATAGCAGGTAGAAAATGTGTTTTAAAATCTATCTCATTAAGGTACTCATAAAAATCCCTAGAGTCGTATTTTTCGATGAGGTCAAGCATCTTTGGTAAATTTTTTTCGTAGTCTCCTTTTATTATAATACTTGTTTTATCTTGTCCGAAGTCCATTGGGAACTCTATTGATCTGCCTCGTCGTCTATCACCAGCTACCTCAGGTTTTACTTTTTTGTTTTTAACAAGGTATTGTAATCCGTAGAAAGTTAACTTGTAGTACTTTGTTTGTATTCGTTGAGATCGTTGTGAAGATTTTTCTTCGGAGACTTCGATATATTTCAGTTCTACCAGTTTCCTGATTTGGTCATAGACTGAACTCGAGGCTAAATAATGCTTCTTATCAGACAGACGATACTTGTTCTGTGGGCCTTCCTCGAGTAGAATTTGGAGTATCTCATCCCGTACGACACTGACCATATGTAAAATACATACCCTCGGGTTTTGATACGTCTTTTGGTCAGAATCGACTTCCCAATGAATTACCTCCTGTTAAATCGCCATGAAAAAATATGGTAAGGGTCCGATCCCAAAATCGGAGTTGCAACCCGAAGAGGGTACACCGAATGAATGTCGTGAGAATCGAAGTGTACTTGGACTTCCTCACGAACAGCTACGCCCAAATCAAGCTACTCTTGACCAATGCCCCACCGGATTAAGGAGAGGTCATCTACATGACTAAGAATGCCCTGACTGAGATATACCGACCACTAGAATGGCCTGACCTTATGTGGCAGTTAGTCGCTGTGCGCTGCCTCCTAAACTGGGCTTGTTGTGGAGGTCGCGCCAACCTACTACTTTACGGCCCACCTGGATGCGGTAAAACAAGCGCGGTCCCCATAGCAGTACGAGACGCTTTCAACTCCTACAAGAAAGCAATGACCATCACTCAAGACTTTGGAACATATACTCCAGACTCATGGAAAGACGCCTATACTGTACTAAACGGCAGAGACCTTGCATCAACCCTGAACGAGAAAATCGATGGTATACTGCGGTCCAGATACCTCCAGTGGATACACATCGACGAAGCCGATGGTCTCACGGCAGGCGACCAGGAGAGGCTGAGAAAACGTATGGAGGGTAACTCCATAGCGACATTCATCCTCACTTGCAATGAACGGGACAAGATACAAAAAGCGATAGTCTCCAGGTGCCGTGTAATCCCATTTAAGCCTCTCCCTACGCAACTCGTTGCCCAGAGACTCCTCTATATAAGCATCAAAGAAGGATTCTGCGGTAACCCGCCGACCCAGGAGGAGAACAACTTCCTCCTAAAACTGGCGGAACGCTCCAGAGGCGATCTTCGAGTAATCGATGATCTCGATCTCTATGTTAAGGACGGTAAACTGGATGCGGAGGCCATGAAAGACTTTGAGTCTTGATTCTCTATACGCCAACGATCCCACCCTCCTGAAGACTCTCACAGACCCGCTAGCACACGCTAGGTCTTTGCTGAGCAAGGTCATCGCGGGCGAGGAACAGAACGCGTTAACACTTTACCTAGTCACAGCCAGCTACGTTACTGAAAGACCCCTTAGTGCCTTTCTCCAAGGCCGTAGCGGCCTAGGCAAGACTCATGTCCTCGAAGGTGTGACCAGTCTATTCCCGCCCTCTGATCTCATCAAGATCAGCCGATCAACTGACAAGTGGCTTGACTATTGCGAGAACCTTCTCATGCATAAGATTCTGTACTTCGGCCAGCTACGCGACATGGACAAGTCTGAGTCGCTCCAAATGCTTCTCACTGAAAATGGCATCGCTACTATGACCTTAGAACGAGCCGGAAAAACATTCGCTCCAACCCAAAAGACCACGCAGGGACTGTTTAGCGTGCTCTCAAGTACTGTCGAGCACTACGAGCCGCAGATGGATACTCGGGTCTTCACTCTGACCCCCGATGACTCTCAGGAGCAGACAGCACGAATTATGGCTCTCCAGCAGCATCAAAGCGCCTATCCCTGGGAAATCATAGATGTTAAGGAACCAACGGAGGAACTACGTAAGGCAGTGTCATGGCTAAGAGACCTCGGTGTCAAGGACGTCGTCGTTCCCTTCGCGAAACTGATCAAAATGCCGACCCATGTGACCCGTGCGAGGCGGGATTGGCAGAAGCTGGAAGGACTCACAAAGAGTCTCGCAATGCTGCGCCAGACGCAACGTGACATCATCGAAGTAGGGGGCAAGAAGTACGTAGTCGCTGAGTGGCAGGATTTCCTCGAAGTGCTGAACATTGCGGGTGGGATTCTCCATGGCACGCTGACTGGTCTATCTGAGCGTCAGCAGACCGTTCTCAGCATTGTAGGCGAGTACTTCATGGGTTCAGAGTTCAGTGTCAGCGACGTCTGCGAGAGATGCAGGAGCAAAGTGGGCCTAGGTCCAACAGCGATGAAGCGTCTGCTCGCAGATCTCTGTCGATTGGACTATGTTGAGCAGACTCGTCGGGGTGGGGGCTATAGCAGGCAGAACCTGTACCGTCTTCTGTCGGATGGGCATGACAAGCTCGGCTCCGTTGCCTACATCCCCAGCGAAGCAGATATGGGTGATTTCGTGACGGAGTGGAGAAGCTTGCTTGGCGGAGCTCAATGGCATCGCTATGAAGGTTTGCGTCTTGTACCAAAGGATGCTGTTCAAGTTGAAGTGAAGGTAGTCTAGTCACTCTCGTCAGCGTGCAGTTCAGCTTGATTCTCGGATTCTTTTTATCCGTTTGCTAATAGCTGGGTGGGATTCACAAGGTTCATTTTGTTTTACTATGTCCACTTCAAGTGCAGCGAGTGCAGAAATCATCGAATCTTTATTCGTATATTTCGCACCATATTGATCTGCCTTGAATTCTGCCCACCACTGAATTGGAATAGTCGCGATCATCAAATAGGCAAATGTTCCGACATATAGCATAATTAACGGCACGTTTGACCAGCTTAAGGCTAAGTAACCACTGATGGGAAGTGTATACATGAGAATGACTACAGCGTGTTTTCCCTTTATATGCCCGAATTCGTGAGCAACAACTGAAGTAATTTGTTCCATGTTAAGTTTGAGAAGCAGTTTTTCACCTACATACAAGCTGGATCCACGAACAAACGCATTGAATAGTTCAGGTACTACTTTCATTGTTTTTACTTTGACTCCCATGTCTGCTGCAAGTTTTTTTAATTCTCGTGGAAGTGGCTGTTCACTGGACTTGACAAATATCATCTGCAGGTTGTTCACATAGCCGGGGACGTATGAGTAAACAAAGAGTTCTGCTCCAATTAGGAAAACAATCAAAGATAGCAGTTTGATGTAAGGCGAGTTAAAGGCATTGAATAAAGCTACTCCAAGAGCAACAGTCAAACAAACCCGTATACGGTTCGTAAAGCCTAATTTTTTAATCCCAAACCAGACTGTATTAGCGTAATCAGTCTTCATTTTTCATTTGCCTCCAATTATCTTTTTTATTTTTTCTTGAAGATTGACTACTTCTTCTTGGTCATTATCATCGAAATGAAATCCTTTCTTGGCCATTACATCGATGTACTCGCTTCGACTCATCCCAAGGCTCTTTGACTTATTATCTATGTTCTGTATCGCTTCATCAGAGAGACTTAGACTAATTATCTTCTTTGGCATTCTATACTAATAGTGGCTATTAGTGATTAATAAATTTGTTGTTACGGGTAGAGAATATTCAAGTCCAGCGAATAAATCGGAGTTTCATAGATGGGAACCGGGCGCACGCGCAACTATTTCTGGTAGGTGAGCAAGATATCGTTGGACTTTCACTCGAGCTAATCTATTTTACTTACAACCCTTCTGACGTAATATTTACAATATAATAACAATTAAATAACGTAAAAATCTAGATATAATCGACCCTTTATGAGTGAGGAAAAATTGATAGTTGAGGTCTGGATGCCACCATACCTACGTGATCGGATCAGAAATGCTGAGGCTAGGTTCTGGCCCTATCCGCATAAACAATTACCCTTGTATTTAGTTTTAGAGAAAATCCTCGACCAGTGGGAGGCGTCATGTCAGTGAACTGTCTAAGAGATGAAATGCCCTGCGTAGAGACCCAGTGTAGATTCTATGAACCGTGCGAGGTCAGTGGATTTGAGTGGGAGAACACTCAGGAAAAATTAAACAACGATTAATCGATTATTTTTAGATAAAAGAAACATAATTTAACCAATAATCAACTTGAATAAAAATCCTCGAATAATCACATCGTGATTATTTCATAATTATAGCTCCACTCCGAGGGATACTCTACTCCCCAAAACACTAGCTAGACGGAGACACACCACCGTAAAACCTCAGTGCCACCCTGAGTCCGGGGATTCAAATCGATAACGGACAGGTACAAACCGGTGTTTTGATGGAGTTAGGTCATCTAATGTAGGAATTATAGGGGTTTACCCGGAATCCGGGAAAGAAGGGTACCAAAGATGATATAATATTAATCAATAATACCCCTAACTGAGAAAGCATTTTCCATCTTTTCAAGGGCACAAGAACCCTCATAAATTAGTACATATATATTACTTTATAGAGGTTTATCTTTTTGAGAAAGTTACACCGTAGTGGGTATAGGGATTGGTTGAAGCCCGATGGCACCGGCAGACGGACTTGGGAGAAAGCACCTAAGAAGTACGTCAAGCCTAAGCAGATCTTTGAGATTATTCAACGTCGCCGGTGGGAATACAGACGAACCCCTGACCTCTATCACAGCCGAGACCTGGCACTTGCAGCGCTCCTTTACCTAACAAGTGGTCGCATCAACGAAGTACTGCGCCTGACCAGAGATCAGTTTATCCAGGATGAGACCGACCCTAGGTTTCTAATTTGTAGTAGCTTCTGGGTCTCAAAACGTAAGAAAGGTAAGCAGCATCCAGTCAAGGACATACCTCTACCCAGAGAAGGGGCATGGGCTCCTTTCACCAGAACAGTTGAGGAGTACATTTCACAACTAGGACCAAACGAGAAGCTGTTCAAAATAGGAACAGTGAGAGCGTACGCCATCATCCAACATATAACCAAACTTCCAGCCTCAGAGGAGAAGGGCTATTGGTGTCACTGGTTCCGTTCACAATCGCTGTCATATCAGGTGAATCTCCTTAGAAGCACGCAGCTAGTCGCTAGTGATAGAGGCATCGAAAGCCCACAGACCCTATCCCACTACTATGTCGGCGACTGGAAGGGGCACAAGGAGGAGATGTTGAAGTGAGTCTCTTAGCACTTTATTCGTCCTATTCACAACCCATTTGATCTAACTTATTTCACTATAATATCCTCCAACAAATATACTATAGTTTACAAAGTAACTAGAGCAACCATTACAATTATATTGCTTCCATAACCTCAATTGATTGACTGTATATGAGTGAGGATGGATTCACTACAATATGGATTAGTAGAAAAACTGCTCGAAGAGTTCATCAACATCAGGCCCCTAGACCCGAATACATCAAAGGTAAGAGGTCGCTCTATACTCTGGATGAAGTACTCACAAGAATAATTGACGGCTACGAAAATTGGCTCCGTGAACATCCCGAGGCGTAAACGCGACCATGCCCGAACCAACTCCCTCCACTGACATTGAATACAGCTCCATCGAGGAGATAGAGAAAGCTGAGACCAGACTCGATAAACAATACAGAGAATTAGAAAAATCCCACGCTGTGACTCCCGAAGTTGACAAAAAATTCATGCAAGAATTCAACAAACTGGATAGAAACCGTAAACAGTTAGAAAAGCAAAAATTAACATCTCCGTCATTTAACACACTCTTTGTAACTTCCCAGCCCTCAGAAAGAAAACAATTCGCCACTAATCCCATCAACAAGAAGGAACTGGTGAGCTTACTATCGCCACTCGATGAATTATTTCAGGACGCTTTGGCGGAATTACTCATTCAACACAAACTCAGCTTGGATTGGTACATCCAACCACCGGGTGGTGAGTCACCTATTTTCCCAACCCTAGCCATCTGCGTGATCGGAGAATGTCCCGGTGACGTGACCAATCTCATAGAGAAAGTTTTCCCCGGAGAGTGCCTGAAAAGCGGGTTCAGCAGTGAAGTCTACTTTGATAAATTTAAAGAAAAAAGAAGATGGATAATACTCGCTGACTTCAATGACGTTGTCGAAAGCTCTGAGAAAACTTATAGACGGACCGTACAGGGCTCGTGGGCTAGCTTATATGAGAGGAACCCAGTGTCCAGCGGACCACAAGGTAAGCCTTTGGATATTTTAGACCCATCCCTCTCGTTACTCGGGTGGGGAACCGAAGAGAATCTGAGGAAACTTAAACCAGCTATAAAAGATATCTTGTGGTTTCTGAGGCTGAAGACACCACCTCCCGATCCTAATGATATGAATGCTCCGTCATTGACTGACAAAGCGGATAAGATAAAACAGATACTCGAGGGCTTACCCGCACCTGAACAACGACGGAGACTTATGGCTGATGAAAGCGTCAAAAAAGTTCTATCTGAGACCGAGGCGTTTGGTGATAAGTCGGCTAGACGATTCTGGCTGCGTCAGAGCATGTGGAGGGCGTGCCGTACCTATGATACTAAGTTCACTGGGGAGGACTTACTGGAACGCAGGCCCTTTGTCCTAACTAACCTTGTTGAGAAAAACTCTCTAAGATCAGATGAGAAGAAACCGGGTGCAAAGCCGATAGGCGTTGAGTCTAAACTGATACTAGCGGTTCAGAGACACGGCCCTCAGTCACCTTCGATCTTTGCGAGGTTGAGTACTTTCCCGCCACAAGAAGTCATCAACGAGGGAATCAAAAATCTGGTGAATGCGGGCGTCTTTGTCTGGTACGGCGTTCCCTTCGAACGGGGGGTCAAGGTCGGGTTCGCTAACGGGGTGATGGAAGAGGACGCCCTGTTGAAGTGGGATGAAATGAAGGTGAAGAGTGATGACTGAGGAACGCAGTGATGATTATTCTTACAGGAAGAAGTGCTTCATCGTTAAGAAGATCCCTGTACCTGTGAAAGAACCACCACCCGTGAAAGTGGAATCTGAGAAACGTCTTAGAGGCCGTCCACGTAAACCTCTGGACCCAACGCCTGCGTATGGTGGCGTGGTCACGCGTTCAGACTTGAGGGTAGAGTGGCGTCGGGCTTCTCAAAGGTACTACGCCCTGAAAAAGGCATGCAAGATAGATAGATGAGGCTATCTATCCCCTTTCAAAAATCAATAAGATTATGTGTTATATATAGAAATTCCACCAATAAACCAATGATTTTGCACCGCTATTCCGCTACTATCTTGGGTAATTGGTTTATTGATTAATTGGTAAATTGGTTAATTAACTCAGCATTATTGGTTAATTGGTCCGTTTTTTATATATAATAACTAATCTATTAATATTAGAAACGAACCCTATCCGTCTATCTATCTATTCTCCCGAATTATCATAAACTAATTATCGTACCATCCATAAACTAACGTTTATAAACGCCTTAGTACATCATACATATTGGACTGGGATCCCCACATATGTGGAAGGTTAGTTAATCATACCTGGCTCAGGTCTCAGCCCACTTTTATCCCGCTCAACTTGTGAAGAACTCGACTTTCTCCCGTTCTTTTACCTTCAGGTTGTAGTGCTTACATATACTCCGATGTGCCTCACACGAAACGCCTCGCCTCCCCAACTCGCCTAAGATCAGGTCCAGCCCGAAATCACTCCAAGTGTGCCTCCGACCACCTAGCTTTTCAACCAACCCGGATCGCCACAAACACCTCTTAAAAACTCCCTCGGGCGTGGGTTTGCCCTCAGTGTAAAGCTCAAGGATCTGTTCCCGCCACTCCTCGAACAACCGTCTGTCACATTCGCGGTCCAGCTCCTCAATCACATCGGGGGTTGGCAGATGTAGCATTCACTCATTCCTCCGAACAGCAAGCCAGATGAGGACACTCACAAGCCCCGCAACTGAAGCTAACAGACCGACTTCGATTGTCCTCTCGTTTCCGCCTACTAACGCTGCACCGAGTCCGATTGCAGTCACCACGAGTATACCCGCTGTAAGCACTGGCTTGTCACGATCTTCCATCGGTCATTTTCCTCCAGTTCTCAGGGGTGTTCAGCACTTTTGGGCCGGGATAACTCAGCATCACCTTCGGTCTTAGATGCCACTTATTTTCCCTAAAGAAACGACCTTTTCGCCTATCGACCGTTCTTAATCCTCCCAGACTTTTTCTTCTTCAAACCCCTGAGCCAAGCCATATACTCGGGTGAACCTTCCCTCCCATGTGGTCGAGGTTTCTCCTTAGCAGGCTTGATATCTGGACGCCAGTCCGTTTCGGGTGGTCTCATTTCTTTTGAGTCCTCCACATGAGCCACTCCCCAATCAACAAAGCTGCCAAAAAACAGACCAATACGACGTAAATTGCGTCCCTGAAAACCTAACGGATTCAGGTTCTTGCTTACTGTTGGGATCATCTAAAAATAAATAGTCGACATCTTAAGAGGGTTTGGGATTGTACGGGTAGGTTACCATCAATTATCCTAGATCAAACCGGTCGTAAGTTGGGGTAAAAATTTAGTATATGAAGTCGGTTGCACGCGCGTAGCCGAATCGAAGAATAGTTCACGAGGCCTCGAGAATTCTTTTAACTCTACATAATACGTTATCAGGTTCATTTGATAAAACTATTAGGGAGCTGCTACAAAACCGATTCCTATGAATAGTCCAAGCGTATCCAACTTCGATGATGAATTGAAAATAGTTATCGTGAACTTGGATGAGATGGGGAAGATACTTCCTCTTCTCGATAAATTGAGCCAATCGCCTTTGAGTACAGTGCAAGAGTTCAATATCGCATTCTATTATCGGCTATTGTCTTATCTCACCGCAAGTACCCTGGCTGTGCAAGCCAAATTGTGGGGTCCAAGCCGCAATCTTCAACGTACTTGTTACGAGATGATACTTAAGGGCATTTATTTCCTGAAAAACCCCGAAAAAGCTGAAGAAGTAAGAAGAAAACTGGATAATGACGATGAGAAGGCCTTTGACATCTCAATAACGGGTAAAATAATCCCCAATCTGTACGAAGGGAAAGACAAAGAGGATCAAAAGAAGTTGTACGGTACTATATGCCCATTCTCGCATGCGGATATCACTGGAGCAATATTAGACTTTAAAGATAATCTAAGCCAAAGAGAGGATTGCGTTCATATGCTTTGCGCCCTAGAGTACGGCGCATTAGATATGCTTATGAATACTTTAGGAGATTATCAAGACCCTGAAATAGAAAAACTTAGAGTCAGTATCGTAAAAGGGATCCAGAAATGTATTTCCGAAGCACCCGCATTCAGACCTACCTCGCGAGTAGTAAACTGAAAGAAGTTTAGTGAATTATTTTTTCTTCCAAGTTTAGTTTCTGGGCAGACATTTACATTTTTTATGTTAAAATACGGATAATACCTAATTGATCATATGTATATTACTAATTGGAATAACAAACCCGTCGAAGTCGTATATAGTAAGGATAATAGGCCATTTCTATGCGATTACAGCGACAATTTGATTCGGCTAAACACCAAGGCTTGGCCTCATCCTTTCGTAGCCAAGAAACTCCGTCGAGCAAACAGGGCTAGGAGTTTTAGTAAAGAAAATTACCATCAACTATGTGTCAAGTTGGGTTTCTACTGTGATCTACAATCTCTACGAAGCGAGGACGCCATATCATGGAGCGTTTTCGGAAGTCTTGAGCAATCCCCTCAGAACCAGAGCATTTCCTTCCTAGTAGAAATGCTAAATCTGATAGGGATCAAGACAAAGTCGAAGAACTTCGAGATAGATCTCTGGAGCAGAATACCTCATCCAGACACCCATAAGAAAGCAAATGGACCAGAGATCGATTTCAGCATCGTTGGAGACGATGTGATTATTCTCGGCGAGTCGAAGTGGGAATCACCGGTGGATAAAAAGCAGGGTAAGATGAAGAACAAAGATCAACTTCAACTTAGGAGAGAATATCTTGATGGAATCGGTTCAAAGATATATTCTGACAAAGAGTTTAGAGAGGTATTAATTATTGGCAATGAGAAAAATGCAGAAATTGGTTATCCGTCTTTAACTTGGGAGCAAGTCTGCACCCAGATTAAACACCCGGCGGGTAAAGAACTTGAGCGCTATTATGATTGGAAGATGATCTTTCTGCCAAAGTGAAATGTGTTCAGCTTCATTCTTCCGTCCTTCCTCTCAGAAGGTGCGGCTTCGTTTTTTATCCAATTCTCATAGGGCTACTCCGTGCTTGCGCGCGCGCTCACATATCCCGCGATGGGTAATGCTTCTTAGTCCCGCGAACGTCCTTCAATGCATCTCGTAGTTTATTGTCCCGCTTCTCGGATTCGGTAAATAGTCTGTAACCCTTCTTCGCCTCTTCCATTTTCATTGGCTTGTCTACTCCCATTAATCTAATTGGGCGGCGTAGTTAAAGAACCTCTAAATTCATTTTTTGTGGTTAAACACGCACGCGCGGTGAGATACGATGAGAAACACACACTGAGGAGCCATGAGGTAACTAGGTTCCGATACTCAACGATATTGAATGATATGGTGGGTGTTTTCGACATCCACCACTTTATCCTAAGCTCGGATGTATTGAGGCTAATCACCTTCCCCGAGTCACTGAATGGCGAGACGGGACCTATCTGCTCCTACCTCGGTGGTCCTAAGGAGTAAAGTGACCTGAGGGTGTATGAGATCATTGAGGGCGCGAAGATAGCTAAGTGGAGGACATCAGGGATTAACTTCGTGAGCCTCGATAAGATCCGAGTAGCGCCTAGACTGAAGTAAGCGCACGCACGACTATTACGGCTATTATGATAATTATTAATACAAACAAATACCTGTAAACATTACTCGGTGCATATTGGCTACCGATCGCCCATTCTTTGCGTACTGCCCTAATATCTCTATGATTATTCACATAATTTACTCTCAAGATTTCAGCGATGCCCGAGCGCAAGGACTGGAGCAGAGCCAAGTAAACCATACTTCATCATGTATGAGTCAGGTGGAAGTGAGGATAAGGCTATGGAGTGGATGAGACTTTTATCTCAAGGCCCTTCTCATACCTAGCCAACTCGGTGTAGAGGTACTCGACCCACTCAAATACCTTAGGGTGATTACTGCGAATCCTAAACTCAGAAATCACTGGTTTCATCTTCTCCCAGAAAAGCACGAGGTGAGTAGAAAGTAGATTCTCAACGAAGCTCATTTCAAGCAGATTCCTCTTGACGAGCATCCCCCCCCTTCAAATTAGTTACCAACTATCAACATAGAAGCATATAAGTCTGGATTCACCTCCGAACCATATTTCTCAAGAAATTCCTGATAATCCTTGAACTTCATGTTGCGTACATCGACAAACGCTTTCTGGAACTCTTTCCCCCTAAATGGATCATATACCTGCATGAATAGCTGGGCCTGCCTCGTCTCGTCTGCCTGGTGCTGCGATTTGAGGCTTAGCTCCTGGTTCTTCATGTTGATTCTGAGGGTGAACATGTAGTAGATCGCTGCCACAGTCACGCTTACGCCGGTCATTAACACTCCAACGGTTTGAAGGTCAACCATATAATCACTGGATTAGAGTCAGGTGGAGGCGGGATAAGATTACTGATTAACAGGCGGAGTCGTGAAAAACGTATTCACCTTCTTCATGAAGTCAGGATCACTATCGCTAAGCCTCTTCGAATACGCATTCGCAATATATTCGAAGTCCGAAAAAGCATCATTAGGATACTCCC
>JBEKDF010000023.1:0-46065 GCA_050014495.1 Bathyarchaeia archaeon
GTAGAAGCGTTGACTCAGCTTCAGGATCCTCGCCTCGATCTGACTTGGTCTGAGGTCGAGCAGCATCTCAATAGCTGCCTTCGTCCCAACCATACTCAGGTAGCTTGGCTCACCCAGCTCGAACTTCTTCGCGCTATCCTTGAGCCTCGGTCTCTCTATGTCATGCTCCTCGACGGAGCGATAACCAAACTGCACGGGATCGAGGTCAGGTATCAGATCCTCCTTTACGTAGAGGAAGCCAGCCCCGCTGCAGCCAACGAGCCATTTGTAAGCCCCGTCTGCGTAAAAGTCGACGCCACTCCTCTTCAAATCCACCTTTAACGCCCCCGCAGCTTGAATCCCATCGACTACGAGGTAAGCTCCGTGTTCGTGGGCGATCTCCGAGAAGGCTCTGATATCGTGGCGTGCCCCCGTTAGCCACTCGACATGGCTGACTGAGACCGCTTTAGTCTTGTCATCCACGGCTCTTCCAAGATCGTCGAGCTGGACTGCTCCCCCCCTCCCCTTGACTACCCGGACCTCGATGCCCCTCGGGCGCTGTGCCATCCATGGGTAGAGATTGGCTGGGTTCTCAAGATCATTCACCACAATGTTGTCTCCTTCCTTGAATCGCAGCGCCTCTGCGACGGTTGCGAGGCCGGAGGAGGTGTTAGGCTGCGAGCACGCTTCATCCGGGCTGCAGCCGACTAGCTTCGCCCAGAGGGCGACTGCCTCCTCGGTGCGGGCATCCCCTCTCCTGTCTAGTCTATCCCAGTCGAGGAGGTAACCCCTGATCGCTTCCTGGACAGCGGTGCATGGTGGGCTATGGTTGGCTATATCGAGGAATGTGGTCGTCTTCGTCACGGGGAAGAGGTCTTCCCTTATCTTCTCGACGTTCATGTTGAACTGTTGAGGGCCGACAGCGTTAAAGGGTTAGCTTCGGTCCCTTAGCAATTGTAAAGGTCGGCTTAATCAGGGTATATTAACCCCTTCCCTAGAGCAATCACTCGCGATACCCTTTTACAGCTGCAAGTCGCATGAAGGCAACAGAAAGAGTGGATACACATGGCAGCCTTCGACAAAGAAGAGGAATCAGGACCGATGAAGATTGGCGACCTAAATCAGTACTCGCGCCAGATCAATGTAGTGGTTAAGGTCATCAGTAAGACAGACGTACGCGAAGTCGTCACCCGTAACGATGAGACCCAACATAAGGTCTGTGAGGCACTAGTGGCCGACGACACCGGCGCAATATACCTCACACTCTGGGACGAAGCAGTTGAAAAGGTCCAGGAAGACCAGATTCTCGCGGTTAATAACGCATACATGAACACCTTCAAGGGGAGCATGAGGATGAACATAGGACGCTATGGTAGCTATGAGGTCCGGGAGGAGGCACCCTTCACTGATGTCAACCTCGAGAACAACCTTTCCGCAAAGCAGGTCGAGTACGATGGCGGGTCTAGGGGAGGTGGGGGGTTCGGTGGGCGCGGAGACCAGAGCTACGGAAGAGGCCGCAGGTATTAGCCTAACCTATTTATTTTAATTGACGTCTAATCCCGCTATGTCCATGCTTCAGAAAGAGACGATTGTATTCGAGACCACGAAGGGCAACATAGAGATTGAACTCAATAGGGCTAAGGCCCCCGTTACCGTCGACAATTTCGTGAAATACATTAAGGAGGGCTTCTTCGATGGCACCATCTTTCACCGTGTAATCCCCGGTTTCATGATCCAGGGTGGCGGTTTCACACCCGATGGTACCCAGAAGAGGACTCATCAACCCATAAGGCTGGAGTCCAAGAACGGACTCAAAAACACCGCCGGAACCATAGCTATGGCGAGGACGAATGACCCTGACAGCGCCACGAGCCAGTTCTTTATAAATCTCATAGACAACCACTTCCTCAACGCCTCCCCTGGAAATCAGGGATACGTAGTCTTCGGCGCTGTAGTTGCTGGTATGGATACTCTCAAAGCTATAGCGACGGTTAAGACTGGCTCACGTGGCCCTCATCAGGACTGGCCAAGTGAAGACATCATGATCAAACATGCCTACATGAAGCAGACTCCGTAAATCATTTTTAAGTGAATAACCACCCATTCTATCCCGATGCAAATGGTCGAGAACCTACGTGTCGCCATAGACAAGTTCCCTTACAACGGCCAGTTCGGGTTGAAGGAGATCGGTATACAGGCCGACGCCATCGAACAGGGCGGTCTCCCCGAACTTCTTAAGAAGAAGGGGTGCACCATCGCGGAGAGCTTCACGACGAAGCTCATGCCAGATGAGGAGAAGCAATATGGTGAGCAGCATAGAATGGGATTAGCCTCCAAACACCTCGCGGACGCCGTATCCGCTCAGATTAAGAGGGGGATGCTCCCAATTGGACTCCTCCAGAACTGCAACGGCCTCATGGGGATGCTCGCTGGAATCCAACACAGCGGACCCAACTGGAAACCCATCAAAGTTGGCCTAGTCTGGATAGACGCCCACGGCGACTTCAACACCCCTGAGACAACCTACAGTGGGATGCTCGGAGGCATGCCCGTCGCCGTAAGCTGTGGACTCTGCCTCGACCGCCTCCGCAGAACCTGTGGCCTCGACCCCGCCCTCCCCACAAAGTATCTCACCATGGTCGCTGTACGTGACACAGACCCCTACGAGCAAGAGTCCATTGACAGGCTCGACATCGCTCAAGTAACCGTCGACGACCTCAAGAAGCGCAGCCCAGCAGTCGATATGGAGATGGAGCGCCTCTCCACACTCTGCGACAAGATATACGTCCACGTCGACATGGATGTCCTAGACCCAGCCGACATACCCGGCGCTGGCCTACCAGTCCCTAACGGGCCTACCGCGAAGGAACTCGCCGATGCCATCGAGGTTATGTTCGAGTACCCACAGGCCTGTGCTTTCGGCGTTGCAAGCTATCCTGCCGCTAGGGACACCGAAAAGATAGGGCTAAAGTCTGTGTACACCCTCATCGAAGGCGCTATAAAAGGGGCGCAGAGCAGAACCGATTAAACTATTAGGGTCTCCCGTTCAACCCGCCTTTTGCCTATTCCTAGGTCGGAGACCTTGAAGCCTCGACCACCGTAGAGTGTCGCGTACTCCTTCTCCTCGTTCAACGCGTCAACAATTCTCCCTAGGGCGTCGCTCTTCATTATGCCGCTGCCGCTTGAGGCGCCTACGTAGATTAGGCCTGGGGACGCCTCAACTACAGGCGTTTGGTCGAAGCCGTTTATGTCGTACTGTCCGGCCCAGCTGTTCGCTGGACGTACATCTTGGAAGCAGGGCATGTACTGGACGAGGGCGTGGTAGATGTTGTTACTGTAGTATTCTTCCTCGGACTGAGGGTCGTCCTCTAACTCGAACTTTCGTCCCATGTTGTCAGCACAGGCTAACCAGATGCTCCCCTCCGACACCTCCCCTTTAAGCAGGATCCCCGCTGTAGGCAGTATAGTAACTGGAAGCATATTATCCTCATTAAAGTCCTTCGTATTCATTAGCCTGCTTAGCTTCGGGTCCTTAAAGGCGAATATCTGTCTCTTCTTCGGTCTCATCAGGCAGTCAAAGCCTATCGGGTCGAGGACCTTCGAAGCCCAGACACCGCAGGCGACGACCGTCGTCTCTGCGAGAATTTTCCCCTTTGACGTCTCTGCTCCAGCGATCCTGCTCTCCTGCCAGACGAAGGGTTCACCCGGGATCCCTAGGGGTTCCACGGGATCGTGGATTAGCTTCGATGCCTCTGTATTGTAGTGGATCTCCCCCCCGATCTTAAGGAACTCCGACTCGTATGCCTTCACGAGCCTATCCGCGTCGACGCTTCCACACTTGGATCCGAAGACCCCCATCTCAACATCCTCTAAGCCCATAAGGTCGGACTCCTCGCTGTCACCGAAATCGGTTACGAGGTCGGGCATCAATGTCTTCAGTTCATCTGAGCTGTACTCCAGAATCCTTGCCCCTCTCTTCTTGCAGGCGTCGAAGGGCACCTTTCTCTGCTCATACTCCTCCTCAGGGAGAAGCCATAGGTAACCGAGTTCGTGCAGCCCAATGTCATATTCGAGATCCTCCTTTAGGTGGTGAAACCAATCAATGGTCGAGTCCGCGAGGAGGTAGTTTGTTTCGCTTGCGAAGAGGTTGCGGTACCCCCCCTCACTCTTGGCGCTGTTTCCTTGACCGGGCCCACTGAGGCGCTCAACTACGATGACTTTGCGCGAAGGGTCGCGCTTCTTCAGGTAGTAAGCGGAACTCAGGCCTAGGACTCCAGCGCCTACAACGAGGACGTCAGTCTCCAAAGCTTCCTTCAACAAGGCAATAAGCATCCTGAATAATAGATTATCCCTAGAAGCGACACGATAACGTAATATCTCGAGCCATTACAGTACACCCGACATGTCCGAGAAGGCATCCAAGGAAGAGAACATTATAGTCCCAAGCAAGTGGTGGGAGAGCCTACCCCGAAAGGTCTACTCGAAGTTGGAGTGTGTCGAGACGAGCCAGCCCTGGTTCGAGGTCTACAGGCTCAACCCGAAGACCTACGCTATCTACGAACCGTACCAGTTCGAGGAGACCCTCAGTTACCTCGTCGAGGGAGACAAGAAGGCCATCCTCATCGACACGGGCGATGGCATAGGCAATATAAAGAAGCTGGCTGAGGAGCTGACCGATATGCCCCTCCATGTCGTCAACACACACACCCACGTCGACCATGTTGCCCAAGACTACATGTTCAAGGATGTCTGGTGCTACGATGGCCCCATGGCCTATGAGGTCGAGAAAACTGGGTACCCCAACAGCAAAACGGCTCCCATGGTAGGTCCCGGGATGACTTGGAAACCTCTCCCAAAGGGCTTTGACCCTAAGAAGTGGGTTGTGCCACCATACAAGGTGACGAAGTGGCTACACGACGGCGACGTCATAGATCTCGGAGGTAGAAAACTGGAGGTTATCTACACCCCAGGGCACAGCAATGACCATATAGCGTTACTCGATAGGAAGAACCGTTGGCTCTGGACCGGTGACATATTCTATACAGGCGGAATCTATACCTATCTTCCCGGAGGGGATCTCGACCAGTTTATCAAGAGTTACGAGAGAATGATCAAGCTCTTCCCCGAGTACGACTATTTGATGCCGAGCCACAACGAGCCGATGGTGGAGAAGGAGATACTCCTCACGGTGCTTGAGAAGGCGAAGCTCATACGTTCTGGCAAAGAGAAGAGGTACACCGAGGGAATGGAGGATGGCGAGAAGATCAGACGTCATCAGTACGATCGGTTCGCTATTATCACATTCGAGAAGCAGATAAAGGGTTAAACCCACGTTTTCTGAGGCTTTTTTTTTGCTGCTTTGTTCTCGTCGCCTCTATAAGCTCCCCTTATAAGAGTCTGCATAGCCGACTTGGCTCCATCCTCGATATGATGCTCATATTCATCCCACTGCGAAGCGCTCGCGACACTCCGATCAGGATGTATGACTTCGGTCGCTTCAGTATAGTCACATGCGTACCACAGTCTCGATAAGGTAATATTCGCCTTGCGCACCGTATCGCGATATGGCATACTCCAATAACACCGATACTGGACTCATCGTCCCCAAGAAGTGGTATGAGTCCCTCCCACGGCAGAGCTGGAGCCGCTTCGACAAGGTCGAGACGAGCTACCCTTGGTTCGACGTCTATGAGACGACCCCCGAGACTTACGCCATATACGAGGACGGGCAGTTCGAAGAGGTCATGAGCTACTTAGTCATCGGTGAGGAAACGGCGGCCCTCGTTGACACCGGAAACGGAATCGGTGACATCAAGGGAGTAGTAGAGGAGTTAACCGACCTCCCGATCACTGTGGTCAACACCCACTCCCACTTCGATCACACGGGGGGAAACTGGGCCTTCGATGAAGTCGCACTCTATGACCACCCCTTCGCTAGGGAGAACATCAAGGGGAGACTACATGAGGAGATTGGTAACTTCCTCGGCGAGGGCATGGTGTGGAAACCCCTCCCGAAGGACATAGACCCCAACACATGGTACACCAAACCCTACAAGGTCACCAGGTGGATGAAGGAGGGGAATAGGATCAACCTCGGTGGCAAGGAACTCGAGGTAATCCACACACCGGGGCATTCACCCGACAGCGTCTCTCTCCTCGAGAGGCGGGAGCACCTGCTCTTCACAGGCGACATATTCTACCTCGCTCCCATCTACATTTACTCTAAGGACTCTGATATGGACGAGTTCATCTCCAGTTTCCGAAAGATGGTGAAAGCTGATTATGACTGGGCGATGCCAGCTCACAACGAATCTATGGTGGAAAAGAAGGTTGTCGAGGATGTCCTAACCGCAATCGAGGCCGTTAAGGCAGGTAAAGGAGGCGTGTATAAGTCTGGCGTTGCTAACGGGATCAAGGTCCGTCGATACGATTATCGACAGTTCGCCCTCATCGTCAGGGACGAGTAGCCACCATTTTTTAAACACGCGGATTAACTCTCAGGTGTGGCCCAAGAGACTATTCATGTCGTTGAGCACCGCATAGCGGGGCTTTTTCCGATGGTCAAATCCTTCATAGCCGAAGGTGATGACCTCGTCCTAATCGACACTGGGCTTAACAGTGGCTCTGCGCGGAACATCGAAAAAGAGCTTGGTGGGCTCAACCATAGATTATCCGATGTCGATCTCTGTATAATTACGCATGCGCATCGAGACCATGTTGGTGGGCTTAAGACTCTCAAGTCAGGGATGGAGCCATTCCTCATTGCTTCACATGATGCGGAGGCAGACGAGGTAGAGAAGGCGACTGGCCTAGAGGTAGACTTGCGTCTCGTCGACGGTCAATTAATCGGTGGCTTTACCGTCATCTATCTCCCTGGTCACACACTCGGTAGCATAGGTCTCCTCCGTGGAGACACGTTGATTGCGGGCGACGCTCTAAATGGCGGAGGATCAGAGCTCAAAGGCCCGAATCCAATGTTCTCAAAGGATCGCGATATCGCTGAAGAGAGTGTCCGCAGTTTAGCTAATTTCAACTTCGATAAGGTTCTAGTTAGTCATGGAAGTGGTATCGAGAAGGGGGGTAAGGAGGCGTTATTGAGGCTGATTACTAGAATGCCCGAATCTAAGTCCCTCTGACCCCCGCAGATTGAGATGGCTTCAAATGGCCACCCGGAATGGCCTCACCTGGAATACAATGGTGGACCCGAAGGGCAGGCAGCTGAACCTTCTGATGGTGGTTCAGATGGCTGGTTCCTTCAGGATGGGTATAGTCGCCCCGATCTTAGCCCTCCTGATACGGAGGCACGGTGTCTCCATCATAGAGATTGGGGTACTTGGAGTCGCCGGGATGCTTGGGTGGCTTATATTTGAGCCTCTCTCAGGTGTTATCTCTGACAGGGTAAATAGACGCGTTATGATAGCCTTCTCCATCGTATCAACTTCTATTATATATCTACTCTACCCATTTGCAACGGTGTTTAGCCACTTTCTCATACTCGCCTTCGCTCTATCCTCGTTCTCATCGGCATCCAGTGTTCCCACCCGGGCACTACTCTCTGAGTTGCTGCCCAGTTCTAGCCGTGGGCACACCTATGGGAGGTACATGGCTATTGTCAGCGGCAGTTCTGTGATCGCTCCTTTCGTGGGGGGATATGTTTCCGATGTCATCGGTTACGCATTGCCCTTTTACGCCGCAGGTGGCGTTGGCGTCATAGCCCTTATCGCCGTTATATTAATGGGTAAACCCCCCGAGGCTGACAAGAAGAAGCAGAGATTGAGAATGAGTATCACCGAGGTTCTGAAGGGTAATCTCGTGACCATCTACCTGGTCAGGGGACTCTACTTCTTCAACTCCCCCTTCAGAAGCAACTTCCTCCCCATTCTCCTAAACGAGAGCACGAGCTTACAGGCAACAGAGACCGAGATAGGTACGTATATGACGATCGTAAGCTTTACCGGTGCGATCTCACAGACCTTCCTCGGGGATCTCATCGATCGTATCGGTAGCGGGAAGATCGTGACCGTGGTTTGTGGCATCCTTGCCTTCAGCTACCTCGGAATGCTTGCGGTGAACTGGGTGCCAATATTATTCGTTATCGGGGCTTTGCAAGGAGTTCTCCAAGCAGGAGCGGATACGAGCATGATGATGCACCTCATTGGTATCCAGAGTCGTGTCAAAACCGGTGTAGTTATGGGACTTTACGCGGAATCAGAGAACATTGGCGGCATAGTCGCGAACCCGGCCCTTGGCTACGTCTACACAGGCTTCGGACCCCTCTCCTCCCTGGTACTCGTCTCAGGCATACTTTTCCTGGCTGCAGGCATATCCATCACTAGGCTTAGAGCCGCTCCAATATCGTCTTAAAGTCCCAGCAACTCCCTACGATTCATGCTAAAACAAGTCATCGACGCAATGGAGCTCCTCGACTCCGCCACCGTCACGGGAAAAGAAGTCGAGACACTCCTCAGGGCGAGGGGGCTCGAAGACATCATGGTGAAAACGCTGCGGGGAGAGAAGGGTAAGACCGACTTCATCATGGTGAGAATACCGGGAACACGGGGTAAAACCGCTAAGGGGGATGCTCCGACACTCGGGGTTCTAGGTCGGCTCGGCGGTGTGGGCGCTAGACCCGAGATGGTTGGACTTGTATCAGATGCGGACGGAGCTATCATAGCTGTGGCCACCGCGCTGAAACTGGCCGATATGAAAACACATGGAGATGCGCTTCCTGGAGACGTGTTAATAGGGACTCACATATGCCCCGACGCCCCAACTATCCCACACAAACCAGTCCCGTTCATGGGCTCCCCAGTTACCTTCGCAGACATCGGAAAGCTCGAATTGAGCACGGAGATGGATGCAATACTCAGCGTTGACACGACGAAGGGCAACAGGATCGCTAAGTGGAGGGGCTTCGCCATAACCCCCACCGCCAAGGAGGGTTGGCTCCTCAAGGTCAGCGACGACCTTCTCACAATTATGGAGATAGTTACGGGAAGGATTGCGAGGGTCTGCCCCATCACGACTCAGGATATAACCCCCTACGGAAATGGTATTGACCACATAAACAGCATAATGCAGCCATGCACGGTGACTGACAAGCCTGTCGTTGGAGTCGCCATAACCACTGAGTCAACTGTGCCAGGTTGTGCGTCTGGAGCCAGTCATCCTGAGGACATTGAGGAGGCGACCCGATTCTGTGTCGAGGTGGCGAAAGCCTACGGGAAGGGTCTATGCCAGTTCTATAACATTGAGGAGTGGCGCCAGATAGAGAAGAGGTATGGTCCACTCAAGCTTCTACAGACCCTTGGGCGCGCCTCTTAACTCCAGCGCCTTTTTAAACCCCGTAACAAAAAACCTATTCGAAGATAATGATCTTTAAGAAGATACTCGTCGCATACGACGGCTCCGAACAATCTAAACGTGCCATCGACTACGCTGCTGACATGGCGAGCTCCTGCGGGGGTACCCTCTTAGTACTCACCGTAGTCCCCAGAGTCACCCTACCAATCTTCCCCGATGAGGGTTTCGGTTCAGCACCACTGACGACGATGCAGGACTTCGAGATCTACCGGGAACAGATGCGGGTGATGTACCAACTGAGCCAAGACGAAATAATGAAAAACCTCGCTGAGCACTTCCCGAAGCTAGAAGCAGAGGCCATCCTTCTTGATGGTAGACCTAGCAGCACGATCGTGGAGCAGGCAGAGAAAAACCGAGTCGACCTCATAGTGATGGGCAGCCGCGGCATCGGTGGCATTAGTGGCTGGATACTTGGCTCCACGAGTAGGCGCGTCGTCGAGTCATGCACCAAACCTGTCTTAGTCATCAAGTAGCCAGGGCAACCCTTTTTCACCACCTACATGAAGGAATAGCCGACACCGAATGGAGGCACAGGAGGAGTACATAAGGGCCGGCAAGATCGCCGCCAAGGTCCGGGAGCAGATAAGAAGCGAAGTGAAGCCCGGCGTCAAGGTCATCGACATCTGTGAACGTGTAGAGTCCCTGACAAAGCAGCTCGGTGGAGGCATCGCCTTCCCCTGCAACGTCGACATCAATCAGGTCGCCGCACACTACGTCTCACCAGTCGGGGACCAGACCACCATCCAGCAGGGCCAAATGGTTAAAGTCGATATAGGCGTCCACATAGACGGTTACATAGCCGACACCGCGGTGACGATCTGCCTCGACCCAGCCTTCACCCAGATGGTTAAGGCGGCGGAGGAAGCATTGTCGGTTGCAATTAAAACAGTAAGAGCTGGCGCAAGGGCCTCCGACATAGGCGCAACAATAGAGCACACGATAAAGAACCGGGGTTTTCGTCCCATCAGGAACTTGACTGGCCACAAGCTTTCCCGCTACATAGTACATGCTGGGCGGAGCATCCCCAACGTCGCCGGGTACGAACTCCATAGGCTCGAGGAGGACGAGATCTATGCCATCGAGCCCTTCACGGTTCTAAACAATGCTGTTGGCGAAGTTAGGGATGGGCCGCCGAGCAATATCTACAGATTCGAGAGAAAGAAGAACCTCGATGGTATCCCAAAGCAGATGCTTGTCTTCATTCAGCAGGAGTATAGGACGCTACCGTTTGCCAGCAGGTGGGTACTCGAACGGTTCCCGGGTCAAGATGGTAAGCTTGCCTTCAATGACCTACTTAGTAGTCGTTGTATAATGAGCTACCCACAGCTTCTGGAGAAATCCGGTGGATTGGTCGCTCAAGCAGAACACACGGTGATAGTACAGAAGGCTGGTTGCCTGGTCACAACCAGCTAGACTCGTCCTTCTTCTTCTCCTCTTCCTTCTTCCTTGTGATCTTCGTGATCATCATCATGCCATCGCATCTGGTGCATGGCTCATCGTCCTTGAAGATGAAGTCGCCACGCTTGAAGTCACGTACCCTCTTCTGCTGGCACTTGGGGCACTCCAGGGTCGTGTAGACCTCCACTTTCTTCACCTCGAGGGGATCAGATTTCGCCGCTGCTGGTCTACCCCTGAAGAACATGTATCCTATAGCTGCGAAACCGGCGGCGCCGATGAACATGTAGATGATGGCGACGTCGGTGTTGTCGGGGTAGTTGATGAAGCCCATATAGAGGCTGAAGAGGCTGAGGATACCGACTATGAGGATCGCTACATACGCGACCCACGATACTGACATCCCCGCCGCGGTAGTGCCGTTACTTGGTTTTTCACTCATCACTGACCAACTCCTATGGTGTTGCCGATCCCGGCGACCACGACGACGTCTCCTGGTTCGGTATAATCCATGACTATGCGTTTAACCGACTCGACTCCTTTGTCGGTCGCATCGAATAGCGGCTCGATGAGAGGTGCGACGACGTGCTCCATTCCCTCTTTTATGGCGATCGCGTGCATGGGGATTTTGTACTTGTTCGACACCTCCTCCATCTTGAATTTCTCCTTCCCCGAACCACCTATGGCAGCACCTATACCTTCGGAGACTTGGCCGACGGGTTCTCCTTCGAGCTTTCCCGCGGCGTCGATCATGATAATTATCTTGGCCTTCCCTTGGTGCTCTTCGAGGATGTTGATGAGCCCCTCATCGGGGTTCCCGACGCTGCCTCCTGGGCCCTTAGCCTTGAAGACAACCAGTGTTCTCCCCTCATAGGGGACATCAGCGGCAACGATCTCCTCGGCAACGTCTCTCTGTGGGTAGCCATGCATAAGTTTCCCAGCGACGATGGCTCCTACGCCGTCTCCGATTGGCATACCCTCCTGGAACGCTTGTATTCCGGAGCTGTAGGCCTCCACCATCTGCACGAGCTGAGGCAGGATCATGTGAACCTGCATGATGACGTAGATGTTCATCGTCTTCTTACCTAGGAGGTAGAAGTGACGGATGATCTTGTAGTAGATGTTGAGGGCTTGACTCACCTCTATGAGATTCTCCAAGTTGCTTCTCTCGGTGGGTGTCGCATTGGGGGCGAGGGTCTTCACCTCCGCCTCATAGATGTGCTTATTCGTCTTTAGGAAGTGGTCCATTTTATCCACTATTCCCGCGGGGTCCATACTCTCTAAGCCGATGCTGAAGAAGTCGATGAAGCGGTCGACACGGGGTGCTATGTCTCCCGTTGGTTTCCCAATCTCTACGAGCGTCTTTAGAGTCTGGTTCCTAGCGTTCTCCTTGACTGTCTTTACCTTCCTCAATGTTACCTCTATCTGTCTAAGCATCTGGAGTGTCTGAATCCTCTGAGCGTAGAAGAGGTAGATGATGAAGGCGAAGCTATATACCATCTGCAGAACCGTGTTCCAATCAGTCGTCGTTGTCGTCTGAAGGATCTGCCCGAATAAGAACACCATACCGATCAGTGCTTTTGAAGACTAGCATAGAGTTATAAACCTTAGTCTAAGCGGATTTCCTTAAAAAATGGCGGTTAATTACATCATGGAACGATTACGGCGAGATTCTGCAAAAGTCTTTTAGGCGCTTCATTCATCGGTTTTGAGGGATGTTCAGTTACGCGTCTAAGAGGATAACCCGTGGAAGGGGTCTAACTTTAGCCCTGTTCCTCAGCGTGGTGTTAGCCGCGACTCTCTTCTCAGGTATCCTCCAAGGCGCGGATGCGGTCGGCGGCTCTGCCCTCGATAACATGCTGAAGAACACAAAGTTCGACTTGATCTCGACCAACATCTATGAGAAAAATACGACGAAGGTTAACATCTACAATATTGATGGCTATTTCAAGACCCTCAGCGGCGTCGATGATGTTGATCACTTCATAAGAGAAGCGGTTGAGCTCAACTCAACGACAGTAAACGGGACCATATCTGTAACTCTGATAGCTTTACCGACGAATGGCACTATTGCGAAGGGAGTGAGTGCACCCAACGGACTAGTGGATGGTAAAATCTACATTGATCTTGGTTCTGTGAATGCGACGAAGTTCACGACGGGTTCAACGGTAGACCTTGGTCTCCTCACATACAATCCTCTTAGCGCGATTGCCGGCTTCAAGAGGCTATACTTCCCGTTAGAGGTCGGTTCGGTGGCTATGGATGACCAGACTTGGTCGATGTTTATCGCGAGTCAAGCCGGGGAATCATATTACAACAAGTGGGTCAGCCTCGCCCTCGGAGGTTACGACACATTCGGAGGCAGACCCCAGTATAACCTCGCGATAGTCACAGAGAATACCTACAAGCAGATCGTTGACAGCCTCTACAGAATGACTCCCGTTCGAGCTCCCACTGTTATACACAGCGTAGTGGCGATAAGGTTCGATAGATCCACCCTGATTAATGAGTGGGACATAACGGGCTCCGAGACACGAGTTCACAACATCGATGAGCAGATCAATGGAATGGGTGGAGTCTATCAGTATATTCCGATTAACTACTTAGAATCAGCCATAACGGATATTGCCACAACTGCTGCTAAGACGAAGTTGAACACGATCATTGTGACTATACCCGTCTTCTTCACTGCGTGGTATCTCGGCATGACTGTGTCGGATGTCGCACTGTCCCTCAGGAGGAAGGAGATAGGTTTACTATTAACTCGTGGGATGAGTTATCGCCAAGTATTCACGATGCTGCTGTCTGAATCCCTACTCATTGGTGTGGCTTCTGGTATACTGGGTATCGTGATCGGTGCTCTTATTATGCCACTCATCGTGAGTAGGGCTAGTTTTGCATTACTCTTCAGGTATGTCTCACCAATCACTCTCGTTGCCACCATCGCGTTCAGCCTTTCCCTATCCATTCTCTCCGCCTATAACCCCGCGAGGAAGGCGACGAAGATGGAAATAGTCGATGCACTTAGGGAGTATCGTGAGGAGGAGGAGAGCCTCGGGGAGTGGGCCGTCCCAGCGATTGCGCTGGTTCTCGGCCTCTACAAGTTAGCCATGCTCCTATTGAACGTTAACATCAACGCCTATGCGCCGTCGTCGGGGGATTTCATCACCTTCCTCCTATACTCTGTCTGGTATGGGATGGACTCGATTCTCGGTTACATATGGACAATTGTGCTATTCTGGGGTTTCACTAAGCTATTCTTAATGTATGCACCCCAGTTCCAGAGTGTACTCGCAAGCGTGGCGTCGAAAATTACAGGTGACGCTGCAAGGTTTACGAGTCTGAGTAGTAAGAGGAGCCTAAAGAGGGCTGGCGCATACACTTTCATGACGGCCCTGATAATCAGCTATAGTTTCGTAGTAATAGGCAATGGTGCAATCACAAACGATTACACGGGCAGATATCTGGCAGCTCAGCAGGGTGCAGATGCAGTTGCTCTACTCTATATCCCCAATAATGGAGGAATCTATGATAAGAGCGCTGTAACAAGCATTGCGCAACAGATAAGAAGCATCAATGGCGTTGAGTCTGCGGCGATCGAACTATCTTTCAACGCTGATACTAGCGCGGGTACAATACAGGTCAGAGCGATTGAGGCTGATCAGTGGATAAAGACTGCCTACACCGATGATCTATTCATAAGTAACAGTTCATATGCCCAACTTAACTCTACGGGCAGCGTATTCCGTAACCAATACGGCATCCTACAGGGGGCGAATGCTCTGTTGGACAAGGGAGGCGCTGATTTCTTTGGTCTACGAGCCGACGGAACTGGGAACCTGAACCTCGATGTGCAGAGACACGTATACTCTCTTAGAATAGTCGGCGTCTTCGGTAGAGATCTGGGCGCGAACTGGGTGCCCCAGACCCTACCGAATATGGTATACGTTCCACTAGGGTTCGCGGACAGGTGGGACCCCGCTTGGCTAAGCGGTATAAGAATACTGATTAAACTGGCACCAGGTGCTGACGGCCAAGCCATTGCGAACCAGATCCAGACAATTTCACCGAACATACAAAGAGTTGACATAACCAGTAACGTCGTGGAGAAGGCGCAGTCCACTCCACTGCTAGCTGGCTCCCAGCAGGTCAACCAACTCGGAGTAATCTTCGCATCCGGTGTATCCTCGATCGGAATTGCGTTGATAGTCTACACGCTTCTACGAAGCAGATCCAAAGAACTGAACCTCATGTCAATTAGGGGGTACAGCTCCAGCCAGCTGGCTATCAGCCTAATTGTGGAGAACGTTGGATTAGCTACGCTTGCAACAATACTTGGGATAGGCAGTGGTATGGTTAATCTGTTGGGGCAAGTGCAGCTGTTCAACCAGTATATCCTTACCTATACGGCTTGGAGATATGTGTTCCCAGCGATGTCCCAGCTACAGCTAGGCATATTATACCTCGTCATTGTGGCAGCGACAGCAATCCCAATAATCATCGTAGTCAGGGGGATCACGAACAAGCCTAACGTCAAGGGTGTGGAATGATGAGCGAATACGCAGTTGAAGCAAGGAACCTGATAAAAGTCTACAAGACTGGCGAGCTGGAGGTGCAGGCACTCAGGGGTCTAAGCGTTACAGTTACGAACGGTGAGATGGTGGCGCTTATAGGCCCATCCGGGTCGGGAAAAAGCACGTTCCTGAACATAATAGGCGGCCTCGATAGGGCTACGGCGGGTTACATCAGTGTCATGGGCTCCGAGCTCACCCAGTTGAATGCCTCCCAACTCGTCGAGTTCAGGAGGAAGACTGTTGGACACGTGTTCCAGAATATGAACCTAATTCCTACTCTGACCGCAGCTGAGAACGTTGAGCTCCCCATGGCAGCGCTTGGGGTAAAGAGGGATGTCCGACGTGAGAGAGTCGAGGAATTGATTGGCGTGGTTGGCCTCCAGGAGAGGATGAATCATAAACCCGGCGAGCTCAGTGGAGGAGAACAGCAGCGAATCGCGTTAGCCGCCGCTCTTGCCAATAACCCGCCACTCATCTTAGCCGATGAGCCGACCGGTGAACTTGACACGGAGAATGCTATGATCGTCGTAAACTACCTCGCCAAGGTCAACAAGGAGCTCGGGAAGACGATAATAATGGTCACTCACGATCCACGTGTTGCTCGTGCGGCGAGCAGGATACTCAGGATACAGGATGGCGTTATAGCGACGGATGTTGCACCCAGTGAGGAGGCTGCCCCAACGCAGGCGAGTTACACGGATATGCTTAAGGCTCGGCTTACCAGCATCGATGGGCAGCTGGCTAACCTAGACGCTGAGTTCAGGAAGGGTCTAGTCTCCAGCGATGAGTTTGTGGAGAGGCAGACTAACCTCAAGAAGACACGCGATGTCCTCGGGGATGAGCTTCACCGACTAGGCGTGGTTCATTAAACAATAGTTTCTTTTTTTTAATTAGAAGAGGTGGGCCACCAGCTTCGTGGTTTCGCGTAGCCGAAGACAACACTACAGCCACGAACGTAGCGTGGTTTAACTTCCGAGTTCGGAATGGGTTCGGGTGGTTCCCACGCCCTATGACCGGTAACCCAAAGCAATGGGCTTGGGTGTTTATTTTAAACCTTTTGGTGGCCTCCTATTCTATCTGAAAAGCGATAAGCCAAGGTGATTTTAATATTCTAATTAAATTCTAATGGTATCCCAATCTCTATCGATAGCTTTGGCGTGGATGTTTTGGCAAATCTTCCCAAGATGCGATAGTGTTATACTTTGAGTGGTCCCGGCAATCCTTATTAAGTAAAACCCAATATGCGATTTGCACGGGGGTCGTGGTCTAGACAGGTATGACGTTGGGCTCCAGAAATCCATGAAGGACTTTGACTGACCCGAGAGGGGATGACGAGTTTTTGGAGCAGAAACCCAAATGCCGGGGGTTCAAATCCTCCCGACCCCACCAAATCTGATCGTTAAGATAAGCGCACGAGATTTTCCGTAGACATAAGGCTCACTTTCTTCGACTCATATCACACGCGCCCACAAAGTCGATGAATCAGACCAGGATTGTTTGTAACTAGAGGGGATGTTTTCTATAATGGGATATGACACGGGCTATGCCCTCACTTAACTCCACATTAATGCCCTCAAACATCCTCCTCATCTTGCCAGTATCCGCTAACGTGTCTTGCACATAGTTAGGGATGTCCATGTCCCTGTAAATGGGTTTAATACTCTTGCCGAGGGCCTTGTTTATCTCCAGCACAAGCTCGTTGAGAGAGTAGTTTTTCCCCGTGCCAACGTTCACTAGGTCACAGATAGGATTATCCGAGGCGATCTTCATGGCCTTGACGAAGCAGTCAACTACATCCGATTGGTAAACGAAGTCCCTGCGCTGCTCACCATCGAAGTAGATCTCGGGTCTCTCATCCCTCATCATGGCCCATATAAATTGGCTGACGAGGTTAGCGTACTTCCCTTTGTACCACTCGTTCTCACCATAGACAGAGAACAGTCTAAGGCCGACGGAGTTCACCCCCTTCAGGTTGAAGTACAGCCTGGACAGCCTCTCCGCTGCGTATCTCGCCTCGGTGTAATAGTCCGTGACGTGTATCGGCATATCCTCTCTCCAGGGAGTCGGGTTACCGTTATAGATGCTGGATGTGGTGGCGTAGATCATCGGTATTTCCTCCTTGGCCGCGTACTCCAGGATCTTAATCATGTCCCTTGTGACATCCGCGACTAGAATCGGGTCTTGACGATACATCGGTGAGGAGGAGGGGAAGCCGAGGTGGAAGACTCCGTCGAAGCCGGAGCCCGGTATGGCCTCGATGTTGGGGGCGTAGTCCACCTTTTGAAGGAAGGTGGCTAGGTTCCTTATGTTTCCTGATCTCATGTTGTCTACGATTAGGACCCTGTGTTCATCTTGAAGCAATCTCTCCACGAGGTGGCTGCCGATGAAGCCTGCGCCTCCGGTGACGATATATTTCATCGAGTTACCTCCTGGTTTACTATCGAATCTCTCTGATTTAACCAGAGCTGAGTTAACTAAAGAAATAAGCGCACGCATAATGTTCAATGCGCGCGGACTCCCCCAAATCTAACTATTAAATCACTATTTTTTCTTCAGTGAGCGGCCCTGAATTACTCCTTCAGAGGGATATTTTTGTAAAAAGTTAAAAGACTACCTCATCGCGGTTACCATGAGACGGGATGGCCTTCGGCGAGCACACGTCAAAATCCATAACTGGATCAAAATCCAATGAGCTCCGGGGAAAGCGAATAGTTCTCTGCGTGACTGGCAGCGTCGCGGCGATCAGAAGCCCAGACATCGCGAGGGAGTTGATGAGGCTCGGAGCAGATGTCTACGTCGTGATGACGAGGATGGCGGAACATGTCGTCCACCCCGACTTGCTCGAGTGGTCCACGGGTAACCCCGTTGTCACGGAGCTTACTGGGAAGATAGAGCACGTCCAGTATGGCGGAGAGCATGACAGGCACGCGGACCTGATCTTGGTGGCACCATCTACAGCCAATACAATAGGTAAAGTGGCAGCCGGCATAGATGACACCCCCGTGACAACGCTCCTCACAACGGCCATCGGTGCGGGGATACCCGTTATCATCGCCCCCGCGATGCATGCCAGCATGTATAAGCACCCCATTGTTAACGAGAACATCGAGAAGCTGAGGAGGATTGGGGTAGAGGTACTGATGCCCCGATTCGAGGAAGGTAAGGCGAAGATACCCGACACTGCGGAAATAGTCGAGGCGGTGAGGAGGAAGCTTACACGTGAAAAGGACTTGGCCGGAAGGCGTGTCCTTATCACCGCAGGGCCAACAAGAGCCTACATAGACGCTTTCAGGTACATTTCGAATCCTAGTTCTGGGAAGATAGGGGTCGCAATAGCCGAGGATGCTCTGGAGAGAGGAGCGGAAGTCACACTCGTGTATGGACCCGCAACGGCTCCCCCGCCGGCCGGCGCGAAGATTGTCAACGTTGAGACGACCGAAGAGATGTTACACGCCGTGGTGGGGGAGCTCAAGGCTAAGAAATATGATGTCGCCATCCTCTCGGCTGCGGCCTCAGACTGGGGGCCAACTGACAGGAAGATGGAGAAGGTTCCCTCTGATCAGGGTGAGTGGGTTCTCCGCCTGAAGGCCCTTCCAAAGGTCATCGCCCAGGTTAAGAAGGCGGACCCCAAGGTCCTCCTCGTGGGATTCAAGGCCGAGTATAAAATCAGCGAGGAGGAGTTGATCGAGAGGAGCTATAAGAGGCTCCGGGAGATGAAGATGGACCTCATAGTAGCAAATGATGTTTCGAAGGAGGACAGGGGCTTCAACGTTGACACGAACGAGGTCTTCATAATTGACCCGAAGGGGGATGTCCTTCACATATCCCTGACGACTAAGAAGGAGGTAGCTTCGAAGCTCCTCGACAAGGTCAAGTCCCAGCTAGGTTAATGGTAACTTAACTGGTGATGGAGCGGCAGGTTGAGACGCTCTAACTATTTCTTGCCGAAGGGCCTTGTTCTTCCTTTACAGTCGACCAATTCGGGAAGGCGTCCCTATATGACTTATAGTTGGTGATGCCCTCCGCTGAGAGCACCGCCCTCACGATGGATCTGGCCACGGCATCAGCGGCCGATGCACCGAGGAGGTTTAGGGCTCTGGCTGTGCTTCTACTATAACGGGTCTCTTCGATGGGGAGTTGTGTCCTTCCAGTAGCTATGCAGAATAAGGTGTCTCCGTCGACCATTGTATGGCAGGGGTAGATGGCGCGGGCTATGCCATCTTGCGCCATCATCGCGACCTTGGTTGCCTGAGCCTTCGTGAGTATCGCATCTGTGGCTACCACGCCGATGGTTGTATGGGCGCCGGGCTCCCCAAGGAGCTGATGATAGTCTGGGTTGCCGACAGAGAGATCCCTTCTCAGTCCCCCGAACTCGTCACCGATCTCCAGGTGGCGAGCGTAGAATGCGCCGGTCTCTCTGTCGAAGGCGCTTCCAGTCGAGTTGACGACGGCTATGGCGCCTATAGTTATGCCATTATCAAATGTCTCGCTGGCGGAGCCAAGCCCACCCCTGAATCCTCCTGAGATCGCCCCTGTGCCCGCACCGTGGTTTCCAAGCTCGACAGCTGAGGCGGAGGCATGATAAGCGGCGTGGTATCCTGCGTCCTCGCCGATGTGGCCTGGTTTCTTTCCTCTGCCCAGGTCGAAGATGACTGCTGCGGGTACTATGGGGACCACCTTTCCTTCGCCGACGGGGTGTCCGATCCCTCTTTCCTCAAGGTATCTCATTACCCCGTCCGCTGCGGCTAGGCCGTAGGCGCTCCCACCGCATAGAGCGACTGCGTCAACGCGCTCGATGAGGTTGACGGGATCGAGGAGATCGGTTTCCCTCGTGCCTGGTGCGCTACCTCTGACATCTACGCCGCCTACGCCACCTGCAACGGCCAACACGACCGTTGCCCCTGTGAGCACCTCGGGGTCGGTGTGGCACCCAACCATTATACTTGGAACATCCGTGATTGAGTTAAGTGGACCTGTGCGCCTCAAAATTCAGCCACCTGCTTAAATGCCCCACTTTTAGGTTAAACGTCTTGCTAGAGATCAAGTCGCGGATGTAAAGAATGAGGCGTGTGTGTGTAGCGATTAAGGAGTTTATACCAAGAATTAGGAATCATTAAGTTACTTTATTCCTCACTCTATTCGGTGAATTTCTTGAGTGAGAAGCAAACAGATCTAATTGGTAAGGTCTACAAATTGAAGGACCTTATCGAGTATCAGGTTGGTTCAGTCGTAAGTCGAACTATAATCGATAAGGACGTGGGGACCGTTACGCTGTTCGCTTTCGATGAGGGGGAGGGCTTGAGTGAACACATGACTCCCTATGATGCGTTGGTAATCGATCTCGACGGTGAGGTTGAGATCAAGATCGCTGGGAATAAGAACCATCTTACTGAGGGCGACGCGGTTATTATGCCAGCTAATAAGCCTCACGCTTTGCGGGCTCTTACCAAGTTCAAGATGATGCTAGTGATGATTAAAGCTGAATAAGTTCGTGCGCGTTAAAACGATGCTACTCGACCCCACTAAATCATTTTATCCTTGAGAGGATTTCCTCCCTCTCGAACATACTAAGCCCGATCTTTAGAATCACGACGTCGATGGCGACGATGACGATGAAGATGATTATGATAGCACCTGGGACAAGGAGTAGGACCCCAAATGCCTGCCCGATGACTAGTGCCATAATCGGTAGTATTATGAGAACACTAAGTTGCTGAGCCTCTCTGAACCCCTTTACACGGGCTGACACTATGACGGTGAGGGCTATTCCTGCAACTGATATCGCTGGCGCCAATAGAAAGATCACTAACACCCAGTTGATCGTCGGTAATATGAGGCGGCCGAAGAGACCGAATCCGAGGTAATCCACCAAGGCTGTGTAGGCGAGGAAGGAGGCCAGGGTCACGATCATGGATGGGACGAAGGCGACCAGGATCTTTCCTAGTATAAGCTCGGCGTCGGTAAGGGGGGTCGCCAGGAGGCCCTCGATAGTTTTCCTCTCCTTCTCCCCAGCGAAGCTGTCGCTTGCAATTACGCTGCTCGCCATAGCAGGGATGAGGAGGAAGAAGGGTAGAAACAGGTATGTTAGAAGATAGTAGGTCATTGTTTGTTGGGCGTTGAACCCAGTAAATTCGGCCCTTACGCTGTCGGGGAGGAGACTTAGAAGGCTGCTTATATTACCTGTCGAGGAGGAGCCGCTTGGTATGAAAATGATCACTGATGGAAGTACAATCGAGAAGATCAGGGGAACGATGAGTATTGGCATCATTATCTCCCAATTCCTCCTGATTTCAAGCCAATCCTTCCTAAATACGAGGATAACCCTATCCGTTCTCACTCTGACGCCTCCTTCGTGAGCTCGAGGTAAGCGTCCTCGAGTGATGGCTTGAGTATGTTCACCGACTTCACACGTGCTCCAATGTCCACCAGTCCCTTTATGATGTCGGAGGTCTCAGCCTCAGGGTCATCGAGGTCGAAGACGAGTGAGGTTGAGCCCTCGCTTTTGACGGCGTTGACGTGCCTCATCTTAGATGCACTGTTGAGAAGCTTGTCGTTGACCTCTTCTAGTGTGACTTTGAGCTCGGGTGCGCCTCGGAGTTTCTTCTGAAGATCACTTATGCTGCCGGTGGCGATTGCTGCGCCTCTCCTGATTATCATGACTCTGCTGCAGAGTCTCTCAGCCTCCTCCAGGTTGTGTGTGCAGAGGACTATGGTGTGCTTCTCCTGGCGGCTCATCTTCTCCATCAGGTCTCGTATATCCTTCGCAGCCCTTGGGTCGAGGCCGGATGAAGGCTCGTCGAGGAAGACTACCTGAGGACTGTGAACTAGGGCCTTCGCTATAGCGAGCTTCTGCCTCATCCCCTTGGAAAACAAGCCCACCTTATCCCCACGACGGTCCCAGAGATCGAAGAATTCTAGGAGCTCCTTGACGCGAGCGTTCCTCTTAGCCTGATCCTTAAGACCGTAGGCCTCCGCGAAGAATTCCATGTTTTCCAACGCGGTCAATCTGTCGTATATTCCGGGGTTCTCGGTTAGCACCCCGACCATCTCCCTGACCTTGAGTGGTTCTTTAATGATGTCAAACCCCGCCACCCTCGCGTGTCCCTCGCTTGGGGAGATCAAGCAGGAGAGGATTCTGACCGTAGTCGTCTTCCCCGAGCCGTTAGGGCCTAGGAGGCCAAATATCTCACCGGAATCCACGCTAAAACTCAGGTTGTCAAGTGCGGTTAGGGTCCCGAAGCGTTTGCTAATATTTTCCGCCTCGATGTCTGGCAAGGGCGTTCTTATCTAGTATTTGGAGTCGGTGATTTAAGGAGGGGGATGGTGACTCGTTAACTTATATATGGAAGTGAGGTTTCGTACGCTCGGATGTAGCCATTTGTGAACTTTCTAACCTTTGAACGTTATCGAGTACATCGCACCTATCGGTTTCATAGCCTCATCGATACGCTTGATGAGGTCCTCCATATACTCGTGAGTCGGCTTTACCATCCATACGAAGACGAAGTCGTAGCCCTCTAGATCTTCGGCCTTCGCCAAAATCTGGCCACATCTCTCGTAGCTAACCTTCCCGCGTCCCTTGAAGTAATTGTAGATCCAGTCTACTGTTTCGGTGAAGGGATCAGAGTGAACTAGGAGGGGATTCATGAGGCAGATTACTGGGTTCTCGACTGCTATGCGCTCTAGGGCGTCGATGGCCTCAAGGTAGGGTGGACCATATATGCGTATGAGTGCCTTCAGCTTCCAACACCTATGGATGCTGAGTAAGCATCGCGTATAATACTTAGTACAGTAATCTTGATGGGTTCTAGGGCGCCGAGATGCGCTCTATGAAGGCTTCGACTAGTTTAATTGTGTTCTCGATGTCCTCAACCGTTGTTATCGAGGCTGGGCCGTGAATGTACCTACATGGTACAGCTATTGTGCCGCTTGGGATTCCTCCCTTAGTCAGGTGGATACTGCCCGCGTCGGTTCCACCGCTCGGGATCTTCTTGAATTGGTATGGTATCTTTCGCTCCTCAGCAGCGTCTGTTATGGCTTTGAGGACCTTGGGGTGGGCGATGACGCTTGCGTCTGCTATTGTGACAACTGGGCCTTTTTTGAGTGATGCGGGGATCATGTGTGGCGCCATGCCGGGCATGTCGACGGCGAATGTGCCTTCAAGCGCTAGGCCGTAGTCTGGGTCAACCTGGTAGGCCGCTGTTTTGCTTCCCCTAAGTCCGACCTCCTCCTGTACAGTTCCCACGGCGACGATGTTGTAGGGCGACTTCTTGAGGGACTTGAAGACCTCGGCCATGACGTAACAGCCGGCGCGATCATCGAGGGCCTTACCCCTGATGTAGCCATCCCCGAGTTCGAGGAATTCAACGTCGAAGACCCCGGTCATCCCCTCAAAGGCACCCCTGGTTATGGCCTCTTCCCGTGTGCATGTACCAATATCAACGAAGAGGTCATCGAGGATCACAGGTTTCTTCCTGTCCTCCTCGCTCATTATGTGTGGGGGTTTAGTACCGATTATTCCTCTAAGGTCCCCCTTCTTCCCGCGGAATATCAGCCTCTGCCCTGGGAGGATGTTGGGGACTATACCCCAACTGTGGAGTCTGAGATAACCCTGGTCCTCGATGTATCTCACGAGGAAACCAACCTCATCGGTGTGGGCTGCTAGCATGATTAGGGGATTATCCTTCTTCCCCCTGTGCCAGAAGATGATGTTTCCGAGCTTGTCGACCTTTGTCTCGTCGGCAATTCCCTCGAGCTCGGTTCTCAGTATTTCTCTAGCCTCGTCCTCATAACCGGGAGGACCGTAGGCGTTTGATAGCTTCCTGAGTAGTGTGATGTTCATAGAGTATCGTTTCTGATTGGTGTGATAGGCGATTTAATACTTAAGAGCGGCATTTGCTATTCTTCGCAGGTTTTAGTGGGTTAGATCCTTGAGAAGATTTGTTTGACCGAGTCGATACCGTCCCCTACTACTTCGATGTTGTACATTTCGCCGAGTCCCCTCTCGTGGCCCCATTTTATGTGTTCTATTGTCTCGGGGTTGATCCCCATTACCCTTGTTGCAGTGGCGTCTGTTGCCACTGGGTCGGTGCCGGCTATGATCGTGTCCATCTTGATTGGGTTGCCGTTTACGGGTCCTTTACCCTCCATGCCCACGAAGCCATCGATCACGGTGAGAGCGGGTTTGAGTACGGTGTTAATGTCAACTATGACCTTGTCCATGCCCCTCATGTGGTACTTTCCCTTGAACTTGTCCGGGAGGAGCCCGAACATGTTCTTCATCCCGAGGGTGACACCGGTCTGCGTGTGGGTCTTTAACTTCGCTGCGCTGACTATGGCGGCCTCTGTGACGATTCGTGGAACCTTGATGGACTCGAGGGTCATCGCATTAGGAATTGGAATCTCAACCGTATCCTTCTCATATCGGAGGTTGATGAAGCGTACGCCGACACGATCGCACATATCCTTCATCCCGCTAGCTACGCATGCTTTGTCGGCGTTTGTCATCGTTGCATCCGATTCGACTATGAGGACCTCAACCGGGATCTCTCTCAGTCGATTTACGATCGCCTCGACTACTACGGGGTCCGTGGTGGCTCCCGTCTCCCAGTTCTTAGTTGTGATGAAGTTCACCTTAACTAGGACTTTATCCCATTTTCCGATGGCCTTCCTGTAGTCCACGAGGTCGAGGGCCCTGTAAACTGGTTCTGGTCCTCGACTCCCTTTGACGACTGCGACGCGTGGCAAATAGATCAGAGATGGAATTAGATCGCCTGTAATAGACTTTTGTTAAGAAAACCATTACTAGTTGATGAGTTGTCTTCTCAACTAGCGCTCGTAATTATTGCAGTGAATGAGTTTCACTGTTTCTTATGGGTTCCTTGTAAACTTGATGCCGTTTTCGGGTTTTCCTTACCTGCTCTACTGATATGGGTATCATTATGATGAGAAGTAGAGAACCGAGTATCAGGGGGGATATCATGAGTGCTTTAGATAGTTGTGGGTCGAGTGCAGTATTCGGTGAAACATACTTCATCACAAATATCTGCATGTCCAGTCCCTCCCAGTACGTTTCTCCTACTACATACACGTCGTTCCCATTGACCGCTGCTGCCCTCGCCCTGTCTGTGTTAATTCCCCCATACCAGTCCCTCCAGATCAAATCACCTTTTGGCCCAATCTTACACACTGTGGCATCGGCGGTATCTAGAAATAAGTAAGTCCAGGTGTGGCCAACGATGTAGGTATAATCGCCGGCCTGTGCAACCCCCCAGGCCATGTCCTCGATCGGAGAATCGCCGAGGATCATGGTAGACAGCAGGTCCCCATTCGAGCTATACTTGAGTAGAACTTCTCTAGCGGTCCCGTTGCCGTATCTCATGTATCCCGCTACCGCGATTTCCTGCTTAGCGTCCACTGCGTTGGCGACATTGTTTACTCCGATCGAGTATTCCCTTACCCAGATTGGTGTTCCGTCTAGGCTGATCTTCCTTAGAAGCATCTGTGTGGCGGGTTCCCCGAGTTTTCCAGGGTTTCTGATGTCATAATCCGCCTCGCCACAAAGGTACACCGCGTCGCTAACGGAGACGCCCCAAGCGGTCTCTGGTCCCTGGGAGTCGAATACTGTGGAGAAGAGTAGGTCGCCGTTGCTGCTGTATTTTAGAAGAAATTCTTGATCATTCAGAGCTGATTTTACCACGTATCCCGAGACGTAGATGTTGCCTTCTTTGTCTAGGGCGACTCCGCTCGCTTTAGCGTCGACTCCGGGTCTCCACTCTTTGGCCCATATTAGCCGCCCATCGAGGTCATATTTGAGGAGTAGGGAATATGATGTGTTTTCCACTATGTGTATGCCACTTATGTAGAGTGACTTGCCGTCGGAGGCGGAGCCACGACCCATGGTGAAGTCCCTCTCCCAGTAGGTCTCGTTCCAGAGGAGTGTACCATTTTGATTATATTTTAGGAGGACGAGGTTCACGGAGCCTGGTCCGTAGCTGAAGGATGCACCTGTCACAAATATTGAGCTATTCGCATAGGCGACTCCGTATGCGTAGTCCCGGTATTTACCGCCCCACGTCGTCGTCCAGGCTATGATGTTGGAGGTTGGGTCGCTGAGGATCAGTTCCCTCTGGGTGACTAGGAGTGTAATTGTGATACATTCCAACACGAGCAGAGCCAGATATATGACGCCGACCTTTCGCATTCAATGAAATGTATGGGACTAGGTTAATGAGGTTTGAGCGGATTGGTACGAGTGATAAAAAGTAATAGTATTTAACTGCCCCTGACCTCACTTCAGCGAAACGTGCTGGTACTGCCATGAAGTTCAGTAAGCTGCCCATAAGTAAGGAGCTGAAGAAGGGGCTCAAGGAGATCAGTTTTGACGATATGTTTCCCATCCAGGAGAAGGCTATACCCCCAATGCTCGATGGGAAAGATGTCATAGGGCAGGCTAAGACTGGTACGGGGAAGACGGCGGCGTTTGGTGTCCCAATGATCCAGCTTTTTGATCCCTCCAAAGCCACCGTTCAGGGACTCGTCCTCGCACCGACGAGGGAGCTCGCCCAGCAGATAACGGAGGACATCAATGACTTCGCAAAGTACACCAAGGTGAGGGCGATAGCAGTTTATGGTGGTGTGTCCATCGATAAGCAGTTCATAGAGTTGAAGAGGGGGCCCACAATAGTGGTTGGGACGCCTGGTAGGATAATTGATCATCTTAACCGTGGCACCCTCAGCCTCAGGGATGTTAAGATGCTCGTCCTGGATGAGGCTGATAGTATGCTAGACATGGGCTTCGTCGATGACATAGAGTACATCTTGAAGCGTACGCCTAAGGAGAAGGAGATGAGTCTTTGGAGTGCAACTATCGATGACCGGACTTTGAATATTAGTAGTCGATACATGCGTGACGCAGAGTTCGTTAACGTTAGTCGAGACGAGATTGGACTGACCACCATAAAGCAGCACTATATCCTCGTCCCCGAGCATGAGAAGGAGGAGACGCTTAAGCGAATCATAGACTTCTACAAGATAGACCGCTGCATAATCTTCTGTAGGATGAAGATCGGCGTCGACGACCTCTATGCTGTGCTAAGTAGGGCGGGTTATAATGTTGAGGCCATACATGGTAACTTCACACAGACTAGGCGCCAACAGGTTCTAGACGGCTTCAAGCAGGGAAAGTTTAGCATCATGATTGCAACCGAGCTCGCTGCTAGGGGCCTCGACATCGAGGATGTCCCGTGGATAATCAACTATGATATTCCTATGGATCCCAACATGTATTTCCACCGTGTGGGAAGGACCGCGAGGGCTGGTAAGGAGGGTAACGCCGTTACTCTGGTTACTCCAGATGAGGAAATAGAGCTCGAACGCATCAAGGCAATGACTAAGATTCCTATAAACAAGCTTACGCTCCCTCCGGCTTTTCTTTTTTAAAAAAAATATTCGGGGAAAAGTCTGATATTCTTAATCTTTGGGCGGCGTTTGTGTAGCTTCGCCCTCGGGTTTTGGCATCTGATTTACCCCGTAAATTCCCATCATCGACATCTGCCCACCCGGACCGGCTGTCGGTATGTTTGAGGGGATGAGTATCATGAGGTTCTTCCCCTGGAGTCCCAGCTCGTAGACGATGTTCATCCATCTCAGCTCGAATGCCCTGTCGTTATCCTTGTACATGTTGGCCGCCTGAACCATCTTCTCCGCCGACTCGTACTCCGCGAGTGAGAGTGTGACCCTTGCCCGCCTCTCCCTCTCTGCCTGAGCCTGACGTGACATGGCGTCCTGCAGGGCCTGGGGGATGCCTACGTCTCGGATCTCCACTGCCGTGACCTTAATTCCCCAGTTCTCTGTCTTGCTATCAATAATTCCCCTGGCGATGTTTCCCACCCTCTCACGCTCTGTGAGGAGCTCATCGAATGAGGCTTGACCAATCACCTCTCTGAGTGTGGTCTGAGCGGCAAGCTGTGTGGCTTGGTTGAAGTCGTTCACGTTCAGAATCACCTTTTGGAGGTCCACTGGCTGGAAATACATCACTGAGTCAACAGCCACCGGGATGTTGTCCCTCGTCAGGCTCTGCTCCGTTTTAAAGGAGACGACCTGCAGCCTAGTCGATATTATGAATGGAACGTTACCAATGAAGGGTGGAACGTAGATTATCCCAGGTCCCTTCAGCCCCCTATATCTACCCAGCATGAGGAGCGGGGCTCTCTCCCACTCCTTGAGGACTTTTATTCCGCTTACGAGAATAGCGATTACCACTAATGCTATGAGAGACGCGATACCTAATGTGAATGCATCCGCCATTTCCGTTGTTTCACCAGTTATTTAATGGGTGATGATTCTTATTTAACTTAGTTAAAAAGGGGAAAACTAGTCCTTCTCTTTCTCGACGATCAGTACTAATCCCTCTTGTCTCTTTACCTTGATTTTATCGTCCTTCGTAAGGTTGCCTGAGGTGGATTCTGCCCTCCATATGATTCCACTGACCCTAACCTCGCCTTTAGGTGTTAAGTCGCTTACCGCAACGCCTGTTTCGTTTATGAGCGACTCTGGGCCGGTTATTTTTGGCTTCTGTCTGAGGGGACCTATCACCCATCTGAAGTAGAGCCCCAGGAATATGCCAATTACTATTAGAGCGAACAATTCCAAGTCTGTAGAAAACGTGATTGGAGACGGTGAATAGCTCAATCCGTTCGCCAAATAAAATATTCCAAATGCCCCCAATATAACTCCAGCCATCAAGGATAACCCGTGGCCTGTTTTTAATTCGAGAAAGATTAGGACTGCAGCAATCGCGATGATTAAGAATCCTAATATTGAGGCGTCGATTACCTCCGCGCCGATTAATCCGGCTAGAATTGATACTGTGCCAACGATTGTGAGTACTATGCTGGCGTGTTGGATGTCCAAAACTATGGCTATTACACCCACTAAGATGAGTAATCCGTCTAGAGTTGGGTTGCTTAATGCGCTGATGAATTGCTCGTAGATGTTCTCGTTTATATTAATCTGGGATTGACCCGTTAGGCCAAGATCGTTGATTGCCTCATTGAGGGAATCTGCCTCGCTGTTGATTATGTGGTATCTTAACGCTTGGTCAGTAGAATAGGCGACGTCGTTTTGTACCATTTGATAGGCAGCGGTTGTGTTGCGCCCCCATTTTTGGGCTAGGCCTACTAATAGGCTGAGCATTGCGGCTTGGGTGTGGTTCTGCTCGAGTGTTGTAGCACCTACTAAGATCGGTGTACTTGGGCCGATCTCGGATCCGCTGCCCATTATTATTTTGTTGCAGGCGAAAGCAATGTAGCTTCCAGCTGATGCCGCAAGAGAGTTTGGTGGAACGTAGGTGTAGGTTGGTATGCCACTGGCGTTGGCGTCGGCGATAGACGATACTATCGAAGTCATGTCGTTCAGAAGCCCCCCGGGTGTATCCATTGTGATGATTATTGCCGATGCCTTGGATGTGATTGCTTGGTTGACTGCCCTCTTCACGAAGAGTGAAGAGCCTGGGTCAACCTGTACATCGAAATTCACTACGATTATTGGGCCTGATGGATTAGTGGCGGCGTGTATATTATTGAATGGCATTAGGGAGCTGGAAAAGGTTAGCAGTAGGATCAGGGTTAGTATTTTGCTCCCGTATCGGAATTGATTGATCATCCTTACTCTCTTCCCAATTTGAAATGAGCCTCCACACGAATTAAACACATCGCGTGCACTCTTCACATTGGGTCTATTGGGGGTCTTTTCCCTCGTGTTTATAGGATTGGAAGCTTTAATTCAGTCGATATCAATTGGCTGAAGCTTTTTTCGCGAGGCAGCTTACACCGGAGAAGATTGAGAAACGTATCGAAGGCTATCCCTCCTGGCTCGAGATAGATCTCGACGCCATCACGCATAACATTGAGCAGGTTAGGCAGAGAGTGCACGTCGAGGTTATCCCCTGTGTAAAAACAAACGCCTATGGTCACGGTTTGGTTCCCGTTGTGGCGCACATGATGAGGAGGGGCATCAAACAATTCCTGGTCGCCAAGCTGTGGGAGGCCGAGCAAATTAGGGATGCGGGCCTAGAGTGTGGGGTGATAAGCATGGATCCCCTGTTCTCCGACGAGCATTTTGATACCGTTGTGGCTCGGAACATTACTCAGACGGTCTATCAAAGGAGTACTGCGGATAGGCTCGAGGGCGCGGCTAAGAGGCTCTCAAAGAAGGCGAAAATCTGGGTTAAGATTGATACCGGGCTCGGCAGGGTCGGTGTCAGGTGGAGTGAAGCTGTTGAGCTTGTTCAATACATCTCGTCTCTTCCGCACATCGAAATATCTGGGATATTCTCCACCATGTCGGAGGACGCGGAGCTTGACAGGATACAGGTTGATAGAATGATCAGGGTGAGCCATGATCTGGATGACCGTGGGATAAAGTATGGAGTTCGTAGTATGGCGAGTGGAAACGCGGTTTTTCACCGCCCTTACGCGTTTTTAGATGCGGTGCGACCGGGTTTAATGCTATATGGCTTCTACTCTGACCCAGGGGATAGGGAGAGTGGTTTGGGCCTCAGGCAGGCGTTCGCCTTCAAGGCTCGGGTCGAGCAGGTGAAGTGGGTTGAGGCGGGTGAATCTCTCACCTATAGTCGGAGATTCACTGCCTCGAAGAGGATGAGGGTGGGGGCGGTTCACATTGGTTACTCCGATGGTTACCCGCGGGGTATGACTAAGCAGGGCTTGGTTAAGGTCGGTGGGATGGTTAAGCCGGTTCTGGGAACGGTTTCTGTCAACCATTTTCTCGTCGATCTAGATGGGACTGGGGTTGAAGTTGGTGGAGTAGTGGAGGCCATTGGTAGGGAAGGTGAGAATAATGCTCATAATGTTGCGGAACTGGCTGGTATCATGACGTATTCTCTCATGGTTGGGCTTCATCCAATGTTGCCGAGGGTTTATTTTGAGAAGGGTAAACCCGTTGCGTTGAGTGAGCTTAGGCTCGTCGAGCGATGATCAGGATTTAAATTTATGCAGTGTGTATGGGTCAGAAGGGCCGGGGTAGCATAGCTTGGCTAATGCGCTGGACTCATGATCCAGAGGTTATAGGCACCAGTGCCTTAGCCGGATAGAGACCATGGGTTCAATTCCCATTCCCGGCACCAATCTTGAATCCATGGCAAATTTTGGAGACTATCTGCATGATGTGAGGCGTCTTGTTCCCACCACTATCTTTGATAAGGTGAGGGTTATCCGGAGGCTTCGGAAGAGGGTCAATCTTTGGGATGTTTCAGCTGCTCGCGTGGGTTGGATTATTATTCGATCAATTATGGTGCTCAGTGGCCGAATCGGCTAACGGTTACTGTCACAGTGGCGGAGTGGGTTAGTGAACCACTAGTACTAGTTACCGTGATAGTGAACTTACCGGACTTGACGGATGATGGAACGGTTATCGACAGCGTCGATGTGGCAGATCCGCCTGATGCTAACGTTAGTGATGTGGGGCTAACAGATACAGTCCAGCCACTTGGGGTAGTAACAGTCAGAGACACTGTGCCGCTGAACATGTTGAGCGATTTCTCTGTTATAGCCGAGGTTCCTTTAGACCCAGGCCTGAGAGTCAGAGAAGATGGCGATGCAGAGACGGAGAAGTCAGGCGCTACCACTGTAACTGTCACGGTGGCAGAGTGGCTCAACAAACCGCTTTTACCCATTACCGTAACGGTGTATGTTCCCGCCGTGGTGCCAGCTGGAACTGTTATGGATAGTGTTGATGTGGCAGATCCACCTGATGCAGGCGTGACTGAAATAGGGCTAACAGTCGTAGTCCAGCCAGTTGGAGCAGTACCCGTCAGCGCCACTGCGCTGCTGAACGTGTTGAGCGAGTTCACTGTTATAGTAGAAGTTCCGACACCCCCAGCGTTGATGTTCAGAGCTGATGGAGAGGTATAGATGGAGAAGTCAGGCGTTGTTACGGGTACGAAATTAGTGGTAAGGGGGCTGCCTAGACCTGTGACCAGATCGTAGCCCACCTTTGTGGAGTACCCGTTAGATCCGCTCGTTATATCGCGTAAGTATGAAGAATAGCTCGCTGATTTTGCATCTTTGTAGAAGTTGTTGTTGGTTGCTGTAAGTCCTAGTGACTGGATTGCTGCCCATTGGGGTGAGCCCGCACTCGTCCCACCGACCACCCACCACCCTGATGAGCCAGAATAGGGTGTGCTATCGTACACCGCTACACCTGAATTTGGGTCAGCGTCATAGGAAACATCTGGTACGGCTCGTTTGCTATTTGTCCCTGTTACGCCGTATGTTACTTGGTAGGAGGGCTCAGGTATGTATTTGCTTACGCCGCCGCCGCTTCCACTCCAAGCAGTCTCTGAAGTAACTGCGCCGCCTCCATTAAAGGTAAGCTTCGTTCCGCCAACCCCGACTACGTTTGCTGAGACCGCTGGCCAGGAGACACCTGCCCCGCTGTCACCGGAGGAGGCGAAGAAAACTATTTGACCGCCATTATTGCTTGTGAAATGGGATTCGTAGCTTGATTCTCCCGAAAACTCGGATCCACCCCAGCTCATGGATATCGCGACGACGTCCGAGCGACTTCGGGCGTAATCCACTGCTGCGAGAAGATCAGTGTCGCTGCTCGAGGTTGCCTCAACTAGCAGTATTTTCGCACTGGGAGCCACTGCGTAGGCCCACTGGACATCGAGTGAGATCTCAAGCGCCCAGCCACTATCGGTTGGAATCCCCGATGACATCTTGTACTCCTCAAAATTCGGAGCAAGCAGACCGAATTGGGTGCTGAATGTGTTCAAGTCTGCTGCAACCGTCGGGTCATCGTAGGCGTCCACGATGGCTATCGTTCCGCTGCCGCCTGTTGAAGGTAGATTATAAGCTGCTCGGATCTGCGTTGGAGAAAGCCCCGAGACAGCTAGAGAGGATGCTTTATCACGTAGATGGAATGTCGGGTGAGCCATCCAGCTGTTACTCGATTTGGCTAGGGAGGTTGGAGTTGATAGGACTAGGCTTGATACTACTAACAGAACTAATACTAAGGCCCAGACACTGGAGCCCATTCCCTTCAAGCTTTTCAATAACACACATGCCCCCTAAATTCTATTTATTGTAGTGTTTTTTTAATTAATAAATACATATAGACGTTTCGTGCGCGCCAATCTTGAATTCGGGCACACAAACAGTGTGAAAATTACAACGTTGCATACATAGAGCTGTATGAATTCATTGATGATGTCTTGAAGTGTATCGGCATACATCTTCAAGACTTGTCGGGCGAAGGCCAGCGCTTTTAGAATTCAGAAAATTAGCTACTTAGGGGTGTTTTCATCTAATTTCATGTATTTGACCCAGCAGTTCATGCAGACTTCGCCTTTTCCGGGGATGTAGGCCATGAAATCTTTGAGTTTCTCATTACATTCTGCGCATCTAGATTCTTCATATGTGATGGTGAGGCTAGTCAAGATGGTCAAATGTGAGGTTTATGTTTGATGTATATAAGCTCCATGAATTTTTAATACTCACTGATTGTATTTTATTTAATATCGATTAATAATTTCCAGCTGTTACCTAGTAGAGATATTAGTTATATGTTGTTGGAGAGTCCTTCACGTAACTAAATTAATCCATAAATGACAAATCATCTATTACAGTTAATAGATCGTGGTTTCCAGGTCTGTTCAGTTCGCGATTATCCTTCTTCTACTATTAACATCAGCATATTTCGTAGATAGCGGTTTATTGGCTAGTAGGGTAACACCGGAAAAAGTTGGGAAGCAATCCGTAATAGTGGTCAGGGTAGACGATATCCAGGATTACGCCTTCAGAGACGCTCAGTTTTGCATCCTTAAAGTGAGCGCTGACCAACACGTACCGCTTAGCCTATCCGTTATACCTGGATTCTTCTCCCTTGACCAAGAACTCATTGACGCAGTCAAAGCTGCGGTACAAAATGGTTCAGAGGTCACAGATCATGGCTGGCTGCACGAAAACCTGACAACCTTCTCATTGGAGGAGCAGGAGCAGAGGCTTACTCTGGCTAAGAACGCGCTGAATAACGTGTTGGGTGTGAAAACAACGATACTTGTGCCACCTGACTTTGAGTTTAATAACGATACCCTCCTTGCGATGAAGAAGACTGGATACGATACTATCTCTAGTAGCACAGATTTCCAGAATGCAGGCGTGGGAAGAGATGGAATCGTGAATCTTCCATCAACAGTGAACTTTTCAGATTTAATTAATGATACTTGGTACAATAAACCGCTAGGGCAGTTAGACTCCGAGGTGAATCAGAGCGTTTCGATGTATGGCTATGCTATGGTGGTTATACACCCGCAGGAACTGCTGAGTGGTGACAAGTTGAATCAGACGGCCGTTAAGACCTTCGAGGACTTGTTAACGGATTTGTCTGGTAAGTACTCCTTCACAACTATCAAGGATCTATCGAATACGATTAAGAAGAGCGTTGGATAAGGATTAGATAACATAATGTTATTAACATAATGTGACTATTTGATACATAATAATGTTTTTTATAAATATCTATTATTAATACATAATCCAAATATAAACCTCTGAATCTCTTTCTATTAATGCAATCTAATATACCAGATTTAAACTTTAAAATAGAAATTAAAGGTATCTCTTATAAATTATTTGAATTTTTAAATCTAATCAATATTAAGATAATTAATTTACAATTAAAGATGATTAAAATAAAATCTATATCAAAAATAGTGTCTGAGAAGAAGGAGACAGTTGAACCATGGGGAATAGTAATAGTATACTGATCATAGGTCTCGGGCAGATTGGCTACCACGACGCTGAATACATGACTAAAATCGGGCTTAAGGTAGACGGATACGATATCGATGAGAAGGCGACTAAGAGGGCTCTGGATAATGGGGTCATATCCCATGCTGCGACAGATTTCAGGGATTATGATAACTACATCGTTGCTATCTCGACGCATCGGCCCGGCGATATGTTTCAACCATTCCTGGACGGTTTAAACCAGGTCACCGATAGACTCAGAGAAGAGGGCAAGAAGAACGCCCTCTTGGCTGTTGAGAGCACCATCCCGGCGGGCTTCTCTAGGAAGATCTTTGATAGGCTTGGCCATCGGCTTCACGTCGCTCACGTTCCCCATCGGTTCTACATGCAGGAAAAGGAGACGCATGGTGTCAGGCAGCTGCGTGTGCTCGCTGGCTGCGAGCCCTGCTGCGTTGCGGCGGCTGAGTACCTATATGGCGACGTCCTTCACATTCCGGTCTATCCAGTTAGCTCAACGGTGTACGCCGAGCTTAGCAAGATAACAGAAAACACACATAGGTACCTCGAGATCGCCTTCGCCGAGGAGCTCAAGATCTACTGCGACGAGTACGGTTTATCCTATCAGGAACTCCACGACGCTGTCAACACCAAGTGGAACGAGGGGCTGCTCGAGGCGAGAGCGGGTATTGGTGGTCACTGTCTGCCCAAGGATAGCCAGATGTACCTCAACAATGCGACTCCGGTGCTTAAGCATAGCCTGATCACAGCAGCAAAGCTCATCGACCAGGAATATAGGAGGCACATCGACCTCAACAGGGAAAAACTGCAGATGAAACAGGAGGTTGAGCAGGTATCTCCTCCTGATTCATTAGAGCCTACTAAGAAGGAATCGGCGAAGCCCAAGATTTCTGTAAGTGAATGACTTTGAAGCTCTCACAGGCGGGCGCGATCTCAACAACAATCGTCATCGTGCTTGGGATCCTGATGGTCGCGCCGATCTTTGCGCGTACAGCCTTGAAGTCGGAGCCTCTCCAGGTCGTGCTTTTATTCAGCGTGCAGGATATGGCGAACTCCACCACTTGGTGCAGTGAGGTGGGGTCGTTCCTGCGCTCGAGAAACATTGCTGCCACGGTTTTCTTCACGGGAAACGTGGTGGATTCATCCAACTCGAGTATCATCTCCGAATTCGGTGGAGTCGTCGACGTAGGGAGCATGACCTATGACTATGTGAATCTCAACTCCATTTTGGATTACTCGGAGCAGCTTCAGCAGATTGCCGAGGGTAAGATGGCTGTCGACGCGGAGGGCAACGTGACCTCACGAGTCTTCATGGCTCCCTATGGTTCGGTGAACAGCGACATCTACTCACTGCTTAATAGGAGTAACATCACCGCGGACTTCTCCTATAGTGATCACTACAACAAGTTCGTCGGTGGCCAGTTCATTAGGATGGATCTTCAGGTTTATGACTACGATAGGCACAACCCTGAATATTATCTCTCGATCACCGACAAGCGTGAGCCGGTCGCCATCAGGATAAGTGACTCCGTTCCACCCGGTCAGGTGGAGGCGTTCATCTCTCAGCTAGCCTCGGGCAACGTCCGCTTCATTAGCGCCTCGGAGCTGACTGGCCTAGAGCTGACTACAAGGCGCTGATGTGGATGACCCTCGAAGATCCGGTCATCGAGGAACAGGCCGATGTGGCCATTGATGATTCGGGTGGGGATAAGCCGGCATCAGTTAGTGTGGATGGTGGTCTGAGGTGGTGGATCTGGCCGATCAGGGTCGTGGTGTTACTTGGGATGCTCTTTATCGTGTACTCTGACCTGATTCTCGGGCTTAAATACCGTGATCCTCTGGTTGTCTACTCCACGCTTATGCCTGCGCATACGCTCATAATATTCTCCATATCTTGGTTGTTGTATAGGAACAGGGCGGATGGGGAGGTATCTGGTGACCTTGTCTCGGTGATTATTCCGATATTTAACCAGAAGGCGTTGATTAGGATAGTGATTGAGGCGGTTTTCAAGTCGAGTTATAAGAATATTGAGGTGATCGCGGTTGATGACGGGAGCAAAGATGGAACAAGTGATCTGCTTGACGAGATTGGGTTGGAGCACCCCGAGATAAAGATCATCCATAAAGAAAATGGTGGAAAGAGAACGGCGGTGGCGACGGGATTCTTCGCATCGAGAGGACGATACGTGGTCTTGATGGACTCTGACAGCATCATTGACCCAGACGCTATTACTGAGCTCATGAAGGCATTCAAAGGTAACCCACGAGTAGGAGGCATGGTTGGCAACGGGAAGGTCTGGAACGCTGAGAAGAATCTCCTCACGAAGAGTCAGTCCGCGTGGTATGATTACTGCTTCAATATACACAAGAAGTGTGAGAGCTACTTCGGTACGGTGCTATGCTGCTCGGGGTGCCTGGCTGCTTATAGGCGGGAGGCCATAGCCGATTATATCCCATACTGGAAGGATGAGACGACCCAGTACAGTGACGATCGGCAGCTTACGAGTTACACTATCGCTTCGCAGTGGGCGAAGAGGGAGCTGGCACCCATACCGCGGAGGCTCATGGAGTCGGTTGCTAGCTATGATGACGCCGAGGATCGGGGTCTAACCGCTCAGTCGCTCCTCGACTGGGAGACCGCCTACGTGCCATCGGCGGTCGTGTACACGGAGGTGCCGGAGACCCTGAAGAAGTTCTTCAGGCAGCAGCTCAGGTGGAAGAAGGGCTACCTTAGGACGAACTTCTTCGTTAGTGCGTTCTTCTGGCGTAAGAATCCGGTCATGGCTCTACTATACTACATTGAGTTTATGACGACCTTTACGTCGCCAATGGTCAGCTTCATCATGCTCGTCTACGCTCCTCTAGTGCTGCACGATTATTCTCTTCCACTCATCTTCGTGCTTGGTCAAGTCTTCATAGGGGTCGCGGCTGGCGTAGACCGAGTATCCCGGGAGAGGAAAACGGTGAACTGGATCTACAACAGCTTGATGAACATCTTCCTATCCCTGGTCTTGACTTGGATAATCTTCCCCGCGATCTGGACCTTCAGGGAAAAACGCTGGCTAACTAGATGATGTAAGCGCATTGATGAAGTTTGGATAGAAATGGAGTATATTGTGGATAAGGTTGAATTGTGTTTCTTGTAAACTTCATTATATTTATTCTTAAAAAAAACTTTTATATGTTGAACAGGAATTTATTATTTGAATAAACTATCTGAGGAATGATATGTCTAAAACTAGAAGAAAAAGTGATACTACATCTAGTGATTCAACTGATGTATCTAAAAATGTAAATGAAGTGGATGAGTCTCTGACTCAACTAAAAAAAGATATGGCAGACGTGCAAGCCAAATATCTGGAACTTGATGATGTTATAAAAGTTCAAAATGATAAAATATCGAATTTGGTAGATGCTGAGAGTAAAGCCGGATCCCCGGAAAAGTTAGCGGAAGTACTTAACCTTCAAAACAAGTATAATGAGCTTTCCAATAGCATTAAGGTGTTAAATGAAAAAATTGCCTCGGGTTCAGCGAGCATCGGAGATAAAACTGGGTCACCTCAAAATGTGGATGAAACGACTGAGGTGTTGAAGAGCATGAAGAAGGACATAGGCTCCTTCGTAACGTATGGGAAGCTCTTTCTGGGGATTGGCGTTGCTGCCCTTTTACTTTACATCATAAATGCGATAATTAGTCTAGCCGCATCACTTAGGCCGGCTGTTGGCTGAGTTCCCTGATATTAAAAAATTCTACTTGAGCGGACGAATCTCCTCATTCTTCCTTACTTATAATGAAAGGGGTCTCAAGCCGAGTGGATTAGGCTGGCTTTACCTTATCCAATAAGGTCACAATAATGATATTTTTTATATGTTGTAACTCTTTGCCTTCTCGGAGGTCAACATTAACACGCATCTTTCGCCCTCCTCCGCGTGGCACCTCGGTTCGCTGTAGATTGGTTCCGCTTCGAAGACCTCTGACATTATACCCGCGATGAGACCCTGTATGAAGCAACAACCTACAGAGTCGTGTGAACAGCTGTCGTTGAAGATGTTCTTCTTGATTGCTACGATGGCGGAGGCGTTGAGCTCGAGGCTTTCAACCTGGAATCTGCCCCAACCCATGGAGGCGAGTCGCTCTAGGGCCTTCTTTAGGATCATCGGTCGCGTCATTGGTATACCCAGCTTTTTCTGCTCCTCAGATACGCTTCTGAACTCCTCCCCCCCGGTGTTTTTCCCTAGGGAGTAGATCATGGAGTATCCTGGTGCACCATATGTCTCCGTTAAGTTAGTCAGCATCTTCACAAAACTTTCTCTTCGGAGTAGTATTACGGTGGGTTTACTGTTTTCTTCTTGTTGCCGATCTATCAAAGGCTCGTTAATCATCCCGGTCTTCGCCTGCGTCGCTGAGGATATCTGCCTGGGGTTTCGAGTATTCCTCACTTGCATCGTAATATATGGTTAGGTTGTACTGATTCCTCAGAGACACAAGTTAGGGGTTTCTAGTTATATCTAAAAGAATTATGGACTCCAAGTCTACGTCCAACATCTAGTCTACTGAGATGCGTAGATAGGATGATAATTTATGTATGCTGATACTGAATGCTTAAAAGTTGATGAAAAGTAATTAATCTTTGGAAGGAACAGTCTTCTGTCCCTTGTCCTCTCTTCCTCTCCTCCAGAATGGACCACGTTTTTCGGTTTCCGTCTTGGGCTCACCGATGAGCTGAGCAAGGTTTTCTAGGTAAGCTGGGTCTTTGCCATTTACTACGCTGATGTTGTAGGCCTTTCCGAGGGAGGGTAGGACAGTGTTTCCTTCCAGATCTAGTAGGATGATTAGCTTCGAGTCGATGTCCATTTTCTTGCCTAAGAGGGATATTAGATCTGTCTGGCTGCCCCATGTAGAGACATCTAGTAGGACGAGTTTTTGATCCTTTTTTCCTATCAGGTCGAATGATTGTTGTGCACCTGATTTGCCCATGATTTTTGCATCCAACTCGACTGTATAGCCATTCTGCTTGAATATAGTCTCAACTTGGTGCAATGCGTCCCTCTCAAACCTTTGAGGTGAGAGCGCCTGGACCTTTTCTGTGAGTTCGTATGAGGGCAGTTTTACATAGTTTGCATCTCTGTATGTGAATACAGTTCCACATTTTTGGCAGATGTGTGACATTGATGGTCTTTCAAATTTGCTCCCACATTTATCGCATACGAAGCTGGAGCCAATGACCTTAACGATTTTTTTCTTATCCATCTCAGTTGCTGATTCGCTGATTTTTGTCTTACATTTGGGGCATATTAGCTCTTTTTCGTTCACAAAGTCGATTCTATTTCCGATATAGCCGCAGAAAGTGTGCTCAATTAGCTGGATTCTCTCTATGCTCATCGATTGACATTGAGGACAATTATATCTGGAGTATACTTGAATTGAGCCGCATTTTGGGCATAAGATGGCTGAATCAAAGCTCTTCTCGATAAGATATTCTTTCTTCTTAAGTTCGTTCAGTTGTCTCCAAATCTCTTTGTCGCCGATTTCTTTTGACAGGTCCTCGAGTCCATCGTAGATTACTGAGTCTCCCATGATCTTTGGTTTGGTCTCCCTGATGCCCTTATCCAATAAATTGTTGAGAAGCTTTTCTTCCTCTGTTGATAGCTTATCTGGTTCACTCGTTTTTGAACTCATTTGAGGCACCTTATGGCAGGAAGATCCTATAGAATGCGATGGTTACTACTATAAGAAAAACTGAGTGGATTAAGCCACTTGCTATTTTTGAATCGGTAATCTTTCCAGCAACTAATCCGCCTACGGCCCCTTCTACTACGGCTGCCCAGAATATTATTGATTTGTAATAGTTGATGTCAAGCATGCTTCCAATTAGGTTCTGTGCACCTTGGACGGATGTATTTTGTTTTGCTAGTGGCTCTAAAAATTGTGCAACTACAATCCATCCTATGAAGAGGAATATCAAGGAGCTGACGTAGACAAGCAATATGTAAGGACTAATGTTGGACTCTTTTTCGTCCTTGTACTCGTCGATGCTGGTGAACATGTTGATACTGGTGTCAAGTACCTCCATCATTCGTCCACCTGAGTTATTTGCCTCGAGGAGGATCGTCGCCATTCTTTTTCCGCTGGGCCTTCGGAGGCTATCACCGAACCATTTTAGTGATGCCTGAAGATCGCTGGTGAGGTTGAAGTTGACAACCGCTGTCTCGAGTATCCCACTTATTGGGCCGTACTCCCTCTGGGATGCAACCTCTAGTGCTCTCGTCAAAGGCATTCCGGAGCGTACCGATTCGGTGATGTCCATCATTAGAATGGGTATGTTCTTGTCTACCTGTTTTAGCCAACGGCTGTTATTTAGCTCGATTATTGAAGGTGGTATTATGGCTATGAGCACACAGACGACGAAGTAATAGTTTGTTGGCATGTCTATGGGGATGATATAGGGGTATGTTGGTATGTATTTGCCCGCGATAATGTAGAGTACGAATAATACAATAGCTACACTCGATGATACTGCCCAGACCGCTCGACTGTATTTCTGTTTGAAGTACATTACTCCTCTCTCCCTAAGGTCTGGTCAAGTATTACCGTGAATATCGCAGCCATTATGGGTACTCCTATGAACACTATGAGGTTGAGTTGAAGAACCGCGCTTCCACCCAGGGTACTTCCGTTTAGGACGGAGAGAATGGCGATGATTAATATGAATATAGTCGGTGTGATGACCATGAGTGCGACGTATAGTTCCCCGATGTACACTAATGTATTGAGTTTGGACTTTAATTTCTCCTTCTTCGCCTGCATCTGCCGTGCCACCTCGTACAGGAGCAGTGTTTTGAGGTCACCACTCGTGGCGATGGTGGTTCGGATTCCCTCAATTTCCTTAGCTAATATCTTAGATGGGCTGATAATTGCGATATCCTTCAAAGCTGTTCTAACATCCATCCCATAGAGTCTGACATCCATAAGGAACTTTTTACAGATGTTTACTAGGGGTGGGTTATCCTCGACATCCGAGATCCTGTCAAGGATGCGTTCAATGGACATCCCGCTCGCTGATAGAACTGTCATGTAACTCAAGAAGTAGACGAGTCCATCCTCTAGTCTACCCTTCGCCTCTCCACGCTTATAGTAGGGATAGGAGATCATAGCGAATCCAGCTATGGAGGAGATGATCAAACCTGTGGCGATTGGCAGCAACACGATGCTCAATATTGAAGCCCTAATCAATATCAGGAGAACTAATGTGACGCTAAAAAAGGTGACAAACGATATGAGGGTGATTCGAGTGACTTGTTCCAGGTAGTCGTCTATATATTGGGATAATCCACTCGATTGGTAAACAAGCTGAAAGTTACTCCTATAATGTTCTGAGCTAGACTTCCAGGATTTTCGAATTATATTAGGTAAATCTCCGAGTTGGAAGAAGATGTTCGCAAAGAACTCACTTATGGAGATATCATCTTTTGCGGTCACCTGAATCCAAGCCTCGCAACATTATATACGTCATCAGGAGCGTGGTAATAGTTTCTGATGATGTTTGCCACATCATCGTAGTTTTTCACTCCGACGTCAACCATCCACTTCAATATCACTTCTCTTCGCTCAAGCTCATTATGGAGGGTCTCGATCGGAATCTGGTTAATCCTTGATATTAGGCCAAACACGCTCTTTTCGTTATTTGACTTGAAGTATTCGAATGTGTCGGATGCCGCGTTCCACTTGAACCGGGTCTCGAGCACGGGCTCGTTCGATTCTTTATCTATTTCTGTGATCTCTGTGACGGATTCGACTCGTCGCCCAAAATGATCGCCTATTGCTACTCGTTTAACCTGAATGAGGCAGTTCATTAGGGGAAGCATCATCATCGGAATATCCATTGGTCGCGTGATAAGTCGCTTGATGACCGAGTCCTCGCTATCAGCGTGTATTGAACACATCCCTCCATGTCCGACGGCTATGCTCTGGAAGAGGGTATAGGCTTCCTCTCCTCTAACCTCGCCTACAATGATGTAGTCTGGGCGTTGCCTGAGTGCGGATTTTAATAGATCGAAAAGCGTGACTTCTTGAATGCCTGGTTGATAACTTGGCCGCGTTGTGAGGGGAATCCAGTTCTCGTGTAGTCTGAGCTCTCGGACCTCTTCGATTGTGACGACCTTCATTTCTGGTTTGATGAACATGGTGATTGCATTTAGGAGAGAGGTCTTACCCGATGCTACTGCTCCACTTACCATCATGCTTCTAGAATGCTCTACTAGCAGCCAGGTGTATGCCGCGAGCTTGGGAGAGATTGTCCCGAGCTGAATTAGGTCTACAACCGTGAATGGGTTCGTCCTGAATTTTCTTATCGTGAATGTGTCTCCACGCTTGGATACCTCGTCGAGGGTGATGTGGGCCCTGTATCCTTCCGGTAGGGTTCCCTCGAGTATTGGATTTGCTATCGATATCTGGTTACCAGTCTTGTAGACTAGACGTGTGACTATGAAGTTGAGTTCTTCCCTTGTTGGGAAGATGATGTTTGTTGGGAGTGATTCGTGGGTTCTATGCCAGATATAGAGGGGTGTGTTTGTTCCGTTACAGCTGATGTCCTCTATGTTAGGATCGTGAAATAGTATGTCGATTTTTCCATATCCCAAAAAGTCCCTGATTAGGTAATAGTTTAGTTTATCAACTGACTCTTTCGGGACGGTCTTTAGGTTCTTCTTTAAAATCTTCTTAATCATCTGATCTAGATAATCCTTCATTAACTTGTCATTTTTTAGTACTACAAGTGGTACACCGACGTTGAGTATGATGGAGTCTTTAATTGATTTTAGAATATTTGACTCCTCGGCGCTCATCGTTGGCTCAATCGCGTTATAGATCTTCTTACCCGTCGCGTCATCCACCTGTATCCCCACATAGCTAAATGGTGGGCTGACTGGGTAAAATTCCTTATATGTCTGATTTGGAGTCATTTTTAACTCGTTTAATTCGTTTTGTTCTTCAGTCATATTGTTCACTTCATGTCTTCTATTGTAAAACTGTGAATATATTCGAAGCCTTGTAATCTAAATATTGAGCAGTAATAATGTGAGTGCCTATACTTTTTCCTTTAACTGTGATGGTGGTATTGAATGCTCCTGATTTATTGGTGGTTATTGGATCTGTGAGTATTACAGACGTTGAGTCGAAAAAGATCAAAATCCCCTGCTGATTTGCTGGATATCCAGATCCCTTAATCGTAACATCGACGTTCTTGGATGCTTGCGAATTGTCTGGTGTTAACACTAAATATGGGGTTACATTTAATGTGGTGTTTGCTAGAATAACAGTGTGATTCATTGCATTAATTGTGTATGTTCCATTATGTAATTGAGTTAAGTAAGTAGAAAATAACCCCGATTTTAAGACAGTTGATTTAGTAGTGTTGACTAGATTGCCACCTGAGGTTATTGTTACATTAATTGTGGAGCCAGATACGAAATTTGAGCCTGATAATATGTACCCTTGCTGCCCATCTTGGATTCCAGACGTAACGGTTAAAGTTGGAATAAGGTTAGTTAAAGACGGGTTGTAACTGAATGAAAATATGCTGCCCTTACTGGTAATTAATTTAATTACGTAATTATCGACTTGACTTGAGATAGGAACATTGTAACTACCTATCTCGCCGGGGTTAAGATTCTGATTTCCTATTGGTTCAGAGAAATTATATATTCCGACCGATGCATCGCTTACCCCAATATACATGATCGTAACAGGTTTCGAGCCTGAATTTATTACCTCTAAAATAATGCCGTCAGTATTATTGTTTTTATCCAAAGTGGGAACTACGTAGTTTATCGATAAATTTTCTTGGCCCTTATTCTCTTCCAGCGTACTCTGGGTGCTTATTGTATTTTGGAGATCAGTAGTGGCCCTATTACTCATTATGAAGAATGCGTATGAGGAGATAATTATGAGGATTAGAAATACTCCTCCGACTATGGAGGCGACACCTCTCCTATGGTCAACCTTGGGACTCAATGAAATTCCCCCTTTGACTCACGATCTTATAGGTCACATAATAATTATCTGTCAACACTTGATCTACGCTTAAGGTTAGGCAGTGTATATTAGAAGGCTGGTTATTTACCACAACCTGAGTATTATTAAACTCTCGAGTCAATAATTGTGGGCTAGGGCTGACACTTGGAGTTTTCCCAGTACACTCCAAGTATACAGATGAAATGACTGACGGAATGGTTCCATAATCAAGATAATATATCAGTATTGCAGTGCTATTTTTCCTTGTGATTGAAATTATATCAAATTTTTCGGTCACAGTCTCTTTCTGGGTTTCGACTTGGGACAGAAGATTGGACTGTTGAGAGCTCAGGTTTGATGTTGAGATGTTATAGAGCATTACTCCCAGGGAGCTCACGATCATTAGCACGATCATTGTGGCTAAGATTTCGCTTACTCCCCTACGTGGTTTCATGCACGTTAACACCTGTATACTGATAAAAAAAGGAGATGGGTAGATTAACCTTTAACGTTGAAGGTTATTTGTGTATTATCCTTTCCAATTATTTTTACTGTGTAGGTCACTCCTGATGCAAATGTCATAGGGTTTCCGAGAACATTTGGTCCTTGAGCTATCGTAAGTAGCCCTACCCCACCTTCAGGAACTAAGACACCACCGTTGAAGTCCCATCCTGATGTAGATTGGAGAATTAGATAGCTGTTAGATCCTGTTTGAACATACACCGAGGCGGCTGTAAAAGATGTATGCCCAATATTCCGAATGTATGCCGTCAATGCAGTAGGACCGGCAGTTCCTGGAATAGTCAAAGTAGCGGTATCAAGTGATAGTGCCCCCATAGTCTGGGGGGTTGTGAAACCACCTAGATACCCCATAACATAAGCGTAGATAACAACACCAGCTGCTACAGCAAGAACCATTAGCAGAAGTGTGGCAATGAAAGTTGAGATTCCT
>JBEKDF010000024.1:0-45940 GCA_050014495.1 Bathyarchaeia archaeon
AACCACCGGCGTTAACCGCGACACGCTTATCACGATCGGCTGGCTTGACCTCAAAAAAGGGCCGCTGGTCCTTCACGTCCCGGAGATGAACGGCCGCTACTACGGTGTGCAGTTTAACAACCCTTCTAACAACACAGTCTTCGCCTACGTCGGCAGGCGCACCACGGGAACCCAAGCCGGCGACTACCTCATCACGGGGCCGAACCGGAAAATACAGGCGCCCAGCGGCATGAAGCAGATATCCTCGCCGAACAACTCGGTGCTGGTAGTCGGCCGAGTCCTCGTGGATAGCGACAGCGACCTGCCAACCGCCCATCACCTCACCGAGCAGATTCAGCTCACTCCACTGGATGAGGAGGGATCGTTATGAGCGCAAGAACCTACAGCTATCTGACAGTACTCATCGGCGTGGTAATAGGCTTCTTCTTCATCAACTCGTTCATCTTCAACCCCAGTTCAAGGAATGTGCGTAACGACGTGATACAGGGCTTCCTCATCGGCTTCGGGCTCGCGTACATCACGCTCCAGATTCTGGGGAGGATCAAGGCCACGAAGGTAAACGGCTGGAAAACCATGTTCAGGTGCGGCGAGCAAGGCATTGGCTTTTTGTCCAGGGCCGCGTGCGCTCAGGTGTTTCCTGGTCCGATAAACTCGCCGCAGGAGGCGATGTACTGGACGACGGATTTAGATGGCGCGGGTCACCCGCTGTCCGGTGAGCGTGACTACGTGATGCACTTCCCGGCGGGGCAGCTCCCACCGAACGATGCGTTCTGGTCGCTGACAATGGGGGATGATCACAATCACTTTATGCTGAACCCAATCAATCGGTATAGCGTGAGTGACCGGTCGGGGCTCGTGCCGAACGCCGACGGTTCTGTCGACATATATTTACAGAACGTAGCTCCGGCAGGCCATGAATCCAACTGGTTGCCCGCACCTGCGGGCAAATTCATACTTTGGCTGCGTGTGTACCAGCCTGGCCCAGCCATCCTGAGCGGTGAGTATCGCGTCCCGCCTGTTATGGAGACGCGGGCGCAGTAAGATTTCCGAGTTTTCTCGCTAGCTTTCTATGTTGATCGTGTCTAACGAATTCTGCGGTGCATGTTCAGGTTTTTTGAGCCTCTTTGCCATCTTCAACGACTTTGATGGGCGAGAAGCCCCCAGCGCTGATTTCCACATGATGCTTTTCGGAAGTTCCCACGTCGAACTTGAATTCCTTCGGCACTGGTGAATAATGGTACTCATCGACCATCGTTTTCCCGTCTATTTCGAGGGTTATACGTTTCCAAAATAGGCTCGCATCAACTATTATAAGGTGTTTTTCGGTCTCACCTATTTCGAACGTCTCTTTCGTCATTTATTTTTCGCCACTTATTGGTGCAATAGATCGATTTTGCACCAGAGTTTATAAATATTAAATTTAACTGCGCGTGCATATCTATACACATCTTTCACATACTTTAAGAAATATTTAGTTTTTTCTTTCAAAGAATAAAAATCTAGCGCGCGCGCCAGCTATTCTGATTTCGTTTTCTTCATCTTTCATTTATTTCTAACATAATCTCTTCTTCACATATACTCTCCTACTCTCTCTAGGACGACAGGGAAACAACCAGACAGACAGATAACGTATAGAGAAACAAACCGATAGACAAACGAACTTGGAAACAACCAGATCAAATATTCACATTTTATTTAATTATCTCAATTTATTACCAACAACATCTTTTTCATAATATTTAATTACTGAAATAGGTACATTGAGATATGGAAGTTGCAAAATATCTTTTAATGTATTTTCATAATCTTCTTTATTTGATAGATTGTTATATTTTTTAATAATTTGTATAATTAAACTAGCTAATTCATATTCAATCTTATTTTTATAACTTCTTCTAAAACTCTCTAAAAATCGCTCTAAATGATTATCTTTAGTCATTTTATAAAAATCCCATGCTTGTAAATATAAAAATGATTTATGGAGTTCTTTACATTTTTGTCCTTTTGGATCCCAATAGGTATCATTAATATTACCTCTTTTAAATAAATCTCTTGTCCATTTAATTTTCTCATCTAAATATCTTTTATCAAAAAGTATTTCTTTATAAATGTTAAATATTTTTCTATGAACTACAATATCTTCCATATCTCTAATTAGTTGGCATAAGGGATCTGTACAAAGTATAAGAGGTATATTATCTATAAACATAAGATAACCATGTGTCAATTCGTGAGCAAAATCAATTTCTAACCAGTTTTCCATAAATTGAATGATGTACTCTTCTGAGTTAGATTTATATAAATTATAAGCACGAGCGCGTGAGAACAAAGGTAGTTTTTCAAATCTCACAATTAAATTAGTTACTTTTTTGAAATTTGTATAATCTATAAGTAATAGATCATTTTTAATTTTTGATAATATTTCTTAAAAAATTCACAATTGCGCGCGCTATCAGGCAAACGGACAGATAGATAAAAATGAAAAATTACATATGGAATATCCATAGTTATTAGAATAAGGGGATTGTTTGGAAGCGGAAATCAGATGGGCTCCTATTTGGACGGATGAGAAAATTATCAAAACAGTATTAACTCAAACAGATGGAATATTTAAAAAGTTAAAAAAAGGAAGTTCTCTTAAACTCGCTTTTCCTTATTTTGAGTATGGATATCAACCTATTGAAAATCAAGAATTGGATTTCCAAAGAGAAGTCGATTTAGCTGAACATTTAGAGTTAAAATCAAATTTGGAAATTTTAGAAGAAATAGGAAGATTGGTCTCATTCAAGCCATTCATTACCCAGTTAGAGGTAGATCTTATTGCACTTTTGGATCTCCCTGAGTTCTTCCGTTTTATTTTAGATTACTTATTAGATATTCCAGAAATTCCAATAAAACAAAAAGATGAGATTAAAGCACTTACATCTTTACCGAGAGAAATTCTGCAAGATAAAATTATAAAAAGTGGAAATAGAGAAAAACCGTTTCCATTTGCACTTGCTGATAAATATGTACTACCGATCCTTCCAATCTACCCTGATTTACCCCTAATCATACAAAATCTTGCAGTAAATGAGAAAAAAATAATTACAAACTACTTTAAAGGGGAAAAGTATTTTGTTTACTTTCAACAAATTGATGAAAAACCATTCCAAGAATTGCCTGTTTATTTTCCTATTACGGCAAAAGATAGTCTTCCAAATACGGGTGAGTTTAAAGGTCGAGTTATAAGCATAGTTTCCTATAACACAAATTTTCCTCTCGGCCAAAAGAAAGGAAATCCATTTTTCCTGAGAGCTGTTTCACTCTTCCTTTCCTATGAATTTAAAAAAAAGTAGTGCAAACTAACTCACACGCAAACTAATTTTTACAGATATTCCATATTTTTTTTGATCTGTTTCCTTTCACGAAGAAAATTTTTAACTTGTCCGTCTTGTTTACCCCAGTGATAAATCACTCTGGGACTAGGCTCCACTCCCTTCGGCCCAATTCTCAAAGTTGAGGACTCCTTGATCCCCTGCATCAAAGCGTACCTGATCAAGGCTTTGATCTGAGACATCATAGCCACCCAACACATAATGTGCAGATTCCGATCCCAACTCACAGCCCTGTTGAAGACTACATGATAGGAACCCTTACTCGATCTCAGAATAATCCCACCTTCAAGCTTGAACCACATACAAGCCCTCATAGACCAGTAGACAACTAGCCGCGCGCGCTACTTAGATGCGACGACCCCCGTGTCTATGATGGTTCTCTTAGACCACGTATCATCGTATACGGTATCAGAATCGGAGTACGTGAGAGGATACCCTTGCGTGCGCATTTCTACTGAGGTGGCACAGGGACCTGAGGCTGTGGCGCAGGAGTCTCTTCTCTGAAACGAAGCTTGACTCCCCCGATTCTCGGGGCGAGAAAGTTGTATAATATCGCTCCAATGCCACCCTCTATGAAGCCTCCGATAAATCCGACGATCGGCATAACGATAATTGCTCCAACACCAAAGACGACGGCAAACCAACCGGGGTATGTGACTCCACTACTATTAGGGTAAGCAGACATTGTGGCTCCGAACATCAACGCGTAGAAGATTCCAATGACGAGCCCTATTATTGCCCCCATTACACCCATCATCAATGCTAACGGCATGGCTGGTATCGATTGTATTGTTTTCTCTTCCATATGGTTCACACTTAATCACATTTGACAGTGTAAGTTGCTTAAAGTATTTCTTACAAACGCACTAAATAGCCTGAGATGCGTGCGCATATGTTTGTCTCTAGAGAGAGTGGTGGGGGTAAGAGAGTAAGAAGGTAACGGAGTGTAGTTAGTGTTAGTTAGTTGTGATCGTAAGTGCGCGCGCGCACCCAGTCCCTAAGCTCGAAGTCCATAACATGAATATGAAAGCCACTCTTCCTGCTGAATACGATCCTGATGTCTTCGTAGAGCGCGCAGATGGTAAGCGTGCACGACAAATCATCACCCAACTTGTACACATCTAATGAGCAACAATCTTAATAAAATGTGTTACATTCTATAAGTCGAGGTGTACTACACGTCGTCTACATTAACGATTCGGGTACCAGGTGAACTCAAGGAGAAGATGAAGAACACCAAAATCGAGTGGAGCGAGGAGATAAGGCAATTCATCGAGACGAGGATAAACAGCATCGAACTATCAGAGGCAGTAGACGAGGTCGCCAAGAGAGCCGAGAAGAGAACGACCAAGATAGACTCAACCAAGCTAATACGGGAGGACAGGGAACGTTGAGCCTCCTCCTAGACACCAGCATAGTCGTGAAACTCGTCATCGAAGAACCAGACTCACAGAGGGCACGAACAAGAGTAAAAGAGGCCCTAAAACAAGGCAACACACTCCTCTCCGTCGACGAGGCCCTACCCGAGGCCCTGAACACACTCTGGAAGCACGCCAAGATCCACCGAGACCTCCCCGCGGAGGAGGCGATGAGGGCAGCCGATGACCTGCTTCTCCTCTGGGATAAAATAATGATCATTCCAAGCCGCGAGATCGCTATAGATGCCCTCAGGATCGCAATCGAACTCGAGTTATCAATCTACGACTCACTCTTCCTAGCAGCGTCAAGGAAGACGACGTCAACACTTTACACAGCCAACACAAGACTACATGAGGCATCGAAGGATACCTTTGACTCCGAGCTCCTCAGGGAGACCTGACCGTGCTGTGGTCGAAGGGTAATCATCATAGTGAGCAATAATCCAAGTATTGCTCAATATGCGCGCGCATTCAGGGGTTAACTTTGTCAGCATGGATAGAATCCAAGTAGCATCCAGCGTGAAGCAATGACCAGATTAGGAGTCCCCTATATTGAGGCTCTCCCTTGTTGTAATGAAAATCGGTTTAATCCCCTTACGCTCCTCAATCTCCAAAAACTTCTTCCCAAGATACTCAAACCCGATGAAAATCGTAGGAGAATTAAACTTCTTCCTCATCTGCATCACCCAGGGCTCAAACTTAACCCAGAGAGGCGTAGCCCAGAAATGGAACTGACTATAGGCCCATTCTGGATCCAGCAGACCCTTCTCCAGAAGCCATCCCACATTCTCAAACTTGCCAAATACTGAGAATCTCATAAACGCGCTTTCCGGGTTTTCTCCAGTTGATCCCCATTTCCTCTCGAAGTCCTCCCAGTCCGTCCAAAAAATACTCTGTGTCTCAAGTAGACTTCTCGTGGACTAAGCTAGTGAGGCCGTCACTTATCTGATTCATGAACTGCGCCTGTCTTGTTTCGAGGTTCGCCTTGAGGTTTCTCTGGTTTATCCTCAGGGTAAATATGTAGTAAATCGCCGCTACCGTCACGCTTGCCGCCGTCACCAATACTCCGATCGTCTGCGCATCAACCATAGAATCACTGGAGAAGAATCAGGTGGAAGTGAGGATAAGGCTATTGAATCAGTCACTCGAAGCTGTGAGCACTACCGACGTTGGGAACGATCCGGAGCTCCGGATTCTCCCCACCAAACTCAATGATCCGATCATTCAGATACTCAAACTCGATACACCACCTAGGAAACCCCAACCTCTCCCTTCCCTCTAGGATGTAGGGACCATACTTCTCCCACCAACCAGTAACAAGACCCGAGATCAACAGAGAGACGAGGCGAACATCGATCAGGTTCTCCCGAACCAGGACACCTATCCCCTCATAGAATAGGACGACGCCCGTGAAGTCTTCATACGTCTCCGGATCCTTAAGGACTCTGTCGAAGAAGTCGTCCCAATTCTTTACCTCAACGTCCATCTTCATTGCGATGTGCAGGAAGTCCCTGGAGATCGATGTCTGGTATACCCCCATGAATAGTTGGGCTTGTCGCGTCTGAAGTGTCTGATCCTGTGATTTCAGTGCAAGCTCCTGTGTTCTCCTCGTGGCCCTCATGTTGAGGACGTAGTAGGCCGCCGCCACTAACACCCCCGTGGCGGCCACCATGTAGTATATTGTCTGAATCTCTACCAGGTCTACCAATACAAGTCACTGATTACACTCAGGTGGAAGTGGGATAAGATTACTGATCCATTCCAGCAGTCGGAATAAACGCATCCAGCTTCTTCATGAAGTCAGGATCACTTTCGCTGAGCCTCCTCTGCAAAGCGTTAGCAAGATACTCCAAGTCTGAAAAAGCACCCTTAGGCCACTCCCATCCACGATACCCTTCAACTATCGGCTTAAACTTCGTCCAGCACATGACCGCCCCCATCGCCCAAATATCAGTGAACGTACTCAGGTCAACGACCCCGAATCGGTACAGCTGACCGAGGAAATCATATGTGAGCAAGACGGAGTGCCTCCTGGCGTAGCTCTCCGGGTCAACGCTCGAGTCGTATTTCCTCTTGAAGTCGTCGAAGTCGCTCCACTGCATACTCATCACTTCCACGTGTTGGAGTTGCCAATCCTCTTTTCCTAGTGACTGCAACACATTCATTGAGAGGGTGACTCGTCTGTTCTTCATCGTCTCCCTCAGGTTAAATGCGTAGTAGAAGGCTGCTACGCATACCCCTATTGCTGCTGCCACGTAGGACAGAGACTGAAGTGTACTAACATCAACCATTAATCATCACTGGAGAAGAGCCAGGTGGAAGTTTGGATAAGGCTATGGGGATAGGACACATGCGAGGAAAAACGACTTTGAAGACCCGGAATCTTATCGATTCAGAGCCTCTACGGCTCCCTTCACCTCATCTGGAAACTCACTCATCAGCCTCCCCAGCAGAGTATCGACGATGAAATGTTTGAACCCCGCCTCATCCAAAGCGGCGGAGTAGACCCAGTGGTAACCACCCTTCCCAGTCTCCTCTACCCCAGATAAGACACCGGCCACACGCATCGCCTCCAGGAAGTTGATGATGCTGGCTCGGGATATTGTCTCTCCTCCAAGAATCTGGTTTACCTTCTCCCACACGGTGAAGGTCTTCGCCCCCTCGGGGCTGCTCCACAGCACCTGCATGGCCTTCAGCTGCCACACCCTGAGCACGGCTTCTAATCCGGTCTTCGAGGTGTCGTACACGATTCCGTCCATTCATTAGAGCCCAACCTACGCTTACTTTTAAGGATAGGTATCAGGTGGAGCCGAGGATAAGGCTATGGTCCCAAACCTAAACCAATTTTTTCGAGTATACATGGCTAGAGGTGTGCTTGCGTAGACGTATGTTTGAACGCGCGATTAAATACAATTAAGGTCCACGCCAGCACGCTGAGGAGCACTGTTCCTGTCACCGCCGCGATGATTGAAGAGTCATCTGATAGCTCATCTACGACCATGAATAGAAAATAGATGTAGATAGAACCAATTGTCAGAGCGGCAAAGTATTTTCCCATCTGCTCGGTTGGGGGATTCATCGGTTAATCGAGTAGTTCAAGGGTTTTAAATTTTAACATAATAAAGACACTGAACGTGGGCGAGCCAATTAGGTGAATCCCTCCCAACTCCTTGGCTGTTTAACCTTCGTGCGTGCGCGACCAGTCAGTTGAGATCGGCTCCTGCACGATGAATGACTCATATACAGAAATTCAAGTTCACGGTTGAGTATCAGGTGGTAGCAAGGATGTGTTCGCATGCCACTAGAAACTTGAATTCTTTTTCAGTATAACAGTTTTATTTTCCATCCAATAAGCGTAATTTGGAACCAATATGCAAATGCCCATCAGGAAAGCGAATGTCAAGGATGCTGAGGGTATAGCGAAGGTTCACATTGACTCATGGCGGACCGCGTATCAAGGAATCTATTCTGAAGAATGTCTCTCGAACTTGTCTTATGACGAATGTCAAAATATATGGGCGACGATTTATCTCGCTCCGACAAGCCAAGATGCCGTGTTCGTTGCTGAGGATGATTCCAAGAACATTGTGGGGTTTGCGATCTGTGGGAAAGATAGAGATAATGACCCAATATACGAAGGGGAACTTATTGGGATATACATTCTTGAGAAGATGCAACGGCAAGGCATTGGGAGACGGTTAGTGAATGCTTCTACTCAATATTTGAGGAGTCGTGGTTTCAACTCGATGATGGTCTGGGTATTGGCGGTAAATCCATCTAGACACTTTTACGAAAAATTGGGAGGGGAGCATGTCCAAACAAGGGATATCACGACTGGCGGTAGGAATTTCAAAGAATGGGGATACGGATGGAAGAGCTTGGGTTCGTTATTTTTTCTTACTAAATAACCTACGCGTTCGCTAACTTAATCGATGTGTATCAGATGTAAATAGCTAATAATTACTTCGGTTATTCAGGTGGAAGTGAGGATAAGATTTGGGATAGTTTTTAATGATAGTTTAGAATATTCCGATTCAGGGGTGGTAGTATTTGAGCATATTTAGCAGGTTTACGCACCCGAGAGGCGATCTTAACCTGAAGTTCGACAAAGAATCATATGACTACAACGAGGAGCTAACAGGCAAACTGATCATAAACCCCAAAGAGGATTTCCAAGCTGAGTCACTATGTCTTGAAATGACACCTGTCGAGAAAATCCGCACACAACACTATGAGTCATCAAACGATATGAATATGGTTATGCGCGCCTTAAACAGCCAAATACACATAACCAGAGACGCGACCTTCGAGCAGCCCTTCAGAACCCAGATCCCCTTTAAATCAAGAAGCTACCCGTTCACCCAGGTCGAGCTGAGGGTCAGGGGAGTTGTATGGGTCAAGGAGCGCCACAGTTTGACCTGTGAACTTGTCCCCAAGGTCAACTACCCGTACATGGTTGAGTGTAGACGGGAATTCGGTGGTTGTGGTTGGGTCTCTGAGCCATCTCTATCCTTGATCTCTGAGTGTCCGAGGTGTGGCCTGAGCCTGCAGAGGATTTGGGACGCTAAGGAGAAGGCTTTGGAAGAGCAAGCGCGTTCAGAAGCCCGTTCTCATAAACCTATGATGCGTCGCCGCTAGTCACTATAATAGTCAACTCCCGGTTAAGCTTACGTAAGTTGATGGAAGAGAGTATAAGACTATTGAATTCTCAATTTAGTACATGGAAATGCTTAAAGTTAAAATCTTATCTGGATATTAACGTAAGAAAGGTTGGGTTTCATGTCTAAAATACTCGACAATATACGCTTACGAATAAAAATATCACCAACTCAAAAAGATGAACCAATATTTCCCTACCCGGTGAACTGGGCTTTAAAACTAGAAATCGAAAATCAAGCTTGCCAATACCTCAGTACACTAGGCATTACCGCTACGCCGACGAATTATCGCTATGTCGCAATGCCTGTTGTTAGGATTCAGGATAGAGCCCTAGACTTTATCACATTCAACTACGGTGAACACACCCGCTCCACTCACGCTGGGCGAGATAATTTTCACAGCGAAGTAATATCCTTCCTCTATAAATGCCACTTCATAGCAAAGGCCGACCTGAGAAGTTCACACATTTGGAAACAGCTACGAACAAAGTATTCATCCGAGTGGAGTGGTGGAGAATTAGCCCAACGATTAAACTCCGATTCTAGCCTTAATGAGAAACTTCAAAAAGAGTCTCTAAAAATTACCGTGGCTCCAGATAACCTGAGGGATGAATTAGATATGTCGAGTGAATCTACAATCGAAGTGTATAACGATCTTAGGATGGATCCTGTTGATGCCCCTTTAAATTTACTTCCGGTAACTCGTCTTCTGGACGTTAGCACGTTTGAAATCTATGATAGAATTGCTCAACACATATTGGATATCACGAGTGATGATAAGAAAAACTTCCAGACACCAGATTATAGAAAAAGATTAGTTAATAAAGTGTAATTCAATATTATCACTCGCAAGTGAGAACATAATAATATGTGCGCACTCAGCGACGATTATTTTTTAATTAACGATATAATACGTCCGAGTCAATGGGGCAGAGTAAATATCGATCACACCTTGCTTTGGAAGGAGGGTATCTTAGTTATCGAGACTAAGAATAATATTGGAGAGGTCAAATTTTTCTGGGATAACTGGGCTTTTGGGTTTAGTCCGGTCTACCAGGCGAAGGGTAATGTTAGATACATCCAAAATTTGATCGAGGATTCTGGGATATTACTACTAGGTTCACCAATTATCGAGGGCTTGGTTGTCTTCCCTAACGCCAAGCTGAGTTTCAAGGGTAAACCCTCTATACATGTGATGAATATTGCAGAAGTTCCATCCTATTTGAGTGGCATTAAAGGTGGAAATGAGTATTCAGAGGATTCGATTTTGAAAATTGCTAAAATGATTATGGAGAGTTCTCGGAAGTCTGACTATGATGAGGGTGGGTTCCTCGGCATTTTATGGCAGGATTTCCGAGACTTCTTTTCCTAAAAGCGTGTGTTCAATAGCCTTATCATCACTTCCACCTGACTTTTACTCATGTATTATGATTGGTTGATCTTGGTGAGATTTAGACAGTCTACTACATGGTGGCGGCGACGGGAGTATTAGTAGCAGCAATATACTACGCGTGCGCTTCTTAGCTAGCCTTCTTAATGTTGTTTCGTCAGTATCTTTGCCTCTTTCCATTCTCCTCAGAGGGTTTTGTTAATACTCTTGTTTATCCCATTGTGTAGTTGTGTATGCTCTTTTGCTGTGCAAGTCTAGGTACTCTCTAGCAGACGTATCGTCTTTGGACACATATGACTCAATGAGTATTGGCGTCACTTTTACGAAGACTGATAGTTCTGGATAGTTGGAATCATACCAATCAAACCAACCAAACTTCTTCTCCCAGATTTCCGAGAGCCTCTTATATTCTTCTCCCTGTTGCTTTCCCACTATCTCCGCTGTCCCTTCTATGCTTACGTTGTTTAGGCATAGTGCAACCTTTGGGTTAGCTTTGATTTGGGCAAATTTCCTGAGACTGGTCAAAGTGTAGAAGATGATGGTCAGTCCTTCAGAAACATAGGATACAGTTCTGGCCGTGACCCTATTGTTCAGAGATGTTGCCAGCACGGCATACTCGTTCTTCTCTAAGAATCTTGCCTTCTCTTCTTTTACTTCTTCAAATCTCAACTCTGTTTTCATATTCAAAAACTCAATTCGGCTCGGCTATAACTTTTCCGCAAATGTGTGTGTGGATAAGACTATTGAAAGTGACTCAAGCATAAAAAACCTCTTTTACCAGTTAAGGATTAGTTTTTCCTGATAAAAATGCCCTATGCTGATGTAAATGGTACAAGGCTCTTCTACGAGGTGAGAGGATTGGGACCAGTAGTCGTGTTCCTTCACGGCTGGACGCTCGACACCACCATGTGGGATGACCAGTTCGACGAGTTCGCGAAGCACTACATGGTCCTCAGGTACGACCTCAGAGGCTACGGTAAGTCCTCACTGCCGGAGAAGGAGAGGCTCTACGCCCATCACGAGGACCTTAAGGCTCTGCTAGATCATCTGGGAATCCAGAAGGCCGCAGTCGTTGGGCTGAGCATGGGTGGCTATGTCGTCATTAACTTCGCCTTAGCATACCCCGAGAGAACCTCCGCCCTGATACCCGTTGACGCGATCATTGAGAGCCGCAGCGTCTCAAAGGAGTACACGGACTCAATGGCGCCGATATTCAGTACGGCGAAGGAGAAGGGGATTGAGCCCGCTAAACAAATTTGGCTGAACATACCTCTGTTCGAGCCAGCTCGCAAGAACCCGAAGTGCGCCGGTAAGCTTAGGGAGATTGTTGGTCGCTATAATGGTTGGAACTTCGTTAACGACGATAATATTCTCAGGCTTAGCCCAGTCCCGGAGATGCGTCTACATGAGATCAAGGCACCGACTCTCATCGTTGTCGGCGAACTTGACATTCCTGACTGCCTAGAGGTTGCCGATGTTCTTGAGGAGAAGATAACGGGCTCTGAGAAAGTGGTACTTAGAGGCGTGGGTCATATGTCGAATATGGAGGACCCGGTTGAGTTCAATAAGATAGTATTGGGTTTTCTTGATAGACATAGACTTACTTGAGAACAGGGTTCACTGGATTAGAGTCAGGTGGAGATTTGGATAAGACTATTGAGTTAAGGTCACCGTCTCATACCCTGGGTGCTGCTGCCTCCAAATCCCGTAAACCACATTGTAGAGATACTCAAAGTACTCGCAAACGGTGGGGGTGTTCATCAACTTTCGCAATCCCACATAGACAGGCTCATACTTTTGCCAATAACCAATTACGTGTAACGACATGAGGTCGTCCACGATTGAGGCGTCTATAAAGCCCCTCTTCACCAAGACACCTAAACCCTCGAAGAACGTGCTTACCATCGAGGACTTCCTCCATGCCTCAGGATTCACCTTCTCACCGAATTTGGCGATGTAGTCATCGAAATCCTTCCATTGTAATGACATCATTTCCTAGTATGCATTCTGGAAGTCGGGTTCCTCGAACCTCTGGTAGACGCTCATGAAGAGCTGCACCTGCCTAGTCTCCAGGTTCTGCTGCTGAGACTTGAGGGCCAGCTCCTGAGTCTTCACGCTTGTCTCCTGAGACTTGAGCATCAGCTCCTGATTCCGTTTACTAATTCTTATGTTCATCACATAATAGATGGCTGCAATAGTCACGCTTGCCGCTGTGACCAATACTCCAACTGTCTGTGGGTCAACTAAAACCATTCACTGGTTACACTCAGATGGAAGTGAGGATAAGACTATTGACCTGTTCTTCAGTATACATTATGACTCTTTCTAGAAGCTATCCGAATCAAGATTACTAGGACCAAGCCTATGAAAACAGATTCAATCGGGTAGCCATCGATTCCCGTCTGCGCCACTGGGGTCTTTTCTACCTCAAACGCAACTGATTCATTGCCGGCCATGACTATGTGACCACCTTCCACGCCACTGGAGAACTTCATTAGTCTAGAAGTGGTTTTGCCACCATCGAGAATAACGGTGGCTGAGTCCTTCTGAACACCATCAAGGCTGAATGCAAGATTGTAAGTGCCGGTTAAATCGCCATTATTTTCCAACGTGGCGTTCACAGTTACTTCTTCACCTTTCTTAACCAAGGCCTTTGAGATTACGAGTGACTTCACATCAATTGAAGCTGGCTTTGGCTGAGTCTTAACTGTGAAAATGCCGCTCAGTGTGCCCACATCGACTTTGTAGGATCCTGCGATCGCTTTGGTGATGGTGAAGCTCAAGTCGGTCTGTGTTCCGCCATCAAGAGTCACCCTCTTCGACTCCTCGACTACCCCATTCATCTTCAGCTCCACGGAGTAGATGCCGGAGATCCCTCCAGTGTTCTTCACGTTAACTGAGATGGTAATGGGACTATTGACCTCTACCTGAGTCGGGTTGACTGTGAGTCTCGAGAACTCGAACGCAGCTGGCTTACGCCCAAGCAGAAACTCACTCATCGCGGGCTGAGGTATACCATCGTTGATGAAGAGACCCATAGAGTTCACCCACGTTTGACTTGGGTCTGAGTTGAAGCCTGGGAAGGAATCAGGGTAGAAGTAGAACCATCCGACTACGTCTTTGTTGTTGCTTGCGAAGAGAAGCTGATCACGGAGCCATGCCGCCTGCCCCTCAGGCGTGTATGGATAATCCGGCATAGGATCGTAGGTGATGCCCTCACTACTCTCTGGATAGGCAGCGTAGCAGATTAGGGTCTTCTTACCGATTCCAGCGAGGAAGCTTATCGTCTCATTCATGTGCTGGAACCATGTATGGTTCGCGTACTGGTTTGGAGGCCAGTAAGTTGAATCCCCGTAGGGTTCTTGAACAGGGTGCGAGATCCCAGCGTAATCAAAGTCCACCCCCTCATCAACCATAGCCTGGAAGAATGCATTTTCCAAGTTCTCGGCTGAAGCACCCCCTCCCAAGCCATAGGTGTGGAGCACGATCTTTGCATTTGGGTCAGCGCGCCGTACTCCTGCGATTCCACTTTTCAGCAGCTGTGCTTCAATATTCCAAACATTGTTCCTCATATAATCCAAATCGGTATTAGGATCGACTCCAGCTGGAAGGGAGATTCTTTCACCTGCTCGGAAGTTTAGGATGCCCGTTTCGATCTCGTTGCCGACGTCATACATCTCGATGTTGAGGCCCTTTGATTTGTAATACATCGCGGTCTCGTAGGTGTAATTCTCCAGGGCCTTCGCTGTCTCAGTTACGCTGAGCCCCTTCCACGCTGAGGGGGCATTTTGGATGCCCGCTGTATTCGCCGCGTCACCTAGTACAAGCGTCAGATAGAGTCGGAGCCCGGCGTCCTGCGCCTCCTTTAGATTCTCCTCGGCGTATTCCTGAGAGGCCCAGTATTCGGCCTTCGGCATCAATGTGCCCCATTTCTCTACGGGGGTATCGGCTAGGTCCTGTGTATGGACGTTTGTGACCCAGATGTTCGCCCACTGCACCCCGTTTTCCTTCATGATCTGCCAAGGGTTCGTCTCCTTGTAGTAGTTGCCCCAGTTTCTACTCCAGAGATAATCGTTTACCCAGCCTCCGACCATGAAGTCTATGCGTTTCGGAAAAGTCTCCTTCCATACTAGGGGGATATAGTTTGTTTTGCCTGAGTTGATTTGGAAGTTATCGAAGATCGTGGAGAAGGTGTGGTTAGTGTAGACGCTTGTTGCACTCAGATAAATGGACGCGGGGTTCGTGATGCCGGATATGGAGTATAGGCTAACCCAGTTGGTGTCCTTGTAGTACTGGAACTCGACTTCTGAGCCGCTTCTAATGATGCGATACTTCCCCGATGTCTCTGCACTGGTGCGGTAATCGTATAGGAATCTCCGCTCTTGCCCAGCGGGAATCGAGTCGACACTCAAAAAGTTTGTTATGGGATTTGTTGGGAAAACTGTTCGCCTAATGAGCCATATTGAGCCGTCAACATTGATACCCATTTCCGCGGCGTCGAGATGAGGGTTGCCTCGATAGGATGTCATCGGGTCGGTCCATCCCATGCCCTCCCTATAGTCGACTTGGACGTCGAAGTCGCCGGTGAACTGGAATGCGGTGCTGACTTCTCCTCTTGAGATGTCATATTTTGGGTTGCTTGTTATCGTTATGTCTGATTCCTGAGTGATCTGAGCACCGCCATTTGTTTGTGCTTCCCATCTGGTGGGATCTAGAAGTAAAATATTTGAGGTGTCAGTTGCTGCCCTTGCAGGTATAGTCCGTGGGATGATTCCTAAAAGGAATAAGCAAATGATAACTATAGGTTTTGCATGTTTGAGTAGCTTTTTCATCCCAACAAACCAGGAGTCAACCAATCAACAATCACTAGTTACAATCAGGTGGAAGTGAGGATAAGGCTATTGAAATGTTACGTTGCAAAACTAAGCGCATTTCTGCTCGCTGCGTGCACGTTATATGTGAATCATATATCTTCAGGGGTGTTTACCTCCACAAAACCTGTTGCAAAAAGAAAGCAAACTGAAATATCGAATTGTCACGAATTACGATGCTAACACTCCAATCGTCTGCGCATCAACCATAGAATCACTGAAAATAGTTAGTGAAAAAGGAAGGATAAGACTATGGAGTCTATTTGTACATTGATCGCATGATTGACTAAATGGAAAGACCATATTATATAACATAAGAAAATTATGTAAATGGGTCCAGGGTTTGGGAACATTAGAACAAGCGCCAGAAACGCTGTGGAGGTTTGCATGTCGGTGACTAGAGGTGAACATATCCTCATTCTCGCTGACCGATCTACATTAGAAGTCGGACACGCCATTGCGAAGGCGGCGGAAAGGGCCACGGCGGATAACATGAAGCTCTTCGTGCTTGAGGACTATGCTGATCGTCCCGCGACCGAACTTCCGGAGGCAATAGCCAAAGAAATTCCCTGGGCAAACGTCACATTCCTCGCCTTGGCATCCGAACCAGGCGAATTAGCCATGAGGACCCTATTCGTCAGAACGGCCCTCAAGTATGCACGACACGCACACATGCCGGGCATCACGCGGGAACTCATGGAGAGTGGAATGTGCGCAGATTACCTGAGAATCTCCAAGTTGACGAAGAAGATCGAGGGAATCGTGAAGAATGCTCGGAGAGCGAGGGTCGTAAACCCAGGCGGTACCGATCTGGATGTGGAGTTTCACCCCTCCTGGAGATGGGTGATAGACGATGGAATTCTCCACAAGAAGGGTATGTGGGGAAACCTACCCGCCGGAGAGATATTCACCGCAGCCAACAAGGTGAATGGGAGGATCGTCATAGACGAGCTAGGAGACTGGTTCACACCTAGGTATGGCTATCTCAAAGACACGCCAGTTACATTGATGGTAAGGGATTCGCGTGCCGATCTGTCGTCGATCAGATGCGTTAACGAGAGACTTCGTAGAGAGCTGGTCGAGTTCCTCTCAACCGACCCCTACAGCAACAAGCTCGGGGAGTTCGCAATTGGAACAAACCTTGCCCTCACCAGCTTGACGGGCAACATGCTCCAAGACGAAAAGTTTCCGTCGGTTCACTGCGCATTCGGTAATCCCCTCCGCGAGGAAACGGGGGCTGACTGGGAGTCGAAAACCCATATAGATGGACTTGTGTTGAAGTCATCGATCTGGATCGACGGCCGCAAGATCATGGATGAAGGGAAGCATCTGATAGAATAGAGTGCATAATGTAGACATGGCTCTTGGTTAGGATCCAGCGATGTAGCTCACTGACTAGAGCAACGATAAATCAACCATTACAAGTTCACGAATTAGAGTCAGGTGGAAGTGAGGATAAGGCTATTGAGAGAGACCATCCACGTTGGTAGAGATGCTCGCAATCTGAGTACATCGCAAGCCACCCTCCCCCAGGCTGTCAACACAGCCATTACACGAGACACAGTCAGCCGTCAACCCTCCCATCCCCTTCATCCACCTATTAGGAAGATCCGGCTGCCGAATCAAAGGTCTGCACAGGGCAACGAAGTCAGCATCCCCTTCCCCCAGTATTCTCTCAATCACATCGAGGGATCTGATTCCACCGACCAGAATCAAGGGCACGTCGATGACCTTCCCTATTTCCCTCGCGTATGACAGATGATATGCCTCCTCGTCCTTAGATCTAATACCAACTCGGCTCTCCGGGATCATAACCGGCCTCCAACCAAGCTCCTCTCTGCTCCTAGTCGCGACCTCCCACATGCACCCACTGGTTTCAACGGCTGCGAAGCCCATCCTTGAAAGCGTTCCCGCGATCCTCACTGATTCATCCAGCGTTATCCCGCCGTCGAGGAAATCGTCCACGTTCATCTTTATCAGTATGGGAAAATCCTTCCCAACGTTTTCCACGATTCTCTTGTAGATGTCTCCCACGATCCTGATCCTGTTCTCCGTGCTGCCTCCGTATTCATCCGTCCTCCTGTTTGTGTAGGGTGACAAGAACTCGCTCAGAAGATACCCGTGCGCGGCGTGGAGTTGAACAGCGTCGAACCCCGCCTCCAGAGCCCTCATCGCGGCTCTGGCAAAAGCCTCCGTCGTCTCCTCAATTTCTTCGATCGTCATCTCTCGCGGCATCTTATCCCCTATGGGTTCAAAAACGGCTGAGGGGGCGATTGTGTCTTCTAACAGAACGGATTGACGACCACAATGATTTAGCTGAACCGCAACTCCGCACCCATCGCCGTGTTTGTGGACTATTTCCGCGATTCTTCTTAACCCTGGAATCGCATCGTCTCTGTCTATGCCCGTTTGGTGAGCCAAAATTTTACCCGTCGGCTGCACGTAGGCTGCTCCAGTGATTATCAGCCCGACTCCTCCCTCCGCTAGAGTCTCGTATATTTTCACGAGTTCGTCTGTAATGTTGCCATCTTCAGATGCCATGGCCTCAACCGTGGCGGACCTAACTAACTTATTCTTAATTCTCATTCCGCCGATACTCTTTGGTTCAAAAACAGGGGATTTGATCCGTCCCGCCGCCTCCGACTCATTCATTTTACCGCTTCCTATTCTATTTGATTTGCGTGCACGCATATTACCGTGTAGTAGGCGGCCTGAATCTCACCCAAGTCAACCATCAGTCACCATCACCCTGAGATCCACGCCCAACCTCCGCTAGACTCCACTTAGGCGAGTAACCAGCAGAATGCAGCTTCATCAACTCATCATAAAGATACTCCAAATCCTCCACATACCCAGGATAGTTAGCCCTGACCCTATACTCCCTATAATAATCGAAGAACTTCTGCCACCACATGATGACTGGGCCGCCCATCAGGTCTGCGACTATATCCGAGGAGAGGAGCCCCCTCTTGACGAGGGTTCCGATCCCCATCATATAGGTAGTGACATTCAGCCTAGCCGCGGATAGGTTCTGGTCGCTCCGATCCCTGTTCCACTCATCGTAGTCCTTGTACTCCCTGCTCATCCCCTGCAGCCATTGCTTCCAGAACTCCGTGTCGTACCTGTTGAATACCTGCATGAATAGCTGGGCCTGTCTCGTCTCGAGGTTCTGCTGCTGAGCTTTAAGTGCTAGTTCCTGAGTCTTCCGTGTGGCCCCCATATTGTACACATAATAGACAGCGGCTACGCATACTCCCAACGCTCCAGCGATGTACGATACACTCTGTAGAAGTGCCAGATCCACCAATCTAGTTTCACGTATTACACTCAGGTGGAAGTGAGGATAAGGCTATGCGTCCACACATAATTCTCTACGAATAAAAATACAAATGTTAAATACTTAGTTATATATTATCAATACGAGATTCTTTTATTATATACTAATAATGAATCTTATAAAAATTGAAAAACTGGTGAAAATAAATGAAGTACATATGCTACTGGGAATATTGTCCGGAAGATGTCGGTAAGGTTATCGAGAAATTCAAGAAAAGAAGCGACCTTAAAGTAAAGACGATATACGGTCCATGTCATGTCGGTTTAGGGACTAATGGATTCACTATCTTTGAAACAGATAGTTCTGAATATCTAGCTGACTACGCTTCCTTCTACATACCTGAACTAACAATGAAGATTTACCCAATCAACGACTCAAGTCAGATGGTTGCGAGCTGGCAGAAGTACAACAAGTAATTGCTTCGTCAATACAGCTCCATTTTTTTTTCAGTTCCATCTTATACAAGTACTAAGTGTTTATGTGCCTATGAATGGGAACATGCAGTTCCCATACCATCCGGTGGCTTGAATCTCTGCTAGTTCAACCATTCAAATTGCACCTGACTTAGTATCAGGTGGGAGTGAGGATAAGGCTATTGAGAACCCAGCTTCCCCACAGAGTTACCTTCTAAGAATCGGGGGGTGCTCAGGTGATATCACCGCGCTGGCCTCGCTTAGGCGCTGACAGCTGGGGAGTGCAGGTTTCCTTGCTAGCCTAAGCCAGCCTGGTCTTTCGCAGCCCACTCCTCACGGCTCCGCGGCTTTCAGGTCTTCCACTGCTTTGACCTTTCGTCCGCTCCCACCTGGGCAAAGCAATCATATCCGCTGAAGTATAAGCGCGTTCCATTGTATTCATGCCATCATTTTGGATTTCTTAGCCACCTATTACTCATTATAATGCGTTGTATATGGTAATTTTGAACATAGTTCTAGATGCATTGATTTATTGCGTCTCTTTTAATGCGTGTTTGAATCAAGGTTGAGTATCAGGTGGAAGAGAGGATAAGACTATTGGGTTTGAACCCGAGCCTTCACGATACTTCAGATGCACGCGCGCGCCGATCGTAAGATGAGGCTTAACCAAAAGTGAATTTGGAATAAGATTTTTCGGAGTATTTCCATTCGTGTGAGCAAGGCCTCGTGCATGAGCTTGGTACTAGCTGTATTTTGTTTTAGACGGCATCGTCCCCAATATGACGAGTTTTGCCAGCTGTGTAGCAGCCAAGAAGTATAGGATGTAGATCGGCTCGATCCCCCAAATAAAGCCCCCAATGATCGGTCCCACGAAGCTGATCAAGCCCATGAAGAAACCCAACACACCGAACCAGGATCCAAGCAGATCCCTCGGCACTAGCTCAACAGTCATTGAGCTCTCAGTAACCCCTGAAAGCATCGTGAATCCACATAAGGCTCCGGCTAATACGATTACAACTTCGCTTGAAGCATTCCCAAGAGCGAAGAGTCCTAAACAGTAGACGGGGGTCAGAACTAGGATAATCTTCTTTCTGCCTATTCTATCGGAGGCTAAACCAACAGGTATAGCCAGGAGAACCACCATCAGCCAGTAGCCTGAGTCCATCAACCCGAGTGTCAGGGGGCCCACATTTTTGATTTCTCTAGCGTAGAGAGGTATGTAGAAGCTCATATACCACGGGATGGAACTCAACATGTAGTATGCCAACCAACGCCTGACCTTCACGCCTTCTTGGAAAACTCGGCGTAGGCCACCTGTGATGCCTTGACCCTCCGGTATCGTTGGTATTATTGGGTTTTCGAAGAACTTGAACATAAATAGAGTCGTAAACAGCAATAGGATCGCTGCGAGCCAGAAGAGTGGTCTTATTCCCTGAGTGGTTAGCCCACCGAAGTACGCGATTAGGATTGCCGCGCCCACTGGGGCGAAGAGTCTTGGGATGGCGGCTACAGTGTCGCAGAGTTGCATTCCCGTTGTCCTCTCTACGCTGTTTAGGCATGATCCGCACACCATGGGACACACGTTGTTTGCGACTAGTATCGCGATGGCGATGCAGATGTAAGCGAGTGCTGTTAGTTGCCAGTTCAGGGCTAAGCCGAAGATCGAGTATCCTAGGGTGAAGAGGAGGAGTGAGGCCATCATCATTTTTTTGATGCCTTGTCTGTCGGCTAATAGGCCTGATGGGATTGATAGTAACATCGTGGCTACTCCCCCTAAGCTTGTAACGTAGCCAAGTTCTAGGGCTGTCGCGCCTAGTGCTATGACGAATATCGACTGGTATTGTTGTGTTAGTCCTAAGGAGAAGTTTTGAAGCATATTTTTTACGATGTTTACTTTGAACGGTCTCTGTTGTCTTGTGATGAATTTTAATGCATTGATAATTACTGACAAGGGGGGCCCTCTTCCGGTTAATGGCATAGTTAATACGTATTTTATTATATCGTGCGTCTGACATACTCCCACGGCTAAAGCACGTGGGGTTCTAAGGCCTGCATCGTCCCCGCAGTAGCTTCCCCGGGCGTATCAGTGCAGCCCTCCACCACATCCCTGTCTACTGTGGATCGAAGAACGCCCATCCGACGGACCACAATATTGAACGAAGCGTTCACATCAGCGTCCTCAACGTGCCCACAACTCGGGCACCTGAAACCCTTCCCATCTCTGTCCCCTAAGAGTCCACACCTCGAACACGTCTACGACGTGTAGGCCGGATCAACGTAGGCGACGGGCACACCAAGCAGCTTGGCCTTATACTCTATCATAGCCTCAAGCTGATAGAACGACCAACTGTGCAGGGCATACCTGAACGACTTTGCTTGTTTTGTGGTTCTTCTTATCCCAGTCAGCGACTCAAGCTTGATTCCCTTACTCGACTCCTTCGGAGTCCACGATCCTCCTGGCGCGCGCGAGAAACCTCAGCGCTAAGGTCCTGACGGGTAATCCACACTTCAAAGACATCGAGGATGCGATAATGATTTAGCGAGCTCAAGAGACTGTTCTACGAAACAGTACGCTGAGCCGCCTCCGTACTAAAGTGTAGATTCTTCTTCGACATCGAACCACCCTAAAGTGATGAATATGAAGACTCGAATCATCCTCCTAAGCGTAGTCACACTCCTCGCAACCCTATGCATCGGAGTGGCCCTAGCCCAGCCAGGCAGCTTCACCCCACTCATAGGACCGACCACAAACGACACCATCCCACTGGGCGGCATAACAATCGCCTATCCCCCCGAAAACTCAAGCATCGTCTCACCCATAATCCTGCCCTACCCCGGCCCCAGCTACTCCATCCAGGGCATCATACAGCAGCTCCTGGACGCGAAGGATGGAACCTACACGGGCTTGAGCGTGAACACCAAAAACTACGTCACGACGATAAAGGCCGACGAGATAACGGTCAACTCCAACTCACTATCACTGCACGTAACCAACCTCAGCTGCGTTATTGACAAAGAAGCCAACACCATATCGGTGACCGCGAGCCTCATCGAATACAAGCAGGGGACAACAACCTTCAGCGGGAAAGACGTCTCATTCACGACGCCATACTACGAGGTCATCCCAATGATGGGCACTGGCACGGTCTCATCTCAGCCATCAAAGTAGAAACACACCCAAGCGTACACGCGCGCCTCCTCATCTCAGCCAGGAAGTCGTGGCCATCCAGACTGACGTGGTCCTCCATAACCCGCCGAGCTGTCTCCACCCCGTACTCCTTCACAGCCCAATCTGGTGGCTCAGACGGATCATGCCTCGCACGCGCACTCACCACCCTCACAGCGAAGCCGAGAACCTGCGCGCGCAACGCGTGTGAAGATTAGATATAACTAGACTACCAAGGGATCCCTGATTTCTATGGAGGCTGACCTCCACACCACTCGCTGAAGAGATACCAACTCCTTATCGTGTGTGTAAATGACCGGAACCTTACCGCCGATGTAGTTGGCGAGGATCAGCGCGTCCCTCCCACCGAGCATATATCGGTTCGCAATGTCCAGTCCGATTTGGCAGGTCCTCTTCGTCTGGTTGAGGAAATATATGTATGGGTGATTCAAAACCAACCCTAACCTGCTGGATGCCTCGGCTCTGGTGAACTTCTGCCCATAGACGAGCGTGTGATACGCCTCATGTATGACCGTCGGGTTGATAGCTACGGTCTTCTCGGGTGAGAGGCTTAGTAGGAGGCCCTTCACCCGGGGGTGCTCGGTGTAGGCTGGGTCCAGTGAGTAGCATAGTATGTTAGTGTCGAGTCCTACGGTCAGCTTCGCCCACCCATATGTCCTTCATCTTCTCTGGGGGCCAGTTCTCCGGCTCCCCGGTCCTCTTCGGCTCGGTGGCGATGACCTTGTTGAACTCTTCGATGAACCCCCTCTTCCTACCCGCCCTGATGAGAATGCCCTTCGGGGTTCTCGTTACGATCACTGTGTCCCCCATCTCCTCTCTGATGTCTGGTGGTAGGCAGATTCGCCCCTTCGAATCCATCTTCAGCTCAACATCATCCATCATCCCACCAAGTGTCTGTGGGAAGCGTTATGCTATTAAACCTTTGTTGCCTAATAAGAAGCGCGCGATGCGAAATTATTAATTTATTTTTGGAATAGTTAGGGATTCAGGGAGTCGTACCGAGCCTTCCCAGTATTGATACATACACTGGATACCGCTTGCATACTCCAAATATTTTCCGAGTAAACCTCTACGAAGACCCAACGACTCACCATTCCCCACAACTATCAGTTTTCTCCGCGCCCTAGTGAGGGCGACGTTGAGCCTGTTAACATCCTCAACAAACCCCATGTCGCGTGTACCGGTGGCGCTGAAGACTATAACATAAGACATATACACGTGGCTAGCTGAAACCCCGATAAAGCGCAGATGTAAACGTCATATGCAGTGATCACCTGTTCGCGCGCGTATGCAAGAAAATATGCACACCCAACTCATAACATTAATTAACATACAATAAAGGTATTACAACGAACGTGTATGAGCGCCGTCGTCACCGTCAGAGTCTCCGAGGAACTCAAGGAGGACCTAAAGAAGTACAATGTCGAGCCGGCGGAGGTCGCCAGAAAAGCTTGGGAGGAGGAGGTAAAGAAAAGGAAGCTCGAAGCAGCGAGAGAAGCCGCCAGGAAGCTGGGCCAACTCCTAGCCGAAGTCGGCACCAAGGAGATCGTGAAGATGATCCGCGAGGACCGGGATACACGTTGAAGCTCCTATTCGACGCCAGCTCAATCGCCGAAACCCTAACGCAGAGGAGGGAAGACGCAGTCAACAACCTAGCGGGACAAACCACCCTAGACCTGACCATCTACGAGCTCGGCAACGTGGTCTGGAAGGAGAGCCGCAGAAGAAAGAGGACCGAAGGCGAAACATCAACCATAATGGGCTACATTGAGCAGGTCCTCGGCGTAATGGATGTACACCGAATCCAGATCGGGGATATGCAGATGATTGAGAGATACGCAGCGAAGCTCAACTTGAGCTTCTACGACTCATCCTACCTCACAGCCGCAAAGGCGCTGGAGAGGACGCTTGTGACGGAGGACGAGCAGCTACGTAGGGCTGCGAAGGAGGCTGGGTCCCCGTGCCTAAGCGCCAACGAGGTAGATAAGCAGCCCTGAGCCCCAAAGGGTGAGCACTGTGGTGGTGCCCAGCCTTCGCCGCGTGCGCCATAAAGCAATAATTTTTAATTTTATGCCAAAGCATTTCAATATGGCGTTTCTATGGAAAATGAAAATTGGTCAGCCTCCACACTCCCAAGCCAAGAATGTGATGTAGTCGTAGTGGGAATGGGCATGGCGGGCTTAGTAGCAGCGAATCGATTGACTGAATTGGGAGCCAACGTTCTAATCATGGATAAACAGCCTGATGGCTGGTGGATAGGCGGAGACGCCATCATAGCAGGCCAAGCCATCCACATATGTGGCCTAAGCCCAATGATGCAAGAGGATCAACTTTTAGAAATAATAAATAGGCACACAGACTGCAAGGCGATACCCGAGTTAACATACGCTTTGGTTAAAAACAGCCACCGATCCATGAAGTGGCTGATCGAGAAAGGCGTAGAATTCGAGGAACCACCAGGACAGGAAAGAATACTCAAGCCAAAAAAACCTGTCTCCGGGCCATGGGCATCAATCAAGCCAGGCGCAATCTACGACTCCACCAAATACGGAGGCTACAAAGCAATGAAGCTTCTTGAGACGCGACTCAATAAAGAAGGCGCAAAAATCCTATACGAAACCAAAGCTGAAAAGCTGTTGATTGATTCCAAAGGCGAAATCGCAGGAGTTTTAGCAAAAAACAAGAAAGGATTATTCAAGATCAAAGCCAAAGCCACAATACTGTGCACAGGAGGCTTCCAGAGAAACAAGGAGATGCTACTGAAGTACATCGGCCCCCACGTAGACCAGGTGCCAGTGTTCAGTGAACCCGGAGCCACGGGAGACGGCATATTGATGGCCCTAGAGGCGGGAGCCGCAGTCAGATCCATGAACTACATGTCCTTCAACGCCTGGCCAGAAGCAGCCTGCATGAACGAGGACATCCAGTACCTAAACATCAACCCCATTGGCGTGGAGGGCATCATTGTCAATAAGAGCGGCGAGAGGATCTGCGACGAATCATTGGGATCCAACATGTATGGCAGCATCATGACCAAGCTTTCACTAGAAACAGTCGGATTGATGGTCATCGACGAAGAGATATATAAGCAGAAAGTGAAACCGTTGGTCGACGCCATCCCAGAATTTAAGGGAACAGTACATTCCGCCAACACGATTGAGGATCTCGCCAAAAAGGCTGGGGTGAGCCCCTATCTTGCCACCACCGTCAGCGAGTTCAATGAAGCAGTTGACGAGGGCAAAACTGCAAAATTAAGGATCCCCAAGGCAGAGAACATAAACAAAATAGCATCGCCACCCTTCTACGGCATCCCATTCACCCTGGGCCAAGTATCCACCCACGGCGGACTCCTCGTAAACACAAAAAGCGAGGTCCAAGACAGAGACTTGAAAACGATTCCAGGGCTATATGCAGCTGGCGCAGTCATGCAAGGAAGCCTAAGCGGCGGAAGCGAGAACAGATACACCTCCTATGTTGGCCATCTAGCAACTTGCCTAGTCTTCGGCATTTTAAGCGCCGAAAACGCGTTTGAAAGAGTCAACTACCCACCCTAAAGGGGTGGACTTGCAGTTCAAGCTCCCACCTGGGCAGACCACAATAGGCGCGCGAGCCTTGGGGAACGGATCGACCGAAAAAGGGAACCTCCTAGACTACATAAAAACGCTAGAGCCAGACGAGGAGTTCGCAGCGTGATGAGGCGAGACGAGAGAGCCCTAGCAAAGCTTGAGGAATACACCGTCTCAGGGACGAGGCTGACCACGACCCCCATCACGGCATGCGAATTGTTCAAGGGAGCCTACAAATCCACCAAAAGGGAGAAGGAGCTTCAGAAGGTGAAGGTGACCTTCAGCTTCCTCGAGGTGCTAGACTTCTCAGTCGAAGCCTCCTAACGCTACGGTAGACTAATGGCGAGTGAGGGACTCCACGGAGCACCGATCGGGGACCTCGACGCCATGATAGCTGGCCTCGCCTTAACCCACGGCGAGGAAATCGTCACGTCTAACAGGAAGCACTTTGAAAGGGTTGAGGGATTACGCGTTAACCCATGGTGAGCCACCAACCTCTAAAGAGGCGAGCGCACATGACAAATATATCACCCCGAATAGAATTAATATAACACCAATGACACTTAATATCCTATGAGTAACACAACAGCGTTGGTGAAGACGAGGCGCGTCGGAGGGTCACTCGTCATCACCTTACCGAGGGAAGTGACCGAGAGCAAGGGAATCAAGGAAGGCGAAATCGTCGAGATAACCGTGAAGAAGCTCCGAGTCAACGGCTTCGGAGCCCTCAGAGGAATAGGTCCCTTCACAGCCGACGACGAGCTGAAGACACATGAGTGAGCAAATAGTCTCCGATGCCTACGCCTGGGTAGAGTACCTAGACGGAACTAAACGGGGTGAAAAACTCAGGGACCTCCTGGAGGGAGGCGCCGAGATATACACCTCAGCAGTCACCGTCGCCGAGGTGGTGAGCAGAGCCGCAAGGACAAAAAGAGGCCCCGAGACGGCGCGCGCCATCATAGGAGGCAACTCCACGGTAGTCGAGGCCGACGAACAGCTCTCATACGATGCCGGAATGATGCACGCCGAGGTAAGGCAAACAATCAGAGACTTCGGCCTCGCGGACGCCTACGTCCTCGCAACGGCTAGAAAACTCGGTGCAAGGGTCCTAACGGGTGACCCACACTTCAAAGACATAGGCGACGCAATCATGATCTAGAGCCCAGCCCAAATACGCATTGCGCACGCGCAGGAAGGATGACAAACTGAAGTTGAGGAAGAGACTTGATGCACTGAGCGATGATTTGAAGAAAAACCTGGATCGAATGTTTGAGCACACTCTGAATCACTTAGAGCACATAACAGCTTGCAACGTTAACTGCAAGAGCTTCGGCAAAGCAAGAAAGCGCAAGGCGAAAGGCGTCGAACAATGGGCCTCTCAAGGGTGCGCACGAAGTCAAACCGTCCATTGTAGTCTACGATAAGCGCGTGACTTGGACAAAACCATAATTATTAGTCATTCAACTTTTCAGGTCCGCCATAAAGTATCAGTACTCGCGTCTAAGGGGTCTTGTTATGTGTCATAGCGCGCGAAACAAGAACATTAACAAAGAGTAAGCATACTCTACAACCTCATCAATCGTATCCCCTCTAGCGTGCGCGTACGCTCTCAGCAGATTTAATAGAAAGTGCCACGCCATCTATATGGCGAACCATATGGATGCCGTGAAGACGACCATAAACGTGGACGACGAGACCCTGAGGGAATTTAAGAGGATAACCACCTCAAGATACGGCAGCACGAGAAAACTCAGCGCAGCAATAGAGGAGGCCATGAGATCCTACAACTCCACGATGATCCTCTCAGAATACGCCGAAAAGGAGGGAATAACCCTCACCTCCTACCCATCATCGAGGGAGGTCGAGGAGAAGCGGCCGAAGGTTGAGGCATCAGCCGGGACGGAAGTGAGGGAGATGCGAGATGCAAGGGAGACTAGTATATCTAGACACAAGTAGCATCGCTAAAAGGTACATAGATGAGAGGGGCACCAAGGTCATCGACAGAGTATATAGCGACTCTGAAGCGGGAAGCCTTAAGGTAGCCTTCTCGATCTGGAACATCGGGGAAGCCGTCGGCGTCTTCGATAGGTACCATGTCAGAGGCCTCATATCGGATGAGGAATTTAAAAGAGCAAGAGCCAACCTAATTTCAGAGTCCCTCAAAATGAGTCGGTTGGAGTCCTTAACTATTCTACCGATGACATCGATGGCCCTGGCAGATTCATGGAGTCTAGTCACCAAGCATCACATCTACGTAGCCGATGCACTCCAGATCTCATCCTCGAAGATGGCCAGTGCAGATTTGTTCCTCGGGGCGGATAGGAGACTTCTTGAAGTTGCTGCCGCTGAGGGTCTAAAATCGGTCAACGTGGAATCCAACCCGGAGGAAGCCCTGAGAAGCGTCATCTAGTCCAACCCAAAATCGCGCGCCGAGAGATCATTACCCCAAGCACACAATCGAACGAAGAATATTACGAGCCAGCTACGACGTGCGCATCACCAAAACGGTGCAAACACACCAGGACGCGTTGCGCGCGCGCTTTCTATGGAGACTCGTAACCTGAGATGTGCCTGAGCACCTTGCCGCCCACCCTCTTGAGGAGCTTCACATCCGCCGTGTAAACCGGCACATCCTCAAGCTCCCCCAGGGAAATGCGCGCACGCCGGAGGCGGAGGCGGCCACGGAGGAAGCGGCGGAGGTCGCCGCGGCGGAGGACGCCGTTAAACAATTCGCGTACACCTACGAAAAAGACGACAATAGTAGCGTATCCGGGCGGAGCTACCTCCAACATGAGCGCCCACAGCCCGATTTTTCACCGACAACCTCGATATTCTACGTGCGCGCGTGAACAGTAAAAAGAAACTGGGGTGCTTTCTCTAGCGCTCTAGAAAGTTAAGATGCGCCCATCCGAGGCGCGAATAGTCCTGATCTATTCCCACCCCCGAATAATAACCTCCCTTCACCCAAGCATAAGAGGTTTATAGATGAAAAGTTAGAACCAAAATGTAGAAAGATCAAGTCACTCAAACAAAGAGGCCGATTGGACTAATTATTTGACCCATTTTCACAAACGTTTAGACCCTCATGAGAATAACAAAGAGAGGAAAAAAGGACTTACACTCATAAAAGTCATAACAAGCACAGATAAACTCAATTTATTGCACATTATAAGATAATAATACAAATCAATGCGCACACATTTTAGTCAAAATCAGCCATAGATATCGCTGATCCACTAATTTTTCCCCGCGCGCATCAAAACCTATCGAACACTGACTAGCCACATGACCAGACTCACCATCCCACAAAAAACGGGTCACGCGCGCATCGGCACCCATGTAATCACGCACAAGCTACACCAGTACTATTCCACCCAATACCCTCAGCGATTACAATGACGATGCACCCGCAAAACAATATAAAAAAAATAGAATCAAATAGCGGGCTTCCCTACGCGTTTCACGAGCAAGTATCGAGGTGTTGATTTTGGTAACAGAGAAAGTAATGCATTTCCAGGGTAAGAACAAGGATCTGAGTCAGCTATCGCAGCAGATCGTCAAGCAACTGGAGAGTGAAGGATACAAGACGCAGGCAACAACCGCACCCCTGGGCCAAGTCATTCAAGCCCAGAAGGCGGGGGTCCTACGCGACATCATCACGGCGGACAGGGCGTTCAGCATCGTGATAGCGGGGCAGCCGAATGATTTCACGATCCACATAGGCATCGGTAAGTGGATTCAGAACATCGTGGTCGCTGCGGCCGAGACGATACTGTTAACTTGGTTGTTCCTAGCTGTCGATGTTCCTGAGATGCTCTGGACTCGTCACGTCGAGGGTGAGATCGCTAAGCAGATAACGCAGATCGTTGGTTAACTTCCCAGCATTCCTTTTTTCAATTTTATTTCTCTTTACGATTGCGATTGATTGCGCGCGCGAATGGATATTATGGGAGATATCTCTACTTACAGCGCTTGAGTAGAATGCGAGCGCGCGGTAGGAGCCGACAATATCGTGAGTGAGCGAGTTCTCCCAGAGGCTTGTGCTCGATGTCGCAGCGTGCGTTACCTAAACATTGCGAAGCTTCGAATAACGTCCTTTGCCGCCCTGTCTGCATACTCGCCAAACCTCATGGCAACAGCGCTCGAGGTTATAACACCATAGAATATATTGTTCTTAACGACGAGAAGCAGGTTCGCCCCTCCCCGAAAAATCTCTGACGCAAACATCAGGTCATCATCCGGACTTATCGTCGGACACGACGTCGTCATCACGTCCCTGACTCTGACTTCATCTGGGTCTGAACCCAACGCGATAACCTTGGATACGATGTCATTTGCAGAGACGAAGCCCTTCGGGATTCCCCCCTCCATCACCACTACAATATCATGTATCCCATCACCGATCATACGGGCCACTTCACGGATCGGGGTTTCAAAGCTTGTGACCGGGAAGCTCAAATCCATATAATCCTTTACCTTGTATGCCATACTTCAACTTTTGACTGCGGTGTCTTAAAAATGCAAGCGTACAATAGTGGAAGGATTCTCTGCGCATTTAGGAAGTTAAAACTAGTTTCAATATACGGTTGACCAATTTCTATGAGAGGATAACATTCTGCGGTAGAGTCGCGTGGATTACATTGGCGTCCCTATCGTAACTATGCACACTCATTATGGCTTAATCTCACTGCGCGCACCGAATAACATCGAAAAATCTGGATATTTACCTTATTCTGACTGTTCGCACCCTTAAATATTCAGCTCTTCCCAGGCCCGCGTGAGCTTGTCCTGAATGGTATTAAGTCGGTTCTCTAATTCTTTTCTGAGCCCGAAGTCGGCATCACCTAGCCCATCCTTAATTGAGTCGATTAGCTTCGCGCCTTCATCCTGAGCTGCTTTGATTTGTTTCTCGAGTTCCATCGAGGCTAAGCTTTCAACCTTCCTAGTCTCTTCTATGAGCTTGTTGGCTTTTCTCTCCCAATCATCAACTGCTTCTCTTAACGTCTTTTCAGACATAACACTCAACTTATTACTTACTCGGGAAGCATAGTTTATTAACAAATCATCATATGACTGTACTCACGTGCATCAGCGCACGCATCCGTGTTACATGAGGATAAAGAATTGGGCGCGCAGTATCAGTTTTATTAACATATAACCGTACGTGATCTTATGCGTCTATTAACCGATTTCGCGGAGTACATCTTCAGAGAAATCACTTATACCAACGACAAGATCACCCCCGAAATACTCGACTGGAGACCAGTTAAAGAAGCAAACAGCATCCATTGGATACTAACACATCAAACAAGAATCGCCAGCCTACTCATACCACAGGTCATAACGGGAACCCATAACCCAGCAGGCTGGGACGACAACTACCAGGAGCAACCACACAGCCTCGAAGAACTCAGAAACGATCTCAGAGAAGCCAGGGAAAAAGTGCTATCCCTGCTGGATGGACTCGAAGAAGAAGACCTCAACAGGAAGATCATGGTCTGGGGCTCGAAGCAGCCACTGAAGGAAGCCATCTTCGCGTTACTGGGCGAACTAATGCACCATAATGGCCAAATAGCCATGCTCAAAGGAATAAAGAAGCGAACCAACGCACGCCTGTGATACCTTAAACGAAAGACAGTGCTTCTTCAAAATCTCTGCGAAGATCGCTGCGCGCGCCCATAAAAATCGCTATAAAAGCGTTCCATTAAGCGTTCCAAACCGTTCCAAAAGCGTTCCAACTCGTTCCGGCGGGTTCCTCAAATAGGTTCCTCAGCACCCTTAGAATAAGTGAAAAACGCGATGAATGGAAAAATCGTGATAATTGGAGTGGTTGTGGCACTATTCCTACTCCCAGCCATACCAAGCGCGTTGGCGGCTGGGACCATCACAATAGAGGCAAGCTCAAAGTACTACAAGCCCGGAGACTCGGTTACACTCAGCGGCTCAACATCGGCTAACACTCAGGTCTACGTATCCGTCAACGATACACAGGGAATAGTTTTCCCGGTGACCAAGGTCACGGCGGATTCAACTGGCAAGTACACAACCAGCTTCATCCTAGCATCGGACGCGTACATCGGAGTCTACAATGCCGGGGCAAACGACGGATCCAACAAGGCGACGACGTACTTCACGGTCAGCGACATCACACCCACGGACCTGGCTAACAACATGATAAAGCTCGCGCAGGACTCTCAGGCCAGAACCGAGAAACTCTTCGCCGAGCTTAAGGCTCAGGGTGTGACCCTGCTGCCGGCCGCCCAGAAGGCCTACGATAAGGGAGTCGCGGCACTTGGCAATGCCACCACTCTCCTCAGCAAAGGCCACCCATGGGAGGCGCTGGTGGCGGCTCGCGTCTCCATGATACACTTCAGGGACGCCATATGGGCCGCGTGGGGCAGCGCGAAGGTGGGTAAGGTTGAGACACAGACCGCGGACAGTGTGAACGCTACAATTCAACGTGGTGATAACGTTGTGGAGAAGCTCAACGCTACGATAATTAAGCTCGCCGCGGATGGCAAGGATGTCACCGTGGCTAAGGCGGATCTCAAGGACGCGGAGACGCAGCTGGCAGCTGCAACAGCCTCTGTGAAGGCGAATGACCTGGTTAATGCGGGGAAGCAGGTTGATGCCGCGAAGGCGGATCTTCAGAAGGTCATAGACGACCTGAAGCCAATATCAGCTACTTTGGCGCATGAGGGTATGCTCAAGTTCCTTAACGGCGCTGAGGCTAGGGTCGACGTTCTCGAGGCGAAGTTGAAGGCACTGAAGAACGTGAATAACGCTGGGAAGGTCGACGCCGCCATGGCGAGGCTCGAGTTGGCGAAGGCCAAGATAAGCCAGGCTCAGACCGATCTGACTAATGGCAAGGACTTGGCTGCCCTTGGGGCCCTCGGAGAGGCCCGTAGGAACGTCAACATCGGCATAGGTAATGTGGAAGCAGGTGGTGCCTCTGGTAGCTTGGGTAAGATTAACCAGCTTGAGGCGAAGATTCAGTTCCTGCAGAGGACGGAGGATCAGATGAAGAAATGGGGCATGGACACGAAGGCCATCCAGTCCCAGATTGACGCACTGCAGGCTCAGCTAACCCAGGCCCAACAGACAACGACCCCCTAGCCGCCTCGCACATGCTAAGCTTGGCTGAAAATGCTCTTAAAATAAGTGATGCACCATGAAATGGAAAAAGGTCCTCTGGCGTAGCGAGCTGCAGGAGCTTGTGCGCAGGATCCTGAATAGCAACGAGATGACGTTGGTTGAGGTCGCGGCTGCGCTTCACGTTATGGGTGTCGCTATCGACCTCAATGGGTTGGCGATGATTCTGAAGTACACCGCGGGGATTTACGTCGCCAGGAAGATACAATCCTCGGCATCGAGAAAAATGATTAACGTCTACTCCGTGGGCTTCAAAAAAGGGGATTAGGGTAGTTTGCTTGCGCTGTCGCGCGAGTTTGAACTTGTTATAAACGTGACATAAGCGTTTCACGATCGAACCTTCTCACACCAAACAAGAAAAGAAAAACGACCGCAGTAACAAGAACAACTGTGAGCCCAGCATTAAACATGAAGACACTAAAACCCAGAGTGATCCGCATTGCGAATGCGCGCGTGCATTGCAACTAAATAAATCAAAAAAAAAACGAAGCGGACTCCTCCGCTTAACGGTCACTTGACTCGGTCTAGAACCTTCTCGGTGGCCTGTGCTTAGCGAAGCACTCTTGACAGTAGACTGGACGGCCCTCAGTCGGCTTGAAGGGAACCTCACATTCCTTTCCGCAGTCAGAGCATGTTACCTTATGCATCTCGCGCGGCCCACTGTTGTAGTTGCTTCGACTATCTCTATATCCCATTTTTTGTTTCTCCTTTTCGTACACGGGCAACCGTTAGGTTTCCAATATACATTCATGTCATAAGATACCATACTTATTAAACCCATGCGCACGCAAACTTTTATTCACATCCTTCGCGATTTATGCGCGTGCGTGGACAAACTCATTAACTCAGGGTTGTTTCTGATGGGCTGAATCAAGGGTTAAATTCCACATATACATATGTATACACATGACATCCCGGAACATCTCCGTCACCGACGACGTCTACGAGCTCCTCACTAAGATGAAGCTGAAGAACGAGAGCTTCTCAGACACCATCAGACGACTCGCCAAACGCCGAGACCTCACGGAATCCGCTGGCGCATGGAGGGACGTATCAGAGGACGAGATGAAGGCATTCAACGATGAACTCCATATTCTCAGGGAAAAGGCATCCAAGTCCCAAGGGGAGAGGACACTTGAAGTTCGTTGACACAACATTCATAATCGCCCTCCTTCGCGGCGACAAAACCACCGTCGAAAAAGCCTCGGAGTTGAACGAGGAGGGCGGCGCCGCGACCACCGTAATAAACGTCTACGAGGCATCATACGGCGTCTACAGAAGCATGACGGACCCACCTAGGAGACTCATGGAGCTGGAGAGGCTCCTACAGAACCTCGACATCTTCAGCCTGGACTACAGGGCCGCACTGATGGCAGCGAAGATATCAGGTGAACTGGAGAGAAAAGGAATAGGGATCGACCCATTCGACTCCCTCGTAGCAGCCATCGCACTGGTCAACGGCGCCGATTCACTGATAACGAGAAACGTCTCACACTTCAACAGAATAGACGACTTGAAAACCGAGACCCACTAACTGCATGCGCTTAGTACGGTTTCATTTATAGGGTATTGACGACGATGGATGATCTGGCGGCACCAACCAAAAGAGGGAGGGATACAAAGTGGCTCAACTGAAGGATCTGGCAGTCCTCCTCCTATTGGCGTCGACCCTGCTCCTCCCCGCCACGAGCGCCGGAGCGCAGCCAACCACACCCATCCTGGGCATCAACTACGCGATGAGCTACTGGCACTACGACCTCCAGACATTCGGCGAAGCCAGCACGGTGAGGGACTTCCAATTCTTCGCCTCCCAGGGCGTGAAGATCGTGGTACTAAGCCCGAGATGGATCACCCTGGAGCCCGAGGAGGGAGTCTACAACACCAAGCTGATCGCGAACTTGAAGCGGATCTGCGAACTGGCGGACGCGGATGGGATGAGCGTGGTCATCGATTTCCACGTCATGAGCCTCAAGGGGAACCTCCACGACCCAACCTGGTTGCCCAACAGGGACCTCACAAACATCATCACAGACACACGATACAGAGACGACTTCATAGCCGCAAGCAAGTACCTCGCATCCCAACTCGACGAGGAGCCCAACATCCACAGCTTCGCCATGATAAACGAGCCACACCTCGGCGCAGACGAACTCAACGTCGATAAAGAGCAGTTCATATCCTTCATCCAGGACCTCAGAGCAGCATACCGCACCGTTACATCGAGGCCCCTCAGCATCCGCTTCGACGCGAGCCTCATCAACCAGTACGGGCTCGACGACCGCCTCTTCGCGGCTTGCGACTACATGGACCTAAACTTTTACACCAAGACCTTCAGCGAAAACAACATGCAGGAGGCAGTCATCAAGGCGAAGAGCCTGGGAAAGCAGGTCTGGGTAACCGAGTTCGGCTACTCGGGCAGCAACGACACCGCCCAAGAGCAGGACTACACAAGCTACGTCGCCTACTTCAAAACACTCGGCGTCGACGCCATCGTCCCCTGGGTCTGGAAGGCCGACTCGGGCACCACCACGAACCCCGAACCCGTGGGCGGCGGCTATAACCTAGCCAAAGACGCCGAAGGCGACCCACGCCCAGCGTGGTACGCCTTCACAAAATTCGCGGAACAACCCCCAACAGACTGGACAGTCACGATCACAGTCACCTCGAACTCAACACTCATACAGGGCTTCAACGTAATAGTCATCGGCCCCCAGGCCTACAGCATAGCCACCTACTCAACGGGGCAGGCCTCATTCAAAACCAATCAGACGGGCACATACACGCTGAACGCCACCAAAAACGGGTACCAGACGGCCACGGGTAACATTACAATCACCCAGAACACGACCAGACTCAGCACCCTAAGCCTAACCACGAAGCCAGTGGTCCCCGACATAGATAATCCGCCTCAACCCAAGATACAGACCATCCAATGGTATATCCCACCCATCATTTTGGCAACGGTCCTCATCATGGCACTCATCTGCATCTATGTGAGCTACCCAACTCTAAAAGAAGCGGGTTCCCTGATTCATCGACTCAGCTTACTCCCCGAAGCGTGCGCAAGTTGAGTCACACGTGCATTCGAAAGTGTTGAAGGCAGAATATCGGCGATCGAAGATGCGACTAATCGGCTTTCCAAACCGATAACCGCTTCTTTACCTCGTCCGATATCGGGTTTTCGGTTAACAGACCGTATTTTGGGGCTTTGTTTATGATTTGAGCGTCATTTGTGACGATGATGGGTTTACCATGTTTCAGGGCCGTAGCGATCAGGAAACCATCACCTAGGGGAATGTTCTCAGCTTCCGAGATACTCAACCCGTTCATCGAGGTCTCGACAACCTTCAACCCCTCCACTATGAGGGTCATTTTCTCGATGAGGGTCTTGAGCGGCCTAACCTTGTAGAACCAGTAGAGGGCGTTGTAGGTCTCCAGGATCGTGGTATATGTGACGTTTAGTTCTATCTCTCCCCTCAGGGCCCTCTCCACGGTGCCCCACGCCGAGCTGTGGGCCGGGCTCTCGTCATATAGGGCGTAGGCGAGTATGTCTGCGTCAAGCAGTCTCAACGCGTTTCCCACCGTACGGGTCCTTGACGTCGGAGAAGTCTGTCGAGGCCCTTGAATCATCGCCGGTGAGATGGATCGCCTCAATCCTCTCGGCGAGGTCGTGGCTGTCTCCGGTGGCTCTGAGGATGATCGTATTCTTGTCCGCCATCTCGACGCTGAATGTTTTCTTGTTTATTATCTTCCTGATCTCGACAGGGATGATTATTCTTCCTTTTTCATCTACGTTAACTATTTCTCCCACACCCACGTCCCACATCCACCTATTGGAGGTTTGGTTCTTAAACTTTACTGCTTTCGAGCACTCATCCAAAAAGGTGGGTTTCCCCAGATTCAATAAAAGTGTCCCACCATCTATATTGCGAACCGCTCGCGCGTTGGTCATAGATTATCGAAAAAAGGGGTTAGCCGAGGAAGGCTCCTCCGCCGTTCCCCGGTCACTCCATAGATGGGATCTGTTCTCCGATGTTCACTAGTTGAGTGGCGTGCTCAGGAACTGGAATTGAACGACGACCGTCGTGCCTGTTGGCGCACCCCCGCCAGAGACCACCTGAACATACACGGGTGAGCCCGAGGGTATGTTGAAGGGGAAGCGGAGTTGCCCGGTCGAGGCATCTGGTTCATCCGTCATGGTGCCGAGAGGGATCGCGTAGGCTACGCTGGACGATGCTAGGGTGCTGGTGGTGCTTATGTAGAGCACCGCATTCGTCGCGCGCACAGTTTGTAAATGATCTAGATTATACCATCCAACGCAGCCAACTGTAACTATGGAGAAGCTAGCAATCGACGGCGGGAAGCCCGTATCCGACCACAAGATCCCACTCGCCAAACCAATCTTCAGCCAGAAGGACGCGGACGACATCGCCAAAGTCCTGAAGACAGGCTACGTCCGCCAGGGCCCCTACACGAAGGAGTTCGAGGACAAGTTCGCAGCCAGGGTTGGGGCGAAGCACGCCTACGCCGTCTCAAGCGGCACCGCCGCCCTCCACTGCGCATACCTATCCACCCTCAAGCCCGGAGACGAGGTCATTGCACCCGCCTTCACCTTCATCGCAACCATCAGCACAATAATGTACAGCAACGCCAAGCCCATCCTAGCCGACGTCGACCCAGAGACCTTCCTCCTCGACCCAGAGAAAGTCAAGGAAGCCATCAACAAAAAGACGAAGGCAATCGCCCCAGTACACCTCTTTGGCAACAGCTGCGACATGAAGGCACTCACAGACCTCGCCGAGGACCACCACCTCAGAATCATCAACGACTGCGCCCAGGCCCACGGCACCGAGTACATGGGCAAAGACCTTGGCTCATGGCAGGACATCAGCTGCTACAGCTTCTACCCTACGAAGACCAGGACCACCGGCGAGGGTGGAATAGTCACAACAAACGACGATGAACTCTACCGCATGGGAACACTCCTCCGCAGCCACGGCGACGACGGACGCTACCACCACGTCGTGCTGGGGCTGAACTACAGGATAACCGACATCATGTCGGTGATAGGCCTGAACCAGCTGGCTCAGCTAGACGAATTCCTGGCCAAGCGCCGAGCCAACGCGAAGACCCTAATCAAGGGCCTCAGCGACTCCGAGGCCGTCCACCCCCAGAAGATAACGCCATCCACAAACCCAAGCTACAGCTACTTCAGCGCGAGGCTCGACCTGGAGAGGCTCAGATGCACACGTGACGAATTCATGAGGGCCCTCCAAGCCGAGAACATCGACTGCGGAGTCCACTACCCAACACCACTCAACAAGCAGCCAATAATCGAGAAGCTACTGAAGCCGAAGGACTGCCCAGAGTCGGAGGAACTATCAAAGAGCATCCTGAGCCTACCAATGCACCCGTACCTATCCAAACCCGAGCTCGAAGCAATAGTAGCCGGCCTGAAGAAGGTAACCAACCACTACCTCAGATGAAACACGCGAGCATCGTCTACCATCAGCTACAATTATTAAAATAGCAAACAACCGTCTACCCAAGGAGGAACCATACAATGAAGGTGGCGTGGGGAATCACCGGCTCCGGGGACTACATGCCCGAAATAGTCAAGACCATGAAAGAGATAGCCAGGAAGGACCAAGACGTAAAAATATACATCTTCCTATCGAAGGCCGCTGACAAGGTGGTCAAATGGTACGCGTTATCCAAGGACCTGAAGGACATCTCCGACAAGATCTACACCGAGGTGGACTCCAACACAACCGAGCCATTCTACTACATACCAGGGGCCCTACAGACCGGCAAATTCGACTTCTTCATAGTATGCCCAGCCACGGGGAACACCGTAGCCAAGATAGTCAACGGCATAGCCGACACCCTGATCACCAACTCAGTGGCCCAGGCAGCGAAGGCCAACATCCCCATATACATCATGCCCGTGGACCACGTCAAGGGCAAACAGGTGACCACACTACCATCTGGGGAGAAGCTGGAGCTAGAGATGAGGGACGTCGATCTGGAGAACACATCCAAGCTCTCGAAGATGAGCAGCATACACGTCTTCTACAGCCCCGCGGATATAGAAGAAATCATTAAGAAATATTCGCACGCGGGCGCAAACAGCCAAGATTGAGTATGCGCACGAAGGCAGCGTTTCTACACCATATATAATCGATTTGCATTCTCCCAATACAACTTTTCAAGAACAGAGAGAGGCAGATCAAGACCATTGATAAATGTACCCCCAGTGTCCTTAGTGTCAGCATCAGGAAAAGGCAGCGGGGTACCTCGTTCATTTGTTTCCCAAAGAATTCTCTGCGCAACGTATCGACCAGAGAAGTAACTACGGTCATCTTGATTGGAAGAGATATCAGTCCCAAACAGGACCCTCTCCGAGTACTTTAACATGAACTCTCGAGCCTTCTTCGAGTCTTTGCTCAACTCGCGGGCCATCCATCTTGATGATGCTGTATCGACCACAACATTGGGAAACTTATCCATCCACCTTGATAGATCGGGTAACCTATGTATCTCAGGCTGTGCACCAAAATGAGGGATCTGAAATTTTAATTTAAGGTGTCTGGATAAGACATCCTCTAACTGTTTGAGGTGCTCATCCTTAGTACCATATTTCTCTGAATCCTTATATTGAGACGCATAATAGGTGTCGGGATCACCAATATGAATAATTAGGGGTATCCCGTTGTCCTCTAGGGCTTGAAAAATGGGTTCTAGTCTGTTGTCATTAATTCGAAAATCCTTCGGAACATCAACCCAGTCACGCCAACGGGGACCAAACCATGACTTGGCAAGAGAATAGCCCTGATCCTTGAGTTTCGCTATCTCATTGAGAACAGGTTCCACATTGTACTTAGCTATATCTTTCGAGGAGAGATATTTTGCGAAGATGAACCTGTGAGGATACATCTCCTTAGCAACTCGAAATCCTCCTTCATCATGAACAATCCCAATCTGTGTCGAAACCCCAAAATCATCTTCAATAGCAATCATCCTGGATATTTCATTGATGGTTCCAATGTGTGTATGCGCATCAAAAATTGGACCGGAGTACTTCCATGTATTTCTCAAGTTAAAGGTCTAGTGAGTCGAACTCGCTCAAAAGCCATTCCTCTGTCATACTCATGAACAAGTATTTTTGCGATCTCAATCTGAATAACTATATTATGAGATTATGCGTGCTAGTATGCGCGCATGCAAGCTCATCAAAATGATCTTAAAAATATATCATAATGCTCCTTTAAGGAAGTAAGAGTAAAATGAGATCAAATCTCCTCACTGGCTTAATTATTGTACTAGCCCTACTCGGAGTGTATTACTTCACCAACCCAGCAAACCTCGCGAATTTTAAAACATTTGTGCTGACTCAGTCCGAGACCATCTCATCAACTGTAAATTCCATAGATAAAACGGGCAGCAGCATCGGCTCAACTATTAGCAACATCACACAGGGCTATCCAAGCTTCAAACCCGTCAACCCCACATTCCAGAACGGAAAAGCCAACGTTACTTATCCCAGAGACTACTCGATTCTGGCGAACTATGCCTTAGGACTAATCAATCAAGATCGCGCAAAATACGGATTATCACCCGTAACCCTAAGCAGCGAACCTTCAGGACAGCAGCACGCCGACTCGATGGCATACTTTGGTTACTTCAGCCACTGGGACACTCAGGGATACAAACCCTACATGCGCTACACAATCCTGGGAGGCACCGGAGATGTGGCTGAGAACATCGGCTTTGACTATGCGACGACCTCGTCAGTGGATTCAACTCAGGTCGCTGTTGCCTCATGCTCGATTCAAACAATAGAGGCAGGCATCGCCAATTCCGAGTGGCAGATGATGTACAACGACCTCTCATCGGGGAATGGGCATCGAGACAATATTCTGAATCCTCTTCACAACAAGGTTTCGATAGGTATCGCATACGACACAAGCACCTCAAAGATTTACTTCGTCGAGGACTTCGAGAATAGCTACATTAACCTGGAAACAATGACCACGTCTGACGGTGTAGTGAGGCTCTCCGGGTCCACTACTAAGGTGATAAGCCTTCAGGAGGTGACAGTGCAGTACGATCCATCACCAACCTCTATTGATTTAAACCAGCCTCAATACCAGGGATCATATGATTCTGGTACCCTAGTCGGTGCAGTGTTTGCCCCTGTTCCCGCTGGTTATACTGGGTCCTCGACAACCACAGATGGGAAAATAGCTGTTTATGCAGATATATGGCAGAGTTCTGGTTCGAAAATAACGATACAGTTCTCGCTATCTAGGTTTAAACAGCAATATGGTCATGGGGTATACACTTTGTATCTCTTAGATAGTCAAAATAACATTTGGTTAAGCTATTCAATATTTGTCTGAAAAAAAAGTAATGAATATTTAGTGCGCGAGTACCCTAGAATCTTTAGTTCTGACAACTGCTACATGAATCTTATAAACTAAATATTGTACCATGCATACGGGAATAACCCTCACACGCTCTCTGGTTATTCCCATAATGAGCGGGGGAGTGTCCTCATAATTGGACTGTGAATGTGGTGGCTATTTGGGCTGGTTAGTTTTCACACACCACGATGTCGAACCACAACGTTTGCGTGGACTCCCCATATTATCAATTAGGCGCGCGCGCCTTTCACTTAAACATTGTAAATCCGTTTGTTGATTTGTATTGTTGAATATACATATTAGATAGATAGTTGAAAATTGTTAGCTCTTCTTTGTGAGTAATATCTTTTGCCTGGAAACCCTGTAAAAGCAGGTGTACTTTCATAATGAATATAACCACATCAACAGCTGTATTTTTTCGTAAAACATCTCCCTTTATTTTTTGCATCTATATTTGTTAAAGTATCCTTGAAACGTTGATTCCATTTCCAAAACCATTTTCCATCCTTTTTGATTGCTTCAACGATCCTGAATTTGGTTAGTATGTTGTATCCCTCATCCTCGCTTACATCAACATCGTTTCCATGCGTATTACCACATAATGGGCAAGTTTTCCAAGGTGTAGACAGTTTTTAGCACCAACAATTACTCACATGAGGATGCGTACGCGTACCTCTAGGCGAGAAGTTTAAATTAAATATATGAAATTTGAGAACCAGTAATACGTATAATAAAACTAGGATTCCAATGCGCGCGCCCTTACAACAAAATGAAATAAAAAAATAGAGACAGTAATAAGAGAGCAAGAATCAACCCCAATTGAGACAATCAGGACGCAGTATTTCATGATCACCAAAACCTTCGCCGAACATTTTGCCACCGAATGGATCGCCGCCTGGAATGCACACGATTTGTCACGCATCCTTACACACTACAGCGACGACTTCGAGATGTCTTCGCCAGTGATCGTGCAAATTGCCGGTGAAGCTTCGGGCAAACTCAAGGGCAAAACGACAGTCGACGCTTACTGGCAGAAGGCTCTAGCGAAAATGCCCAATGTACATTTCGATTTGATCTCGATTTTAATCGGTGTCGACACCATCACGCTCTACTATAAAGGCCATCGGGGCCTCAGCGCCGAAGTCTTTCACTTCAACGCCGCGGGTCAGGTGACCGAATCCTTTGCCCATTACGTCGACCCACCCGTCTAAAGCGGTGACGTCTGCAATGGCGGGTTGACCGAGGCTAAGAAGCACGCGCCATATGGAGTATCTGGTGGTTAAGATGTGTTAGTGAGTGGTGGGGTATTGGAGCGCGCGCATGCATTTGTAAGACAACTAGATTTTAATCCAATAGGCTTCTTAATTGCAATCAGGTCTCATACGTGTCGAAAATCTACCTAGCCTCGCCATACGGTTTTGCTCCTTCCACCCGCGGTTTCCTACAGAAAATGAAGTCAGCGCTGAAGAAACACGGTCACCAGGTGATCGACCCCTGGGGGGAGGGTGATTCGCCACTCAAGCCCTTCAGGAGCCAGGAAAGTCATCTATCTCCTGAGGAGAGAGTGGCACAGCTGAAGATACTCAACCATCAAATCGCAGAGAGGAATCGTCAGGCGATCGAGAGCGGCGATGTGGTAGTTGCTGTACTTGATGGCCCTGATGTGGATTCAGGGACAGCTAGCGAGATCGGTTTCGCCTTCGCCTGTGGGAAGACAATCTTTGGCTACCGTGGAGACATCCGGCTAACGGGCGAGAATCAGGCTACGCTAGTGAACTTGCAGGTCCAGTACTGGATCGAGGAGAGCGGCGGGCGAAAGGGACGATTGGTGCGGACGGTGCCTGACCTCCTGATGGCGCTCGACGCACTTATTAAAAGTTCCTAATATTCACGCGCGCGCAAGCGCTAGTTAAGATTGTTTATACTTCATACTAATGGTGATCCTGCTCCTGTTGCTCGCGTGTTTCAGCTACCTCATCGTGTGGCTGGAGTTGTGCCGGGTCCTAGTGTGTACCAGATCATCATGTCAGTTAAAAAGCTAATAAAAAATTTGTTTAGCAGGTGAAACTCAGGATAAGAGTTGAGACCGCACCTTCACCGACCCCCAACCTGTCAAAGCCTGCCAACTACTTATCAACCCAAAACGACACCTGCGAAAACGCCTTGAACACCCCAACCTTCGAAGAAATACTTGAACCACAGAGGAATTCCGACGACGCCTCAGAGGCTGGGCAGACAGGCAGTCGCGCAGCAGCGAACTTCCCAATTGAGAGCATCTACGGAGTAGGCTCAAGGTACTCACAGGCACTCAGAGGCATCGGCTTGGAGACCATCGGAGACGTCGCAGGGATCACGGACATCGATGAGTTCGAGGAGCTGCTAGGAATACCCATAGCTGTGCTACGCAAGATCCGATTACGGGCTCTCTCCTATGTTAGCGGGAAGATCCTTCAAACCGAGTCAATTGAGTTCCCAGGCGACCGTCTAATCTACATAGACATCGAAACCGATGAGAGATGCAGAAAAGTCTGGCTGATCGGGCTGCTGGTCGATGGCAGATTCACTCAGTTCTACGCGGAGAAGTGGGATGATGAGAGACACATCCTCGAGAGGTTCCTTGGCTTCCTCGGCACCCATAGGGGATACACGTTAGTGAGTTACTCGGGGACCGGCTTCGACTACAGAGTGACCCTCAAGGCCCTGAACCGGCTTGGGCTGGACTCGTCAACTCTCGAAGAATTTCCACATGTTGACCTATGCACCATGCTGAGGAGATGCTTCATCTTTCCCCAGAGTAGCTACGCGTTGAAGGAGCTTGGACCATACCTTAGCTACGGTTTCAAACAGTCTGACCTGGATGGTCTCCAGGTTGCTCGGGCTTATCAGAGGCACGTAGATTATGGTGCCCCTCTGGAGCCTCGGTTTTTTGAGTATAATGAGGATGATGTTCGCGCTGTACAGCACCTGATTGAGAGGTGCTTTCGATTGAGGAGTCGATCAGAGAAGGCGCATCTACCCCAACTGGACTATGGTGGGGGCTGGGTGTACATTAAGATGAAGCTGGATCCTTGGTTGGATCCTCGTTCTCACCCTGAGCCTCGATTGCGCGCGCGAAGCTAATCAGTCATGTTTGGGGGTCAGAACGAGCTGAGAATAAGGATATAGTTTACTTACAATAGGAAGGTCACTTATCTGCACGCGCGCACTCAGGTGGAAGTGAGGATAAGGCTATAGCCCCAAACCCAAACCCAAAAAACACACATAAATAAAAAAATAAAAAAAGGAAAGCTATTTTAGCGCTGACGATTTAAGCTATTTCTTCATTTTGAGATACATTTCCAAATTCTTTCCTGCGTTCAACAATGGAACAATCCTCATCTTCATTTCTGGCCAGTAATTGTTAATATAATCGATTAGTTTCTCCTCATCATCAGCCTCGAATATAGCGATACCATTATCGTTCCCTTGTTCATTAACCGCAGACAAATAGTGTGGCGGAAAGATGTACTTTATATGTTTCTCAGGGTTCTTTTTTAGTTCTTCTGACCACTTCTGAAATTTTGGAGTTAGCTTGTCTATGTCCTCGCTAGAGTACTCAAAAAACGCTATGAATTTCACTTATCTCACCCCGACCGATCTCATCATCAAGGGTTCTTCCTTAAATCTTTATGTAAATCCTAGAGCAACCCTGGGAACCCAGTCCTTTGACTCTCCGCGTAGATATTTAGCGAACAATAACGCCTCCTCATTGATCAGAGTCTCAAGAGTCTGATGCTCCCCGTTCCTAATCCGTTTAACATCAACCATAGTCTCGAAGAAGTCGTTAAGCTCATCGAGGAGAGCAGTCGTTTCAGTGTCTGTCAGATACTCACGCTTACCCTTCTTCCCGTGACTCCCTAACTCAGTTTTCATCTTAAAATCCCTCTTCCTGAGTTTCTGACAATACTCAATCACGAAGTAATCGATTAAGCTTCTATACAACTCTTGGAAGTCGAGAACGAGTGAAACTTTAGCCATCTCCGTCGCGCGCTGCCTTGTCCCGAAATTACCCCGATATTGGTTTTAAATGGTCTTAATTCCCCTCACAGGATTTAATGGCAAATACGGGCATATCCTAAACACCTCACCTCCTCGTAGAAGCGATT
>JBEKDF010000025.1:0-41000 GCA_050014495.1 Bathyarchaeia archaeon
AGTAGGTGCCTTACTCTGTGTGGGATGCCTGCTATGAAGCCGAACACGGGTTGATGTAGGTGAATTTAAAAGATAAGCTTTGGACACGGTTATGCCTGAAAACGCAAACAGTCAGTTAATTTGCTTTTATGCGCGCGCAATTAAGAATCATCAAACTCATATAGTGGGATTATCCATCCATACCTACCCTAGGTCTCATAAACATGATGTCAACGCGCCAAATCAGCATTATCGCGGTCATGACCGCGGCGTGTGTGGCGACAAACTATCTGCTAATAAGCGTTCCTAACATCAAATTCATGGACTTAATCGTATTCGTCTCCGGGCTCACCTTCGGCGCAACCGTCGGCTCAGCGGTTGGAGTACTCACCTGGCTGGTCTACGGGACTCTGAACCCATATGGGTTCTCTCTCCCAATCCTGTTCACCACATCCCTCAGCGAGACCCTCTACGGCTTAGCTGGAGGAATACTGGGGGGGCTAGGATCACCATACATTGTAGATCGAGGTAGGACCCATATGATGACGGAGGGACTGAAGTACGCGACGGTAGGCTTCCTCCTGACCTTCGCATACGACATCATCACCAATGTAGCATCGGCGTACACGCTGGGCCTGCCCCTCATCCCAGTTCTTGTGGCGGGTATACCCTTCTCGATTCTCCACGAGGTCTCGAACGCCGCCTTCTTCTTCCTGGGGGTCACGCCGCTGCTGAGGCTGATCAAGAAACTACCTGAGAGTAACATGGAAACGAGGGTGAAATCGATTTGAATGTAAAAACAATATTCCTGTGGTCAACCGTCCTGCTCCTCTGCACAACGATCGTCGGAGGCTACCTGTCTCTTTACTATTACTCGCAGACTCAATCCTACCTGAGTGAGGTCGAGTCCCTCTCAAAGGAGCTGAATGGCGTCACGATGCTTGTTAACTTGAAGCTCGACTATGGGAACGGCACGTTGAGGTGGTTTAACTCAACGAGGGTCCCGATTGATGCGACTCTGTTGACGGTCTCAAAGATCGACCTCAACGCCAACTACAGCGTAAGTAGCCTCGGGGCGTTCGTGACCTCGATAAACGGGGTTAGCGGCGACCCCCACCACTACTGGGCTTGGAGCTATTATGATAAGACTTCAAGGACATGGGTTTCGGGTCCCGTCGGAAGTGACAAGTGGGTTCTCAATGATGGAGACTCGGTGGCGTGGACATATACAAGCTACTAGATTTATGCCAAGCTGCTGTTGAATATATCTCTGGTGTTGTGTTTGGACGCTGTCTCGATTCTCTACGGCATCGCGGAGAAGGCTGCGCCGGGTAGGTTTCCAAGCTATTCTCCTGCTCACGCCTTGAAGGCGATTGAGATCATCTCGTCCGGATCCGATGTTGGCAGGCAGCAGCTGGCGAGTGGCTTGGGGATAGGTGAGGGAGTGGCTCGGACTCTTGTTCGGCGTCTAAGGGGGGAGGGGTTGATCACAATTAGCAGAGGAGGGATGGCTCTGACGGAGAGGGGCAGGGCGCTGCTCGTGAAGCTACATGGTCGGATTTCTGGCGCGGAGCTCTCGCCGACCGGTTTGACGGTAGGTGCATACGACTACGCTGTGCTTGTGGTGGGTGTCGCTGGTCGGATAGGTGGTGGAGTCGAGCAGCGTGATTCAGCTCTCCTGGCTGGTGCAAGGGGGGCGACTACTCTGGTTCGCAGAGGTGAACGGTTTACTTTGCCGGGTCTTGAGGTTGAGCCTTCGCCTATGCTTTCTGAGGAGCTCGCTGAGAAGTTTAGGCCTAGTGATGGGGATGTTGTCATAATTGGGACGGCTGATGAGATGCTTGATGCTGAGATAGGGTCCAAGTCAGCTGCTCTCGAGCTGCTTAGAATGTAATGATCGTTGCGCGCGCGCCCACCCAAACATGGGCATTCCATAGGTGTACGGGTACCACACTCTGCTCACCAGCCATAGACCACCGAATACTATGAGGATTAAGCCCAGCGCTGCGCGCGCGATTATGAAAGGAAAATCTTTTTTCCAGATGCTCTCAAAACGGTCATATGAACAATATTTTTTTCTTCAACATTTTCGAAACAATCTCTAAGTAATGCTAGGGTGGTTTTCTTATCCGCGTATTCTTTCTCTCTTATATTCTCTCTCTCATGTTTCTCTACAAAGTCGCCTATTGTCAAAGGGTCTTCATAATTGTTTATGTTAACCGTAGGTATTAGAATTGCGAGTGTACCACTTTTTTTCAACACTCTACACCACTCTCTCATGGCTGCTTGTATAGAATCACTTTTAGGCAAGTAGGTAATTACCTCCAGATCTGCGTATCCTTCTTTCAGTGGAATATCCCAATATTCGCCATCTAAAATAGATAGATTATCCAATTGTAGGTTAGTTTCAACTGATCTAGGCTTCACGAGGTGAATATTTCCTAAAGGTGCACTGCTTCGAAGAGATAATAGCGATTTCTCGATGATTGTTGAGTATATGGGGGTGAAGTAGACGATATTAACTATGTTTTTCAATTTTTCGGTGATATAGCTGCCAATATGATTAAAGACGCTAGCCTCAGGAGGTAGATTCAACAGGTATTCGCTATAGAAGATGTGAATTGTCTCAATAGCATCTTCAAGTATATTGTCGAGTTCCTTCTCTCCATTCTTACCGAGTCTATACACCCTCTTCTTGGGACCGATTTGGCTCTTCTGCCAAAGGCTCTCAAGCAGCCCATCCTTCAGCATCTCGTTCAGGATCCTGTAGAGTCGGCTCATCTCAACCTCGACGCTTTGTGATTCGAGTCTTTTATGGACCTCATAGCCGTGGAGGTCATTTCCCTTGAACATTATTAGGATGATTCTCTTGAGATCGTCAGTTTTCATTACCTCAAACCTCACTATATGCATTTAGTACTATAGCTAAAACACCTTATTTGGTTATTACCTCGTGTCAGGTTAAGAATATATGTAGTGAAAAAAGGAACGCGCATGCACAATGAAACTTTTAAGGGATCCAAATTTTCTAGTCGCACTGGCAATAATTCTGGTGACCATAATTCTATCAGCTGGAGTATCCTTTCATTGGTTTCAATTCAGTTTCTTAGTAGGTCCACTAACACTCTCTCATTGGCTAAGTTGGATTGGAGCCATGTTTATCGCATTTTATACGCCTACTTACACTATCCTTAAGCGACGCCGCCCAAAGAGAACCAGAGACTTACTTCAAATTCATACCTTGGGTAACCTGTTTGCCTTCATGCTCGTATCGATTCATTATTTCCAGATGACCCCACATGGAACTGGTTTAGCGCTTTACATCACTACGTTAATTTTGGTTGCAACGGGCTTCATTTCTAGGTTTCAGTTATTGAAGAATATTGGAGGATATAGCTTAATTAAACCGCACATTAATAGATTTATACATATTAGTGTAACCTCAACATTCTATATCGTGATAGTTGTGCATATATTTCAACACTTATTAACTCCATAATCAACTTTAATGTTACTGATTTATTCGAGATATACGTTATGCGCGCGCATGTGAGGATATGTGATTGAGTTGGACCAGGTTTTCCTGATCATTCTTCTAGTGGTGAATTTTGTTTCTCTGGTGTTCTTTGGGCTTGATAAGCTGTGGGCTATGAGGGGTGGGATGAGGATCCCGGAGTCTAGGCTGTTGTTGCTCGCGTTTCTGGGGCCGTTTGGTGCTTACATGGGGATGCTACTCTTCCGGCACAAGACTCGCAAACCCAAGTTTCTGCTGGTGCCATTATTTTTGTTGGTTCAGCTTGTTTTGATGTATTATCTTCACTTGATTTAAGAGGTAGCTATTTGCGAACTTTAAGTACGCTGACAATTTTAATTGGTTGCGCGCCTTTATGCGTGAACATCGCTAAGTCGACCTTTGTGAACGCTATAATCGTCGTGCGCGAAAATGAACTCTTTTTTCTGAACATATATGAAATAAATGGCGTTAATCTCGACATATTGTATAATAAATGGCATAATATTCTTACAAATGTATAAATTTAAGTATGTTAACTAAACAATAGGGAATATTTTGTTAGAAGAGGCAATGGTGTTCATAAAAATCCAGCCGGACCTAGATAAGAGCGTTCTTGGTATACTAAGAGCCCGAAGGGATACTAAGAACGCGTGCCTGCTCTACGGTCCCTATGATGCCTACTTTGAACTGGTGGCTGAGACTCTTAGTGACATTGAGACCATTATATCGAATATAATCAGAAAGATACCCGGTGTTCGTTCATCTATGACTTGTTTCATTGCGGATTAGAGCTTTTTTAATGAGAAAATCTAAAATCTGAAAAAGAGGCCTCTTAATAGGGAAGCTGTAAGCAATACTTCTTCTCTAGGTATATACAATAAATATTGTAATGATCAAGCTACCGAGCATCATTCAGCGGGGCGGGGTTCCATTTGAGCAGTGCAACCAGTGTGGTAAGTGCGTGAGTGGTTGCCCAGCGGCTAGGTATCTTGAGTTGAAGCCCCGGAAGGTGGTTCTGATGGTTCAGCGGGGTAAGGTCGACGAACTTTTGAGATCGGGTTTCATCTGGGAGTGCACCCAGTGCCACCAGTGTATGGAGAGGTGTCCGAGAGATGTTACTCCTTTCGACATAATTATCACCCTCCAAAATATGGCTGTGAGGGCGGGGCTACCATTCCCCGAAAACCTTAATATGATTTCAAATGCGATTAAGAGGCTCAGCACAGTTCAAGGAAACCAGGAAGTCCTCGATAGAGACTTCGAATCCTATGATAGGGTTAGCCTTGGGTTGCCTGAGCTTCAGCCTCCTGGGGACATTGAGGCATTCAGGAGGGCTCTTGATGAGAGTTTTAGGTGGGAATTGCCGTGAGGTACGCTTTATACCTCGGGTGTTGGATTAGGACCGAGTTATATAACATCGAGATGTCGACGCGGGAGGTGATGGCCCGGCTGGGGGTGGAGTTAGTCGATGTGCCAGGTTTCAGTTGTTGTGGCTATCCTTTGAGGAGCTTGAATATGCCGACAATGTTCTACCTCTCGGCGAGGAATCTCGCGCTGGCTGAGAAGGAGGGGCTCGACCTCTTCGCCCTCTGTAACGGTTGTCACGCCTCCATCTCGGAGGTTAAGCACGCGCTTGACAGGGACCCTCAATTGGTCAAACAGGTAAATGAAAACCTTTCCTCTGAGGGTCTTGAGTACAGGGGTAATAGCAGGGTGTTGCACCTCCTGGAGATTCTTAATGGCGAGGTGGGTGTGGAGAAGATACGCGCCTCGTTGACGCATGATCTTGAGGGTTTCAGGTTCGCCCCACATTACGGGTGTCATGCCCTCAGGCCCAGTGTGGTGGGGAGACCCGAGGACCCGGAAGACCCAAAGATTCTCGATGGCTTGATCCGGACGCTCGGGGCGGAGGCAGCGTACTATCCGGAGAGGCTCGACTGCTGTGGGTCTAGTCTAGGCCTTCACGATATAGAGGCAGCGCTCAAGATTGCGGGAGGTAAACTAAACTCAATCAAGGGGAGGGGCTTTGATGGGATGGTTGTCGTTTGTCCCTTCTGCTATAAGATGTATGACGCTAGGCAGGACATTATAAAGAGGGTCCTCGAGGATGAGGAGATTAGAATCCCTGTCTTCTACTATACTCAGCTCCTTGGTTTAGCGATGGGACTGGATGCAAAGAAACTGGGACTCCATCTCAACCAGAGTCCGGTTGAGCTTGCGATCCAGAAGATGGAGGCGAAGTGGCGTGGATAAAGCGTCCTCGGTTGTGGTTATTGGTGGGGGAATAGCTGGCATACAGGCGTCTCTAGACCTCGCTGACAGGGGTGTGAGGGTCCACCTAGTTGAGAAGTCGCCCAGCATAGGGGGGAAGATGGCGCTCCTCGATAAGACGTTTCCAACCATGGATTGCGCCATCTGCATACTCGCTCCTAAGATGATAGAGGTCTACAGACACCCGAACATCGATCTGCTGACCCTATCCGAAGTGACGTGTATGGAGGGAGATGCAGGAAACTTCAAGGTCACAGTCACAAAGAAGCCGAGGTACATTAACGAGTCTAAGTGTATAGGGTGCGGCGTCTGCGCATCCAAGTGTCCAACTAAGGTTCCGGATGAGGCTCAGATGGGGCTATCCATGAGGAAGGCGGCCTACCTCCCGTTCCCGCAGGCGGTGCCTCTCATCTACAGCATAGATGAGAGGAGTTGCTTATTTCTGACTAAGGGGATATGCAGGGTCTGTGAGAAGTTCTGCGAGGCAGGAGCCATCGACTTCGAGCAGAAAGCGGAGGAGAGGGTGATAGATGCCGCGAGCATCATTGTTGCCACTGGTCTAGAAACCTACGATCCGTCCCCGTTAAAGGAGTATGGGTATCGGCGCTTCAAGAATGTGGTGACTGCCCTCGAGCTGGAGAGGATGGTAACCGCAACGGGTCCGACGGGTGGTCAGCTCCTCAGACCATCGGATGGGAGGCACCCAGATAGTGTCGCATTCGTCCAGTGCGTCGGGTCGCGTAGCCTCTCGGAGGGTTATCCGTACTGCTCAGCAGTGTGTTGCATGCATGCCACGAAGGAGTCAATCCTCGTCAAGGAGCACTCCCCTGAGTCGAAGGTCACCATCATGTACACGGATATGAGGGCCTTCGGTAAGGGGTTCAGGGAGTTCGTGAACAGGGCGAGGGACGAGTACGGGGTGGAGTACATCAGGGGTAAGCCAGCGGAGGTGAGGGAGGAGCCTCGGGACGGTGGGCTCTCATTCTGGTACGAGGACACCGAGACCGGGGAGATACATCTGAAGCATGTCGACCTGCTCGTCCTCTGCACGGCCCTCACACCGAGCCACGACAACAGGAGGTTAGCGGAGATCCTCGGCGTCGAACTCGACGAACACAACTTCTTCGTCCAACCCGACCACATGCTCTCACCTCTAGCAACCACGAAGGAGGGGGTCTTCGTCTGCGGTTACTCACAGGGACCGAAGGACATCCCCGACACGATAGCGGAGGCAAGCGGAGCCACCGCCATGAGTGCGGAGGTCATAAGGAGGGCGATGAGAGGATGAAGGGAAAGGCGATTAGTGGCAGGGCCACGAACCCCCGGGTCGGGGTCTTCCTCTGCCACTGTGGTACGAACATCGCAGGCGTCGTAGACGTGCCAAAGGTCGCAGAGTTTGTCAGGACGATACCAAACGTCGTATACGTTGGTGAGAATATTCATACCTGCTCCTCTGAAGGGTTGAAGAACATCAAGGAGGCAATAAAGGAGCAGCGACTCGAACGTGTGATCGTCGCTGCTTGTACACCGAGGACTCACGAGCCCATATTCAGGGAGGCAGTCGAGGAGGCGGGGCTCAACAAGTACCTATTCCAGATGGTGAATATCAGGGAGCACGACTCCTGGGTACATAAGGACAAGGCCGCGGCGACTGAGAAGGCGAAGTACCTCGTCCAGATGGCGGTCTCCAAGGCGGTGTATCTCGAGCCAGAGGAGGAGACGGAGATCGACGTCCTACCCTCATCCCTAGTCATTGGAGCCGGAGTTTCTGGGATGACTGCTTCGCTATCGTTGGCAGAGCAGGGCTTCGATGTTGTGCTCGTCGAGAAAGAAAAAGAGACCGGGGGTGTGCTGAGGGACCTGCACACCCTCTTCCCTGGTGTGAGGGAGGCTTCGGAGCTCATCCAGACCCTCGGGGACAAGATTAAGGGGAATGACAAGATCCAGCTCCTTACCTCCGCGAGGGTGAAGAGGGTCGACGGGTTCCTTGGGAACTTTGACGTAGAGGTTGAAAAGGATGGAGCCGACCTGAGTATGAAGGTGGGGACGATAATCGTCGCTACCGGGGCTGAGCCTCTAACCCCAACCGGGTACTACCTTTATGGTGAGACCCCGGCTGTGATCACCCAGTATGAGCTTGAGAGGAGGCTCAAGAGCGCCTCAGTGACTCCACCTCAGAGGGTTGTGATGATCCAATGCGTGGGGGCGATGGAGGAGAGAGGTAGGCTCTACTGCTCGAGGATCTGCTGCGACATCGCTGTGAAGAATGCGTTGAAGCTTATCGACCTGAACCCCTCGACGGAGGTCTACATGATGTATAGGGACCTCATGACATATGGCCTCGAGGGAGAGGTCACCTACCAGGAGGCGCTGCGGCGGGGAATAAGATTCGTAAAATTCCAGCAGGAGAAGCCGCCAAACGTAGTAACTACAACTGGCGGTGCGACTGTTTCCGTTTACGAGCCCTTGCTCGAGTCGGAGACGGTCATCGAGGCGGGGCTAGTGGTTCTCTCGACGCCACTCATCCAGAGGGAAGAGGGAAAAGCCCTGGCAAAGGTGCTACGCGTCCCGCTAACATCGGATGGATTCTTCCTCGAAGCGCACCCGAAGATGAGGCCCGTAGACTTCAGCTCAGACGGCATATTCCTCTGCGGCACGGCGCATGGACCGAAGAACGTCTCTGAGAGTGTAAGCCAGGCCCTCGCGGCGGCTGCTAGGGCAGCCATCCCAATGAGCAATGGGAAGGTCAAGACCGAGGCCGTCAAGGCGACCCTTGACGAGGAGATGTGCGTAGGCTGTGGTGCCTGCGCCAGCGCTTGTCCATTTGACGCGATCGAGTGGGGCGCCACCGGTCTCCCGGTGGTAAACGAGGCGTCCTGCAAGGGATGCGGCGTCTGTTCCGTCGAGTGCCCCATGGGGGCGATGCAGTTGAAGTACTTCAAGGACAACCAACTCATCCCCGCTGTCGACGGTCTACTCAGCCCGACGCGTTGGCTCGACCCGGGGAAGGAGTCTGAGCCGGTTGTCATATGCTTCGCGTGTAGGTGGTGCAGCTACGCTGCCGCAGACTTCGCCGGAGTGATGAGACTCAACTACCCTGTGAATGTTAGGATCATCCTCGTCCCCTGCTCCGGTAGGGTGGACTTCAAACACGTCTTCGAGGCCTTCCAGAGGGGTGCGGATGGCGTCATCATTGCAGGGTGCTTGAAGGAACAATGCCACTACGTGGACGGTAACATCATCGCGGAGAGGCGGGTGGATGCAGCGAAGAAGACCCTCAATAACCTTGGGGTAGGTGGCAACAGGCTCGAGATGTTCTTCTGCAGCGCAGGGATGCCTAGAGAGTTCGCTTCCTTCATGGTGGAGTTCACTGAGAGGATCAAGAGGATGGGCGTACTGAGCAGACAAGATGTCCCCGCCCTGCAGGTGAAGGGAGTGGAGCATCAATGAGCCATAAACAATGTAGCGCCCCCTTCAGCAACACCCCGCCATACAGGATCGTTAAGAAGCGGACCATGACCCCAAACGTGAAGATGCTCGAGGTTGAGGCTGAGGTCGTCGCGAAGCGGGGGAAGCCTGGACAGTTCGTCATCCTCAGGGTGGATGAGAGAGGGGAGAGGATTCCGATTACCCTCGGTGGGACTCATCCCAAAAAGGGCACCATCACTCTATACATCGCGGAGGTCGGGTCTTCCTCTCAGCAGCTCGGAGCCCTCAATGTGGGCGATAGCATCCTCAACCTCTCAGGGCCCCTCGGGAACCCGACTGAGGTTAAGGGATATGGAAACGTCCTCTGCGTCGCAAACGGCGTCTTCATCGGCGCCCATGTATTCCTTGTCAAATCCCTAAAGAGAGAAGGAAACAGGATTTTCTCGGTGATTGGGGCGAGGACCCCTGATCAACTCTTCATGGTTGACGAGGCGAGGAAGGCAAGCGATGAGTCCCTAGTCGCTGAAGACGGGGAGGGCTTTGGCTTACTCAAAAGGCTATTCGCCGAGAAGCGGTTCGACCACGTCTTCACAATTGGTTCAACGAGCATGCAGCGGTTCGTCTTAGACCTGACGAGGCCGTTAGGTATACCGACGACGGTGAGCCTCTTTCCGATAATGGTTGATGGTTCCGGTATGTGCGGCGCATGCAGGGTGACGGTTGGTGGCCACACGAGATTCGCATGCGTTAATGGCCCCGACTTCGACGGCCACGATGTCGACTTCGATGAACTCGTCTCGAGGATGAGGTACTACACGCCGCAGGAGAAGATCACGATGGTCCTGAGGGAGAGAGGGGTGCTCTGATGCCAATTGGACCTCAGATAGAGATGCCGAAGCAGAGCCCGGAGCAGAGGACTCGTAACTTCGATGAGGTAGCGTGTGGATATGACGAGGGAATGGCGGCAGCGGAGGCGTCTCGATGCCTCACCTGCCCGAAGCCACAGTGTGTCCCAGGATGCCCAGTTGGGGTGGACATACCTGGCTTCATACGCCTCGTCAAGGAGGGAAAGCCGGTGGAGGCTGCTCGCAGGATAAAGCAGATGAACGCACTCCCGGCAATCTGCGGTAGAGTCTGCCCCCAGGAGGAGCAGTGCCAGAAAAACTGCGTCCTTGGGGTGAGAGGGGCCCCCGTTGCCATAGGGCGCCTAGAGCGCTTCGTCTCAGATATAGAGAGGGTGAGCGGCGTCGAGATGCCAGAGATCGTCTCCTCGACCGGGAAGCGTGTAGCCGTTGTCGGTTCCGGGCCAGCCGGGCTCACAGTTGCGGCTGAGCTTGTCAAGCTCGGCCATGAGGTCGATGTATACGAGTCACTTCATGAGGCGGGGGGCGTGCTCATGTACGGCATCCCCCAGTTTAGGCTCCCCAAGGAGATCGTCCAATCCGAGATAGAGTACGTTAGGAAACTCGGTGTGAAGATGCACCTCGACTCCACCGTTGGGAGGATCGCCACGGTCTCGGAGTTGCTTGGGGGCGGCTTTGACGCCATCTTCATCGGGAGCGGAGCGGGGCTCCCAAATTTCTTAGAGGTCCCCGGCGAGAACCTGAATGGCGTCTACTCCGCCAACGAGTTCCTGATCCGCACGAACCTGATGAAGGCGTACAAATTCCCCGAATATCGGACACCTATTCAGGTTGGGAAGCGGGTTGCAGTGATCGGCGGTGGAAACGTTGCAATGGACTCGGCGCGGTGCGCGCTCAGGCTCGGCGCTGAGAAGGTGTACATTGTCTACAGGAGGGGGCTCGAGGAGCTACCAGCGCGGCATGAGGAGGTTGAGAACGCGAGGGAGGAGGGGGTCATCTTTGAGCTGTTGACTAACCCGATGAGGTTCTTGGGTGACTCTCGGGGCTACCTGTCGAGGATGGAGTGTGTGAAGATGAGGCTCGGCGAACCCGACTCATCTGGTAGGAGGAGGCCAATACCTGTGGAGGGGTCGAACTTCTTCATTGACGTGGAGAACGCTGTAGTTGCGGTTGGGCAGTCCCCGAACCCCATCATCCAGCAGACGACGGTTGGACTGGAGGTGAGTCGCCACGGTACGATCGTCGTGGATGAGGAGACGATGGGGACAACCCTTGAGGGGGTCTACGCTGGAGGTGACGTTGTGAGCGGAGCAGCGACAGTGATAAGCGCAATGGGAGCCGGGAAGACGGCCGCGAAGGCTATCCACAAATACGTCATGGAGAAGAGGGCCTAGCTCTCTTCGCGGATGTAGCAAGTCATCGTCGTTGATACGCCATAAATATCCCTGATCTTGTTGAGGACGAGGTCCTCCATGTCCTCGAGGGTCTTGACCTCGATCTTCGCGCTTATGTCGTAGGGGCCGTAGAGGAAGTGGGCCTCTTTTACGCCGCGGAGGTGTCTGATTTCGTCGAGAACCTGCTTCTCTATCCTCGGGTCTACCTTGATGAGTGTTATTGCGCGCTCCATGTGACTCCCACATTTGTGTGGGTATTTACAGTATTTATCACTATTTTTCTGGGGGACTGGGATAACTGGTGGTTACTTCTTTTTCGTTGGAAGAACGAGGCAGGTCATGGTTTCCTTGATGCTTTTTATATTTCTTAGTGAGGTGACGGTCTTATCGAGTTCTTCCTGGGTGTCCACCTCAGCTATTAGGTAAAAGTCGTAGGGGCCGGCGATGTACTCGGTGTCCTTGACCCCGGGTAGGGAGGAGATCTTCGCAAGGGTCTCAGGGATCTTCACGCCGCTGGCTTGACTTTCCAGTTGGCCAAGGATAAGCGCCTTTCTGACCATCTTGATCATCAGTGGAATTCTTGAGGATTTAAGAATTCCCGCTTCTCGCGCGTGCACTCGAATCAGATGGCAAAGCCTAGTCTCGACTGCGGGTAGTAAGGTATACTAATAAAAGACATATACACAAATTGATTGATAAATGACAGAAAATCGCTTTATCGAAAATGAAGAAATAAAATGGCTAGTCGATGAAATCCCTGTTTACGGGACCTTGACGCGCCCTAAAGACGAAGATTCTCACTCCGCCATGGTCTTCGTCGCAGGCAGTGGTCCAACAGACAGGGACTGGTGTTCCCCACTCCTACCCGGCAAAAACGGCAGCGCTAAACTATTAGCCGAAGAACTAGCAACTCATAGAATCCTAACTCTACGTTATGATAAACGCGCCTCCGGGCCACATGTTCGAGAGAACATTCCTAAGATGATGGGCAAAATCAGTATGCAAAGCCATGTAGATGAGCTATCCGGCGCAGCTGAGACACTAATCAACAGAAAATACACGACCAAGGATAATCTCTTTGTTCTGACGAGCAGTGAAGGAGCAATCCACACCCTAAACTACCAACTGCAGTCAAAAGTCAACCACTTCAAAGGACTGATACTGACCGGTGCCCCCGGGCGATCGATCGGGGATTTAGGGCGCAGCCAAATCTACAGTCAAATTAGGTCTTTGCCTGACGCAGATAACATCATGAAGCGTTATGACGACGGCATCGCCGCATTCGTCTCAGGTAATCCAGTGGTACCAGATCCTTCACTGCCTGATGGTATCAAGCAATTGCTGCTTGCTTTGGCGACCCCAGCTAACTTGCCTTTTGCTCGGGAGCTGTGGAAGTATGATCCTTCGGAGTTTTTAGCGAAGGTGGATGAGCCCGTACTGGTCGTTATCGGTAAGAAGGATATACAGGTCGATTGGCGGGTTGATGGTCAAGCACTAGAGGTGGCGACTCATGATAGGAATAATGTGTCTTTTGTCTATCCAGATAACGCTGATCATGTTTTGAAACACGAGGAAAGACCCCGTGAACAACTTAACGCTGAGGTCTCCTTACGTTACAACGCTCAAGATCGGAGTCTCGACAGTGATGCAGTAAACGCGATTCTAAACTGGTTCACTGGAAAATGATGAGCGAATGTTTCATAGATCGGTCGAGTCTAATAATTTGGATTTAATACAAATATTCGCGCACGCGCATGCGATATTATGGCTATACTTCTTATAATAAGGGTTCATGCCTTACGGTGATGAAATCCGGTGACGCTGGTAAGCATCCACGCCTTCACGTTGACTCACAGATGTTTCCCACCATTGCCCTGGCCGGAATCTCCTACTTCGGCTTAGCTGTCCTAATCCTCCATGCGCTGCCAACAGGCTACAGCCCTCTTAACCAAGCCGTAAGCGATTACGGCGTCGGGCAATATGCGTGGTTAATGGATACTGCCTTCATCGCCATAGGAATAGGCACAGTGTCTCTAGCGATCTCCCTGTCCAAATTCACGCTGGGAAGCTATGGTGGTTTTGGTGTTCGGTCACTCTACGTATCCGGCGTTTGCTTCTTTTTAGTCGGGTTCTTCCCCACCGACCTTGAGGGGACCTCAGTGACATTCGTAGGAGCGATGCACACGCTCCTCAGCGTGATCGTGTTCCTGGGAAACATCCTGGCTGCGCTTACGATATCACGCGGGTTTCTCTTATCCGAGCCACTGCGTCCTTTCTATAAATCCTCGCTGATTCTCGCTGTGGCAGAGGTTGTTATCCTTGTGATTACAAAGCCCTTCATGGAACCCTCAGCGAGCATTCGCGGCCTTGCCGAGCGCGCCTTCATTTTTTCATTCTACCTATGGCTGTTGTTGGCTTCGATCAGAGTTCGAAGGGTATTTCATATGTCCGGCGTCTCCGCCTAAAACAGGTGCGCGCGTACAGCAGAATCTACATTGAATACGGGATTACATGCGCTTCAGTTAGTGTAGTAAAGGAGTGAACGCTATAAAACCCCTGTTCTCATGCACGCGGGGTACAGTCTTCATAGTCATATTGCCGATGAATGGATCGAATCTCGTTGAAAAAGACTCAGAAAAGATCGCATCGCTCTTTAACTAAGAACTTTTACGCACTTGATATAACAGGTAGCCAATGGCGCCTTTAATCAAATTTGCGTGCGCATCTTTTTTTCGGAATGAGTTACCTGAGTTTTTACATGTATAACTTGTTTATTTTAAATCTCGATAAATATCCATCTAGTACAAACAATCGATAGGGGAGACGTAACTTGAGTCTGAAAGGCTATGAGACGAAGCTGAACGTGGCTAGGATTAGCATCTATGATTTACCTCGGCGAATAATCTTCGCCACAGGTGCTGTGCAGGAATTTGTTGGTCCCGAGACACAGAGGCTCGGAGGTAAGAGAGTTCTTGTGGTCACTGATCGGGGCGTCAAGAAAGTCGGTATAGCTGATGCAGTTGCGGAACAACTGAGGAATCGTGGCTTAGATGTTGAGATCTACGATCAGATATCCGCTGAACCCACTTCGGATAGCATGAGGGCTGCTGTGGCGTTCGGTCGGGAGGTAGACTACGACCTCGTCGTTGGAGTGGGGGGTGGCGCTGTGCTGGACACGGCGAAGATGGTGGCTCTCTGTCTGACGAATCCCGGGGACGTGATGAACTATATGGACCCTGTGGAGGATAGGAGCAAGGTTGCGGCGAGGCCAAAGATACTTATCCCGACAACCTCTGGCACAGGCAGCGAAGTTTCAAACTACTCAGTCGTAATCGAGGGCCTATACAAGACGTGGGCAGCCAGCAGTAACCTCCTGGCGGATGTGGCTTTAGTCGACCCCCTGATGGTGATCTCCTGTCCACCCAAGCAGACGGCCGGAAGCGCAATGGACGCCCTGTCACACAACGTCGAGGCCTTGATAGATAGAGAAGCTAACCCTATATCGGACTCTCAGGCGCTAGAGGCCACGAAGATCGTTTTCGGATACGCGAGAAGGGCTTACCACACGGGTGATGACCTAGAGGCGAGATGGTACATGGCCGTTGCCGCGAACTTGGGAGGCACGGTGATCGCCTACCCTTGGATCGGGGGCCCTGCGATCCTGGGTCACTGCATCGCGGAAGCCCTGGGGCCTCGTTGGAAAGTACCGCACGGTGTTGCGTGTGGAGTTGTCCTACCCTACATACTCCAGTTCAATCTCCCTGCATGCATCGAGAAACTCGCATATGTTTCGAGGCAGGTGCTGGGTGACGAAGTAATTGGCTTATCTCCGCGTGAAGCGGCTAACAGATTCGTCTATAGGGTAAGGGAGCTACTGGAGGACCTGGAGCTGCCGACGAATCTGAAACAGATCGGCATCCCAGAAGGAGAGATCGACGGGTTCGCGGAGTATATCTTCAAAGAACGCCAGCACCTGTACAGCCTCCACAGATTCAACCCTAGGAAACTGACTTTGGAGAACACGAGGGAGCTGATGCACGAGGTGTACGATGGAACTCTATCGGGTTGAGGCTTCTTTCCCGCTAAGGAGGGGTAACCATGTGCCTCGTCTCGCCTCGTTCTCTTTCACTTGTGTGCGCAATCTCTCTTCTCTAGCACTATTATCAGTGTTCAGCGACGCGACCAGTTAATTTTAACCTCTCATCTCTACCTATCGGGCACGCCCTCTGGCATGTACTGCACATCAGCCACGTGTTTTCAGTGAGCGATGGATTATGTTCAAAATAGATGTCCTTTAACCCATCAGAGAACCTCTCCTCCCAGGTAATTCCTAGAAGACATTTATCTGGATTCACTTTATAGGGTGTCAAAGCGGCAACGGGACAGGACTTTACACACGCCTCACACTGTCCACACAGATCCTCTTTGAAGGGCTCATCTGGTATCAACTCGGCATCGGTCAAGATGCTCCTGAGCCTGATCCAGGGACCATAAACTGGGTTAATTATCAGGCTGTTTTTACCGAAATTCCCCAAACCCGCGAGCTGAGCCATACGTTTCTTAGATAGGTGATCGGGTTCGAGAATAGTCTTGTATCCCTCTCCGTTCAGGAACCGCATCATCCTGCGTGCGTATAACCGTCCTCTCCATTCGTCAGGGTACTCGTTGTTATCCCCAACCTTTATGACTACGTCGAAGAGGTTGTCCCAGACCCTTATGCCGAGGATTATCAGGCTTTTGGCGTCTTCCATATAGTCCTTGGTCTTCTTAGTCCACAGCCTGTAGTCGCGGTGGGCTATGTAGTGGCTGGGTACGGCGTCGAGTGTCTCAGCTGAGACAATTCCGACAAGGTTGAATCCGTACCTTGCTGCATTCGTTTTCACCGCTTCTGTTAGGCTACGAACCTTGGGAGAGTTTGACATTGTGGAACATATCGTCTATTAACTAAAAAACTCACTGCACACGTGGGTTGATGAGCGCGCATTTGATGCAGATACACAAGAAAAACACGACAATGATCTTACTCGTTTATGCGCGCACACATGTACGTGGTAAAATTAGGTTTTTTTAAGACCCTAAGGAGCAGAAACATGGTTTTGGACAGTTTCGTGCGCACGAATCCTCAAAAGTGTTACGGGAAGCCTTTGAGCTAAGGTTTATTTTCATTGTTTCCCATGCGTCTCGTGATTGTCTTATGAGTAAGATTGACGTCAAAATGTCGGAGAAGTTCAAGGAGATGTCTAAGGTCGAGAACGACTACGCGGTTAAGCTCGAAGGAGAGGTTCGAGGTTACGGTAATGAGGTCCTTCGAGGAATCATAGGGTCGGTCGCTGTAGACAGCAAGAAGCATGCTGGGCTCTTCGAGGCATGCGCCGCAATAACAGCCGGGGATAGCCTCAGCATCACCGAGGACGGATATAACGAGCTGGTCGAGAGCCTCAAGAAACATGTAGCCATCGAGGAGAATATGCTAAAGATCGTTAACGAAGTTCTAGCCAATACGAAGGATGATCGCATCAAAATGATGCTTAGACACATAAAGAGCGACGAGATCAGGCACAACTCCCTACTCAGGAACATGACGAAGAAGGTTGTGAAGAGGGAAGTGATACTCGAGGAGGACGTGTGGAACCAGCTCTTCAGGGACGCCCTGACTCATGGTGCCCCTCAGGGTCAATGGGAGTAGCCAGATTAACTCTCGGTCCTTAAAACACGCGCACTATACTCTCCCTCTTATTCACATCACTGAGTCACGTGTATTCCCCATATCATACGCGCGGATCAGAGTAAAATACTGATTTTTGGCTCAATTTCTATTTGTTAATAATCATCGAGGGGGAGCAGATCTGTATTGTCTGCTCGAGGACACCGGCCTCTTTGAACACCTTCTGCATTTCGGGTGTCTTCGCGAAGTCGGCGAAGTCGTGAGCCTCCACGTCGCTCCACTCGAAGATGATGTAGTGCTTGTTAGGATCATTATCGAACTGTAGTATTTCACCGCCTCTGGATCCTTTCCTGTTAGGGGCGTCACCAGTAAAAGTCTTCAACCATTTAGAGTGATCCCTCACCTTCTCATAGATGACTACATGAACCAAGCCACTCTCATCCTCAGTTTTACCTAAGAAATCTATTTTATTAAACGTTATCAGGGCTGCAAGCTTGTCTTAAATTCATATGCACTGCATGTTCGCATTAAACAAGATCTTCATGCGCACTCCGGTGAGTTATTCGCGCGCGCGTAAAATTAGAAATATTTCAGATATCTCTCTTGGCAAAATTTAAAATAGTCACCAAATCTTTGAAACTTTGTGTAATCTATTTTCCTTATATCCTTCCTAAACTCGACAAATCGATTGACAGATTCTAGTTGTTGATTCATTATTCTGGAAATCGCGGGATTTATCTCCGATACTATCGAAGCAAAGTGAATCGTATAAATCCCACTTTCTTGAACTTTGATATCGGGGGGAACGAAAACATTTTGCATTACAATTGTAAGGTTTGAGAAGGAATATTCTGCGTATGTTGCCTTATTCCGCTTCTTTAATTTCACTGGAAGAAGCATGTGGCCTACAAACCAGGTTGGAATATTTATTATGCTCTTGTAGCTAGATACTAGTGAATCTTCAACGACTTTCCAGTGATAAGTACTACAAAAATGTCGGTAAACATCTTCACATGTAATAACGACTTCGTCCAAATCATTCTTAGAATATAGACAAAAATCTCTCAATCTATGAAGACCCGTGTCACTCCCAGATTCTTCCGCAATCGTAACCATTTTTTGAAAATCGAAGATTTGTTCATTCTTTTTGGACAAATAATAATCGATTAATTTTTTCTCTGCATCTTCTCGAATAGGATCTTTACAACTGAGTAAAACATTCAATAATACTTTGGCAGCTTCTCTTTCGATTTTTAGATCCAATATCCCATCCATTTAATATTTAAACAAAAGCTGAAAAATAAACTTATTTTTAAAAATACGTGTTAAATCGCGTTACTGAGCTGAGCGCAACGTGGACATCAAACGCTACACGTGCGTAATAATGATCATTTGAAGAGGAGAATGATGATAAGTGTAAACGGGTCGTCGTCGATGAGTTAAACGAGAAGATAGTCGTAATCTGCATCGTGCAATCGGCGAAGGTGGCGTATTAATAGAATGTGGGCTGATCCTCGTACTTGATCTTAGGCGCCTCCATTCCAACAGTCTCGGACGGTGGCAGGATCTCGATTAACCGATATTTTCTGCTCCCCAGCCCCAATTCCTCCGCGAACATCACCTGATCATAAGGGTTCTTGAATCCACCCCAAATACGCTGGAAGGGATGTAGATTCTTATCGAGGTTAACTATCCCCACGTAGAGTGGGATCATCTCGGGTAGGAACGTCGCCCCAGCTATGAGGTCGAGGGTCGCCTCCTCGATTGCCACTATGTCCTTGCTCGCTGTGACTCCTATGTCAGGGACTATCTGCGGCTGAATCATACCGAGGCAATTACACTGCGGCGTAATATCAAGGAGGAAATTGAAGAAGAACCGCTTCTCCGGCTTGAAACCCTCGAGAACCTTAGCAGCTGTGAAAGCCATGATTTTGCTAAAGGTCTGGAAGTTCTCGGCCTTGATCTCTATGCACCCGACCCCCTTGTCTGCTTCCATACACTTCATGCAGTTGCTGTTCCTACAGTTGTTCCAAACCATAGCCATCTTATGCTTTTTAGCGTCGTACCTCAGGGCGTTGCTCGGACATACCTTAACAAGTTCTTCGGCATGCTCAGGCATGCATTTAACACCGTCCCACCATGGGATGTGGTTTTCAATACCGTGCATCTTGTGCCAGCGACTACCAGCAGCGAGGCCGCCAATGGCGATGTTCTTTATTGCGCCTCCATAACCGCTCACCCCGTGTCCCTTGGCGTGGCTGACCTCAATTAGGACGTCACAGTCGTGGAGGACCCCAGCGAATCCTATCTCACCGACTCCGCCATACTCAATATTGCTTTGATAGACATAGCGGTCCTTCAGTCCTGCTATAGGTATGAGGGGGCAGCCGCATGTCTCACTCGTGTAGCCTCGATCCACAGCGTTGTAGATGGCTGTTGGGTTATCAGTAACGAAGGGATAACCTCCAACATCCTTTACAGCCTTCACGATCTTGCGGACGAAGTAAACAGGCACTGTCTGGAAGTCCTCTTGGAATCCGAGGTGCATCTTGAGGGCGACCTTATCGCCCTTGCTTATTGTATTGAAGTCGAGTTTCTTGATCATTTCATCGAATTTTGAGCCGAGGCTAGCGAAGCGTGCGGCTTGTCCGTGGATCATCGAACCGTAGTAGACGATGGGCTTCTTTGCCATGTTTACACCTGAAGCGTAGGAGAAGACATTTTGGGGTTAATAAAGAAAATCCATGTAGAAAGCGAAATTATTTCTCAGGTGCGCGTGCGCTATTTGATAACTGATTTATTCTCTTGGCGACCGAGCATAAATCAAGGCTGGACCCCTATTGATGATTTCGACCCATATGGGGTATGGCTTCGTAGTCGCTTACCTCATGTTCCTCATCCTGGGACCCCTCGGTGGCTTCTTCCCTAAGATGCCAGTATCCACCACAATATTGGTTGTGATCGGGATGCTTGGAGGGATCTTGCCAGACATCGACAGGTGGGAAAGTCTCGGTCTCCAACATCGTAAATCTCTGCATTACCCACTGGGCTATGGTCTCGCCGCCATTGCAGTCATCATTATCTTCGTGACCCTGATCAGGGACAGCGCCCTGCTTGGATTGGCCTGCTTCCTATCCGCTGCTTGGCTTCACTCCTTCATGGACATCTTCGACGACTACTGGCTAAGGCCCGAGCAAGGTGTGTACGAGCACATTCGGGGGAGGTGGATCAGGACATTGGAATGGGTCCCATTCGCATCCACGAAGGAATGGAGCCTACAGTCCGGTGCGGATGTCCTCGCCCTCCTTATCTCCCCCAACCTGCCGATGTACCTTGGGGTCCAGGGCTGGCTAGTTGGGGCGGGGTGCTTCACACTCATCTGGTTGCTCTCGAGTTTCTACGAGCTTAGGAGGACGGTCCCAGCGAGGGCTAGGATGGTTGCCGCCTACAATGAGAGCGTGAAGAGATCGCTCGGCTGACAGAATGCCCTCACAATACCAATAGGTCTTTTTTATCAATTAGGACCTAAGATAAAATGGCAGTCACCGAGGAGACAAAACAGACGTGGATAAAATAGAAGTGGTAAATAATTTCATAGAATCCCTCGCATTGAAGGCACTCTACAAGGTTAAAGGCGAAAAGCCAATTGCACTCATCTCGATTCTCAGCTACCTATCAGACAATAACTTGGAGGGAATCCGACCCCTAGATCTTCTGGCAAGCCTGCGACACTCATTCAAAATAAAGAACGAATTCATTAAAATTGCCTCACAATATGGTAAAATCGCTGACCCAAGTGCCTCATGGGAAGTAATCACTGGAAGTGAACGTGAACTTCAAAGAGCAATAGAAAACAATGGGCTGGTGAATAATGCTTTTTCAGAGTTAGATATTGAACAGATTAAAACTCTGACTAAATACTGGATCGAACGACTATCTGAGGTCAGTCAAACCAATGATAAAACTCCTATAATCAACCAAGCTAAACCTATGCAAACCGTAACAAAAATAGATCCTCAAATCAAGCCTGTTCCCCCACCCTATCTAGTCTTAAATAATGTACCAAACAAAGTTGAGGTTTGGAGCGAAAGAAGACTGCCCTTCGAACCCATCGGGTGGCTAAAAGATCTAAGATCCGATATTTACAATGCAGTCGAAAGACTCGAAGCTGACAACAACCAGGTGCTCCGTGGTGTCTACTCCTCATCAATCGATGAAAAGGTTGACACCGAGAACGTGCTCTTCTACAACGTCGGCTTGGACTGCTTTACGAAATCCACTCGTAGAGGTCTCATCTTTGAGCGCTCATTCTCAATACCAAATCCCACCAACATATCCCTACAACAATATCTTCACTATCACAAATACGAAGTCGTACCTATCATGAGTGAATTTGCACACTGGTCCAAAGGCAACGTAATCGCGAGATGGGCCTCAGTAAAGTGCATGTCACTATTGAGCGCGTCCTCAATCTGGTACGACATGACTAATGGCCAAAGGCAGAAGGTCTCGGATCCGAGTGGAGATCTCCAACGGTTTGGATTAGAATTAATAATCACAGGTCCAAACTTTATGAGGAGCGCACAATCCTACGTTAAACCCCTATTCGATGGAGTAGTTTCTTCCCTCCACCGACACGACGGATCAAATAACGCCGCAGTATCTCAACGCCTCGCCACCGCCCTGAACTCTACCCCTCAACAAATTGAATCCCTTCTCAACGACGCCTCCTTCAATGTCCTCGGTAAGCGAAAACTCGTTTGGCCCTGGAGGGAAGGAGTACAATGGAACCCGAGCGATGAAAACTGCGTTGCTGGAAAACTACTGTTAAATCAAGATAATTCAAAAAACAACTATGAGATGAATGGTGAGCTTTATGAAGTAAACGTGACAAAATAAATCCGAATTTATCGGGCAAGTCGGACCTGGTCTTGAACTATCCCTTGTTCATTTCGCTGGGAAGCTGCTTATGTTCATCCGTAGGAGAGCGTCTGAGGCGATTCTCCCTATTTCCAGTTTGTCATGCTTAGCCTCTTCAAGTTCCTCTAACGTCAAATGCGCGTGCGCAATACATAAAATCCTTAGCCTTAACATCGAGGCGTAGTGCGCGTACAAACCCACCTCTTCAGAGGCGGGTAGTTAAGATGCAGTATCAGATTAAGGCAATTTTACCTATTTATTTTCATTAAGCGATCGCGAGCTTCTTTTTCTTCGAGAGTCTCTATCGAATATTTCTTTTCTTTTTCTGCTTCTTTCTCCTCATGTTCTTTCTCGTGTTCCTCCTCGTGCTCGGCTGCGCGCGTGCCAGCGATCTCATGTAACTGGTCAACACGCGTCCTGACCATCGAGCTCACCTCCTCCCTTAGCTCATCGGGAGAGATGTCCTTGCCGCGCAATGCGGCGACCTGACCCGCCAGTGATTCGTCTCCCAGCATCCTGAACCAACTATCAAAGTCTCCACGTTCAACGTGGAAACTGACTGAAGATGGGTCGATACCTTTCACAATGGTGGCAAATTCGTCCAGGCTTTTTGAGGTAGCACCGGTAGGTTGTCCGATTTCCCTGTAGAAATAAAAAGCCTCGTCGGGCATTACTGATCTGAGCGCATTGGCTGCCTCATCTCTTCTAATATTCTTGTCAGCCATATTTATCCTCAACATCCTCATTCATTCGAATAAATGGGTGGGATATAAAGGGTCACGTCACGCGCACATCTTCATTTTTATCCTTACTTCACACTTGGAGCTATTCGTAGTCTATCTGCGCTGATGCGCGCGCGTTCTACTTCTTTGGAACAGCACCCTCGGTTTCGCTGGACCCGAGCAGCTCCACCCAATCCCAATGGTAACGAGTGTTCGGACTCTTCTCCGCTACGAATTTGTAGGCCGCTTCGTAGCTCATATTGTACTTCTTGCTCACATACACCATCGCCAGGAATGGCGTTCGGTCGATACCCACGAGGCAGTGTATCAGTATCTTCGCATCGAGATCCGATAAGGCGACGAGAAGCTTCGCGGCCTTAAGGATCTTGCCGGGGACGGGGCTGTTTTCATCGAGAAACCCAATATGCACAGTCTCAAACAGAGTCCTTGCGTCTACGATGAAGTCGACGCCGTTCCCTCAGATCATCGACGTCATTCGCATCGATTATGCTTCCGACCCCGAGGTAATCATCTATCCAATTCAAATCGGTCGCACCTCACAGCTTTCTAGTTATTTTTGAATGGAGCGGAGACTTGAGATAATGTTTTGCCTGAGAAGACAGCTTTCTGGCGTGTGCGCTCAATTTTCACTAACTTGACTGAGGTTATGGTAGCTTCCTAATAGTTGTGCGCATATCTTATTTTCACTTGTTATAAGAGGTAGCCAATGGCGCGCGCGCCTGAAATGCTTTGGACAAGGCATGTTGAGAACAACCTCGTCAGTAAAATAAATGAGGTGGTAAGTCGAGATTTAAAAAAAATATATTGATTTAATAAAAAATACTTTGGAATTGTGAATAGGATTGAAGTTCCGCAAAATGGGTTCTCTGGGCTGGGAGGTATCCGCCCTAGGCTTTGGCTGCATGAGGCTCCCACCCTGAGCGCGCATTTAGGTTTAGAAAACCTGTTTTAATTAGATTGTTTTTCTCAAATTTATCATGGCCAAATTGCTTTTCTAGCTGGCACTTCCGAGTATCATTGAATCCCAAACTTTAATATTTAAAATAATCATAGATTTCAAGGTTAGAGTCAAAGAATTACATTAAGCTCCACTATAATAAAATAAATGAACGTATGTGAACGATCATGTCCATTAACAAGGCCCCCTCGATATCGGGCATAGTTAGACCGGGTTTTGAGACCGTAAAAGAGGCCTTCATTGAGAACTTCACCCATAGAAACGAACTGGGAGCCGCCTGTTGTATGTATCACCGAGGGGAAAAAGTAGTTGACCTATGGGGCGGCGTACGAAACAAGGCTACCGGTGAACCTTGGGAAGAGGATACGATGGTACTCGTGTTCTCGACAACGAAGGGCATGTCAGCTCTCACTATGGCCCTCGCCAACTCGAAGGGCTTGTTGGACTACGAGGAACATGTCAGCACCTACTGGCCGGAGTTTGCCCAACAAGGCAAGGAGAAAATAACGATCCGGCAGCTGCTGTCTCACCAAACCGCATTATTCGCATTCGATGAGCCAGTGGATAAAAAAGTGGTCGCAGACCTCGATCGCTTGGCCGCGATAATGGCGAAACAGAAACCAGCCTGGGAGCCCGGAACTCGCCAGGCCTATCACGCCATCAGCCTCGGGTTTTATGAGGGTGAACTGCTTCGCAGAGTAGATCCACTCCATCGAAGCCTAGGACAATTCTATCAGGACGAAATTGCATCACCGCTAGGCCTCGACTTCTACATCCGCCTCCCAGAGGACATCTCAAATTCAAGGCTAGCTACAATCCAGAGGTTCAATCCAGTTACATCGATTTTTAGCGTCGGATCCTCAACGATGTTATTCGCATCGATGAATAAGCACTCACCACTATACAGGGCGATGTTTGAGAACCCGGGACCGTGGCTGCCTATTGATAAGGAGCGTATCTATGCCCGTAACCTTGAGGTGCCATCGGAGGGTGGCGTGGGAACTGCACGCGCGATCGCACATGCCTACAGCGTATTCGCGACCGGTGGACACGAACTCGGATTACACCAGGGGACTCTGGAAACTCTAAAGGCGTCTGCTATCCCACCACTAAATGGATTTTACGACGAATGCTTGAAGAAGGAGATGGAATTTTCACTCGGTTTCCTTAAGCCCAGTAAATTATACCCTTTTGGCAGTTTGAGCGCTTTTGGGTCGCCGGGAGCTGGGGGGTCCTTCGGGTTTGCTGACCCGCAGACTGAGGTGGGATACGCGTATGTCTGCAATCGGATGGGTGCGAAACAAGGGGGGGATCCGAGGGAGTTAGCGCTTCGGGACGCATTCCACCGAGCGATTAATCAAACAGTTATCTAAATAGCGTAAAAATGCATTCTTGTTTTAAAATTAAATATATAGTGCTTGAATGTTATCTAATTCCATTATGATTGAAATTACCAAGTTAATTTCATGTTTAAAACCGTATCCTTCAATCACCCGAATCTATTATAGATATTAGGATACGCCTTCACTAGCGCCAGATTAATGCGTAACACATTCACGTAGGGGCTGCCGAAGACCCAGAAGACGCCCTCCTCGTTCTTATTGACGATGTTAATCAACAGATCCCCCGAGATTCCGGTGGCTTCCTGTATTCTTGGCATCTGTGAGTACGCATCTTGGAGCGTTATATCCGGGTCGACGCCTGAGGCTGAACCACCCCTTGGGTGGAAAAAGGTGGGTGAAGTGAAATTCTGTGCTATGAGAACCGAGCCCACGCTGCGTTGGCCAAGCTGCATAATCTCGCCGTTCGCTTGATATGGGAAGAGTGCTTGAGCCAAACCAGTGACAATTAGCGGGAATAATAAGCCACAGATCACAAGCGAGATCAATGCCAGTCTGATTACAGGCCTGTAATCAGACTTTTCATTTTCATTCATTTTTGAGGTCAAGTCAAGTCACCTTACATGTGGAACAGGGAAAGAAGGACATCAATGAGCTTGATTCCCACGAATGGGACGATAACACCCCCAACGCCGTATATCAGCGTGTTTCTGAGGAAAAGCGTCATCGTGTCAGAGGGTTTGAAGGGTATTCCCCTCATCGCTAGAGGAATGAGGAGGGGAATGATCAGGGCATTAAAGATCAGTGCTGAGAGAACAGCGCTGTGCAGGCCAAGTTGAAGTATGTTAAGCGCTCCCAGTTCCGGTATCGTCGCGGCGAACATGACCGGGACGATCGCGAAGTACTTGGAAACATCGTTAGCTATGCTAAATGTAGTCACTGCCCCGCGAGTCATCAGTAGCTGTTTCCCCAGCAGTATAACGTCAATTATCTTAGCAGGATTAGATTCAAGGTCAACCATGTTCGCCGCCTCCTTAGCAGCTTGGGTACCCGAGTTCATCGCCAGCCCGATGTCTGCCTTAGCCAACGCTGGAGCATCATTTGTTCCATCGCCGATCATCGCGACGATCCTCGATTGAGCCTGTTCCCTAAGCACAATGCCATACTTATCTTCGGGCTTTGCCTGCGGTACATACTCATCTATTCCCACCTCGGCGGCTATGCTCTTCGCGGTGAGGGGATGATCACCAGTGATCATGACGGGGCGAATCCCCATTAGCTTGACCGATTGAATCTTCTCCTCGATACCCGGCTTAAGAACATCCTTAAGCCTGATCATCCCGATCGCATCCCCATTCCTCGACATCGCGATCGGTGTATCCCCAGCAGCAGAGATGTTCTCCACGATGCCCTCAAGATCAGGGGGGAACATCTTAACCACCTTCTTGATCGCCTCAGGGGCACCCTTGATTATCTCGATCTCGTTAGCGGTGAGAGACTCACTCTCCTGCCCCCTGGTTTCGTCCGCGGATTTCCTCCGTAGCCTCCGCCTCCCACGACCCTCAACGCCCCCCTTCGGTAGCATGAAGCCAGAGTTGTGGACTATCTTCACCCCACTCGTGCGTGTGCTCGCCGAGAACTCGTAGACCTCGGAGAGGGCGAGCGCGTTCAACTCCCGGGGAATGAAACCCTTCTCGTAGGCCAACCTGATTATGCTTCGCCCCTCAGGTGTATCGTCCTGCCAGGACGAGAGAAAAGCCGCCTCCCCAACATCCCTCTCCGAGAAACCCTCCAATGGGATGAATTGAATCGCCTGTCTATTCCCCACAGTTATAGTGCCCGTCTTGTCAAGGAGTACAACATCCACGTCACCCGCGGTTTCTATAGCCCTCCCAGACTTGGCAACGATCTTCCTAACGTAGAGCCGAGAGATCCCGGAGAGGCCAATCGAAGGAAGAAGTGCGCCAATGGTAGTTGGTAGAAGGCAGACGTATAGCGCGATGAGCACTGAGAGATCTCCACCGAGGTTGAGGGTCACTGATAGGCCGATCAGTGAGAGGATGATTATGCTGAATATCGCGGTCAGGCCGATGAGTACAATTGTCACGGCCCGCTCATTGGGTGTCTTGGGCCTCTTGGAGGATTCAACCATCTTGATCATCTGGTTGATGTAGGTGTCTTCAGGGTCAACAGTCACCTTGGCGATTAAGGTGTCGCTCGTCATGATCGAGCCACCGATTAGGGCGTCTCCTGGTGCCTTGCGGACCGGAGTTGATTCGCCGGTGAGAAGTGACTCGTCAACCATGGCGATGCCCTCCAAGACGTCAGCGTCTATGGGGATGACGTCGTTCTTCTCCAGGGAGATCAGGTCACCCCTGCGAAGTTCCTTCGATGAGGTAATGATGACCTTTCTTGACCACTCCTCCGTCACGATCTTCCTGCTCGGCACCTCGCTTTCGAGTTTCCTGAGGCTGCTCGCGGTGTTCTTAGCCTGCTGCTCAGCTAGGGCGTCTGCTAGGGTGCTGAACCAGACCGTGATGATGAGTATTATCGAGACCTCGACGTAGAAGGCCCTCTCGTCTGGGTTAGCTAGAGGCGCAAAGCCTTGTGGGTATATGGCCATCGCCGCGACGATGAAGAACGTGATCTCAACTAGCAGCATGACTGGGTTTGCGGTGAGCGATATGGGGTTCAGTCTAGTGAGTGAATCGAGTAGTACCTTCCTTGAGGTAAAAGAACTCGGTCCCTCGCTGATTTGGCTCTTCGTCGTTACGTTTTCCATGTTTTCATCCTACCCTAATCCGTTTACGAGTCCTCTGAAGTATGACAGGATGGGACCTAGTGCGAGGAATGGGAGGAATGTCAATACGACTAGAAGCAGAATGGTGCCAACGAGCACTATTGTGAAAGTCATATTGTCTGTCCTGAAACCCACTTCGGTGCTCCGCTTCCTCCCAATCATGGAGCCGCCCAGGGCAAGGAGTAGGCCGATCGGAGCAAATCTGCCAATGAGCATCACCACCGCCGTTGAGACATTGAAGAAAACCGTGTTGCCTGATGCTCCGAGGAAGTCTGAGCCATTGTTTGCGGCGGCCGATGTGAATTCGTAGAGGATGCTGGTGAAACCGACCGAGTCTCCGGCGACTCCCACAGCGCTTACGGCTCCAGTCGCGTAGGCCAGGAACGTTGGGATTAGTATGATTATTGGGTGTACGAGGAAGGCGATCATGACGAGTTTCACGTCTCCGGCCGTGATCTTCAAGCCCAGATACTCGGGTGTCCTGCCGGACATGAGACCCACTATGAATACGGTGATCACGATGTACATGATCATGTACATTAAGCCAACGCCCTTGCCCCCAGGGGTCGCCTGAATGAACATTCCCATAAACGCTGAGAGTATGGCGAGCGGATTCATTGCTCCCAGAGAGGCGTTCACCGAGCCAGTCGTCACAGCTGTTGTTACGACGGTCCAGAATGTTGAAAAGAAGCCTCCAATTCTGACCTCGATGCCGGGTCCAATTGGTGTGGTGGGGATGAAGGCGATGATGAGGTCGATCGCGAAGAGGGCGTATGCGCCGATGAGTATCGGCCGGGCCTCGCGACTCTTCCCCAGCATCTTGCCATAAACAAAACACAAAGAAGTTGGAATAAGGAGCATCAGCATCATCTCAAGGATATTTGAGGCGGGGCTGGGATTCTGGAAGGGGTATGCGGAGTTTGCTCCATAGTATCCGCCTCCGTTGGTGCCGATCTGCATTATGGACACGAGTGAGGCCACTGGCCCGACGAGGATCGATTGACTTGCTCCCTCGACCGTCTGCACTACTGTATAGCCGCTGAGGGTCTGGGGTACTCCGAGCCAAACGAACGCTATTGAGGCGATCAGGCACAATGGGATCAGAAGCCTGGTCAAGGACCTCACAAAGTCGATGTAGAAGTTGCTTAGATGTTTGGAGCCGGACGAGAAGCTACGAACCATAGCTATTGCTACGCAGATCCCTGTAGCCGCTGAGGTGAACTGGAGGAACTGAATCGCCATCATCTGGCTGAGGTACGAGAGAGTGGTCTCACCGTTATAGTGCTGCAGGTTGGTGTTCGTCGCAAATGAAATAACGGTGTTGAATGCAAGGTCCCAATGCATGCCTTGGAATCCTTGAGGGTTTAGCGGCAGCTTGTCCTGGAATATTAGAATGAGGAATGCAAATACCATCTGTGCTACGTTGACCAGGAGGGCGGAGAGGAAGTACTCTTTCCAACCCATTGAGTGGCTCGGGTCGATGCCTCCGAGTCTATAGATCAGATTCTCTACACGATTCAGAGCCCCGTCTAGGCGGCTTGGGGATCGGCTGAAGACCCCTGCGATGTATGAGGCGAGGAGGCGAGCGAGAACAATGGTAAGTCCTAGGATCAGGATTACTGTGGCTGCCTGAGTTACATCGATCATTTGGTTGAAGGCCTCGAGGTTTGTTACAGTATCATTTTGGGGTTTGATGAAAGTTCCTTACTAAAGCTACGCCTATCTAGCTGAATGGGAGTTGTTGTTGTCGCTCTTTGGCCCTTTGTGGGTATGCAGCACTATCGAGGTAACTGTACTTTTCACACCCTTTATCTTCATTATCTTGTTCTTGAGAACGTCCCTGAACTCCTCGATGTCCGCCGCCGAGACGAGGGCCACGATGTCAAATTCGCCAGTTACTTCGTAAAGTTCCTCAAGGTGGCTAAGCTTGTAGAGAGCCGCCACTACCTCATCCATTTCGGGTGACTCTACGAAGATGTCTACGAACGCTAAGATTCGGGACAACCCTTTTCATCTTGCTCTATGGGGAGTATAGAGTGATTTATTAGGTCTTTCGGTGCGCGCGCTATATCTCGGGTGGTACTAACATTTACTATTATGCGCGTGCGCGCGCCAACCTAATTCAATTAATTTAGTATGTCGATTAATTTAAGTCCACTAAAAAATGCGCGCGCTTCTGCTTGACATACATCTCAACCTTCTAAGTTGGGGCGAGTAGTTTCTTTACATCTCCTGGTGTGGACAAACAATCAACCTAGTGAAGTCAAGAAATCTAGAGATATTTACATTATGACTCATCTCGAAAAAATAATTTATTTTCATCAAATAAATTGATGTGATTATAAATGAAGTGTGAAAAGGCTTAATTTTGGTCGCGCGTGCGATCACTTTGAATGACCGACTCCTTTGGCTCAGTGAAAGTCCTCGGGCACGTATATGAAGAAGACATAGTAATACACACCGATGGGAACGTCACAAAGCGCAAGAAGAAAAAGTCCAGGGACCTGAAGGGAATATACGGTGGACATACCCCTCTATCTGAGAGGGAACTGAAGTTCCTTCAGAAGGAGAAGCCGGCTATCGTCTACGTCGGCATCGGCTACGAGTCGGCGCTGCCCATAACAGAGGACGCTAAAGCGATTCTAAGTGAGTACGAGACTGTTTTTGAACCGACCCCGAGCATTGCTCAGATGATTGACGGTGAGAAGCGAAGATTCGCCGCGGTCATACATGTGACCTGCTAAACAGGCGTATATTTACTGATGCGTGATATACGTGCGAGTTGAACATTTTTTATCCATACTTTGGTGTATGCACCTAGGTCCCCTGGTAAGACGTTTAACCCTAAAGTGGGTATCTAAGCAGGTGACTGAATTTTGAGGCGCGCGCGCCTGAAATGCTTTGGACAAGGCATGTTGAGAACAACCTTGTCAGTAAAATAAATGAGGTAGTAAGTCGAGATTTAATAAAATATATTGATTTAATAAAAAAATACTTTGGAATTGTGAATAGGATTGAAGTTCCGCAAAATGGGTTCTCTGGGCTGGGAGGTTTCAGCCCTAGGTTTTGGCTGCATGAGGCTCCCACCCCGAAGGATCAACAAGCTCAGGGCAGAGACCGACGAATCAGTAAAGATAATACGCCACGGAATAGACCTCGGCATAAATTACCTCGATTCAGCCTGGGTGTATCATCTCGGCGACAGTGAGAAGATACTTGGACACGCCTTAAAGAACGGTTACAGAGAGCGCGTGAAGGTTGCCACAAAGCTTCCCCTATTCTTGGTGCGAAATGAGGGAGACTTCGACCACTACCTGAAGTCATCCCTGGACCGACTACAAATTGATTACCTAGACTTCTACCTACTCCACGGCATGGACCGAGGCGGCTTCGAGAAGGTTAAGCGACTCGGGTTAATTGAGAAGATGAAGGAAGCTAAGCAGAGAGGCCTGATCCACCACATCGGCTTCAGCTTTCACGATACCCTACCCGTCTTCAAGGAGATAATAGACTACTATCCTTGGGACATGACGCAGATTCAGTACAACTACATGGACACGGGGGCCCAGGCTACTACTGAGGGACTAAAATACGCTTACGGCAAGGGAATCTCCGTCGTGGTGATGGAGCCTCTTAAGGGGGGTAAACTCGCTGACCCGCCGAAGGAGGCCCTGGATATTATGAAGAAGTCGGGGATCGATAGGACTCCAGTCGACTGGGCACTCAGGTTTCTGTGGGACCGCCCCGAGATATCTACGGTGCTCAGCGGGATGGGTACACGGAAGATGGTGGATGAGAATTGCGCATATGCGGATAGTTCGGGTGTCAATTCGTTAAGTGAGGCTGAACAGAAGATCATCTCCGAGGTAGCTGGCATCTACCGTGAGAAGATCCTGGTACCTTGTACCGCCTGCAACTATTGCATGCCCTGCCCAAGTGGTGTAGATATTCCTGGCAACTTTGCTCTTCTCAACAATATGTCGACTGAGAGCAGTGGGCTTCGACGTTATATGCTGCGGAGAAAATATGGTGGGCTTGCTAAACCGGGTGGGAGGGTTGACAGGGAGAAGCCGAACGGGAATGCCTCGGTCTGCGTTAACTGCGGCAGATGTGCTGAGAGGTGCCCTCAGCACATAGATATCCCGTCGGAGCTAAGGAAGACCCATGAGATTTTGGGGAAGGGAAAGAAGATCCGCGACTTTTACGACTGATGTTTTCTTCATCGAAACGTAGAGTTTATGCTTGAAATCGTTCTTGATTTCGATTAAAATATTTTTTCTTTTAAAAAGGAAATGCGCGCGCGGTGTTAGAGGCATGCATAGTGGCCTTTCAAGAGTCTTGAAAGCGAATTCAACTATCTTGAAGAGTCATTAAAATGTGTAGCATCATATAGGCAGTAGACACGCCTAGTATACTGGTAATAATGATGGCGACAAAGAATCAAGCATTAAAATATGGTTTTGCTGCGGTATTGGTAGCTTTAGCAATAATCGGAACATCCCTCTACACGAACACACTGCTGAATCCCGCGGGCCAGTCCACGCAGGTTGGCCAGACGAACTTCCTCGTGATGTTGACTGATCCACCGACTGTTCCCAAGGGTACCACTCAGCTCAACGTAACCTACTCGAGCATTCAGGTTCATGTAGTTTCAAGCGGCGGCTTATCCAACTGGGTAGCGGCTCAGGAGTCCGGCAGGGTTAATCTCCTCAAGCTGGTTAATGTCACTCAGACGATTGCCTCCGTGAGCCTCCCAACGGGCTCCACGGTAGATAAGCTCCAGTTCAAGCTCTCGTCCGCTGAGGCGAATGTGAGCGGCGTAGTCTACCCGGTTACACTGTTGTCGGATCAGCTGCTAATCAACATCAAGTCGAAGCTGAATGGCACCAATACGGCTGCCCTCATAGATTTGAGGCCAACCCTTCTCGAGATCAATGCCACGAACTCGACGGGCGGCTCGGTGAAGTACTTCGTCCTCTCGCCCAGTGCGACGGCTGTGATCCAGGGCATCGTAGACGAGACTCAGTCAAAGATCGGCTGCAGGACTAATCTGAATGACAAAGAGGGCAGGGATCTCGACAAGGCGTACAAGAGTGCCTCGAACAACGTCACGATCTCTCAACCCACCTTATCAGTGAGGGGAAACGTTACGACGTTCTCCGTCACCCTTAAGAACGTCGGCAAGGCGAACGCGACCCTGATGAGCCTGACTCTGCAGGGCGACTTCAACTCGACCTTCTCCTGGTTCGTGAAGGAGCAGAGCATGAAGGGGAAGGGCGGCATGGGGAGAGGGACGATGCCGGGTGGTTTGATGATGAAGGATCACCCTGAGGCAATCCCCTTCAGGATCAGTGGTGACAAGCTGGTTCCGTTCTTCGGTGAGGACCTCCGCGATAGCGGTGCAAACGGGAAGCTTGTGCTGAAGCCCGGGGAGTCGGTGACTCTAACGTATTCGGGTGTGCTCCAGCTCCGCAGCGACGGATGGGGCAAGTCGCCGAGCGTTGTGGTGAAGCCAGTGGTTGGCAAGAGCTATACCCTGCATGTGATGAGCAACGGGTCTGAGACCTCCACCGTCACCGCTACCACGGGCTAAGCCCATAGCAGCTACCTTTTTTTCACGCGCGACTTGAAGACTAATTTTTTTCAACTTATAGATACCAGAGCTCGCGCGCGCAATGGCACAAATATAACGGTTGAAAGCGTGATCAGAGAGACCTAGGCCGTGGGGACAAGAGAGCAAGAATATCTAAAAGAAGGTACATGTCAGCTGACCAAGAAACAACTTACATCTACAAAGAATCAAGGATTCCCTCTGTGTCAGTCATGTTAGTAACTGATTTGCCTCTGAAGAAGAAAGGAATACTATTCAAACTTGATTCCTCTGATTCAATGCAAATTGAAAATGGCGTTAAAAATTTAATCGATAATGTTCTTGAATCTATAGACATGTTTTGAGTTTTTTTGTCAGTATATGTGATTTGCTGTTTCTAGATCTCTTTGGGTTATGCTCGCGCCACAGAGGATGCACTCCCTGCGCACGCGCATGAAATCCCCTTGTGTGAGCGCAGTTGTGATGCGAACTTCTTTAAGCGCTTCGGCACCAGTGAAAACAGGTGTGACCATGAATTACACTCAGATAAAGGTGAGCAGAGAGGAGCGTGTGGGTGTCATCACCATCGATGCCCCACCGCAGAACGGCTTCAGCAAGAGGATGATCGTGGAGATACTCGACTGTCTCGACAACTTCGAGAGGGACGACGAGGTACGGGCCGTCATGCTCAGGAGCACTGGGCCGAACTTCTCCCAAGGCGCAGGCTTCGAGGACCTGGACAAGGACATAGTGGGTGGGGTGACCGATACCCCGTTCTCGGAGCTCGGTGGAAGGATCGTCGAGAGGATCGACTGCTACCCGAAGCCGACCCTCGTAGCGGCGCGGGGCATCTGTTTCGGAGGCTCCACAGCCGTCTTCAGCGCCTTCGACATCAGGATCGTAGGGGAGACCTTCAACATTCACGACGGCGACATCTACTACGGGATCGTCGGGTCCTGGGGAATGTGCAGCCTCCGGCTGCCGATCTGGATCGGCAGGAACAAGGTGCTTGACTACATGTTCCTCAACGAGGGCTTCACGGGGAGGCAGGCATACGAGCTTGGGCTGGTCAGTAAGGTCGTGCCAGACGATCAGGTCGACGAGATCGGCCTTTCTATCGCGAAGAAGATGTCCACCGCCGCGCCTGTTGCCGCGAGGTACTTCAAGGAGTGCGTTCGCAACGTGTTATATCCCCACCTTGCAGAGGCCCGGGTGAAGGAGCTGGAGGCATCGAACTTGGTCTGGGCCACGGAGGACGCCAAGGAGGGCTTAGCGAACGTGATCAGGGGCAAGAAGACCGTTTTCAAGGGCAGATAGTCCCCGTCGACACCGCGCAATACGACATAAGCGTGCCTACTTCGGCCTCTCGAAAACAAACGGCGAGGGGTTTCGCACCGCGAGTCGGGAAGAGGGAGGTTCTGAATAGGGAAGAGACGTGTAATATCTTCGGGAGCTTCACAGGTTCTTCGAGACGCGCGCGCATACTAAATATTGGTGCAAAAATATACTGAATGAAATGAATGGGAATAATGATGGTAAAAAAATGGTAGGATGATCATGACTGAACAAGAGATAAAAGTTGTTTATGTGAATGGCCAATTTGTTCCAAAATCTGAAGCCAGGGTTAGTTGCTTCGATGAAGGGGTAACGCACGGGTGGGCTATATACGAGGGCATCAGGGTATACGATGGGAAAATACTGCACCTCGACGCCCACATAGATAGGCTGTATGATTCCGCTAAGGGTGCGTTCATCAAGATACCGCTCACGAAGGATGAGTTCAAGAAAGCGGTCTTGGACACCGTTAAAGCGAATGGGTTTAGGAACTGCCACATCATGCCTTGGGTCAGCTACGGGGAGAGGGGAGGTAAACCAACTATTGTGATACCGGCTCGACCGGCTAAATCTGACATCGGCAAGGAGGTGAAGGCTGTCGTCTCGGCTATTAGACGAGCAAGCTGCGACTCCATCGACCCGAAGATAAAGACCAACAGTCGACTGGATCTGTGTCTAGCCTCCTTGGAGGCTAGGAGGGCTGGGGTTGACTACGCGATTATGCTTGACAAGGATGGGCTCGTGGCTGAGGTTTCGATGGCTAACATCTTCGTAGTTAAGAAGGGTGCGGTTTATACCCCGACGTTGGTACACGCGCTTGATGGTATTACGCGGGAAGTTTTGATGAAGATGTATAAGAGTAGTGGGATACCGATGGAGGAGCGTAATCTCACGATCCAGGATCTCTACTCGGCTGATGAGGTTTTCCTATGTGGCTCGGGTGCTGAGATACACGGCATAATTGAGATCGATCAGAGAGTAATAGGGGAGGGAAGGACGGGTCCTCTAACTAGGAAGGCGGTTGACTGGTACGTTAACCACATCAGAGAGGATGGCGTGCCCATCTATTGACAATATAGTTAGTGATAAGAATTGAAGTGGGCCATAATCGCTAATGCCAGTACGCGTGACCGAGACGGTATACTTAAGGCGGTGAACGAGGGAGCGGAGGCTTTGGTGAGGGGCCTCTCAGCCGTCGACGCTGTTGAGTTGTCGATTCGATCGATGGAGGATAACCCGGTCTTCGACGCGGGTACGGGGTGTGATATCAACCTCTTCGGCTTGATCTTGATGGATGCGTCGATCATGGATGGGTCCAGCCTGAGGGCTGGGGCGGTTGGCTCGGTTAGGGGTGTTAAGAATCCGGTTAGTCTGGCGAGGAGGGTTATGGATAGGACCTCGAATGTCCTCCTTGTTGGTGAGGGTGCTGAGGAGTTTGCGAAGACTTTAGCTTCATATGATGACGCGATTGTTGTGGGGTATGATTCTAGAACCGTTGATAAGAGGAGAAAATACGAGAGGGCGATTCAGGCTCTGATAGATTGTGGGGTGGCGAAGGAGATCCTTGGGGAGTCTCCTAGCACTGCAAAAACTATCTGCAGGCTTCTGATCGATGGGAAACTTGAGGCAGTTCAGAATAGGTACGGCGAATTAAGTGATCATGGGACCGTCTCCGCATCAGCGCTAGATGTAAAGGGTAACTTTGCCGCCGGGGCCTCCACGGGTGGTTGGACGTTTGCAATCCCTGGGAGGATTGGTGATAGTCCACTTATTGGCTGCGGGGCATACGCGGATAATCGGGCTGGGGCTGCATCCACTGCGAGCATACGTGGTGAGGAGAATATGCGTCTCGGTGGTTTAACTAGGCGAGTATGCGACTTGATGGGGGAGAGTGCATCCGCTGAGCAGGCTACGAATAAGGTTACTGAATATGCTCTTGATAGACTTGATCTCGTTCTGAAGAGGGGAAGCCTAGTTGCTATTGATCGAAAAGGTCAGGTAGGTTTCAATGGAGAGCATGAGGCCGACTCGATTAGTGTCGGGTTTAGGGAAGAGGGAAGAGAAGTGAGTATCTTAGCTTAAGCAGGTGCGTATATTCTTACGATTCGCGCGAATTAGCATAATTAATGCGTGCGCCTACCTGACGATGGCGATCACTACGCCGATGAAGAAACCCACGGTAATCGGCAGAATAGTGGTCAGGCCCAGCATGTAGACTATCGAGAGTAGGACCGGGTACACCTTCCCCCACTCCAACCCGAGGCTGCTGAGCTGCTGCTGAATGTTCACGCCGAGCGCCGGGGAATTCCAGATGTTCAGGACGACGCCTAACATGAATATGAGTATCAGTGCGAGGATGTACTTCACGATCTTGACCGAGAAGTAGCCCAGGCCCAGCCCCAGGAGCAGCTCGATCACGAAGATCAGTATGGTGTTCTGATTCATGAAGAGGGAGGTGGTAACGCCAACGGGGTTCGAGCTATTCGTCTGAGCCGAGGCAAAGCCGACGCTTGAGCCGACCGACACAAGCATAAGCATAAACGCGCACGCGCGCCAGAACCCGAGTCTCAGCATGTCCCATCATTTGAATACCTAAAAAATAATACTTTTCCCAAATACACATATCAGGTCGGTGCGCACGCAAAATCATCCCCTTCTTCTTTTATCCTTTGTAAATTTCTTTTAATAGCCAATCAATAGAAATAGAATAAAGGGGATATCGGGTGGGATGGTTTAGTAACTATACTAAACGCGCGTGCATAGGCCGTCGCGTGAGCGACGAAGATGTCCTTTTTATCATGCGAATCCAATAATCCATCTTTAGAGCTAACAACGGCGCGCTCCTGGAGCCATTGATGACCCTTTCGCGAGCGATGTAATTGGGCTCTTTTTTAGGGGCATGATCCTCATCTTCGAGAGTGCACGCGAATAATCTTAATGATTAAAAGTGCGCTCGAAAAGAACAGGGTGATATGGTCCAAAAGGCGGTATTTTCATGGAGTGGTGGGAAAGATAGCGCCCTGGCACTGTACGAGATCAAGAAAACTGAGGCATATGAAGTCCTAAGATTGATGACCACGGTGACGGAGGAATATGATAGAGTTAGCATACACGGCGTGCGGCGAATGTTGCTAGAAGAGCAAGCCGCGTCGTTGGGTTTCCCCCTCGACATGGTCTTCATTTCAAGAAGTATTTCCGATGCAGAATATGTGGTTAAGATGGAAGGGGTCCTCTCAGAGTATTTGACAGTCGGGGTTTCGTCAATAGTCTTCGGGGACATATTCCTGGAGGAGGTTAGGAGATATAGAGAGGACAACCTGTCGAAGGTGGGGATGAAGGGAATCTTCCCCAACTGGAAAAAAGATACTAGTGAGCTTGCCAAAACGTTCATAGACTTGGGTTTTAAAGCGATCATAACCTGCGTCGACTCAAAAGCCTTGGATAAGAAATTCGTTGGAAGGGTGTTCGATGAACAATTTCTGTCGGACCTTCCATCCAGCGTCGATCCCTGCGGTGAAAATGGAGAATTCCACTCTTTTGCGTACGATGGTCCGATTTTTCAAAGAAGAATACGATTCGAGACTGGTGAGGTTGTCTTCAGAGAAGGCCGCTTCTACTACTGCGATCTGTTACCTGAGTGACATTAATGGTCCAGTTTCTCTGCTCACGTCCATCTCGGCCTTCAATCATGCGCGTGTAGGTGGTAATATGTTTAACATGCGTGCGCGCATTGTCTCAGGAGAAGCGGCCAAGAGAATCTTTTACAAACGGTTAAAATTCTGATGCTTGCCATGCGGGGAAAGTCGTTAATATCCTCGCGCATGCGAACGCCCTGGCACAACTTAACCATCTAATGTAACAGTAACTCATTGTTTGATACACACACCTTAGTCAGACTGATCCACCATAAGCTTCATTTCAGTTACCATACAATCATTCAGTGAATTTCATGTCGAGGCTCATCGATCCCCTGAAAGTTGGGCGACTCAATCTCAGAAACAGGATAGTGATGCCTCCGATGGCAACGGAGTATGCAACCCAAGATGGGGAGGCCACTGAGAAGCACGTTCAGCACTACGGTCGGAGATGTAAGGGCCTCGGCTTACTCATCGTGGAACACACATTCGTCACGCCCGAGGGAAGACTATCAAGACACCAACTCGGAATCCAGTTCGACGCACTTATACCTAAACTGAGGCGAGTCGTGGAAGTAGTGCATGAGCAGAATACGCCAATAGCGCTGCAGATAACACACGCTGGTGGCGCCACGACGAGGGAGGTCGCCGGTGTGCAACCCCAAGCCCCCTCAGCGGTCGTGGGTCCGCGAGGTGGAGAGGTGCCCAGAGAGTTGAGGAAAGAAGAGATCGAGGCCATATCCGGGGCGTTCGCGGAGGCTGCTCGGAGAGCGGAGGAGGCGGGGTTTGACGCGGTGGAGATACATGGAGCCCACGGTTTCCTCCTGAACCAGTTCCTTTCGCCTCTCACGAACAGGCGGATCGATGAATACGGTGGAACCATTCAGAACAGGTTGCGGTTTTCCCTGGACATTATATCCAGGATCAGAGACGCGTTGGGGAGTGATTACCCTCTTCTTTACAGGCTTGGTGCTGAGGACGGGGTGCAGGGTGGTTTGCTTCTTGAGGAAGGCGTGAGGGCCGCTGAGATTCTGTCCCGTGCTGGGGTAAGCATCATTGACGTTTCAGGTGGTTTAGGAGGATCGAGGCCGTCGGATCTTGTGGGTCCGGGCCTATTTGTGCCTCAGGCTGCGGTAGTCAGGAAGGCAGTCGATGTACCCGTAATTGGGGTGGGAGGCATAACGACGCCGGAAGAGGCGGACTCCATTGTTTTGTCTGGAAAGGTGGACCTGGTGGCCGTTGGAAGAGCCATGCTGAAGGACCCGGATTGGGCGACTAAGGCGGTTAATAGGCTGAAGAAAAGTAAATAAAATGTATAAAATGTGTCGCGTATACGAGCTCTATCTATCTTGATTCACGCAAGCGAATAAGTCAACTTGAATATACGACGCGTGCGCATACGATACTAATTGAACGTCTCGAGTTTCTGACTGCTTATTTACTTATACACTTCCGTGACAAGTACTATAACGGTGAGGGCCTTGGATGAGTGGCTGGTCTGGGTTTGTGTAATAATTGGAATAGTACTGGGCATCGTCCTCTCCAAAGCAGGACGCAGAAACCATGACCATCATAGAGTCTCAAAACGACAAGCTGATAATCATGAGGAGAAAGATGAAGATGATCTCGATGACTGGGATCAGCAGGATCAACTCGAAGGGGACCAAATATAAACTTGAAAATCCAACAATTTCCAACTATTTTCAGCATTTTCCTTTCTCAATTTAGAGTTTAGTAGTCTGATTATCTTAGCAGGAGATGCACGCGCGCGCAACGCCGACTTATACTCATCCCTCATCCGCTGCAGTAGGTCTTGGAAGCTCATACGAGTTGGAAGAGTTGTTCTACCCATACACCATCAACCCGAGTAACCGTTCTTGGGTTTAGCTACGTTAAAACTGAGACGCATCTAGTGAGAGGTGAGGACGGTGAGTGAAACTATTCTCTCCGGTATATTTCGCTATATTGAGTATCATGTGGAAGTGAGGATAAAGCTATAGCTCTCACACAGACGAAGAAGTTATTTATTTAGGACATACATTGTAAGAGTCTCAGGTAAGGAGAACACGCGAAGGCCGAGGGCTGAAATCCTTGAAAGCTGAAACCATCGGAGTCAGAATAGGGGGAAGCGATGAGAAAGGAGATAGGCGATACATCTTTACCTTAGAACTCGAGCTTGAGCCCACCGAATGCGACAGCCTCTTTCTAAACGCTGAGGAAGGCTCGGGAGAGTATATCGAGTTTGGGAATAAGCTCACTAAAGAGGTCTTCCGGGCGTGGAGACAGTTCGAGCTACTTAATTCGATCTTCGACAAAGACGATGAGGCCTGATGCCTCTGTACATTTGCGCGCGCGCATAGTCTTATCCCAAACCCAATTATATTAACATTCATATATTAATATTAATTATCTATGATTACTGTTTCTCGCGTGCTTCTAAGGGCAACCAATCTAATGAGGTACATTACTGTACCCACGAATAAGGCAATGAAAGCGCCTTGAACTAGGTTGTAAATAACGCCCTCATTGTCATACAAGTTCGAAAAGAGACCAAAGCCAATAAA
>JBEKDF010000026.1:0-40435 GCA_050014495.1 Bathyarchaeia archaeon
TCCCAGCTGAACTCCGGGTACTTGGGTCGACCCGGGTTCTCCTCCAGGAGCCGGTGAAGGCAACGAAATGCAAGTTGAGCCTTCTCAGGATCATTCTTTTCCTCGAGCAGCTGAATAAGCCGCAGTCTCAGACCCAGGATCACCTCCGGGATCTCTGACGGGTATAGGCGGTGCCTCTTCTCTGACAATGGTACCATTAAGGTATTGGAGGTGGCTTGGATATCTGACTTTTGGTTCGTCAGATAGCGGCGTAAGTTATATGAAATATTGGAACCATTATGACCCCACCACGATCCATTGGTAATACATCAGGGTCGTGGTACTGTATCTTCCGTTTCATCTCGATGAGTTCGGCTAGGCTCAACTCCTCGGTGATGCCCTCCTTCGTTTCCTTCTTGGGTGGTGGTGCTTCCTTTTCAGGTGATCCACCACCTGTACCACCACCTGTACCACCACCTGAGTTGCCACCACCTACCACCACTTGACCACCACCTGTACCACCACCCACCACCACTTTGAGTACACCTTCCACAGTAGGGGGCTGTAACCATCCGCTATATTTGGGGTCCACCTCATGGACTCTTCCTCGGTGGTGGTGGTCGTTTGATCATTAACCATGGTGGGTGGTGGTTTCTGTTCCTCCTGTGGTGGGTGATCCTCAAGTTGTCCAACCCACTCGGGTAGTGAGTCCTCCTCGTAGCGCGCGCGGCTTTGTTGTACGCATGCAACTTGTGGTACTATTTGTTTTCAACTAGAAACAGGGGGACTATATTCGTAAGTTAATTCGTAGGTCCAACCCAATTCTGGGATGTTAAATGGTGCCATTAATAGATTTGAAAAGAGTAGCGTGCGCATTAATTACGGTACCATAATTCGACGTTATTGAATTGGTCCCATTATACATTAACAGGTTTACATGTATAACTTTTAATGGTACCATTCCTTTTAAAAAGGGCTTTCAAATTGAGTTTAGAAGGTGGTCGGTGTGCCGGTCGTAACCCACCTTCTGTTTTAGGCGGCATTCAGCTATACGGGCTACCCGCGCCCCCTGCAGGTGGGATTCGGCGCCTATTCGCCCTTTCACCCTGCGGGTCGGCCGTCTCATCCCTGCCCCTCGGCGTCCTCGCCCCTGACCGGGGTTCATCGCATTAGCCGTGGGAGGTTTCGTTTCTGTCCGGAGCCGACGCTCTCGCGCCACGCCTCGCGGCGTCGCAGCCCTGCTCGGTGGATGGAGTTTCCTCAGACCCATATGGGCCCGGCGGCCGCTCACCGGCTCACCGACCGAGACACAAGAAAACGGGAGAGGGTATAAGCCTACTGGGGAGCCCAGAAATCCTTTGCGTGAGCCTCCGAACGTCCCTTGGTGTAGGGGCAGACGCTAATACACGTGCTACAATCCACCCCGTTGTCGCACCAATACCCGAAGCACTTCTCCGCGTTCATATACCACTTGAGTGCCCCCGGACTGCTGCTCTTTGTCGCAGGTTCCCAATCCGGCTCATCCTTGAAGCTGATGGCGTCAACCTCGCAGACCTCAGCGCACCTCTTACAACCTTTGCAGAATTGTGTGACGCCAAAATCTATCGGCTTGTCTGGAACGAGGGGTAGATCTGTGAAAACCTTGAAGAGGCGGACCCTTGGGCCGTACTCGGGTGTGATGAGAAGGCCATGTCTTCCAAGCTGCCCAAGTCCCGCGTCAATCGCCATTGGCACGCTGAGCCCAACGTTATTCCCTGCGGGGATCGCTGTGTAACCGAGGTTTCTAATGAACTCTGAGAGGGTCGCTGAGACGAATGCCATCCGGGAGTAACCGGTCCCTGTTGCCGCACCAGCCGTAGCCTCCGGACTCGTAGCTATCCCTAGTTCATCCATTTCTATCGCTCCCACGATGGCGTATTTGATCTCCTTAGGCATGTCGAGAGGCGCTAGGTCGTATCTCTTGTTCAGCTGCATCCACAATGAATTATAGGAAGTTACACCCACCAGGCTCGCCCCATAGAGCCTAGCCGCTTTCTTCACTTTCCGCGTCATCTCAGCGTAATCTCTCACTCTATACCTAGTCTGGTACCATTTGGTCCCCATAAGGCTCGGGCCTAGGGGGCGTTCCATCCTCTCCCAGTCCCACGCCTCCTGAAAGCACTCGTGCACAGTCCATGCAGCCTCAGCGAGGGCGTAGTCGACGCGCGTGTAACCAGGCTTACTCTTGGCTATATTATGGAGCCCAACCTTCTCCTCGCTTCTCATATAGCCCTCCCAGCTTGGGTCGCTGCTGACACGGTTGAAAATCAGGTTATTCTGGTCGTATCGACCAATTTTATCTGGGTCATATGTGTAGGGTGGTTTATCGACGCGCCTCACCCTGACGGCGCTTCTCCGTTTGCCTTCGCTCATGGTTCCAGAATATGCATTGATGGGTGTTTAATATCTACTCCGTCCGCGCGAAACGGGCATGTCACATGCTCCGCGGCATCCTCAGCGAGGACCCGATGCGCGCGCGCAATAAATGAGACTCGATTATCGATGAATATGAAGTATTAGCCGAGAAGAGGCAAGTTTTATGTGGGTACAATACGCATACCCTCCGACTTGGAGAAACAGAGGCGTATAGCCCTAACTATTCTTGCGGCAGTATGCCTGACTTACTTCGTCGAGACCTTTTTACGAAGTGCGGCTTCAGCTCTAACCCCTGTGCTAATCGTGCAGCTGGGAATCAGCCGTGGCGCGATGGGCCTCCTCATCACTGGATACTTCCTCATTTACGGGATAATGCAGTTCCCTGCTGGGGTCCTCGCTGATGCCCTCGGACCCAGAAAATCGATACTCTGGTTCACTGCCCTCACATGCATTGGATGTGCACTATTTTGGCTTAGCTACAGGTACGAACTCCTTTTCGCTGCCCAGGTGATGATGGGTATCGGGACAAGCGTCTTCTACATCAACGCCGTCACTGTGATAATCCGCTGGTTCCCACCCGAGAGGAAGGCTACAGCGATAGGGGTTTTGAGCGCGGCAAGCGGCGTTGGTGGTTTTACGAGCTATATGGGATTCCCCCTCGCAACCTCCATCTTGGGGGATTGGAGGGCCCTTTACTTCGTGATTCTTGTGATCCTGGTCGCAAATTGGGGGATAAATATCGTTGTCCTAAAGGACGGGCCCAAACCTATTGCCCCAGTGAGGCGGGAGATGGGGGAAATTGTCACCTCCTTCAAGGAGATCCTCGCTGATAAGCGCTTCAGTCCAATGATAATCGCTTATACAATGTTGGGATTCAACTACGTCCTCTTATCCTGGGGTAACCAGTTCCTTATAGAGTCAAAAGGCCTAACCTACGTCGAGGCAGGACTTGTAACCAGTCTTGGTACAGTCGCGGGCTTCGTTGGTTGCCTCGCCATGGGTGTAATCAGCGACAGATTAAGGAAGAGGAAGACTCCCATATTGGCCTTCTTCGGCTTGTTCCTAATAACCCTCTCCGGGCTCGTGTTTATGCCCGCTGGGTACTCGGTCGCGATCTACGCGGGACTATGGGCTCTTATGTGTGCTGGCAACAGCATTTGGGTGCTCTACTTCAGTATGGTGGGTGAGGTTCTTCCATCTAGGAAGGTTAGCATCGGCCTCGGGTTACTCAATGGATTGAATCTCATATTCTCCAGCTTGATGACTCCTCTCTACGGGAGCCTGGTTGATCTTACAGGGAGCTTCTTCATTCCAACCCTGATCAGTATCGGAATAGCAGTGGCTTCTTTGTTAGTTCTACTTGCATATACGAAGGAAACTTATGGCGTCATCATTAATGACTGACCTGGCTCTGGAAACCATTTTAGCCCCATCTACCTGATCCTAGTTCATGTGGACGGTCAACTCAGAGTCGGGCAGGCTCAACGCGGTTCTCATTCAGGATAGTGTGGAGTCTTTCTGGGAGAAGAGGCTACCCTTTGAGGGCGTTGAGTCCAGCCTTCAGTATCTGCCGCGGTGCGTCCATCCACAGATGGATGGAGGTCATGAGCAGTGGCTCCAACTCCCAAAGATTCTGGGGGAGGAGGGCGTGAAGGTCTTCGAGGTCACGGGTATAATTTCGAATGCACTCGAGAAGGCGACGATTAATGAGAAGAAGGCAATAATTAATGAGATCTGGGAAGGTTTTCCAGGGGCGCCAAAGCCAGATGAGCTCAAGCTTGAGCATTTAATCTACGGTTACCCTGAGGCCCCATATTTCGACGTAAAACAGGATAGAGTTGTGCTCCCCGATTTTCGACGCCTTGCCTGGCCCTACAGCAGGGACACGAGCTTCACTTCTCAGGTGGGAACCGTAATCTGCAATATGCGCCGCTATAGCAGGCGTCATGAAGTACGGGTTGTTAAGCTCGCCTACAAGCTCGACCCTACACTTGCCAAGCACGTTGAGATCGTATGGGACGCAAACGAGTTAGGTGGCGTAACTACTGAACCGCCAAATGTGGAAGGGGGTGACACCCAGATTGTAGACGGGGAGACTATGGCCATAGGGATGGATCAGAGGAGTACACTGACTGGCATTAAGCGATGCGCCGAAGAGCTGTTTAAACATGACAGGGAGGGAAAAATAAAGTATGTATGCGCTGTTCAGCTCCCTGACTACCCCGCCCTCGACTACATGCACCTTGATGTAACTATAAATTACCCTGATACACGGCGGGCTCTCGTAATGCCATACATCTGGGACTCAGAGGTCGTCAAAGAGATGCCCCCGAAGAGGCTTCTCCTCAAGACATTAGAGGCGCTCCGGAGGCAGAGCGACGCAGACTACCGCCCTATGGGGCCGATGATCCACCCCGAAGGATTCAGGCACAGTGGTAGGACCACGATTTATGTAAACAAAGGGGGCAAACCCGAGATTCTGCGTACGGAGGTGAGCCTCATAGACTTCCTTGTCAAGGAGGGTAAACTAGACGCTGACGGGCTTATGTACGTCGGCGGTGAACCGGAGAAAGAGAACGATGTCGGTCACCTCTACTCGGCCTTCCTCGAGCAGGCTCGAGGCGCGGGAAACATCGTCGCAACGTGCCCAAAGACGGTCATTGCCTATAGGAGGAACAGGAAGACGATTAGTGTGTTGAGAGAGAATGGAATAAAGGTCAATGAATGGGACGACAGCTACCTAGACCTTCTCGGTGGGCCCCACTGCAGCACAAGCCCACTAAGCAGGGATTAACCTACTTCAACCCTTTGACGAACCTGATAACTTCGCCATAGAAGGCATCGGGGTTGTCCTCCATCATGGCGTGCCCCGCTCCGGGAATGTAAACGAGGGAAAACTGGTCCACCATCTTCTTTTCGCTTGTCCAGAGCCCCTTGTTCTTCTCACCGTAAATTACGAGCACTGGAACTTTGAGAGACTTTAACCTCCCCAGTACATAAGCCCGTCAGCGTCTAGTTTACCCCCCTTTTTTGAAGCCCGAGTTGACATACTGTTCGTAGGTGAATTTGATGATAACGAGATTACTACCAAAGCAGTCGTTGAAATCTATATTTCCCTCAGCGTAGACGATGCCCTTTACCCTTGGACCTAGCATCTCGGCGAGCATCACACAGATGGGTCCATGCTGTGGGGAATGAGGAGGATGTCACCCCCCACTTCGAGGACATTGATACGCGCACAGTCGTGTATCGGCTGCCAGTAGTCCTTGGAGCCACCGAGGCCATGGATAGGAACTATAGTGAGGGGATTCACGCCCATGTGGTAAGTAAGAAAGAATGTATTCACCCGACTTGATGGTCTCGCTCTTCATGGCTAGCGGTGTGATTAGGAGGTATATGAAAATGAAGGCTAGAAGTGGCGGAAGCAGCGTTCGTCTGTGAAGGCCATGACTATGCCCTGCTCATTACAGGCGGTTATGACCTCGTCGTCCTTGACACTGCCACCGGGCTGGCAGCATGCCTTTATGTCGTACTTGGCTAGAGCGTCGATGCTATCTCTGAAGGGGAAGAAGCCGTCACTAGCTAGTACGGCGTCCTTAAGCCTGTCCTTGTGACCGCGTTCCTCGGCTTTCTGCAGTGCTTGCCTCACAGCGATGACGCGGTCTTGCTGCCCTGTGCCAACGCCAAGAGTTTGCCTGTCGTCTGCGAGGACGACGCCGTTGCTCCTCACGTTGAGATTCACGTACCATGCGAAGAGGAGGTCTCGGGCCTGCTTCTCGGTGCCCTTTCTCTCGGTGACCCATCGGAAGTCGTTGACGCTCTTCATTCTTGTGAGCATGGGTGTGCTAAGGACGAAGCTGCCGTCCGTCATGGTACTGATATCAAGTGGCCATGGGTCCTCACCGACGAATCGGCTGAAGGAATAGATGTTGTCAACCTGAATGATGCGGATGTCCTTTTTCTGTTCGAATACTGGCATCGCCTCTGGGGCGTAGCCGGGGGCTACGACCGCTTCGACATAGTTGTTCATTATCTCTTCGGCTGTCTCTTTGTCGACGGGTTTGTTGAAACCAGCGACGCAGCCGTATGCTGCGACGCTGTCACTCTCCCAAGCTCTCTTGAAGACGGCCCTGAGGCTGTCTTCCTTCCGAGCGGCAGCGACACCGCTTGGGTTGACATGCTTCATAATGGCGCAGGCAGCTTCGTCGAAGTATCGCACTATATTGCAGGCGTTATTCATGTCCTCGATGTTCGTCCTGCTGAGGCCGCCCTTCCCTGTCTTTAGTATTTTCATGGCGCCAACTGTCAACTTCCCCTCATCGGGTGCATAGTAAGCTGCAGGCTGGTGGGGGTTCTCCCCGTACCTGAGGCTCTGAGCCTTATGGTACTCTATCTCCTGGTCCCCGAGGACTATTTTGATCTTCTCGGGGAAGCTCTCCTCGACCTTCGTCCGGTATAGTTTCCTTATACTCACTTCTTCTTCGCCTCCATCTCAAGGTAGGTCGTGATGGCTGAATCGTAGGCTGATGTCCGCCGAAACGCAGCCTCTGCTAGTTCCCTGACAAGCTTCATAGGTGTCTCTCCCTCGTTCTCATTAAGCGCTTTGACAATAACTGGATACTGTTTGGGATCCGTTATCACCGTGACCCTCCCGTAGAGTAACGCTGCCTTAGCTGCGCTTCGGATCATTGTGGGCCCGCCAATGTCTATGTTTTCCGCGGCTTCTAGTAGCTCTGCGCCCTTGGCGACAGCCGCCTCAAATGGATACAGATTGACGACGACCATCTCGAAGGGCTTGATGCCATACCTTTCCATGTAATCCCTGTGTTCGGGGACATCCCAACTGAGAAGGAGGCCACCGTGAACTCGAGGGTGTAGAGTCTTTAGTAAACCTCCAGGGCTCTCGGGATGACCAGTGTAGTCGCTCACCTCGGTGAGCCTCACATAGCCAAGTTCCCTAATCTTTTTGGCAGTTCCACCACTACTCACAATCTCAACACCATAGGCACCAAGGGTTTTAACAAGGTCCTCCAAGCCGTTCTTATCAGAGACACTTATGAGGGCTCGCTTTATCATGGGTTTAGACTCCCTTGCTGGGGTAGGCTTCGTGTCGGGGTATTAGAACTTGCCCTCACATTAGATGCAGAATTAACAGGGTTAGCTAAAGTGAATAGTTTCAGAGTAGGCGGTTGGGGCCTGTAAGCATGATATCGTGAGGTGCGATTTCTTGGTAGCCGCGTTCAGTGACAAGTGCTAGCCTCGCTTTCTCCCAAATTTGTTGGATGTCTGATGCGCCTATGTAGCCCATAGCTGCCTTGAGGCCCCCGATGTACTCATTGATGATATCTGCGACTGGGCCCCTGTAGGGTACCCAACCCTCTACGCCTTCGTTTATCGCTTTACTGGGCTGGCTGTAGCGGTCCTGTGCGAAGCGCTTCTTCCTAGCCCTAGCGCTACCCATCCCATAATACTCCTTGTAGTATCTGCCCTCCATAGCTACAAGGCGACCCGGTGACTCGCTGCAACCCGCGAAAACGTTGCCCATCATCGCGGCATCGGCCCCGACGCTGAGGGCAACTGCGATGTCACCCGGATTACGGAGCCCACCGTCTGCGATGACACTGATATTGGCCTTGTTGTTTCTAACGGCGTCTGCTGCATTACTTGTCGCGAAGAGTGTGGGGGCACCGGCGCGTGTAACCACACTCGTTGAGCAGATTGACCCCGAGCCGATACCACACTTTACACCGGCGATACCATCGAGCTTAGTTATACAATCCTCGGCGGCCTGATATGTGCCTATGTTGCCTACTATGACCTCAGCACTCATTTCCCGCATAAGTTTCTTGGTGGCTTCGAAACAATTCTTGTTGTGAAAATGGGCAACGTCGGTGAAAATTACGTCAACGTATTTGTCGAGTGCCTTAGCGCGTTCGAGGTCGAAGGGACTTACGGCAGCGGCACAGATGAGGCGACCCTCCTCGTCTCTAATTGCCTCTGGAAAATCACCCTTGAGTGTGATGTCCTTCATCGTGATTAATCCCTTAACGTGACGGTCCTGATCGACGATGGGGAGTTTCTCTATCTTGTGCTTGTGGAGTACCTGCTTCGCCTCATCTAGGGTTATATTCTCCTCGCCGGTGATGACCTTTTTAGTCATGATGTCGCGGACCTTGAGAGTTTGCTCGGCAAGGCGAACGTCACGCCATGTGGCTATGCCGACGAGCTTGCCCCCACGTCCCACAACCGGGAACCCCTTGATGTGGTGCTCCTCCATGAGCTTTAGTAGTTCACCCACCGTAGTGTCAGGGGCGACTGTTACAACATCCCTGATTATCACCGCCTCGGCGCGCTTGACGCGGCGCGCCATGTCCACCTCCTCCTCCACCGAACAATTTCTATGAAGAACACCTAAACCACCGTTGCGTGCCATAGCGATAGCCATGTCAGCCTCAGTGACTGTGTCCATTGGGCTACTAAGGAACGGGGAATTTAGTCTGATGCTCTTTGTTAGTCTCGTCATGACGGTTGCCTCGTTGGGCTCGAGGGTCGTCCATCCGGGAAGAAGAATCACGTCGTTGAAGGTGAAGGCGGTATCCGCGTCCTTGAATTTATCACGGAAACCCATCACTAGCACCTACATTTTAAAAGCCATCTCACCTTACGCATCTTATATACTTTTGGTTTCTCTAACATAAGCTGTTTGACACAATCTTGTTAAGTTACTTGGGTTCCGGTTTTTTAAAACACATCTGTACCCATTCCTCGGGTGCCCTCAATGCTGGTGAAGACGCAGTGTGCTTCAGATCCTACTACTATAATAACCTCGTCGACAACAGGCTTGACCTCTCTACAACGTGAGTGACTAGAGACTTCGTTCAGCATAGCTAGACCCTTGTCTCCACCCATTTGGCTGGACCTCTCCCCGGAAAGTATCACAGCAAGACCTCAAAATAACCACCCCTGAGAGAGCCGAGCCAATGGAGTATTGACCCGCAAACGCTGATTAAATTGACTTTGGCATCGTCTCCATAGCTTCAAGTACACAGTCGTCGAGTCGAAATCCATGATTCAATGGTGGTTATACATCTCGAAGGAAGACATCCAGTCTGAGAGGCTTCAGTGCACGCAAGAGGGTAAGGACCTCACCCCCCTTGAGGAGGAATTCAGGCGGGTCGAGGCGCTGGAACTCACCGACCCATTGAATCAACCTGCGGCGCAGGCCCTTCTTGACGCTAGTATCGCCCTCCCGACCCGCATTGGGTACCCTTACCATGAGCCCTCGACGCTTGAGGAAATAAAGGCCACACGTCCAAAGAGAAAGGGCAAACTCACAGTGCTGAGCCAAAATAGGGGTCAGCTATTCGATAAGATCTATGGCGCTTGGCTCGGGCGCGTCTCTGGCTGTCTCTTGGGGAAACCCGTTGAGAGGTGGATGAGAACGCAACTCTGGGGATATCTCAGGGATACGGGTCAGTTCCCACTCAGGAATTACATCAGCGTTGATGTCTCCAAGGAGATCCTCGAGAGGTACGATGTAAACCCCAAAGGGTGCTTCATAGAGAATATTGACCATATACCCGAGGACGATGACACGAACTACACAACCATCGGCCTAGCAGTCATGAAAAAGCATGGCAGAGGCTTTACTCCTCTCGATGTAGCCAATTTCTGGTTGCAGGAGCTTCCAATTCTCCACACATTCACGGCTGAACGCGTCGCCTATAGAAACCTCTGCCTCCTCATTCCTCCGGGAGCTTCAGCTTCTCACAGGAATGTACACAGAGAATGGATTGGAGCACAGATTAGAGCAGACTTCTGGGGATACTCTGCGCCCGGTGATCCAGAACTTGCAGCAGAGTACGCGTGGAGGGACGCTTCCATCTCCCATGTGAAGAACGGGATCTACGGGGAGATGTGGGCATCAGCCATGATCTCCGCAGCATTCACAACGGACGACTTAATGGAGATCATCGACGCGGGCCTCACTCAGGTACCAGCTCGCTGCCGCCTCGCCAATGAGGTAAGGGAAATGATTGAGTGGAAGAAGGAGGGTATTACTTACGAAGATGCTGTTGAGCGCATACACTCTATCTGGGACGAGAAAAGGCTACACGATTGGTGCCACACGATAAGTAATGCCCGGATAGTCACCCTCGGTCTCCTTTGGGGAGGCGGCGACTTTGGAGAAAGTATCACAAAGGCTGTTCAGCCTGGCTTCGATACGGATTGCAATGGTGCAACCGTTGGCTCAATTATTGGAGCAATCCATGGAGCATCCAAGATCCCTGAAAAATGGACTCGACCATTCAACGATACCCTGGAGACGGGTGTGTCCGGTTACCACCGCGTCAACCTCAGGGAGATAGCGGAGGAGACGATGCGCCTCATAGAGGCACAATCTTAAACTGGCTGAGCCACTCGTTGAGCTCATATGTCCAAAATATTCAAGGCTCAGGAAGCAAGGAAATCCACAAACCCCGGCGTCAACGATATGTATTGGCTAGTCGACAAAGACCTTGGTGCCACTCGGATTATGGCTGTGCTCTATGAATACCAGCCTAACTTCATAACTAAGAGGGTTCACTACCATGAGAGGAGAGAGAGTGCTTACTTCATCCTCGAGGGTGAGGCTAAAATCCACCTCAACGGGATGGAGCACATCCTCCAGCCAGGTGACGTCGCCTACCTCTCACCAAAGGATATTCATGGCGTGGTGGGATCTGGCCCGAAAGGGCTCAAGATGATCGAGATCTGGGCCCCTCAAGAGAAGGATGTCATTTACCTTGAAGATGGTAAAGTCGTTGACTGAAGATTGTTAGTCTGACACACGCTCGATTGAAGGTATTTTCATTCGGCGAAATATTCTCATTTGATAGGAAGATCTGATACAAACCAACTAAGAGGTTTGTACCCTGATGCACTGTTTGTGGCAGTCTTGTTCCACTCTGGTGTAGGTTTGAAGTAACCCAATTCGGGATATTTCAGATGATTCACTATGACCTCTTCATTCAGATCCACTCCGAGACCCGGCTTTTCTGGAACGTTGACGTAGCCATTCACCATCAGCGGGTCAGGTAATCCAGTAACGAGATCCTTCCACCAGGGTATATCGAGACCATGGTGTTCTAGCGCAACGAAGTTGTGGATAGCAGCTGCGACGTGGATGTTCGCCATGAAGGAAATTGGGGATCCAGCAAAATGTTGGACAGTTGACATTGAGCTCTTCTCCTCAGCGTAATCAGCTATCTTCTTAGTTTCGCGAATCCCGCCGGCGGTGGCTAAGTCAGGTTGGATTAAATCAACTGCGCGTTTGTCTATGATCTCACGGAATCCATCCAACGAGAACAGACCTTCACCAATCAATGTAGGCGTCCTAATTGCGCGTGTTATTTCAATCATACCATCTACATCATATTCTGGACGCATATCTTCAAGCCAGGCTAGGTTAAACTTCTCTAGAGTGTTGCCTACACGGATGCAGTCTTTAACGCTGAGGGGACCAAGATGATCTATGGCTAGGGGGATCTCCCAGCCAATGGCTTCTCTTACAGCTGCGACGCAGGACGCCATGTAAGCTATTCCCTTCTCGGTGGGTCGGTTGTCTGTTAACGAATCAGTGATCCTTGCCTCCTGAAGGACATCTATTCCCATGTCGAATTTGATGAAGGTTAGTCCCGCTCTTTTTCTCTGTAGGGCTCTTTCAGCGAAGCATTGTGGGGTAGGGTCCACTGGAGCAGGTGTGTCGGCATAGATGCGAATTTTGTCTCTGTACTTTCCGCCTAGGAACTGATAGACCGGTACCTCGTATACCTTACCAATAATATCCCAGAGGGCCATCTCGATGGCGCTAATTCCCCCACTTTCTCTGCCACCTTGGCCACTAAAACCATTTTTTCGTTGGCCAGTACGACCTTTCATTTCTCGAAAAAGTGCTTCGATGTTCATAGGATTCTGGTCGAGTAACATACCCTTGAACTGGAGAGCATACTCTCTGTTCCCCGCGTCTCTGACTTCACCAAGCCCGTATACGCCCTGATTGGTGTCGATCCGAATTATAGGGTAATCAAAGTTGGAGGCTATTATTACAGTACGCAGGTCTGTAATCTTCAGGGTAGATGGGTTATAACTTTCATGATTTACCATTCAAAGTCACTGAGAATTAGAGATTGGTAACGTCTATTAATCGTTCGCGCGCGAACTATTTCTTAGATAGGCTTTGAAAAAAGAAGATTACCTAAAATTACCGAAAACGGTGTTTTATTTTTGAATTTGTAAAATCACAAAAGTGTTTGGTAAAACTGGTGGTCGGGGTTTTGGTTGTTCAGCTGTTGGCTGAGGAGTCGGACCATATTCTGCAGTTGGAAGAAATAATGAATGAGTCTTCAAATCTATGGTCATAGTACGAGCCCCCCGCTGTGTATCAACTGTGTCCAGAACAGTGAAGAAAGTCGGAGACTCTTCGCGAACAATGGTCATTGTACCCTCCCCATTGGAGCTGAAGGCTAGTTTCCTCTCGGGATCAAACATACATCCATCGCAGCCGCCACCAATCGGTAATGAGGTGAGTATTGTTCCATCGTCAGCATCTAACACGATCATTAATTTGTTACGGCACACCGAGAAAAGGCGACGATTCTCCGTGTCGATTGCAAGTCCCGTTGGGGATTCCCCTGGAGATATGGGCCAATTTGAGAGAATTTCAAGTGTCTTGGAGTCGATTGTCATGACCGCACTTGTATCCTCATTATTGACGTAGACGTGACCCAACCCGTCTGCAACCGAGAACTCAGGTTTGCCACCGAGTGGAATAGTCGCAATCAATTCCCCGGTAGCCGCATCGATCACTGAGGCGTCGTGGCTTATACCGTTAAAAACGAACACTCTCTTTGAGAATGGGTCAAAGCGGATAGCATCAGGGTTTCTGCCCACAGCAATCTCTCCGATAACTTTCAGAGTATTCAGGTCGAAGATGCTTACAGTTGAGGCTCGGCCATTACTCGTGAAACCTCGTCCAAATTCGCTTGCAATGGCTACGCCATGTATTCCTTCTGTTTTGGTAACTTCACCTATCAGATTGAGGGTGTCCGCGTTTAGAACGTGAACTCTGTCGTTGTGGGTAACATAAAGTCGACGTGAGGCATCGTCGACTGTTAAGTAGTCCCACCCTCCCTCCCCGCCTAGGAGGAGCTTTTTATTTAAATGATATCCCGACGGAGATTGTTTGTCATCCATTTTGTATCAAGAAATTTGAGGCTGCTGATGAATTTAAAACATGGTAAAAAAGCGCTCAAGCCCTCACCCACACTACAACAAGTATTGGGCGCAAAAGAATATACACTCGTACTAAGCTGAGACAACCGTATCTTCATCATGACCAATTATTGCAAAGTGACCCAAGAGATCTTACAGGAGCTCGAGGGCATTGTAGGTTCAAAAAGCATCTCGATTCTAAGTGAAGACCTCGAGAAACACAGCAAGGATGAGAGCCTTGAGCCTCCTCACACTCCTGAAGTGATCTTGTATCCAATGAGTACAGGCGAGATATCAGCGGTTATGAAAATAGCTTCCACTTATAACATCCCAGTGACACCACAGGGATCCAGAACCGGCCTCAGTGGCGGAGCCCACCCCATTTATGGGGGAATAGCTCTCAGCCTCGAACGAATGACAAAGATCTTGGAGATCGATGAGGCAAACCTAATGACCGTAGTCGAACCAGGCGTCCTCATCATGGATCTTCACGCAGAGACAGAGAAGAGGGGTCTCATGTATCCTCCGGACCCAGGTCAAGAGTCCGGTAGTCTCGGAGGGAACATCTCCACCAATGCCGGTGGCGTCAAGGGTATGAAATATGGAGTTACGAGAGACTTTGTTCAAGCACTCGAGGTGGTCCTGCCTAGTGGAGAGGTTCTCTCATTCGGGGGAAGGCATGTTAAAAACTCGACGGGATATGAATTAATCGACCTTATAGTTGGCTCGGAAGGAACATTGGGGGTAGTATCGAAGATTACACTAAGGCTTATTCCGAAGCCAAAAAACACCGCAATAATCTATGTCCCATTCAAATCTGCGAGGGCTGCAGCAAGAACCGTCTCCGAGATCGTAAGTAGGAAAGTGGTACCATACGCCTTAGAGTACGTTCCCCAACATGCAATATTGACAGCTGAACGCTTCCTAGAGAGGACGCTGCCTGAACACGATCACCCAGCCTATCTCATCGTTGGCGTGGACGGGAATAGCGACAACGAGATAGATAGACAACTCGAGATCGTTGGGGAGGTATGCCTTGAGATGGGGGGAGCAGACGCGTATCTTGCAGATACCGCATTGAGACAGCAGCAGTTATGGGAGGCGAGGAAGCGGCTCTTCGAGGCTTACAAGGCGTTCTATGAGATCGATGAGGTGGATGCATGCGTCCCGAGAAGTCGGTTCCCCGATTACGTTGAGGGCGCTGATGAAATCTCGCAGAGACTAGGTATCCTGATCTCGACGATTGGCCATGCGGGAGATGGCAACGCCCATAGCATCATAGCACGCGAGCAAAACGAAGACAGGGGTGTCTGGCTGAAGAAGCTAGACATCGCGATCGACGAATTAATTGAACTTAGCCTAGGATTGGGAGGTACCATCTCGGGTGAGCATGGTGTCGGTTACTCTAAAAAGAAGTATTTAGTCAGGAAGGTTGGCGAGACACAGATAAATCTAATGAGGATGATTAAGCGAGGTTTTGACCCTCAAAATATATTAAACCCGGGGAAGGTTTTTGATTTATCTTAACGCAGATAAGCACAGGTGTTTAGAGAACTTTTTTCCTTGAAAGGTACTCATAAGCGGACGCTAAATGCACTTTTGTGACATGGATGAGCTCATCAACCTCCGCGTACTCGTCGACTGTGCCCATCCCGTGGTTTGTCAACCCATAATAATAACTTGGTATGCCAAGTGCCCTCCAGAATTTTAGGTCGCTTCCGCCTAGACTAACTATGGGCTTGGGGTCAACGCCGAGGAGACGTGCATTACCCCTAATGATCTCAGCCATCTCCCCATCCGGCTGGCTCCATAGAGGTTCATCATATCTAATCACCTCCACCTCAGCCTCCGGATACGTTCCTAGAATCTTGTTAACTTGGCTCATTACATTCTCCTTAGCCAACCCCGGCGGTAGCCTGAGATCAACCTCAAAGACACACTCCCTAGGGATCACGTTCACCTTAACTCCTCCAGAGACCACGCCGATGTTCACGCTGACCTTCGACATGATGTCGGCTCCACCTCTACCCAGAGCCCTCTCAGCAGCGCCCCTACCTTCCTCTAATGCCTTAGTCAGGTTCTCTGGGTATGACACAAGGATGTCCTTCAACGCCTCCAGATCGATGATTAGTTTGGAGGCTATCTTAATTGCATTAGTGCTCGTATGTGGATATGCGCCATGGCCACCTGGTGTCCTAATTGTCACTCTCAGCCAGAGGATCCCCTTCTCACCAAACCTCAGAGTGTAGGGGCTACTAGGCTCAACGGTGACACAACAGTCACCCATAACCTCAGGCACGTTCTCTACCAGCCACCCTGATCCGAGTCTCCCACCGGACTCCTCGTCGCTGACCACAGCAAGAGTTGCACCACCATCCAGCTCATCAATCAGCTCGTGCAGAATGGCGTAGGTATAGATCATTGCCGTTGTCCCGGCTTTCATGTCACATGCTCCACGTCCGTAGATCCTGCCTTCGAGGAGCTCACCTCCCCAGGGGTCATGGCTCCAACCGGCACCGTCACCCACAGGGAATACGTCCATGTGGCCGTTGAGCACCAACCTACGCGCCTGCCCTGCTGAAAAGCTAGAGACGATATTGGGTTTTTCTTCGTCAGGTCCAACTACCTTGAACGGAATGCCTTTCCTCTCTAAATAACTCGTGACATATGCTGCTGCATTTTTAGTATCCCCGGGTGGGTTAGGACTCCTAGCCCTAAGGAACCCCCTGAGGAAATCGACCAGCTCATCTCGATCGGTTTCAACTCTCTTGAAAAGCCTGTCTTTAACATCTGACAAGCGGAATCAATTAAACAAGCCAGTGTAGGGTTAAAGACTAACGGATTCAAATTCAGTTTTGTTTCCTAAATCGCGCGTGCCAATGCGTGATCTACTCCTGTTGGCGTTGCTCATCGAAAGCTGATCTAGAAAATCGCGCGTACCTACCATAGCTAATTTAGTTTCGTTATTGTTCTTTTTGAGAGAGACCACGCGCCACTATTCTCTTCTCAAGTAGATCCTTATGAGCCTTGACAGGTTTACTGACTTGATCTGGCAAATTAGTTGATCTCAGCAACTCATCAGTTTTAGCTACTATATCTTCCTCAGCGTGGTTGGGAAACATTAGTCTCGCAAAATTTAACATATACTCAATTGATTTGATGTCCACAAATTTGGGGATGTAGTCGAAATAGGGGTTAATCGCGAAACGTGTCAGCTCCTCCTGTCCGAGTTGATGGAAGCCAGCCATAGCGATTCGTAGCTTAGCTACGGGGATTTTGCCTGAGTCGTCGCTCTCCGAGATTATTTTATCCAACCATTTCTTCTTGATCTCAAGGTTTGGTATAGATACCTCGGCTCCAATGGCGTTTTTCTGGCCGGAATCCGTGTAGTCTCTCTCCAATTCTTTTGAAATGATCAATTTAGCAGATTCGATGTCTGTGGTGTTCCTGACAACCATTGAGACCATCTCCCACCTACGCACCTGGTCAATCTTGAGACCACGGTAATCGGATTTGTCCTCAGTGAGAACGGCCCTGAACTCATCCAGATTCCCGCTGCTCCGAGACATCCCCATAAGCGTTTGGAAATATATCAGCTGTGTAATGCTACCGCCCTCAGCCCCCATAAAACCCGTCCTCAGGAACCCCTCGATCTCTGACCAGTATTTTTGCCTGACTTTGTCGGCCATGTAGCCGAGGGAATCCACTAGGTGACCGAGCAGTGTCCTGAGCACGAGTTCATCCTTCTCCGCGGATGCTTGGGCTAATACTATGTCTGCGAATCTCTGTGCTGAAAGCTTGGTTTCTCTAACCATCCACCAGAGCGTATCCCACAGCATCTCCCGAGGCATAGGGTCCCTGATCGTGGATGTCCATTTTTTAGCGGCTTCGAGGCTATGTTCGTCGAGTTTAATCCGCACATAGTCGTAGTCGAGGTAATTCGGGAACACTAGGGCTGGACACGGTAACCCTCGTGCGTCGCTGACCTCTGTCGTCTCGTCCAAGTAGGTGGCGGGGAGGACTTCTTTGGCGATTAATTCGTCTTTCTCCTTATAGTATAGGGCGATTTGCGTTCTGTGAGTCCTCAAAATGTGGCTGGATTCATCTGTAGTCTGGATCAGGTTTAGCTTAGCGATCTCTTCGCCTGCGCAGATGTAGTTCGCCTCTAGTGTGTTTGTGCCGCTTGATCCGAGCCACTCTGACTCCCACTTGCTGAGGTCCATCCCGGCGGCTTCACCGAGTTCTCTGAGGAAGTCCGATCTCGTCGCGTTGCTGAACGCGTACTTCCTGAAGTATTCGCCGAGGCCCTTCCTGAAGCTCGTCTCAGATATGAAGTAGACGAGCTGCTTAAGCACAGAGGCGCCTTTCCCGTATGTTATCCCGTCGAAGTTGGCCTCCGCCGCGTCTGTATCATCCGCCTGCGTGATGATTGGGTGAGTGGTTGACTTGATCTCGTCCTCCAAATACGCCCAGTTCTTCATTCCCCGATAGAACTCGTGCCATGGGTTTGGGAGATCCAGGGACCCGTTATTTTCGTTTATGGCCCAATACGCCATGTAAGTAGCGAAGCTTTCATTCAGCCACAGGTCGTCCCACCACTTCATGGTGACTAGGTCACCGAACCACATGTGTGAGAGCTCGTGCAGCAGCGTCTCGGCGGTTCCCAGCCTCATCAGCGGGGTGACCACCGATGCCCGGCTCAGATTGCTCTCGCTGAAGGTCACGGCTGCCACGTTCTCCATCGCGCCCTCGTTGAAGTCCGGTACGAGTATCTGGTCGTATTTTCGGTTGCCGGGTCTCCCGAATGGGTATGGGTGGCCGAATTTCTCCTCGTAGAACTCGAAACCAATCTTGGTCGTCTTCAGCCATTCCTCGCTGCGGACGTACTTCGCCAACGATGCGCGGGCGAATAGCCGGAACTCGATATCCCTCCAGGTTGAGCCCCAGACCGTGTATGGTCCGCCTATTAGCGCGAATAGGTATGTGCTGAAGCGCTGGGACTCGGGGAAGACCCATGTAGCTACCCCATCTACGGACTTGATCTCTGCCTCCTTCTCATTTGAGATGACTTTCCATTCAATAGGCGCCTGTACTGTCACCGTATAGGTCGCCTTGAGGTCGGGTTGATCGAAGCAGGGGAAGACCTGGTTAGCATTGTATGGTTCCAAGTTGGTGTAGACGTAGACTTTGTGATCGTATGGGTCTTGGAAGTGGTGTAGTCCGTCCCCCGTTTTGCTGTAGGGGTGGCTGAAGTTGATCTCAATCCGATTATATTTACCGATCTTTAAGCTGATGTTCTTGATCGTTATCCTTTTTCCATCGTATTGGTTGGCTCCTTCTTGGCCATTGATTTTGATGGTTTTTATCTCCCCCCCTGAAAAGTCCAGGAAGATTGACTCGTCTCCGGCTTCTCTGAGAAGGAAGTTTATGCGGGTGTTACCGGTGAATTCTTCATCGTTTTCGCCGAGGTTAAAATAGAGGTTGTACTTCACGTCGGCTATTTGTTGAAACCGTTTTTCGGCTTCGCTTTTCGTGAGGTGAGCCCTTGCGTCGGTCATCCTTTTCAGATATCAGCTTGGAAAGGCAAGTTAAAAATCGAATAGCTCGCGACCATAAATTTAAACCACATTATCGGGCAAATCTATTTCGGTTATAATGAAAGAAGAGAAACAGAGGCCAAAGAAGGTACTCAACAATGCGAAAGAGATACTGGATAAGAAGGCAAATGGTAAGAGAATCGACTTTGTCGTAACTTATGAAGTGGAGGGATCCAGATCCAAGAAACAGAGGGTACACGCTTATTCGAAGGAAGAGGCGGAGGAGATAATGACCACGAAACTAGAATCACAAGTATCAGGAGGGGAGATCAATGGTTTTAAAATCATCTTGGTAGAAATAGAAAACTAACCATTATAACATATTCATAAATCTTAATCCAATAGCCCATTAATTTCTGCGTAGTGTAAAAACAGGTCAATTGGTATTTATTGGGGAGCGCGCACGAACGAGAGAGCGTGCGACGCCAATCACATCGAAATAGCTGAACAGACATTTGGAACCTATGATCGGCATCTGCTCGACGAAGTCGTGAGGCAACTATGAAGCTGGTTTGACCCATTACCATTACTAAACAACACGTTGACTCGTAGAGAGCCGCTCAGCCTCTCTAACAATCTCCTCGATCCTAGTCGCGATGTCATTGTCCAACGGCTCCACTTGGTGGTCCCTCAGCTTCTCGCGAACGATCTCCTTAGCCCTCTCGATGACATCTCTACTACCCGCCTTCTCCCAGGCTTCCCTTGTGTTCCTGTCGCTTAACTTTGTTAGGTCATGTTCCTTCAAGTAGAACGTCCTCGTATGCTTTTCACCTAGGAAGTTGCCGCCTGGCCCTACTTTCCCGATCACATCCACGGCCAGCGTATCCGTGTTAACCTCTATGCCCCTCATTATCCTCTTAACCATACCAATCACCTCGTCGTCTATCACCATCTGCTCCATGCTCCCAGTGATCATCTTGTCGAGCATGCCTGCGGCGTTATGGATCAGGTTGCCTCCAGCCAGCCCCACAAGAACCTGCTGCAACGCCTTCTCGTAAGCAGCCTGGGCATCGGGTACCTTCGAGTCCGTTATCCCCGCCATCGAATAGAGGGGCATCCCATAATACTGAGCGATCTGTGTAACGGCCACACCGAGCAGCGCGACCTCAGGGACACCAAGTATTATGCTACCGTTCCTCATATCCATAGGGCTTGAGACCGCACCATAGATCACCGGTGTGCCGGGGTTCACGAGCTGGGCAATCAGGTTCGCGCTAAGGACTTCGGCGTTCTGCTGTACAAGTGTACCAGCTAGGGTGACTGGAGCCGTTCCGCCACTAATCGATTCACATGCGAATATAATGGGGGCCTTATGCTTAGCAAGCTCGATCGCTGTCTCGGTGTTGCGGGCATCCTGAGTGAGGGGGCTTACCGTGCATAGGATGAAGGAAAAGAGTGGGTTTCTCTCCAACTCCTTCTCGCCCCCCGCCACAAGCGATGCCATCTTGAGAACATCCCTGGCACCCTCGGCGCCAAGAGCGCCAGTGAAGGAGTGCTTCACCGTTTTGTGGAGTTTTACCTGCGCGCTGTACCTGTCCCAGATCCTCTGGTTAACATCCTGTGGGATGATGAGCCCCATGAGGAAGTCGATGTTCTCGAGGGCATCCGCCAGCCTCGTGGTTTCCTCAAGATCCCTCCTTGTAGCCGCCCTCCTCTCACCCGTCTCTAGGTCAAGCATGTAGATCCCCGAACCACCCAAGCCGAAGTAAGACCTCTTGCCCTCGATCCTCAGAGCCTTCTTAGGGTCACGCCCACAGAGCCTGATCGTCTTAGGCGCTTTCTCTACGCCCTCCATCACAAGGTAAGCGGGTATCCTCACCCTCTGGGTCTTGTAATCTACGTCAGCCCCTGCGCCGTCTAGCAGCTTAAGGGCATTCTCCTCCTTCACCTGGACTCCTGTCCTCTCGAGCACCTCAAGGGTCGCCATGTGGATCGAGTATATCTGGTCCGAGGAGAGTACCTGGAACCTCCCGCCATAGTAGTCAACCATGTTGAACACCACTCAAAGTCGCGATATGAGCCCCTGAGCAACCTTCACAGCGTCATAGGCATTCTCTGCATATGCATCGGCACCTATGTCTCTAGCCCACTTCTCTGTGACAGCTGCACCTCCGACCATCACCCTGACACTGTCCCTCAACCCCTCTTTGTTCAGAGTCTCTATGACCTCCCTCTGCATCATTATGGTCGTGGTCATCAGCGCCGAAAGCCCCAGTATGTCTGGTTTCAACTCCCTAGTTTTCTCAATGAACACGCCCGTAGGCACATCTACACCAGCGTCAAAGACCTCGAAGCCACCAACCTCGAGCATCGCCTTAAGTATATTTTTACCAATGCTGTGGACATCACCGGCGACCGTCCCAATAAGAACCCTTCCGAGTTGCACCCTCTCCTTCTTAGACTTGATTATCTCTTTCGATAGCCTTTCCGAGACCTCCTCCATAACGTTAGCCGCGCCCACCAGCTCGGTTAGGAAGGCTTCCCCTTTACCGAACCTATCCCCAACTCTTTTCAACCCCATAGAGAAGCCCCTATCGATAATATCAACAGGATCGACTCCAGCCTTAAGCGCCGCCTCAGTCAATTCTAGAGCCTTCTCCGAGTCAAAGTACTCCAATGACTCCGCCATTTCCTCAAAGATTCTCCCATTGATCAAAGATGTAGCCTTCACATAGAACTCGACTAACCTGATTTAATCATTAATATGCGCGCGCGCAATCGCGTATATGGTGCACGTTGGATTTTCCGTTAGTTCAAATCTCACCGCTTAGAGTGCATGCACATTCATTCGCCTAGGAAACATTTAGCGGTCTTGGCATAGCTTTTCACTTACTAGCTTACCTGTTGACTGAAATGAGCATTAACTTCACTCTTACACAACGCGACTGCATATCAGAAAAACAATTTAACTTTTTTCAAAATTATTAAGTAATCTCCTTGCGAGTCTTGCCCTACTCAAATTTCTTAAAGACCTTGGCGAGTGGAACATGTACAATATCCGAACGGAAATGCTGTGGACCCCACAGCTTAAGGCCCATCGGCGTTTCCCACCTATCATCGGTCTTAACTCCAATCACCGCGACTTTTCTGCCGGCTTCCCACTCAGCAGGCCAAAAGTTCTGAAGACCCCAACCTGTTTCCACATCGACAATATTAACACCGTCCGGGCTCGTAACATATGGCTTGCCGTCGAGCCATGATAGTTGATTCTCGTTCTTGTACCATATCTTCATATCATGTCCGGCATAGGCGCCAGTACCCTTAATTTTTGAGACTCCCCATATGAAGCTGAACTTACCCTCCTGCCAGTAGTCAAATATCTCTCCCTCGAACAGTTTGAAGCCGATGGGGCCCAGTGCTTTTAGCATCGCCTCGACTGGACTCTTCTTAGATTTAACAGCCCCCCGAACCTCCTTACCAACCTTCATAGCAAGGGACTGTGTACCTGGGAAGGCTGCCTTCTTTAGGTCCGATCCTCTGACAGCGTGTACGCCCCTCGTTGTACCACCAGAGTAGGTTGATATGCCCTCGACTATCTCTTCCATACGCTGGAAACACAGAGTCTCCTCGAGGACCAGCATATCCCCCCACATGGTTGTGAACACAGCTGGCGTGCATGGGACATTCGTTAGGTTCAGACCGTTCTGTGAAATCTCAGGGGCTGCCCTGTTGCCCGCGACCGTTGCATCAATGAAGGGCTTATCCTTTCTCGCTAAGCTCACCAAGAGCCTGAGGAAGGCAGGGGCGATCTCGAACTGTATGTGGGAGTATGGCTCCCCTCCGATGAGTTCTTTGAGTTTTGTGTCTCCTCTCTCATTATAGTCCGGGCTAGGCATCTTCGACCATGTATTGAGTGGACACCACTCACGGTCGGCCTGCATTATTTGATCCTTGATCCTTGCGGCTTGGTCCACGGAGTAATGGAAATCTCTGGCCAACCTCTGCCTAGGGTTGGCTGAGAACTTTTCCATCATTTCGGTCTGGATACCACCACCAGTTCCACAGTCGGAGAAAACAATCGCGTCATCGTGGATCTCCTTAAGCTCAACGAATCCAAGTTTATGGCCCTCATCAAGAACTGGCTGGATTGTCTTATCCACGGTCTCTAGGGAGGGAGCTACCTGGCCTCCGCCGGTTGAAAGAGTCGTGCAACCAAACATGTAGTTGAGTACATCTTCCTTACTTAGATACCTCAAATCAATTCCCCCGAATAGAATTGAACTTTAACGGAATAAAAAAATATGCTATTATAACATGTGTGCTGTTAATAGATAGGGTGAAATGGACTTTCAAAGCCTTTACAAGTCTCCCTTCCTGAGAACTCAACCGCCGTGAGCGATTAAATATCAAACTAAGTTATGATAAATTCAAACGCAATAAGTAAACACAAGTTATACAATAGAAGATAGAAGCAGCAAAAACAGTTATTCCGTTAAAACAGTCTTAATATTCACATCTTTTATTTTTATATAAAAGAGCCGGGCGATAGAAGTATTCAACCGTTTTAATTTATCATAAACGCGCGCGCAGCGGCTAGTGTGACGATTGCGGCTGTCTATTACATGTTCACGCGCGCACAGTTCCCATCGGGGCGCGGGTGAACCTTCTCCGAATAGTGATATTGATTTAAAACGCCGTGATTGGTAACATAACTTTGAGAAGGTGAAGATGTTTGGAAAAATCTGAGACTAAGAAGATGTTAGAGAACGCTGTAAAGGTTACAGCCTCAATCAGACCTGATATGGAGGAGCTTTTAGGCATTCAAGCGAAGATAATGTGGGCTTATTATAACCAGCTCAAAAATGAAGGTTTCACGGATGATCAATCGTTTGAACTGGTAAAAAATGCGGCACCCAAACAGTTAGAGGTAAAACTCAAGAAACAGTAATAGTGGAAAACATGTGGGGGTTCGCTAGTTTTTCTTTTCTCTCAATAGCCTTATCCTCACTTCCACCTGCTACTCAACCATTACTTGATTGGCTGACCTACCTCCAGTCAGTGTCATACATCGCTGGAGCCTTAGGAGTAACAGTAGCCTCCGCTACCTGGCCCAAGAGCTTCATAAGCACCCGGACCCGATCCATAAATCGATCAACTTGTACTCTGAATCTCACTGCCACCTCGGCGACATGAGCCCCGAAGACGTGAAGAGAGCCGAGGATGCACAACTCGCCCTCATGATAACTATGGGCTTGGATGAGGCATCCACAAACATCGCGTTGAAGCTGGCGAAGAGGCACCCAAGCATACGATTAAGCCTCGCAGTTCACCCCTGGTACAGCGATGAGTTAACTGAAGAGACTCGAAAGATGTTCCTGAGGCTCGCCAAGAACCCTGAGGTGGTCGCCATAGGGGAGACGGGTCTAGACTATACGGGGAGGATGAGTCACCAGTGGGTCAAGGAGGAGAAGTATGTGGATAAGGAGACTCAGATGGCGACGTTCCGCGCCCATGTAGGGCTCGCGAGGGAGCTGAGCCTCCCGGTCATCGTTCACGACAGGGCGCCGGGACAGGAGGTCCTAGACCTCCTCGAGGAGGAGGGCGCGGCGAAGACCGGGGTCATAATCCACGGCTTCTCCAAGGATAGGACGTATGCGCTGCGATGTGAGAGACTCGGAATCTACCTCTCCCTCGGGCTCAGGACCCTTCAGGCGCCTCCCCCCGGTTTCGAGGAGACAGTAAAGCACACCCCCATGAGGCTTATTGTCACTGAGACCGATTCCAATAAGCCCTGGGAGGTTGTGAAGGCCTGTGAGATCGTTGGTAGAATGAAGGGTCTTACCATGGAGGAGGTCGGCTCCGCTGCGACGGGGAACCTCCGTCGACTCACTAAGCAATAGTTCTCGTCGTTTCAGCGTGCGCCCCTTGTGTTTTTGCTATAGCCTCATCCTCGGCTCCATCTTAGTAACTAACCTCTAGAAGTCAGTTATGACCGGCACACAGACGATCGTGAAGGACCACAAGTAATAAAATATATTAAAATAAACTATTATTTAACTAACTATCTCACGTTTTCTTACAGATTTGCGCGCGCACTCAAGAAAAACTGGACAAAGCATTCGAAGAACTCGATACGGGCACATTCATCAAAACCAAAAAGCTAGTAAAACCATATTGATGCATGAGACACGCGCGCGTGGTTACTTCACCTCAAGGTTTGATGGCTCCCCGCCTGAACGCTGGGCCACCGACTTTGAGGAGTGGCTTACTGATAAGGTGGAGAAGGGAGACAACAAGTCTCTGTTCGACTATCGAAGTAAGGCCCCGCACCCAAAGAAAACCCAACCCCGACCTAACCACATAACGCCTCTGATGGTAGCGGTTGGTGCAGCGGGCATTGATGCTCCTGGGATAAAGATACAGGGTAGCTGGACATGGGGCGACCTAAGACTGGGTGCTTACCAATTCGAATAATCTTACACACGCGCAACAAGTTTTGAATTCAACGAACACAACAGTAACAACAGGTGAGAGGAGACGGGTATAGACGGATCAGACATCTACCAGGTGACAGAGTGCCCCATCCCATCAGCTTCAAGAAATCATCACGAGGGGCTGGATTCACTCCTGAGCCTGATGGCTAGCAACGGCTTAAAATTCTACAAGACACAGAGAGCGGCGGACCTCGGCGGAGAAGACGGGCTAATCGGCAGATCCGATGTGGTCCTCCTGAAGATCAACGCGCAGTGGAAGTACAGGGGCTGCACAAACACTGACGTCGCCAGGGGACTCGTCCAGAGGATCCTGGAGCACCCCGACGGCTTCGAAGGCGAGGTAGTCTTCATCGAGAACGGGCAGGGCGGCGGGAGCCTGGAATGCGCCTCCACGTGGGGTGGGCAATACCCGGACGCTAGCGTCCACGCGAACGCGGAGGACGAGAGCCACAGCTACTCATTCATCGTCGACGAGGTATTCGCGGACAGAAGGGTGTCGAAGTATCTGCTTGATCCGATCCGCGGAACCTTCATCTCCGGAGACGACCACGCGACCGACGGCTACAGGAAGCTGAATCCAGTATCCTACCCCTGCTTCACCACCGCAAAGGGCAACAGGGTCGAGCTGAGGGAGGGCATATGGAACGGCGAAGGCTACAACAATAACCTGAAGCTCATCACGGTGCCGGTGCTGAAGCACCACATGGGCTGCGGCATCACCGGCGCCCTAAAGGTCTTCTACGGGGTGCTATCCATGATGGACGGTGGATCCAGTCAGCGCCACTACGATAAACTGGGTCTGCACTGTGGCACAATGATCGCCAGGGTCAGGGCGCCGACGCTGAGTATCCTGGACTGCACCTGGGTCTCAGCGGGCTCACTGTCGGGCTACCCCGCCGAGACGACCACTAGACTCGACCAGCTACTGGCAAGCCGTGACCCGGTCGCTCTGGACTACTGGGGCTCCAAACACCTGCTATACCCCATAGACAACAACAAGGAGCATAACCCCGACGAGTTCGATGTTCTCCACGACCACCTCGCCCAGGCCTGTGGGGTAATCAACTCCGCCGGCGGAATCCATGGGAATAGGGTGACCATGGAGGAGAGCGACATGCGCATCCACAGCACACGTGGCTGCAAGTAGCATTGCGTGTACACCCGGGTAATTCTTTTCAACATGATTCAATTAATCAAGGATTAGGGGATGATGGAAGTGAACTATCGTAGATTGGGGAAAACCGGGCTCAAGGTCTCAGAGATCGGGTTCGGCTGCGGCAATATAGGCGGCTTAATCATCCGAGGGACCCACCAAGATCAGTTAAACGCCGTCAAGAAGGCCTTGGCGACGGGCATCAACTACTTCGATACCGCCCCAAGCTACGGCGACGGAAGATCAGAGACCCACCTCGGCGACGTGCTCTCTGAACTCAACCCCGACATCATCCTCGCTACCAAGGTCGGCCTCACACTCGAGGACATGAGAGACGTAAAGGGAGCAGTGCAACGGTCAGTAGATGAGAGCCTGAGGCGGCTACGACGAAGCAGCGTCGACGTGCTCCAGCTTCACTCCAGGGTGGCATTGACGCGGAGCAGCGCGCCCTGGACAGGCGCATTAAGCGTCGAAGACGTCATCGAGGATAACGGCGTCGCAGATGCATTCGAAGCCGTCCGCTCTCAAGGCCTGACGCGCTTCATAGGCTTAACCGGCATCGGCGAAGCCGAGGCGCTACACAGGATCGTGGACAGCGGCCGATTCGACGTTCTGCAGGCTTACTATAACCTGCTGAATCCAAGCGCGGGGTGGAGCGTACCCAACGGATTCAAGGGATACGACTTCAAATCAATCATGGATAAGGCAGCGGCGCGGGGCATGGGCGTGGCAGCGATCCGTGTGATGGCTGCGGGGGCCCTCGGAGGCATCGAAGCCCGCGCCGGCTACGCTTCACCCACAGTTGGGGGGCCGCTAGTACCCAGCTCGGAGTATGAAAAAGATGAGGCCGCCGCGAGCCGCCTTAGTTTCCTAGTGTTTGGAGATGTTAAGAGCCTGCCTCAGGCTGCACTGAGATTCGTGTTGATGCACCCGGCGGTCTCGGTGGCTCTCGTAGGCTTCTCCAACCTCAGGCAAATAGAGGAGGCAGCCGAGTGCTCAGGAGCCGAGCCCCTCCCTAAGTCTCACTTGGATCGTCTGAAGAAAATTTGGGGTGAACTACCCATGACTTAAGTCATGCATACTCCATTTGATATTATCATAAATACCTAAATATTAGCAATAATTTGCCTAAATATTGCTTAAAAACAAATTACATGGGAATTTTAAGAGATTAAATAAAGTCTTGCCCTCCAAAGTGGAAGTTTTTCTGTTACTGCAAATGCATTTCGATATACAAGGCCCTTTTCGATTGCGGGATGGGCGTGCACGGGTTTTCCGAGGTGGTGCATTGAGGCTGAGTATCTAAGTGATCGAATCCTTGAGTATGGGAGGGAGCGTCCGGAGGTCCAGATTGTTCCCAACCTTAACACAGCCTCAGCGATTTCAAGATCCTGATTCAATAATCTTATCCTCACTTCCACCTGATACTCACCAATGAAAATGATGGCGCCACCCTCAAGTCGCACCCATTAAATCTCTGACGCCACCCATACATCCCGATAAGCCATGCCGAAAGCATCCAGACTAGGAGAAATCGCCTCTGACCCAAAGGTTGAGAAGATCCTCAGCGGATTCCAGTTCACGGAAGGACCTCTCTGGGATGACGGGAGACTTCTCTTCTCAGACATACCCGCAAGCACCATCTACAGCTGGAAGCCCGGTGTCAAGCACGCCGAAGTCTACCGGAGACCAAGCGGCCACAGCAACGGGCTCACCCTAGACAGGTGTGGCCGCCTCATAGCCTGCGAGCACGACAGGCGCCTGACCCGCACCGAGCGGGACGGCACCCTGAAAGTACTCGCCGAAAGCTACGACGGCAGGAGGCTCAACAGCCCTAACGACGTCGTGGTGGCGAGGAACGGTGCCATCTATTTCACAGACCCACCATACGGCCTCAACGATGAGCTGGAGGGAAAAGAGCTGCCCTATCAGGGAGTCTACAGGCTGGGAGTCCGCGGGAAGCTGACTCTCTTAGACGACACCTTCGACCGCCCAAACGGCCTCGCCTTCAGCCCAGACGAGTCTAGGCTATATGTAGATGATACGGCGCGGCGTCACATCCGGGTCTTCGATGTACAGAGAAACGGATCCTTATGTAACGGCATGATCTTCGCGGAGCTTAGGGGTGCTAAGCCGGGAAACCCCGATGGTATGAAGGTCGATGTTCACGGCAACGTCTACTGCACTGGCTCCGGTGGCGTCTGGGTAATCAACCCATCCGGTGAGGCGCTCGGCGTCATCGAAACCCCTGAGGTCTCCTCGAACGTCGCGTGGGGTGACGCTGATTTCAAGACTCTATACATTACTGCGCAGACCAGTGTCTACAGGGTAAGGACAGCGACAGGTGGCCTCCCACTAACCTAATCTCGTACGTCTATCTTAAACTTAGAGTAAACTCACTTGCTTATTACTGTTCGAGAAACAGTCATTTTATCGAGTAGAAGGTGGGTTACGGCCGGTCCACTCGAGCACGATTTTTACATCGAACTAAGTTATGATAAATTCAAACATGATTTGTAAACGCTGCATATATGATAGAAGATAGAAGCAACGAAAACGGTTATTAAGTTAAAACAGCCAACGGATTCACATCTTTTAGTTTTAAATAAAAAAGCCGGGCGATAGAAGCATTCAACCGTTTGATATTATCATAAATACCTAAAAATTGCCTAAAAAATAACTAAATATTGCTTATAAATTGCTTATTCGCGCACGCTTGAGCTGCTTATACTATATCCCATCCCATCTGTAGGCCTGTGGCTCCTCGCATCCGCTGACGTAGAATCTCCTCAGGGCGGGGGAATGAAGGACTTCAACTTTTTAGGCGAGGGTGCGCTGGTTCACTGATAAAAGAATAGGCACGAACCACGAGATGAGGGGGGAGTAAAAGAGGCGCGTGCGCGCGATTATGTAAGAGCTTGGGAGTGCACCTTGACTTTCAGAGATGAAAGATTCCCGAGTGCACCGAATCCCCTGAAACCGAGAGAACAGAATTGGCTTCACAGAGTTCAGAGGCTAAAACAATCGTTTTCAAATGTGGGAGCGTAGGCGTGTCTAGACTGAATTTACTGTGTTAGCATACTCTATTGGAATCTGGGGAGCCCTTGAGAACTTAGCTAGTTCTTCTGCTCGAGGGTTTGAACCAGAAATATATATTCTACTCCCTTACTCAAAACTCTTAGATTGTCGGAAATAGCGTTAATCTATCCATATACGGATCCGCCACGCAACAAATCGATCTTCAGGTTTCCGCCCCTCGGAATAGGCTACATATCCGCCCACCTTCGTGATGCAGGGTACAAAAACTCTATTATCGACGCAACATTCATCGGCGAGAAAGAAGCAATCGCGAAGGTCAGGTCGCTTCATCTCAGAATAATTGGTATCTACTCGATGTTTACCATGCGGGAAGCCAGCCTCCGATTCGCACGCGCCCTACGAAACGACTGCGACTTACTAGTCGCAGGCGGCCCACTCCCCACAGTTGAACCAGAATCCTATCTTAACGACTTCGATGTAGCCGCTGTCGGAGAAGGAGAGGAGACAACGCTCGAAATAGCGAGAGGGTTAAAACTCAGGGAAATAGACGGGCTTGTCTACCGTGAACGAGCTGGAAGGCCCCTGAGGCCTGGAGAGTCTGGTGGTGATGTAATCCACAACTCCCCACGGCGCGTCCTCAAGAACCTTGATGCGATTCCTCTACCTGCCCGAGACCTCTTTGACAATCAACACTACATAGGCTACTACAAGCAGAGAGGCGAACCCCCTACGACGAGTGCAATAACGAGTCGCGGCTGCCCCTTTGCATGCGACTTCTGCAGCCACCCAATCTTCGGCGAGAGTTTCCGCGAGCGCAGTGCAGCAAACATGGCTGATGAGGTCGAGCAGGTTCTCTCACTGGGATACGAGCGGGTCTTCTTCCAGGACGATTGCTTCACACTCACAAAGGGAAGAGTTACAAAGTTCTGCGAAGAGGTTGAGCGCCGAGGTCTTCGGTTTGGCTGGGAGTGCCTCAGCCGGGTAGACAGTATGGATAGAGATACCGCTGCCCGAATGCATGCTGCGGGTTGTGACCAAGTTTTCTTCGGACTTGAGTCCGGCAGTGAGAGGGTGCTTAAGATAATGAATAAGAGCGCCACCCCCGAGATGGGAAGGAGGGCAGTTGAGGCTGCCAAGGCTGGTGGTCTGAAAACGGGTGCCTTCTTCATCTTTGGTTACCCTGGCGACGATACTGAGTCGATGCTTGAGACGCTTCACTTCGCCAACAGCCTACCTTTGGACTACCTCAGTTTCACGTATCCTTACCCGATTCCCGGTACGCCTCTCTATGAGAGGGTTAAGGATAAGATGATGGAGGGGAACCCCGAGCCCCAGCAGAAGGGGCTCGTTCATCATCAGCTTATCTACTACAGTGAAATCCCGGAGATTAAACTCAAATTCGGTATAATAGAGGGTTTAACCATCCACTACCTAAAGCTCCACTTTGGTCGTGTGGCGCCACTCTTAGTTAGACCGTTTAAATTCATAGGTGATGGGGTGTTCAGACGTCTTTAGATCGATTATTGAGTATATACGCGATCAAGTTTTTAGTATCTTTTGGTCCTTGTATTAGATAAATAATCTTTAGCGCATATAATCTAAATCTCTACTTGAATCTGATCGCCTTCGACTCTCACAAGGTAAGATGGCTCTGGCTTAGCTGCCGGACCCTTGTACACTGCTCCGGACTTCAGTTCAAAGGTTGATCCATGGCACACGCATCGAATTCTCATACCATCTATCGTTCCATCGCTTAACATGCATCCCCTATGCGTGCACTTCCCCCCAATTGCATAGTATTCATTCTCCAAATTAACGAGCAGAACAGGTTCACCAGCTAGAACTATACCCAGCTTCTCCCCAGGATTAAGGTCGTTGACGGATGCTGCTCTTCTGAACTCCATCTTCTTGACTCCTAATGACTAGTTCAGTAGTTTGAATAAAAAATATGCGTGCGCTATCTGGCATTAATATCCTGGGAAGATTTCGGTCTTCACTTGTTGTTGGCATCTTCAGATCCATTATCATAATGTTGGTTAGATCGTCGACCATCTTCTGTGGGCCAGATATGTAAGTTACTCGGTCCATGAAATCTGGCACGACCCTACGCATCATATCTTCATTGATTCTCCCCGTTAGGCCGTCCCATTTTCCTTTCGGCTGGGTTATGGTGTAGATGATTTTGATTTGATCATTGTTCTTCTGCATGTCGTCCAGCTCGGCTTTGAAGGCGATGTCGTCCTCAGAGGTGTTGGAGTAGAGGAGTGTAATATCTGATTTCAGCATCAGATCAGTGCAATATCGCATAATGCTTCGGATCGGTGTAATGCCGATTCCACCGGTCAGCGCCAGGATCTTGGTGTACTCGCCCACGAAGGTGAAGTCTCCTTCGGGGCCATCAATCTCAACCTTTTCTCCGACTTTCAGGGATGCAAGTGCGTTAGCGAACTCGTGGCCTGTGAGCCTTTTAGTCAACTTAAGGTGGGTTAATTCTGTGGGGCTGCTGGAGATTGTGAAGTGTTTCTCTGCTTTTTGGCCGCTGATTGTTAGTTCAATGTACATGTATTGGCCTGGCAGATAGTTGAATTCCTCTGGTCTGTTGAATCTGAGACTGATATCATTTGGAGTTCTCTGGATTATCTCCTTGACAACGGCCTCGAACTGCATGTCTGCTTCTTTAATTATTCGGGAAGAGTTGATAAAAAGGTTGGTCAGTGGCGCGTGCAAGTGTATATGTAGTGGGACCTTACAGCCTCACCCTCGCTCCGCTGCAGACGCGCGCACCATAATCAAGGTTTAATACCTATTTTTTCAATGGTAGTAACGTACTACTTTGACCGGTGAAATCTCATCAAATAAAGGTGATAGAGGTGAGCAGGTTCTACTAGTGTTTCCAGGAAAGTACAATGTTCCAAACCCACAGATTCCCCTTTCGATACTACACTTGGCTGCTTACCTAAAGAGGAGTGGCTTCGAGGTAAAGATCCATGATATGAGAATTGAGAAGTACAACGACAATCTACTTCGGGATCCCCTCTTCGTTGGAATAAGCTCGATGAGTGGCCACCAAATAAGATACGGACTGGATTTCGCTCGGAAAGTTAGGTATGTCGATGCGAAGATACCGATCGTGTGGGGAGGAGTTCACCCGAGTCTCTTACCGGAGCAAACCATAACAAACGAGTTTGTGGATGTAGTCGTACGCGGAGAAGGTGAGGAGACGATCGTCGACCTCGCCAAGAGATTCGCCGCGAACCAACCGCTCGACGATGTAGCCGGTATAACCTACAAGGCTGAAGGAAAGATCAGGAGCAACCCCGATAGATCGCCAATTAATCTGGACGAGATCCCTGTAGACCTCCCATACGATCTCATCGATACAGAGCGTTATCCCTCAATCAAGTCAGGCCGATTCCACATACAGACGAGCCGGGGGTGTCCACATAGATGTGGGTTCTGCTACAACACTGTATTCAACAAGAGGAGCTGGAGAAGTAAGAGCCCTGAGAGGGTTCTAAACGAGTTCGAGTACGTACTTGACAAGTATCCCCATATTAAATGTCTAGATTTAATCGATGACAACTACTTCGTCGACAAGTCAAGGGTGGAGGCCATTTGCAAGGGGATGCTTGAACGAGGAATTGACGCCACATGGCGCGCCGACTGCAGGTTTGACTACATGTCGAAATATGAAGAGAGTTTCATTAGACTACTCGAGAAGTCGGGGTGCATCGAGCTAAACTTCGGCGCTGAGACAGGTTCGGACCGCCTCCTGGAGTTGATTCATAAGGACGTCACCACTGACATGATGTTCAAATCGGTCGAGAAGCTGAGGGACTACGCACCCTCCATCGAGCTATACGTATTCTGGATGAGTGGACTCCCCGAGGAAACTGAAAGCGATCTTGAAAAAACCTACGGGGTGATGGAGAGACTATCGGAGATAAACCGGAAGACGCAGCATGTTGAGATATGCATCTACACCCCCTTTCCCAGCCCGATGCTCACCGAGTTCGCATCAGATTACAAGCTCCCAACATCACTCGAGGAGTGGGGAGGTGTGGACGTGTTCCACTTCAGGCCCCCATGGCACGAAAAAGGCTACGTAGACAAGCTTGAGGCCATATCCGCAGTCACGAGGTACACCTTCTATCCCAAGGCCAGGATCAGAGAGATGAAGCAGCCATTTAGAGCCGGGTATAAACTAATGCATAGGGTAGCTAGCTTCAGGTGGAAACACAAATACTTCAGCTACCCAATGGAGCTGAAGGCCGTCAGCTCCCTATCTCGTAGGCTACGGGGCTACTGAAGTGGGTGAAGCTAACAAAGGTACCACAAGTCACATCTCCAAGATTATAGACGGCAACGTCAATTTCGGCATAAAAATACCGAAGAGGTACCTAGTCTCCATTGCAGCAGTTCTTGTTATGAAGACTCTTGTGGCCATCATTGTATATTATTTGCTCAACCTCGGAGTCGTGGGAAGCTACTGGATGGACCAGACCAGAGTATTCTCAGGGCCTCAGAATCTTATCCTCTGGCAGAATCCTTATCACGCATCGAGCGGGGAGTACCTGTTCCTAGGCTGGGACAGCGCCTGGTATCTCAGCATCATCGCGAAGGGCTACTCCTTCAGCCCACAGAGCATCGCCTTCTTCCCGGGCCTGCCCTCGATCTCAGGCATACTAAACCTGGCTCTAGCTAACCCTGTCTCTTCCCTATTGATCGTCACACTGCTATCCGGAGTTGCTTGGGTCCCGTTGTTTCAGGCTATCTCGGAACACTACATGGAAAAGCGCCTCGCCCTGGTATCGACGCTGATCTTTGCCCTCTCTCCCTTCACCCTCCTCTTCTCCACGGTGGCTTACGCCGAGGGATTGTTCTTACTCCTAAGCCTAGGTTCATGGTGGCTATGTCTCAAGGGTAGATTTGGCTCCGCCACGATTGTCGCTACAGTCTCCGCTACCACAAGACCGGTGGGACTTCTCCTCGCTTTACCCATTTTCCTCAAAGCGCTGAAAACCAAGCGGATCAAACACATTTCCGAGAAACTTTACATCCTTGCTGCGCCTGGCTTAGGCTACCTGTCGGCGTGGGTAAACGGATGGCTCGTCACCGGCAATCTCTATGCTATCATCATGGTTAACGAATGGGGGACGATGTACAGTTTCTTCACTTTCATCACGAGGCTTCTCCCGGTCTATCTCCTAGGCTCATTCTCTATGATCACACAGTATCTCACTATAAACCCCCTACTACCCTACTTCATCATGCTATTCCTAATCCTGACACCGATCACCATCATCTATTTTATCAGAATCGACAAGGAGCTGGCGATTTATAGCCTAACATATTACATTGGGATTCTAGTCTTCGGAGCCATATTATCAATTCCACGCTACTTTTCCTTCCTCTTCCCGCTTTGGCTAACCCCCAGTATCTCTCGAGCGTTTTCGGGGAAACGAATACTAATCCCTTACTTGATATTATCTGTGGCAATCACGATAATATTATGGCTGAGTTTCCTCAACGGGGTCTTCGTTGGATGACTCCAACTCGACGCATGTTGTTCACAATAAGGAAAACGTGACAGCCATAAGCTCGGGATTAAGTATAGGAATTCAACTCTAAGTAATACACTTGGCTAATCTCGACAAACCTCTGTACGAAGAGTACACTCTTACTCGCTTTAACGAAGCGATAGCTAAGGAAGTAAAAAACAAGTGGGCTAGGATCTGGGGCATGTTGATTTTCTCGGGATCAACTATGGTCCTGTTCCCAGGGGGACCGAATATAAGAGACTTTGTTGACGCAGCCTTCTTCGCTACGAAGATTAGTTGGCTAATCCCTTTACCTTTGCTATTCATCCAGAGCATAGGGGTCAATAGGATCCTCACGCCGGGCCTTATGATTGACTCAAGGAAAATCAAGTACTGCAGGGATGAGTTAGGCACCAAGCGAATAATCTACACTATAACGACTAAGGGTGAGAACCTCACAACTCTATCCGACTCGTTTAACTCCACGGTTCATTGGATTACCGAGGTGAAGGACAAGTATCACCTTCAATTCACTTCAGAAGTTTGGGTCGTCACGGAGGAGGCTAATTATGAGAAAAACCGAAGTTTTTACCGAAGCCTGGAGGAGAAAGGTGGCATAATCGTTGCCACTCCAAGGTCCTACACAACACAAAACAACTCCCACTTTAAGGCTAGGGCGCTCCAATATGCAGTAAAAACCAGGATTGAACGAGGCATCAACTCCCCAGAGGATTGGGTATACCACCAAGATACCGAAACCATGATCGGTGAGGACACTGTACTCGGTAACTTGGACTTCATAAACGAGGCAAGCGATAGTCGCCTGATTGGCTCAGGCATAATACTTTACCCCCAAGATTGGCGGTACCAGTACAACTCGGTGGAGGAGACCACAAGATCAGTTGGTGACATCAGCGCTTTAGGGCAGGCAGAGATGTGGGGCGCTGTCCCCTTCGGCTACCACGGCTCCCACTTCATTGTAAGGGCCGATGTCGAGAATACAATAGGTTGGGACTTCGGCGATAACCGATCTGAGGATCTCTACTTTTGGTTACAGGTGAGGAAGAAGTATGGGTTGGTCGCTCGCCCTCTGAAGGGGTTTGCCTACGAGAAACCACCCTTGACATTCACCGATCACCTCAAGCAGAGAAGAAGATGGGTCCTCGGATCGATTGATGTTCTTAAGCGTTCAGATAATCCCATCAGATTCAGGGCCCCGCTCATCTACGGTCTTCTGTCATGGTTATCCGCTCTCCCCTCCTTAGCGGCTGCCATGCTGAGCCTAATTAGACCTACAGGCGGCATTATCGATTATTTGGGGGGATTAATAGCCGGGTTCACCTGGTGGTCGATAATCAGTAACTACTTGGTTGGGTTAGAGATCCACGAGGTTTATGTCGAAAAAAAGGTGAATTGGAAGCTGTTAAGACTGATTTGGTCGGCGGCTTTAGGAATCCTAGCAGACGCTGTCTCCCCCTGGTATGCATTGATCTGGAGAACAAAGGGTTACGATGAGGTTAAGAAGGATACGCGCGTCAACCCGGCTTAGCGAGTACATAGAGTTCAATATAGAGCAGAATGCCGATGGTTGCTGTCGTTGCCCATAGGATTATTGTTGGCTTCATAAATCTCCTGTTTTTTAGGCATTCGACCAGGGGTTTATTAAGTCTCCATTTCAATGCGAGGTAGTAGCCTAAGGTTAAGGAGACTGTTCCCAATCCAGCGTGAAGTATTGCAATGATTGAGAGCGGATTAGCGGGGTTAATTGCTATGAAACCCAGTCCTAATAGGAGTGAGGGCAGCATGATGGTGGCCAGTGATACGGTGTTAAGAGCAACTGCCACCGTCATGTATTTGCCATGTTGTTTGAAGTTCTTCCTTCTCGCTCTGCTTCTGCCTATTAATAGAAAGCAGAGAATCGCGATTTGAAGGATTAGGTTAATATCGGCTGGTATCCCGGCTGTCGTGCCTAAAAATCCCATTTTATAGTATAGTTATGTGATTAATTAATAAAAGTTGAGTGAACCAGCTCTGTGGTTCATTTATGGTGCGGCGCCTTGTCCGCAGAAATATTCTTCAATCATGTTTGTTGTATTGTCGTAACTTGTATCCTATGAAGTTCTCACATACTGGGCAAGTACATATTTTTGTAAAGTCTAAATCTTTACAAGGTGACGCGCCTTTAGAACAATATACTCCTGATAGTGACTTGGGCTCTGGAAGTTTCTTCCTAAGCTCGCTATCTGCGGATGCCTCCTTGATCATTAAACCAGCATCTCTCCCCATTTTCGAGCAGGGACTATCTAATTGCACCAGACAATTGAAACAGATACACTAGATAACAGTATCGAGGTTGAATGGAACCTTCATGATTTTTCAATTATTCTTTGTGAATGGCGGTTTAAATTACTTAAGGAACCGTTCTCGCCTTGCCGCGTGCACCGTCAGTTTTAAGATTCTTCACCGGTTTTAAATACTAATTAGGGTCTGTCCTCGGACCAATCTTTACCTTATAGCTGATAGAATCATGTCTCCTAAACGATAACGTCAAGCCTGCCCAGCTGAGCCTCCCCTTCACCCTCTCTCGGCCACGCCAAAAACTAGCCCCCAATGGCTTAAGCACAGTGAATGATAGCCCTCCATCGAGAGTCGAGAGCGTAGCCTTCTCCGCATCAACCTTCTCCCAAGCACCAATCTCGTTGTCGATAAGTGTAGAACTCAAGTCATCATATCTTCTAAACGTAAGGGCACCCTGCTCATTAAGTAACATCAACTCCTCACATCCTTCGCTAAGCTCCGTGGAGACATCAATCCCGATCTCATCCTGGCGGACTGAGTAGAGTACACTAACCCGTCCTCTCGATTGGGCGACTATGAAGCTCGTCCTCACCCCAACCATGTTCCTGAGCTCCATTATCTTGTCGAAGAAGGGTCTCAGATAATTAAGGGACAGGTAAAGAATACTGAAAATACGGTGTGCAGGATGATAGATGGCGTCGCTTATCCTTGATTCGCCGAGGCTTTTTACTGAGACGGTATCCAACTCATATATTTTCTCGATGATTGGATACGGATCGCTTTGGATCATTCTGAGTGTCGCTGAGCCGGGGAAGAGGGTTTTATCTCTGAATATGGCGATAGGGAGCCCAAAGCCCGCTCCCTCCTCTACGAGCTCCACACCTCCTTTGACTAAAATCAAGGCCTTATGTATACCTGCTAACTCCAGGTTCCCTGGCCTCCGATCCGGGTAAATCCTGAGGGCGAATCCATTCGATAAGTCGATGGTTATAGACTCCGCCGATCTAACGTCACTGTCTCTCGCCATCTCTTCACTATGAAGAATCTCATAGCGGTCCGCAATAAAGATGATAGAAGGCGCGCACTCTGAGAAGCAGAACCCTGAGCTTCGGTGCCGAATTGAGGAATTGACATCTCGCTAGTCTTATGCTTCGTTCCACCATCAACTTACTGTTCGTCAAATAGTCATTTTATTTCAGAAGGTGGGTTATGACCAGCTTATCAACAACTGCATTTTTGAGTATAGTACTAAGTTTTGATAGATCTAAACGCAATAAGTAAACGCCGAATATGTAAAAGAATATTGAGGCAACTTGAGCGTTTATTACATTAAGACAACCTAAGAATTCATATCTTTTAGTTATGAGTAAAAGAGCCGGGCGATAGAAGCATTCACCCGTTTGAATTTATCATAAATACCTAAATGTTACCAATTGTTTACCTAAATATTGCTTCTAAGTTGCATCTACGCGTATGGATGAGGCAAGAAAGTGGTATCTGGTAGATGTAAATAAATGCACGCGCGCATATGCCTAGCAGCCGACTGCAATCGATTCAAAGTCAATGAGTTTGGTCGTCACGCCGCCGCGGAGTTGCTTCGTTGCCGGATCCTTGATGGCCCTTACGGGCTGTCCCCAGTCGTGGAGTTCCTCGCTGACCCAATCTAAGTCATGGCCCATAGAGGTTAACTTGTCCCTAACTGATGGCGAAAATCTGCTATCGCTCGCGCGTGGCTAACGCGCTCACTTGTGATTATACTTTTGAACCAATAAATAGTAGCTACTATCTTGGTTTGGTGTGCCGAATCGCCTCGCATTTCTTCAAACAGTACCGAGGGACGCGAAGATACTAATATTCTCAAACGCGTTCCGAAGCTTCAGCTCCGCCATCCTCACCGTCGCTTTCCCCATATATCTCAGCAAGATAGGCGTCTCCCCAGTCCTCATCGGGCTAACCTTCATGGGGATCATTCTGTTCTCCGCCATCAGAAGCCTGATTGAGGGAGTCATCGCTGATCGATTGGGGCGGAAACCCGTCCTCATCTTCATCGCGGGCAGCCTCGTCATCGGAGGCGCCATCTTCGTGGCAACGACGAACATCACTATTCTTCTCATCGCCGCAGTCCTATTCACAGTAGGTGGATCAATCACCTACACCCCCGCCGAGATCGCCCTGTTAGGTGACAAGGTAAGCGATGAGAACCGGACGATGGCATACAGCATCAACGCAACACTTGCGACGGCGGCCAGCATACTCGGCAGCTTCGCTGGAGCCATACCCGAAGCGCTTCAGAGACTTGGTCTCCCCGAGATTTTAGCTTACCAGCAGATATTCGTGATCTTCGCAGTCGTCGGGGTCATTTGCATCATACTCTTCGCGTTGATCAAAGAGGTAAAACCGGAGCACATACCAATCGACTTCAGCTCTCCAACGGAGCAGGACATCAGCGAGAGAAAGTTTTTGCTGAAGTGGAGCAGCGTGGTCGCCTTAGACGAGATCGGTGGCTCCTTCAACAACCTCCTCAGCTACTGGTTCTACCTCCGCTTCAGGGTGGGTCCCGCTGAGATAGGTCTAATCACTGGACTTGGCAACCTTATTTCAACTGTCAGCTATGCCCTCGGTCTGAAGATGGCGAAGCGCTTCGGGACAATCAGAGCGACGGTGATGAGCAGGGTTCCCATCTTCCTCATAAACTTCCTAACCCCTTTCATGCCGAGTTTCGCCTTA
>JBEKDF010000027.1:0-35661 GCA_050014495.1 Bathyarchaeia archaeon
CCACGATTTTGTGATAGATCAATAAAATGCGATTAAGTATATTCTATAATCAAGTCTATGAATGTTCTCCAAGATACCGGGTGCGTCTTCCGGGCTCTCCACACGCCTTCTTAACCAAATTATCCGAACCTTTTGTGCCCAAAAATTGACTTACAACCACGATTCCAGAACCTTATCCTGAGTTCCATCCTATTCTCATAAAATCTTACCACAAATTCACTTTGGCATAAGCCTCATCTAACGTAAAGCATTTTAAAAGACGAATAGCTAATCCTCGCTTCCAATAATTCGCCGTGCTATGTGCTATTTTCTGAGCCGAACGAACGAACACGGGTTGTGTGCCTTAGTGAAGTAAAGAGAGAATATAGGAGATTTGGAAATTTTTGTCCTAATGCGGAGTAAAACCTTCCTATTTCCTAAAATATAATAATAGGAAATCGATAAAATGAATTTAGCCGTGTAATTCCTTTTTTACCAGTTGACTTTGATGAAGTTGTCCTTTCTTCGTCCTCTCCCTGTTCCGAGTTTTATCCTCGATTTGAGTGTGGTGGTTCCCTGTATGTCGATCTCAGAGACCGGGATGGTTCTGCCCTTGGCGGATATATCTGTGCGGTTTGACGGGCTCCACTCCAGCCGGTCAGCGTTGATGATAAGGATGGTTTCTCTGCTCAGGTTTAGTAGCGCGGAGTGGAGTAGTGGGATGGGGTCGGTGTCCTCGGTGTAAGGCGAGTTGAGGAGGTTAGGAAGACCAGTGAGAACAAGTATAGTGGGGTTTAGCTTGCAACTCGATTGAGAGGCTACTCGCATGAACTCGATAATTCTCATTCTCTCTGCCTTAACGTGATGTGCGTCCTCGAAGAGTTTCGTGCGCATGCGCCTTGTGCGAGGAAAATAAAATTTATTTGCCGATCTGTTTGATGGCTTCCCTCGTCTCCTCGGGGAAGCTACCAATCAGACTAGTGATCATCTTCTCGACTATGTGGACTCTGAAGTCCTCCTCGTCAAGCATGGGAGAGTAGACCCAGTGCACGTGCGGTTCTGATCTTTATTGATTCTTCATGAAAATATTTTCTTCTTTTAAGGCTTCTGAGCCCAACTTGAATGCCTTCGTATTAAGTTCGAGAAATCGGGCAGGGATGGATTCCTTCATCATCGCGGTTATCTCCTTCTCACCGAAGGGAAGGACATCCGAAGCTGCGAGAGCACCTAACATCACCATGTTTGTGGCGATGGGGTCCCCCGCCTTTTCGGCGAGGCTCGTAGCGTCGATGACCGCTACCCTGCTCGTAACTTCATGAAGGAGGCTGATCAGCTCCTTCTCCTCGGGGTATTTGCGCATACCGCTGATGACCTCGACTGGTGGTATCTTCTTACTATTAACTATGGCGAGTCCCCCTTCCTTGAGGAATGTGACCCCCCTCCGAGTAGCTTCAGCCAGCTCGAACCCTAGTAGCGCATCTGCCTCCCCCGGTCTGATCTGAGGTGAATAAACTTTACCTATCTGGATGTGGCCCATGACGGGACCTCCCCTTTGCGCCATTCCGTAAGTCTCACCAATCCTGACGTTCAGCCCTTGCTTTATGGCGGTCTCCGCAATGAGGCGAGTAGCCAACAGTGTTCCCTGACCGCCGACGCCGGCGATGACCACACGAGTCGTCTTCATCACTCGTCCCTCCCGTGAATGCAGCTAACGTTGCATACCTGCGCGCATACGCCGCATCCCATGCAGATGGTGGGGTCTATACTCGCCTTCTTCTTCTCTTCGTCGAAGCTTAGTCCGGGGCAGCCGAATGTGCTCAAGCAGAGCTTGCAGCCGACGCACTTCGACTCGTCAACCTCGTATGGGACTGGGCGTTTCGGCCTCATTCTTCGTATAGCCTCCGTGGCGCAGACACGCCTGCTGATGACCATGGCGACGCCCTCAGTCTTTAACATCCTCTTGAAAGCTGTCTCCGTCGCTTTTGTGTCGTAGGCGTCAGTGACCTCAACATGCTCGACTCCAACCGCCTTTGCTATGGCTTCTATGGAGACACTCTTCGTTGACTCCCCCGTTGCCATCTTCCCAGACTGTGGGTTGGGCTGGAAACCCGTCATCGCAGTGACGCCGTTGTCAGCGACTACCACCTTGATGTTCGTCTTCGTCTGAACCGCGTTCATAAGGGCGGGTATGGCTGCGTGGAAGAATGTGCCGTCCCCGATCCAGGCGATTGAGTCGACGCCAACCTGGCTCATTCCCTGGCTCACTCCGAGGCTAGCCCCCATGCAGAAGTAGGTGTCCTCGTAGCTCATCGGCGGGGCCCAAGCGAGGCCGTAGCATCCAATGTCCCCGTTTATAATTACCTTGTGGATGTCTCCTTTCACAGCTTTGACGGCTCGCTTTAGAGCATAGATACTCGGCCTATGCGGACAACCCGCGCAAACCGTGAGCATCCTTCCGAATATCATGTCCTTTGCTTCTTTCTCCACATCTGCACGCGGATAAGGTGGAATTTTCTCTCCAAGCATCTCAGCGATGACTCCGTCAACCATCAATGGCATTAGCTCTCCCTCCCCGGGGAGCTTACCGTTCATCCGTCCGTAGAGCTCCACCCTCGGGTTAATGTCCTTCGCTAGAGCCTTGACATGCAGTTCCACGAAGGGGTCGGGCTCCTCCGTAACAAGAACCTTATCGACACCCTTTAGGAGCATGGAGATGAGTCCCTCAGGTAGTGGATTCGAGGTGCCGAGCTTTAGGACTGCAACCTTATTCTTGACTCCCAGCTTGATGAGGGCATCCATAACATAGTTGTATGTCTGCCCGGTCGCAATGACACCTACCCTCTCCTCCCCCGTCATTACAAGTTTGTTAAGTGGCGAGGAGTCGAACTCGACTTTGATTTTCGCGATCTTCTCATTCGCCTCCTTCTCCCTACCGTAGAAGAGTTTGTCAAAGCCTGCCACAACGTAACTGAATTGCTTGAAGTCGAACTTGGCATCTCTGTCAAGCTTCTGGAACTTGCCGAGCTTGACGTTGCTCCTCATGTGGCTGACGCGAGTGACTGTGCGGAGCATTACAGGTAGCTGGTACTTCTCGGAGAGTTCGTATGCATAAACAGTGAAATCCTTGGCGTCTTGGGGGTCGCTGGGCTCTAGGGCGGGGACGCAATTCTGTTTAGCGAGCCAACGCTGGTCCTGCTCTTGCCCGCTGCTATGTTGGCTTGGATCGTCGGCGGAGACGAAGACGAGGCCACCTTTGACACCTCGGAGCGCCGCCATCTCCATGATGTCTAGCGCCACATTGAGGCCGACGTGCTTCATACTCACCATGCCGCGTTGGTTGCACATTGAGGCACCGTATACAACCTCGAAGGCGACCTTCTCGTTCGTTGACCACTCGAAGTGTATTCCCATCTCCTTAGCGACCTCGGAGAAGGTATTCCCTATCTCGGAGGCGGGTGTCCCGGGGTACGATGCAGCGATCCTTATGCCCGCCTCTAAGGCACCGCGGACTATCGCCTCGTTCCCCATGAGGAGTACCGTCGTCCCTGGCGCATCCAAAATCATTGAATTGCTCATGGGACTATCTGAGGGTAAGCATCTAATAGGGTTTTTTTAATCTCTTAAAAAATACCGCTAAAACATTTGTGCGCGCTTGGCTGTTTAGAAATTATTATAGAACATAGGGCGAACACTTCATTGAGGATAGGTTGAACGTTAAGCATGTGCTTGACTCACTCAACCTAGACCAGATACGCACACAGCTTGAGAACCTCTACCACAGTGAAGGACCCGGCAGAAAGCCCTTTAACCCGCTCTCGATGCTCAAGGCACAACTAACAAACACCTGCTACAGATACCCAGCGACCGGAGGCTCGCCCTGCGGCTTAGAAGAGACCGCAGACTGGCGAGGGCCTGCGGCTTCCGACACTGGACACCGAGCCACGGCCTCTTCACCCACTTCCGGCACCGCCTCGGCGAGGAGACCTACCAGCGGACCTTCAACGAACTGGCCATGTTATAGGGTATTTATAATTTTTAAAAAGGTATTTTTACTAATCTAAAGCACCGAAATGCATGCTCTGAATGTTCATGTTGGTGCCACGAGTTACCTGAGATCAGGGGGAATGAACTCACCATGATCGATTACTAGATCATCATCTAGGTAGAGGCAACTACTCAGCATGCAGTGCCCAAGATGGGCGCTTGAGTTGTTTCTCCCACGGAAATTCACGTCATTATTGCTGCCGATCTCGATCTGAATATTACCATAAAAGGCCTCAGCATCCGCTGATGATGAACCAGGTTCCGGGAACTGTAGAGCCTGAGCAGCCCAGAGTGCTCGATGATCAGTTCCCCAGCCCATGTGCCCAGCCATCCATGCACTTTCTTCATTGAATGATTCAAGATGCTTACGAAGAAGTAGAGCATCAACACCACCACATATATGGGTCACACGCCCCTTGTTGAAGTTGATTTTAACAGGACTCTGAACGTATCGAGCCATGTAGAACATTTGGTCCCCGACATCTAGTACCATTGTTCCCTCGAGGCTGCCCTCAAGTTCCGCCGTCTCCACCATAGCGGCTCCCCAGAAGTCTAGGTGTCCTGGTTCATCGGCCAACCCATAGTGTGCTAAGACTGGCCTGTCACCGCGTTCCATTGTAAGGTTAGTGCCGGCATCTGATGTGATTCGAATCTTGTTAGCCTTTTTGAGAAGGGCTGCACCAGCCTTCGTGCGCTTTACTACATCTTGGTCTCCTTTGAGACGCTCCATTGCTTGAAGCGGTATAACAACCATTAGAGCACGACTTCCACCGTCTAAGGCTGCTCTAATCTCTTTCGAGTAGTGTAATGTATGGGTCGTGCTGTATACGATTAAGTCTGCATCACGAAACGCTGACCCCCAGGACTTTTTGGGAAGTGAACTATGGGGTAATGTTATCTTATAGGCTTCTGCGCCCAGATCTTGGGCTGCGTCTAAGCATGCGTCGGAATAAACTGGATTGAAGGCATTATCGGTAACAACTAGACATAATTCCCCAGGTTTGAGATTACTCATCCCGAGTTGGTGTTTAAACAACCGAGCTATCTCAGGTACAGCCGAGGGGTTCATGGATATCCGCCTATTTGACATGTCTACAACGCCTCTTCTCATAACTTATCGAATTATCAAATAATTAAGGTAAGAACATGTGGGTCAAGGCAGTGTAATCTTGACCCTGTGAGTGCCTGCTCTCGCACACCTAGCGACCACCTCTACTTCAACAGATTTCCTTGCTTTTATTACCCATTCGACATGAGCTTTTGTCTTGTCTACGACTTCCCCACCTACGACACGAGGAAGCAGAAGTTTTGCACTGTGCCCCTCTAGGTGCCCTAACTCAATTTTCTCGTGTCCTACGACCAGTTCAGCCCCGGGTGGAAGAATTATTTCAGCTATCACAGGCGTTGCTCGTTTGATCCTCGTCGCGATCTGTGTAACGTTTGTTGGCAGCCAACCAGCATTAACTATCTGGGCCTCAACTTTGTATACGTCTTCACTGACGTTCGTCATCCGCGCCTCCCTGACACGGAGTAGGGGGAGTAGGGCAGCATGTCGAAGTGCAAATGGGAGAACCTTGTCAACCTCTCGCTCAAGCCACACTCCTGGCGGTGGGTTTCGACGCGTCACTTTAGTGTCGATTCCACCAACTTCAACTTCACCCAGCTGAGGGTGAGCCATTTTATGCCAAGGTACGAAAGCCTCTGGATAATTATGATCTATCCATTTTAGCTCTCTTAGTTGATCCTCCTCGGGTAACCTATCAAAGCTGAACTCGATGCCACCACGTTGACGGAAGTGGCCGAGCCCAATCTCGTGTTCCCAGTCCCAAAGTTCTATGCTGAAGACAAAGGCTCCAAGATGCTCATAAAAGAAACTTGTTGCGCATCCCCTACGAAAAGGCCGATCGTCTGCAAAGGTAAATTCTTCGAAGATGCTAATTGCGGGATAGCCAGAAATATTCTCACCAATACTTGCCAAGTACTTGTAGATCGCGAGATCGAGATCAAGATCTTGATCCGTGAACCACGAGTCTGGGTGCACCGCACTTTCACGTAGAATTAGCCCACCACTCGTGTGGAATGTGTGCATACCCCCAATATTGGGGTGTTTGGCCCAGAAGTCAGCTATAGCCCTCGCCTCCACCTCCTCTAACGGAAAGACACCTGCTCCGCCAATAGGTAGCCCCCCAGGTGCCCAGTGTGCCGGATAATTCCTATTCGTTCCACCCAAGAACCTAGGTGGGGCCATAGTCACCTCTTTTCCGTTTTTATATTTTAGGAACTTTCCCTCCCTAAGAACGTCGTAGAATTCGCCGTAATGCTCATTCGGCTCTCTTTTAACCATGAGACGTGGGTCTTTTTTAGATACCTTCCACTCACCGTTTGGGTTTGTTATCCGCATGAAGAGTATCTTTCCATCGTCATCTACATCCTCATCGTAGTGGCCTTCTCCATCGAGGAACGAGGGGTTTGATATGCCAGCAGCTGTGCTATGATAGGATTGGGTTAAGTAAATCTCCGCCCCATCGGGGTTAACGCGTGGCATAATGTAGATGACCTTATCGTCAAGGATCTCCGTGCAAGAGGGATCCTCTCCGTAGCCCTTGAGGAGATGCCATATAGTCTTTAGACACACAACGCTTCCAGTTACCTCTCCACTGTGTGTGTTTCCATCGATCCAAAGACCTGGTTTCTGTGATGCTGGACTAGTCGCTTTATTTGTGGCCTCAACAACCCAAAGTTCTCTTCCCTTTAGGCTCTTACCTGCACTTACTAGATTGGTGAGGTTTGGGAACTCAGTGCACATGGTTTTTAGAGCACTCTCTAATTCCTCAAAGGTAGGATAAATCGAGAAAAGGCCCTCAATCTTACTCATCAAATCACCCAGAATGATAAAAATAGAATTCATTGAAATTTAAGATGCACGAGCCCACACACTCGAGTTCCTAATTTAAAATGATCTAATGAATTAGTAAATGATCTTTATACTAATTCTAATATACAATGAAGACCAATTTCACTAATATGAAACTACAGATAATTGGACTCGGTAATGTTGGGAGAAGCCTTGTTGATTTAATAAATAAAGAGGAGAAATCACTAGATTGTTTGGGTCTAGATTTAAAGGTCGTTTCAATTTCGGATAAGAATGGTACTGCCATTGATGAAGATGGTCTCGATCTGAAGACCATATTGCATCATAAGAAAAGGAATTGGTCAGACTTCAGCCATTATCATCACAGCTATACTGGTCTAGAAGCCATCAAGAGTGTGAAAAGTGATGTTGTTGTTGAGTTGACCCCTTCCACAAACAATGGGGAGCCGGGGCTATCACACATCAAATCTGCCTTTAGCGAGAGAAAAAACGTTGTCACAGCAAATAAGGGACCATTGGTTGCCTCATATGATGAATTAATTGATTTGAAGAAGAAAAACAACGTAAAATTCCTCTACGAGGCTACAGTATCTGCTCAACTACCAATATTTTGCTTGATTAACTCCTGCTTCATAATAGATCAAGTTGAGCGCATCGAAGGAATCTTTAACGCAACCACTAACTTCATTATTGGAGAAGTTGAGTCTGGTAAAACTTTCAAAACTGCGCTTGATTACGCAATAAGTGCAGGTTGGGCCGAGACGAATTATTCGGATGACGTTGACGGCATCGATTCGGCAAGAAAACTTGTCATTCTCTCTAATACTATCTACAATAGCCACTCCAGATTAGGAGATGTGAAGATCGAAGGCATAAGAAATATCGAACAAATCGTTGAAGAAGCTAAGAAAAGGGAGATGAAAGTGAAGCTCATGTGTACACTCACCAATTTAGAAAAAGGGGTTCAAATGAAGGTCTCGCCAAAAATGATACCTCTTGACGATCCCTTTGCGACTATCAACGAAGGCAACATGGGTATAAGATACCATTTTAAGAATTCCCAGGAGATATTCGTCTCTGCTCAATTCAACAATCCAATACAAACAGCTTACGCGGTTCTAAACGACATAATTAAAATGGACCAGTGACTTTTGCACACCTTCAATGAAAGGTTACATGCAAGTGCATGTCCAGAGGGGCTAATCGCCGTGTCTTTTCCGTAGGGGCGGCGATAAGCGAACCATCAGAAGCATCCTCTCAAAAATGTCAACCCATTCTGAAAGTTCCTTCTCTAAGGCTGCAGGGGTAAGTACACCTTCGTCGGTGCCTCTACCAATCTCCCTCGCTGCCTTAGATCGATAGACGTGCAGTAGCCTCTCCCCGAAGCGTCCAACCTCCCAAAAGTCCTCGGTGATAAATACCACCATTGGAACTCTCAAACCACCAACGATCCTTAGTTCATCCTGAAGTTCCTTTGAGACCTCTCTCTCAATTAGTCTTATCCTCACCTTATCTCCTGCGGTCTCAGCAATTTTCACTAACATTGGAGCCTGACGTGAGCAGTCTCCACACCAGTTACCCGCATAGACCAGAACATTTAACTCTCTATTGTAACCACTCACGCGGTTCTTCTGCTCCTCACTTAGCTCGGGTGTCCTCTCCGCTCTATCTTTCCAGAGCTGGATCTCCTCAGATTTTCCCTGTTTAACGAAGGAGTCGTAGTCTAGAGCCATATCGAAGTATTTTTTCCACATTTGGCTCCTCTTATCGTAGTATCCCGGAACATCACTCATGTTTTCATTTCCCTCAGGTTGAATTAGTTATCGAATGAATATACTAAATAGTTTATGATCGAGGTAGCACCGAAGATTTTTCATATTTCTTTTCAAAAATAATAGAATCGATCTAAATGCATGTTAGTATAAACGAGGTCAAGGGTGTAGAGATCTCTCCCAGGGTCATAGAAAGGCTACTATTGTCTAGGGATCAGTCGACGCCTGGTGGGCTGGAGGTTAAGCACCATCTCCTGACAGGAGGAGAAGTAGTATTCGATGAGCAAAACGTAGAGTATCAACACTACGTTGTTTCAGGTTGTGCGAGGATGGGAGGTCGATTCATCCATGGTGAGACGACGCTCTTTGTACCTGGCAATTCTAGGTTTGGTGAAAAGCACAGGCACGTAATTGCTCACGCTGGTGAAGGAGAACTTAGGTTTGTCACGGCTTCGTATAAAATCCCTAGACCGAATTTTAGGTGGGCAAAAACCAGAAGCAGGAACCTATACCAGGCCCCTATTAGCATTGGCAACATCAACAATCAGCAATTGATCACCGAGGAAGAACACGCAGTAATGGGTGCTCTCAGGATGCATGCACTTGATGTACAAACACATCCACCATTGGCGGTCAATCCTGAACATAAAAACCCCGAGGAGATCATGTATATCCTAAGAGGAGAAGGCAAGGCAATCTGCGGGAACGAGACCTACAAGGTTACTCCAGGTTCACTTATTTACTCGCGAGAAGGAGAAATACATGGTATATACAATACAAGTGAAAAACTCCCCCTACAATATTTTGTACTGGAATTTATAGAACACGACAAGATGTGGACCGAGAGAGGATATCACGAATTAAACTTAATCTGATCAATCTATGTATCTAGTTACACTATTTCTAACAAACTCTTTAAAAGATAATACCAAAGAAAGAAGCAAACCTAATATGGTGATCTCAAGACCCCAACCAATCTGTGTGAATACACCAATAGAAATTCCCTCACCCACACCCAGGAAAAAAAGTATAATCCCGCATATAGAGACTATAAAAAATATAAAATCCGCCCAATTAACCCTATATACAAGAATTGATAGAAGAGCAGAGAAAATGAGTAACATTCCACCTATGCTAGTTACATAACTTACAAAAAATTGACGACTTTGCAAGATTTCATCTTTAAACATCGATCCAAAAAATGGACTTAGTTCCACACGAGAATGGTAGCGGGCCTCCCCCAACTTAGTGACCGGATCAACCACCGAATACGAATCGTAACTAACCGTAAGCCAAGGACCCATTAAACCAACCAAAATTACGAAGGCGACAAGCACTCCGAATAGATTTATCTTAGCACGGACAAATGACTTTGACAAGACTTATCATTTTTAATTTATTTTCTTAAGTTTAAAACTATGTACCAAGTAACCTCAACCATAATCCAAGGATTTGGACTGAATAGGAGGTGTCTTGGGTTCGGGTAAGCCCAAGTCTAGGAACCTATCTTCTCGACTTACCACATTTACAATAGAAGGCTTCCTCTCCTCGGAATTGGGTGCTAAAGTACCTAACCCCCCCCCCCCCTCAGCGCGCGCATTAATAGCAGCACTTCGCTTTATTGCTAAAGTATATTAACAACTTTCAATGATTATCAATCGATACAAATGGCGTTAGATCCGCTTGAGCTAGCAGTAATCGTGGGAGCCATAGCCATCTTCTTGATCTGGGGACCGAGCAAAATACCTGAGTTGGCAAGGTCGCTAGGTAGAGCAAGGGGTGAGTACGCTAAGGCAAGCAAGGAAACCGAATTAGAACAAAGCAAAGCCAAAACAAAAGAAAAAGATGAGAGCCCAGACAACGAATTAACTCTCGTGGCTCAGGCTTTAGGGATAAGCACTGAGGGCAAGACGAAATCTCAGCTAGCGAAAGAAATTATTGACAAGAAATCAAATCAATAAATTCTCACGCCCTATTGAAAGGGAATTTAGATCCTTGATCTTCCACACTTTTTGCAGAAGGCTTCATTCCCCTTGAACTTGGTCCCACAGTAGCTACAGGTGGCCTCGACTCCGGTTTGAGCATAAATTAAACTGGTAGTTGGCCGGTTCTTCTCGTACCTCTTGGCGACCAGGACCGCTCCCTCAATCATGATGGCCACAGGTATAAAGAGTGCGAGGTCGGCCAGCGGGCCACCATCTGGGCTGATTAATGCGGTGATTGCATATAGGATAATGTAGAATATGGTTCTGTTTTTGGTGATTATCGAGGTCCCAACTATTCCAAATTTGACCAACAGCACAAAGAAGACTGGAAAAGTGAAGCCAATACCTGTAAAGAGAACAGTTGTGAAAATCATTGAGTAGAAGTCGTAAGCCGTTATTATAGGCTGCGCACCGACAAATTGGGCGAAGATAATCACTGTAAGAGACATGAAGGGAGCCAAAAACAGGTAACCGAAAATCGCGCCGAATATGAAGAATACCGTGAATCCGAATACGAATGGGAATATTGCCTTCTTCTCGTCCTCATGCAAGGCGGGGACTACGAACTTAAAAACCTCATACCCGATGACCGGAGAACTAACGATGAACCCAAGAAGAAGAGACGCGAAAACATAGACCTCGAGCGGATCACCGATCTGCAGACTAATAATTTGAAGATTAGGGGGAGCAACGTAGTTCTTCACATAATTAAGCATAACTGAAATCATGGGCCTGTAAAATCCGGTCAGAAAACTATTGGGATTAAGTAAATCAAGTGGATTCGCCGGAAACAACATGAAAAAAACTGTGCTGACGAGAAGGACGATTATGACGACCTTAGCCCTCTGAGCTAGTTCCTTAATATGCTCGAGGAAACTAGCTACAATGCCTGGTTCTTCGGTCGTCGTCACTTGGTATCCCCACAGGGTGGTGATTGTTCTTTAAAATAATTAGGGGTTGCTCTTCTTCGCAACGATCTCGTCGGCGATCTCATCCCTCGTTTTACCGACGGTGCTGATGCCTAGCTGCTGAGCGATCTCCAAGATCTTGTCGGGCTGTGGCTGCTGCACTTTCGGCTGTTCAGCCATAGTCATCGCCTCTTTGGTGTATTGCTCTACCTCGTTTGCTGCCTTCTGATACTCGTTCTTGGCGCGTCCAAGGGCCCTCGCTAGCTCCGGTATCTTATTTGGCCCCCAGATCAAGAAGATAGCTACGGCTCCCACGATTGTTGCTAATTCAAGCGGATCTAACGCCATTTTCTATCATATCTTACTCATTATTTGTTTATTTATGTTTTATGTTCTCATTTCAATAGATTTTAAAAAATTAACTTCAGTTTTACATTTGTAGATCCTCAATCGCAGCAAGATGGTTTCAAGCCTTGTTTGCTTGCGCATACAATATTTTTATTTTAAATGCTATCTAATATTTGTGGTTGGAAACAATAATCAACTCATAGACCTCGTAAAATGGAGCAGACTCAGATTAAACCATGGGCCCTCCTCCTCAATCACAATTTCTATAGGTAATGTAGGGAAAAAAAGACCAAGAGCCCTCATCATCGCGGGAACCCACGGGGACGAGCAGCCCTGGGGTGCTCTGGCGATAAGAATGCTATTGAAAAAAATTGAATTGAGTGATCTTTACGGGTCAATACGCATTATTCCAAATGCTAACCCATACGCTATGGAAGAGAACTCCAGGGTATCCCATTTAGATAATCTTGACCTGAACAGAGTATTTCCGGGGGATGAAAACGGCTCCTACAGCGAAAAAATAGCAGCAATCATAGTTAAAGAGGGGCTGAAGGACGTTGACGTTGTCATCGACCTTCATGGTGGAGGGAGTTGGTGTGTTAACTCGTTTGCTTTTAGATTCCCCGGTTCCGAATCACTCACAGAAGCAATGTGCGCACCTTTCACCGTAGATGGTGTGGAGAGGAATAAAACTTTGACAGGCTATGCTAAAACTAGGGGGATGCAAATTCTAGGCGTCGAGATGGGTGGGAGATGCGACGAGGAGGAACAGTGGGCTGAGAAAATCTCTACTGGACTTTTAAGAGTCTTATCCATTTCAGGGATTTTGAAAAAGGTAAACATGGAAAAACCACACAACTCTATATTGGTTGGTCCAACCAAGGTTCTCAGGCCGTTGAATGGCGGCGTTTTTATACCGAAGATAAAATCGAAACACGTCGGGGAGATCCTTGAAAAGGGCACAAAATTAGGTTCAGTATGCGATCCAGTTTCTCTAAACGAAATCGAATCTTTTACAGCACCATTCGATAAAACCGCAATTCTACTTTTAAGACCGACCATGACAACGATTGAGTCAGGGGCAATGACTTACGTGGTTGCGCCTTTATACTAAGAAATTAAAATAGGGTTGATCTAATTGGACAAACTTAGCATCGGGGTAATAGGAGCAGGAAGATGGGCGAAGAATGCTCATCTACCAGGTTTTTCGAGGTCTCCACTCAGTGAAATAATAGCCATCTGCGATTATGATAAAAAACTCGCTGAAACCATGGCCAAAGAATTCAACATACCATACGTCTACACCGATTACAAAGACATGTTGTCAAGAGGTGATATAGATGTTGTCGACATCTGCACTAGAGGTGGACCCGACGATCCTGATAATCACGAACGCCTCGCATTTGCAGCAATAAGGGCGGGTAAGCATTGCCTCTGTGAGAAACCAGTAGCACATGATTATAAGAGAACCTGGGAGGCTCATAGGTTAGCTGTTGAGGGAGGTTTAAAAACTAAGGTCGGTTTGACCTTCAGATACTCTCCGGCTATGATGTATATGTATGAATTGATTAAGAAGGGCTTTGTGGGTCATCCCTTCATCTTCAACGGATTTGAGCAGAACTCTCAGTTCATAAGCCCAACTGAGCCAGTCACAAAAGCTGATTTAATGCCAGGAAATAACTCTACTGAGATTGAGGTCTCTTCAATCGAGGGTTATGGAGCCCCTATCATTGATCTTGGAATAATGTTCATGGGAAGCGATTTGGCTAAAGTTACGGGCATGTTGAAGAACTTTGTGCCCTATAGAACAAGCTTAGAGGGTACGAAAGTCCGGACAAATATTGATGATGGAGATATCTTCATCGGAGAATTCATGAATGGATCGATTTGTTCAGTGCAATCTAGTTATGTCGCAGTTGGTAATTACCCAGGATTAGAAGCGAGAATGTATGGATCAAAAGGCGCCTTGATTTGCAGGATAGTCGAAGAATTTGGAAAAATCGAGACGCTTCACAGCGCTACACCTGATGCTGTTGAGTTCAAACAAATTGATGTACCCTTGCGATTCTATCCACCAGGCCACTATGAAGGAGAACCATGGCCTTCACTCTTTTACACGAATCTTGTTCACAACTTCATGAGTGAAATATTGTCCAGTAAACCGGAAAATGAGGGCAACTTCGCTCAGAGCGCGAAGATCCAGGAGATTATCAATGCAGTAGAAATCTCACATAGGATGATGAGATGGGTTAATCTCCCACTGGATTCCAGCCTTAAATCACATTGAGATTACAGGTTATTTGAAAAACTTACTTATTTCTTAGATGCCCTGTAACACATAACGAACCTTCCCTCCTCGATCTCTACCAAGTCAGGTTCAGAATCTTTACATGAATCCCCATATGGGCATCTTGGTGAGAATCTGCATCCCTGTGGAAGCTGATTTGCACTCGTGGGAATTCTACCTTTAATTGGTATTTCACCGGTTGTTATGGAGGGATTTGGAACAGGTACTGCAGCGACTAACGCTTGGGTATAAGGATGTTGAGGATCGTTTATAATATCATTAGCGGGCCCCATCTCAACGATCTTGCCAAGATACATAACTGCAATTCTGTCACACATGTATCTTGAAACTGCTATGTCATGCGTTATGAAGAGGCTTGTCAAGTTAAATTTATGTTTAAGTTCGTTTAGAAGGTTTAATACACCGACTCTAATTGAGACGTCGAGCATCGAAACCGGTTCGTCGGCAACAATGAACTTAGGGTTAAGCATAAGGGCTCTCGCGATCATGACTCTCTGTCTTTGCCCTCCACTAAGCTCATAGGAAAACTTCCGTAGAATCATGTTAACCGGTGTAAGCCCAACAATCTCCATGACCTCCCTCACCCTCTCCTGGATCCGTTTTTCATCGAATAATTTATGGATCCTCAGAGGCTCCGCGAGTGTGTCCACTATGTTGAGCCATGGACTCAGAAACTCGTAGGGGTCCTGGAAAATCATCTGCATTTTTAGAGAGAGAGCCCTCAAGTCGTTTTTATCCTTGAGGGTAGACAAATCCGTCCCCTCGAACATAACTTTGCCACTCGTTGGCCTTATTGTGTTGATTACAAGGCGCCCAGTAGTGGTTTTTCCGCAGCCACTTTCTCCGACAAGACCAAAAGTCTCGCCAGGGTTAATGTAAAAATTAATATTGTCAACTGCTTTAATGTAACGTTTCTCCTTTGAGAAGAGAGACTCGAAGAAACTCCCTCTCAGATCGTAATACTTTGAAAGGTCTTTAGCTAAAATAAGGGGCTCCAATTCATCGCACTCCATCCAATATCTCCTTCCAGAAGTGACAGGCAACGAAGTGATCACTTTCGACTTCAGTCAGTACTGGTTCATTCGTTATACATCTTTCCTGTGAGAATGGGCATCTAGGTGCAAACCTACACCCTTCGGGAGGATTCATTAAATCGAGTGGGTTACCAGGTATTCCCAATAGCTCCTGTTTAGGTCCCCTTATGTTTGGAAATGCTTTGATCAGGGCTGATGTGTACGGGTGGTATGCGTTCTTAAAGATTATATCAACCGATGCCTTTTCCACGAGCTTTCCTGCGTACATAACAGCAAGTTCATCACAGGTTTGCGCTATAACGGAGATATCATGAGTTATTAGAAGCATAGTTAAGTCAAGTTTCTCCCTTAGGCTCTTTATCAACTCCATAATCTGCGCGCTTACTATCACGTCGAGCGCTGTTGTTGGTTCATCGGCTATAATCAGCTTGGGGTTACATGCCAAAGCCATAGCTATCATTGAGCGCTGCCTCATACCACCGCTAAGTTCCCAGGGATAGTTATTCGCCCTTTCACTGTCTATCCCAACTAGCTCAAGCAAGTTCTTTGTTCGATCCATTGCCTCAGCTTTCCCAACCTTCTCATGGTAGAGTATTGCCTCGGATATCTGGTCGCCAATCTTGAATAGTGGGTCGAAGGAAGCCATTGCACCCTGGAAAACCATTGAGAGCTCCTTCCACCTAACCTGTCTCAACTCCTCATCATTTAGCTTCGATAGATCTACACCGTTAAAGAGGATCTCACCCTCAACAATTCTCCCAGGATTTGGGATCAACCTCATGATGGAGTAAGCTATTGTGGTTTTGCCGCACCCGGATTCCCCGGCTAAACCAAGGGCCTCACCCCTTTTCACGCTGAATGAGACTCCGTCTACAGCTTTGACGACGCCGAATGGGGTATAGAAGTAAGTCTTCAGATTTGCGACTTGGAGTAAACTCATCGGATCACCTACTTTAATCTCCTAACAGTTGGATTGAGCATAGTATCCAACCCCTCACTTAGGAGGTTGAACCCCAGCATTGCAACCATCACAAAGAGTCCTGGGAAAATTACCAACCACCATGCTCCTCCGAGTAGAAAAGCCCTTCCACCTGCCAGTTCAGTTCCCCATTCAGGCGTCGGCGGCGGGATCCCAAGCCCAAGGAAGCCGAGTCCAGCGATCGCCAGTGTCCCGCTTGCCATTCCCAGAGATAATGTCACGAATAATACAGACATGAAATAGGGCATTATATGGTTCCTAATTATGTACCAGTTATTTGCCCCTAACACCCTCTCAGCTTCTATGAAGCCTCTCTCCTTCACGGAGATAGTCAGACTTCGGATCAATCTGTAGTTGTAGGGTATCCTCCCAATTGATATCGCTAATGCTGTTTGCCAAATTCCAGGGCCAAGTACGACAACCATTATGAGCATATAGATGAAGCTTGGGAAAATATACAAAGAATCCATCAGAAGCATCATTACTCGATCTAGCGAACCACCGAAGAAACCTGATGCAGCCCCTAGAACAATCCCGATCAATAAGGATAGCCCCACGGCTACTAAGGAGATCCCGAGGGAGTACCTTGATCCATAAATCAGTCTACTAATTAAATCCCTACCAAGATCGTCAGTCCCCATTAAATGTTGGATAGATGGTGAACTCAATAGGTCATTACTGAACGCGAAAGGGTCATGGGGAGTTATATATGGTCCAAAGATGACGAAAATTAACAACACAGCAGCGAAGGCTCCTCCTACTATGACCATTACTTTAGCTGATTTGGGAGCTATTCGGAATAGTTCTAAATAATCGAAGGCAGACTTTTTACTAGTCATCGCATTCATCCCCTAGTATTTTATCCTCGGGTCGGATGAGGCGTAGATCACATCGATTATTGTGTTCATAATGACAACAACAATCGCATAGACGGCAACGACTCCCTGTATCGCAGGGAAGTCTCGAGCCATCAGTGAATCCATTAGTAGACTTCCGAGACCGGGCAGGGAGAAAATTCTCTCCGTTATTACGGTTCCCCCTAATAGCATCGTGAACTGGGCTCCGATCGATGTGATGACGGGCAACAAGGAATTTCGAAGCGCATGTTTGTAGATAACAACATTTTCTGGCAGACCCTTCGCCTTAGCGGTTACAATATAATCTTCCCCGAGGACGTTGAGCATAGAAGCCCTCGTGAGGCGACTTAGGGTCGGAATGGCCGTGATGGCGATAGTCACTACGGGCAAAGCCAGATATTTCAGACTCTGTAACAGTGCGGTGAGATTTAATGTTAGGATGCTATCTAGAACATATAGTCCCGTGATATGTTGCAGATTAAAATCGGGGGGAGATCTCCCAGTGATAGGGAACCACCCTAATATTAGACCAAATATGATCTGAAACAGGAGAGCTACCCAGAACCCCGGGTTAGAGTGAATATAGAGCATCAGGATTCTAGAGACATGATCGAAGATGCCGTCGCGTTTTACCGCGGCAATTATGCCCAGAGGCAAAGCTATGAGGGATGAGAACAGCAGACTCAATATCGCTAACTCTACTGTAGTCGGGACCGCGTACGATATTTTTAGGCTAACTGGTATTTGATAGACCATAGAAATTCCCATGTTACCCTTGGACAGGTCGGTTATGTAGGAGACATATTGGTCCAAAATCGGTCGATCTAGACCCAGGTTATGACGAATTTGATCAACATATTTAGTTGGATATTTATCGCCATACATTATTGTGACAGGGTCGCCGGGCAATACATGCATTATGAAGAAGATCGATGTGAGGAGTAGAATCAGTGTAGGTATCGCTATCAATAATCTGGTTAAAACATAATACCTCATCTTCACCTGTGGGTCACCACGTACCTTGAATTACGGGTCTTAATGCTATAATATTTTCTAGAAAAAAAGTTGGGTTAGTGAGGTGGATCATGCGTCTGCCAATCAGTGGGTATCTGCTTAGCGATATTCCAGAGCCCCTGGAAGGGTTTATCGCATGTGGTCCATGGTTTGTAGTTCTGGATATATGCTCCACTTCCGTACCAGAAACCATCGAGGTAGAGTGGTACATCAAATCCGTGGCTGACGATGTAATCCTGCAGCTGAGTGTAGATGTCCTGTCTCCTGGATTCCTTTCCAGCTACACCATAGATATTCCTTCCTTCCATCAGAAGAGCATCTACAGCAGGATCATTGAATTTGATACGCATTGCTAGGTCTGGGCTGGTTGAGTACATTAGGTAGAATAGTTCTGTGTCGGGGTCAGGGTAGTCCATGGTCCATCCTCTACAGAACATCGGGAGCACACCTAATTTTACGTTGGCAGTGTATGTACCCGTCTCGACATACTTTAGATCGAGGGTTACGCCGATTTTAGCCAATTGTGCCTGAAGGATGGTCCCTAAGTCCCTGTTAAAAGACTCAGTTGCAACACCTGAGGCGTACCAAAATTGAGTTCCGAAGCCGTTGGGGAAACCCGCATCAGATAACAACTGCTTAGCTTTAGTGATACGATCGGTCATTGACATATCTCGGATTGGTTTCATAACTGCCTTGTAATACTGTAGGAATGGACGAACAGGGCTATCAGACACGGTCGCTGTACCGAACATCAACTTCGAAACGATTTCACTCGGGTCAACAGCGTACTGAATTGCTTGTCTGACTGGAATTTTATCCAGCGGAGTAAACTGAGGATCCCAGTTCATGTGAAGTTGGTTTCCAGTCCCCACATTGGGTATAATCTCCATGTGTATATTAGGATCTTGTTGCAGGCTTGGAACATCTGGTCTACCAATCTCACCTTGCATAGTGGAATCTATCTCGCCGGATTGAAGGGCCATTCTCAGCGAAGCTGTATCTTGGTAGCCTGTGACCACAATGGTTTTTATGTTTTCAGACCTAGTTGGCCCCCCCATTCCCCCCAAAGGATTGACTGGGTAATTGGGGTCGGCTGCCAACACTAGTCTCTGGTTTGGCACCCAGTCACTGAGGTAGAATGGACCAAAAGCACCATTTTTACCAATTAGTACATAGTCGTCTAGGGAATTTGTTTCCCCGCCATATTTTTGGCCCATGGTCATGCTGAACATGAATGAGTAGTCCAAGGCGAACAAGAAGTGCTTCCAGAATGGTTGGAAGTTAGGGAAGTCAGGGTTCACGTACATGTCTAGTGTCAAGTCGTCAACTACGACGAGCTTCTTCTGACTAGTTCCCCAAGACTCCTGCATCGCATATACGGCGTACGAATCGTTGTTTTGTTTCCTATTTGGAAGGTCGTTAAGCGCCCTCTCCCAGTTCCACTTCAGGTTCTGAGCGTTGATCGGGGTTCCGTCTCTAAATTTCCAATTAGCTTGAAACTTGAATTCGATGTAGGTTTGATTATCGGAGTCAACCAACTGCTTCCAGCTTGCACCGACGAGAGGGTTATATTGACCAGAGGTTTGTCCATCAACCCAAAATATTCGTGGGGCGATCATGTGTCTGTAGATTGAATCTGCTGAACTTGATCCAATGTCTATGCCTGGGTGAAATTGGAAACTTGTTGTTCCTATGTATAGTGTTGATGCCCAAGCATCCCACTTCGCTTTCCTATCTCCTAACTGAGCAGATTGTTGTTGATTATTTGTTAATAACCAGTAACCGCCTACAGCACCTACGGCTACAGCCCCCCCTGCAACTGCCAAAAACTTTCTTCTACTAATCTTTTTTGATACTGAGTTTTTGTTATCGGTCAAAGATACTCATAGTAAATATTTTATTTACTTATAAAAAATTTTCGTGATTACTTAGTTTTAGACTTATATTTGTTTAAGAACTATTTATATTAATTATCTTGAATTGTAAAAGTCTGCGCGCGATAATAACTGAAATTTTCCAGGTGATGGAGGAGAAGTTGAATATGTATAAAGGTGAAGCTTAGGGTGATAAATGTGAGTAAAGAATGGTGTTATTGATAGGAGACGAAGATGTTAGAAAGGCGGGAATTTTACCTGGTGAGGTCATTGCGGCTGTAGAAGACGCCTATCTACAGGATGGTCGAGGCTTAGCGCAAGACACAACTCGAAGAGAGGTTAGGACAAAAGGCAAAGATCTCCCGCATATAGCGCCTGGAACTGAGAGCATAGGTCAAGGCCTTGCGTTTCTGTAGGAATCAGGTGTTGTCGTAATTTCACACAGCTACCACTTTTCTTGGCACCGGTACCTCACCGAGATAGTTGATTCCAATGATAGAAAGACTCTGGCGGTGATCATTCGGGACAGTGTGCCTTTCGGAGAGAGACAGCCAGAAGTAGGTGTCGAAGATCTGAGAACCGGTGCAGCCGCGGCGATTGGCGCAAAGTATCTTGCACCCTCTAAGATTTCCAGTGTGGGATTAATCGGTACAGGTAAGGTTGGACGGGCTTCGATTATTTGCCTATCAACGGTGAGAGAATTCGAAAAAGTGTATGTGTACTCCGGGAGAAGGAGTAATGAATCCTTCGCGATCGAGATGAGCAAAATACTGGGGAAAGACGTTATTGCAACCCGATCCGCCGAAGAGACTGTGAAAAACGCGGATGTTTTAGTGACCGCTACCTATGCTACGACACCGATTGTGAAGGGGGAGTGGTTGAGGAAAGGGACCCATATAAGTGGAATGGGCTCAGATGACCCGTTGAAATCTGAGCTGGATGCTGAAACACTTCGAAGAGCGAATAAAATAGTGATTGATGGGGAGAAGTGCCTCACAATAGGAGAGATTGCGAGCGCTATTAGAGGTGGCACAATCAGTGCCTCTAATATCTATGGAAAAATCGGGGAATTAGTCGCGGGTACAAAGAGAGGGAGAGAGGGTGACAATGAGATTACAGTTTTTATTAGTGACGGGACAAATCTTCAATCAGCAGGCGCCTCGCTGTTAATTTATAAAAAGGTGAAGGAGCTGGGACTCGGAGTGGAGACGTCGAGCCTAAAAAAATATTTCTTCAATGACTAAATAATTGTGAAGGGCTCAGTTGACGTATCTGTTTTTTTCCCCGAAGTCAAGATAGGATTTCGCACTGATACTCATCACTATGATTTTTTGTCGTTTGTCTTGTTTGGCCTTCAAGGCTTCATCGATCGCAGCTCTGACGGCGTAAGCAGACTCGGGTGCAATCAGCTCACCCTGTGTGGCCAAAAATATTCTCGCAGCCTCGAAGATAGCTGACTCGTCAACGGGGTAGACCACGGTGTCTATGAGACCACGATGACGCAGCAGGCTTAGAATTGGAGCAGTATTTGAAGTCTGAATGCCTATGCCTGCAATAGGCTGCTTAAAGTCCCTATTAGTCTCGTAGATTTTCCCCAACATGCTTGACATCGGATTCTGCATTTGAGAATATCCATAGGAGCCATCCGTCAGCTTTGATGAAGTCTCGGACTCGACTGCCACGAATTTACATTCCTCGAGAACACCGGCGAGGCTGGCTTTCATGAATGGGGCGATGAGCCCATAGAAGTTGCTGCCACCTCCAACTGGTGCTATGAGGTGTGTGGGCTTCTCATCGATGGAATTTAGCTGCTTTTCTACTTCAAGGCCCATTATTGTTTGAGTCATCAGCACATGATTTAGGAAGCTGGAGATTACGGCGACTGCTCCCTGATTAGTCAACACTTCCTCTACGGCTTCGCTTCTAGCGATCTCAGAGGGGCTCCTCGTGCTCCCTTCCCTTTTCGTCTTTCTACCAATCTCAGTTCTATCGCTCGGGGACTCGACAAGGTCGGCGTTGAACATCTTTTTTAGGAATAAGACCTGCTCCGATTGGATACTGTAGTCCGTGCGGGGAACGAATATTGTCGGTGTCAACCCAAAGTGCCTGGCAGCGAATGTGTGTACGAAGTGTGTCCTCGTCTGAAGCGAACTCGATAGAACTGTTCTCTTGTAGCCCTCTTTGAATGCCCAGTATGCTTGGGGTATCGCGGTGTTGAGTTTGAATGTGCCAACAGGGGAAAGGTCCTCGCATTTGTAGTAGATTTTGGCCTTAGTTTTCAAGTAGGCCTCGAGGCCATTCGCTCTTACGAGTGGGCGTGGTCTACCACATCTTATGTAGGCTTCTCGAACGGAGCTTGGGATGTCTACCCACCTGCTTGTTGAAAATTCGAGGCGGGAAGCTGTCTTAGTAAATATGTCGGGCAATTGCCTGACCGACTCGCCACCTGAAGCTGTTCTGTATGGTGGCAATGGCTCAGGCAAGTCGGGTAAGATATTATACCACTTTTTAGGAATCTCATCGGGTGAAAGTTCTATTCTCTCTAAGACCATTGAATCTTCAATTGTCTATTTGGGTATATTTTACTTATCAAAAGTTGGAGATGTTACTCGACCGAGTCATACCAAACCCAGGTCAAAAAGCTTGTTGGCATTTCTCCAGAATATTAGGGACTTTTGATACTCGCTTAATTCTCCACTGATATTAATCATGTCGACCTCTCGCCTTAACATTCCGTATGGTGTATGAGACCCCATGAGTATTCTGTGAGCACCAACAGGCTGAAGTGCCTTGGCTAAATCTTGACCCAGTTCGAAGACAGCGGTGTCGATGTAGACGTTCCTGTGACGAGAGGCGATGCCTGAGGCGTCGTAGTAGACGCTGCTCATTATGAATCTGATCTGGGGGTATTTGTTCATCATCGCCTCCATTGGGGCTATCGGAACCATGATCGTCTCCTTATCATCGGAGTGCAGCCATACGGGCATGTCAAGCATGTAGGCGCATTCCATTGTTTCGTGGAACTGTTTCTCTCCATGATCCACCCCGAATCGAGGGTCCGTCACGATTCCTTTGAAGCCCTGTCTCTTGTACTCGTAGAGTAGTTCCGGGGTTTCTGAGAGCTTCGGGTTTACTAATGCGAACGCTATGAACTTGTCCGGATTGGCTTTGTGGGCTCTCTTGATTATCTCATTCTGCTCGATTACGTCTGGGTTCGAGGGGAAGGGAAATATAACACAGATGTCCACTCCCGCAGATTTCATCTCATTGACGAGGTCTTCCTCTGATCTGGTTTCATCGTTCGCAGGGTCGTATCCAATGTGATTATGAACATCTATCTTCATAGTTCCACCCCCACTGACCTTAGAAGTGCAATAGCGTTTAGGCCAAGCACCTTTTCCTCTATCTGTTTGGGTAGATCGAGACATAAAACCCGGTTTAGTTCTTCTTGTGGTTGGAAACGCTCCGTTGCCCTAATAGTATCTGAGGCGTAGAGCATCCTATCCTTGCTAACTTCTTCAAGAAATCTCAATATGTTCCGTGGGTGTATCACGGCGCTTGTGTCAGCATAAACATTCGATAGTCTTTTGGCGACAGTGATAACGTCTAGACTCTGTGAGATTCCGAAATGCTGCATCACAAGCTTAGTGTCTGGGAACCTCTCCGCTAAATTACCTAACACTGAGGGATGGCACCAGTGTGTCCAATCGGTGTGACATACTGGAAGAATGCCTAGGTCATCGATCTCCCTGAAGAGTTTGATGGCGCCTTTGCAATTCGCTGGGTAGTGCACTGATGTAAACTTCACCTTGACGACTCTGAGACCTGCCCTTGTCGCTCGCTTAAGTTCCTCGATCGACTTATCTCCCCAGCTTGGATCGATCAGAGATGCGCCGATGTATCTATCGGGATACTTTTTAACAGTCTCGATTATGTAGTCGTTGTCCTTTCTCATCGCCTCAGGGCTTTCGCTTGCGAGCGCTCTGAAACCGAAGATGACAGCTTTGTCAATTTTAGGCTTAGAGGCATCCATTTTTTTGAGGAACTGCTCCGCGGTGTGTTCACATGACTGCGTGTTTGGCCATTGCGTCGACAGCCACTCACTGACGGGAAGTTCCTTACTTAGATGAACATGCATATCAATTATCATAACTAACGAAATACAGATTTGCTACGTGTGGAAATAATACTTTCTAAGATGCAATTCTTTTAAAATCGGGATGTAGCTCTTCTAGTAACTGGTGTCCTATGCCATGATTGTAACCCCAGAAAGTTCTGCTGCAGTTTATGATAGACTGATAAAAGAGCCTCTCAACGCACCTTCGGTGCCCAACAAACCTAGGAGACCCGAGATCTACATGAGAAACGGGAAACACGTCGTCTCACTGATTCGAACAGACGATAGGGTCGCGGGATTTAAAGAGGCCTTCAAATCGATAGGCGGGCTTAAGCGACTATGTGATGGGGTTAAAGGCGAAATAATCATCAAGCCTAATTGTAATACCGACGACCCCTTCCCAAAAAACACAAGTCATGAGACGGTGCGTGTGATAGCTGAGGGACTAATCAGTTCAGGTTTTAAAGCAAGTAAAATCTGTGTGGGAGACGCCTCGGGGCGCTTCAGGGGATTCCCCACACGCCACACGATTGAGAATATGGGGATCAAAGCCGTTGCTGATGAATTAGGAATACAAGTTGGCTATTTCGAGGAAGAAGAGTGGCTTACGGTGAATCCACCGAAGAGCGTCGCATGGCCCATGGGAATAAGAATTCCAAGGAGGATCTACGATGCTGACAGGGTGATCCTCACACCAGTAATGAGACCACACCGAACCCCAGTATTCACAATTGCTCTCAAGCTCCCAGTTGGAATCATTGACCCAGTCGCGAGGGAGTGGCTCCATAATAACCAGAATGAAAACTTCATTAACAAAATGATAGACCTAAGCCTCACTTTTACTCCAGATCTGATTGTAACCGATGGTATGAAGTTTTACACGAGTCGACCACCCACTATGGATGAGGTAGTTGCCCCTGGAATTCTAGTTGTGGGCAGCAATAGTGTTGCAGCGGACGCGGTGGCTGCATGCATTATGAAGCAGCATAAGGCTCACAAAATGGAATCTACCCCGGTCCGGGAACACCTATCATTCGTGATCGGTGAGGAGAGGGGCATCGGTAGCTCTAGTTTGAACGACATCGAGTTGCTAACGAAAAATCTAACCGATGATACGACATTTGATGATACGGTGAACCTAGTGAAAGAGGAACTCTCCTATAGAAGACCATAAGGAAAAAGACTCATCGCTTAAAAAATAGTTCCTTTATCCCACCCTCGGGAGTTTGATATCTGACCTTCTCAGGCAGGTCATATGTCACATAGACGGCCTTTGTTAGCTTCGCCCTCCAAGTGGCAACTGCTGCATCCCAGCCATTCATCCTGAGGAAATCCGCTAGTTGTTTTGTCCCTAATCTCTGTCCAGTAACGTCGTGCGCATTCTGAAGCGCCATGAAGGCCCAGGCTTCTGAGAAGGCATCGGCCATGGATTCATCGTCGGCATACATCTTCCTGACTTCCTCAGGCATCATGCTGGCCTCGCTTAAGGTTAGCTCAGTTGGTTTGAGCCTCTTACCCTCTGGTGCAGCTACGTTCAGTGAATTGACCGCTATGTTGTACGGATATAGCTCCATAGCCAGGCATTGTGTGAGTCCCTCCAACCCGAATTTCGATGGACAGTATCCTACCTCCGCGACGAAGCCTATCTGAGCCGAGGCCGAGCTAACATTGATGATGCTGCCCTTACCCTGCTTCTTCATCATCGGCAGGAATAATTTACTTAGTATGAAGGGGGCGCGAAGGTTAACTGATATGGTTTTGTCCCATTCTTCGACGCTCGTCTCCTCGAAGAGCTTCCATGGGCTGGTAGCTGCGTTATTGACTAGCACGTCGAGCCGGCCAAACTTATTTTCGATGGTGTCTCTCAATCTGTTAAGGTCATCTACTTTTGATAGGTCGGTTGGGGTAATCAGACATTCTCCTCCTTTCTTCTCGATTGACTCTTTAAGGGAGGTCAACTCGTTGACTGTTCTAGCGGCTACTGCTACATTAGCGCCCTCTCGGGCATATGCGTAAGCCATCCCCCTTCCGAAACCTCTACCTGATCCTGTGACTAGAACGACTTTACCTTCAAGTCTATTCAAAACAACCATGATATTAAAGACATAATATCCCTATAAATGGTTTAAACTAGCCAGATAGTAATAATGGAATCTTATACCCAACTTCGGCGTTTCATGGATTGCGAAAAGTATTATATTATTTAAATTATAATCATGAGACGGTGATTTATTGTCGAAGGCTTTCAAGATCCAAAACCTCGAAGCGGAGAGGGGGACAAAGGTACACGGACTTCTAAATGTACATGAGACCCCCGCATATCTTCACCAGGTACCTATGACGCTGGTCAATGGAATTGGCGACGGCCCGACCATCGTCATAAACGGTGGTGAACACGGCTCTGAGTACAATGGACCTGCGGGGTGTCTGAAACTAATAGACATGCTAGATCCCAAGAAGATCAAAGGAAAGATCATACTCGTCCCGATGGTGAACACTCTTGGTTTCGAGTATCGATGGATGCATGGCAACCCCGCTGACTACCGGGATCTGACCTCATGCTACGTGGATGAGATCCCCAAGACAGGGTCAGGGCATCCTAAGCACAGTTACCAATTGGCCATCACATTCTATAATGAGGTGCTCTCAAAGAGTGAGTACCGACTCAACCTACATGGCGGTGACCTCGAGGAGGATGTGATGGTGGGCACAATGTACAGCAGAGTTGGGGATCAGGTTAACGATGATAAGAACTTGGCAATGGCGAGGAACTTTGGCTGGGAGTGGATACGAGAGGGCATCAGAAAGCCACAGCCCAATGCCCCAACTAAGCCTCAGCGATATATGCCTATGACGGTCGGAACCGAGGCTAGCGGTATGGGAAGATGCACAACGGACATAGCTGATATGGTGTTGAAGGGTTGCCTCAACACACTGAAGTGGCTGAAGATGATGGATGGAAAACCCGACATACCCAAGAAGGCTAGGGTTTTCAACCCCTACCACCTCTACAGCACGAGGGGTGGCTTCTTCATATCGCATGTCAAGGCCGGAGACATGATAAAAGAGAAGGATGCGCTAGGTGAAGTTAGAAACCTCAACGGGAAGATTATCGACGAAATCGTCGCTCCTACTGATGGCGTGGTTCATATGGTTACCTCTCCAGCCCTCTGGGAGGGAGACGTGACATATGAGATCGGGAAGGATATCCGATACATTGAGTAGTTTGGTCCCCACACTTCGGCGTTTTCCCCTATACTTCTTTTAGTTCTTCGAATCAATATATATTGATCAAAATGGCATATGAGCTTTCGAACATGGCTTGGTGGGAAGCTGAGGAGAAGATCAAGAAAAGTAAAGTCGCGATAGTGCCTGTCGGTGCTACGGAACAACATGGGTTGCATCTTGGCGTAGGAGCCGACTGGATACAGGCGTGGGAGATAGCTAAGCGAGTCGGTGAGAAATCTGACGTGCTTGTTCTCCCTGTATTAACCTACGGTGTGTCGGGCCACCATAAGGAGTTCCCGGGGACCATAACTCTCTCAGAGTCAACTTACGAGGAGGTGATCTATGAGGTTCTGTCGAACTTGAACCGCTTAAAGATAGGTAGGGTTGTTTTCATCAACGGTCACGGAGGTAACACTTCCTCGATCATATCTGCTCTAAAGAGAGCCCGGGAGAATTATGATATGATTGGGTCGATACTTGAGTGGTGGACCGTCTGGGGTGATCGAACAATTTTTGGGCAAAAGTTTGAGGCTCATGGAGGTTACTCGGAGACCGCGTTCATGCTCGCTGCTAGACCTGAGGCTGTTAAGATGGAGTACGCGGTGTTAAGCCCAACGAAGCAGTTTGATGACAATATTGAGATCCTGAGAGCGGGGCAAGCGAAGTTTAATGGTGGAGTTGTTTGGCTCCCGTTAAAGACTGCCGACGTGACGGATACGGGTTCGATGACTGAGTCTAGTCCAAAGGAGGCACCTGGAACCAGAGACTATTCGAAGATAACGCTTGAGTTCTCAGTGAACTTGATGAATGAGTATGTTGACTGGATCTGTGCTTTCTTGAAGGAGTTCGAGGATATGGTTGTTCCTCCGATCAGTGTCAGTAAAGAGAAGGCTATGAGGTAGCTAAAAGATTAGAGCGGATCTTTTCCTGCCTGAATCTTGGGAGGGTTTCATTTTCTTAGTTTCAACGACTTCGCTTTTTCACCCAAAAATATCTAGGGTCGACATCGACAATTGGAGTTGTTGATCGATTTCCGATACCTGAGCCACCATCAACGATTATGGTGGTTCCTGTTACGTAGCTGGATGCATCAGAGGCTAGGAAGAGTACAACGTTTACGACTTCTTTTGGTTCACCAGGCCTCATCAATGGTAATTTTGGGATACGCTCGCTTAGGCTCTTCGCCATTTCCTCAGGTAGAGGTTTTGATTGAGTGTCTATTAAGCCTGGGCTGATTGTGTTGACCAAAATATTATGGGGGGCGAGCTCAATAGATGCGACCCTGGAGAAACTTTCGACGGCAGCCCTACTTGAGGCGTAAGCCGCCGTACCCGGTGAGCCTCTTTGGCTTACACCTGAGGAAAAATTGATTATTCTTCCCCCACGTCCGCTGTTGATCATCGCCCTAGCAGCTGATTGGGTCATGAGGAAGGTTCCCCTGCAATTCGTGGCGTACACTCTATCCCAGACTTCTGGGCTCTCCTCGAGTAACGCTGTATGTGGTGCGACAGCCGCGTTGTTTACGCAGATGTCGAGGGTGCCGAATCGTTTCACTGCGGTTTCTATGAACTTGTTAACATCCTCAGGGTTGCTGACATCACCTACTATGGAGACAACTCTGATCTGATGGGGAGAGCAGGTTTCAGTCAGGCCCTTCGAGTCTCTGTCCGTGGCCACTACATTTGCCCCCGCCTCCGCGAAGGCTCTAACGGTCTCTCTTCCCATACCGCGTGCTGCTCCGGTTACAATAACGGTCTTTTCGCTGAAATCGAATGTGACTTCTCTTCGATTCAATTTATTTTTCATTTAATAGTAGATTTCTCTATATTATAATGATCAACCATTTTTCGTGATAAATAGATCTAAAGATTGTCCTGGGGGGTTGGTTCTAGTTTTTAAGGTATTTCTGCGGAAGTTCGAGCTTCACGAACTCGTCTAGGAAGCTCACAATCCAGTCTCTACATGTGTTCAGGATGTCGTTTCCTTGCTCCGCGGTTACCTTATCAGCGATGCTCGGCCATTTTCCCGGTTCAGGGTTTTCTACGTCTATTGGGGCTCTGGGCAACGGGATCTGCACTACTCCGTTTTTGAAGATTACTCCGTTGGGTATCCGTGTAATCATCGGGTCCTCCCCAGCGCAGATGATTGTGCCCTTCATCTTGTCGGGGTAGGTGAATTTATTCCCAAAGATGTCATCTCTTAGCTGTAGCTGGAAATTCTCAGTCCTGGTTTCACCGTCTCTCTGAACCTTTGGATCGTTTTTCCCACACGCTGCGTCGACGCTCTGCTCAAGGATGTTCACATTGCGATAGTTTGGGTTTACATCCCCTTTGAGCTGGATTATCAGGTCCCACCACCTCACGTGGGCTGCGAGTGCCCCTCTCTTGTTTAGCTCACTCGCTACCGCGAGGTAGGCTCCATCGTTGCCTCCATGGCCGGAGAGAAAAAGGAAGTATTTCGCACCATACTTTGTGAATGACATACAGATTTCTTGTATCATCTGCTTAACTGGCTCGTATGATGTATCTACTCCGCCGGGAAGTACCGACCCATTAGAGACTCCGTAAGGGAGGGTGGGTAGGACGATTACCTTTTCGGGTATTGCCTCTCCGACCCTCTTAGCCAGTTCAGTGCAGGAGAACATGTCTGTTCCTATTGGTCCGTCGCCGTGTTTATGGATCGCCCCGACGGGAACAATGATTACTCTCTTCTCCTTTACAGCTTTAGCCGCTTCAACGGAGGTCATGTCAGCTAGATAATATTTTGACATGGTCGGATGTTTCTTTATTTAGATATATAAGTTTTGAATTGGGGAAAGGAAGCATGGGGGGTTTAGACCTCGGCTATGGCCATCAGGACGTCACCCTCATTAACAGTTACGGAGGTCCTGCTGGTACAAATTACTCCAACTATAGGAGACTCAACTTTCTGAACGGTTTCTCCTAGTATGTTCACCACCTCGCCGAGAATCTCTCCCCTCTTAACCTGGGCCCCAGCCTGGATTTTCTGAATCCACAGGCCTCCGTGTTGGGAGATTACTCTCTCAATACGTGGGTCAAGTTTCTGCTTCTTCAGCTTGGGTTTTCCCTCTATCATGCCCAAGAGTTTCATAACGTTGGTTATTCCCTCTAAGTGCCATTCGACCTCTTCTTCACGAACTGGGTAGGGCGTCCCAGTCTCCGGGGTAATACAGGGTATCTTGTACTTCGTCATCGCCTCCTTACTGCTTCCAATGATGTTTGTAGTCTGTGTGAAGTGGGAATCGTAGCATTGAGCCATCTCAATCATTTTTTTCTGCAGCGTCTCGTCGTCGGTATTCGCTATTATAACGTATTTGTTTATGTCCTCTGTAAGGTCGCCGCCGTGTGAGTCGATCAGATACTCGGATTTGGAGACGAATTCGGTGAATACCAGGTTGGCAACTCGTCTACTCATAGTCCCGTTTGGGTCGCCGGGGTAAACTCTGTTCTGGTTGACGTAGTCGATGGGATTGTTGAATGCGGCCTTGGCGTGGAATCCATCTGTGTTTACTAATGGCAGCAGAAATAGTACACCCTTTAGGGTCTGCGGCTCGATTGCGTTGGCCACCTTCAGAACACCTTCTGTACTGGCGTACTCGAGAGGGTGGACCCCGCCCAAGACGCATAGTTTTGGTCCAGCCTTCGAGCCGTTGATTACTATGTAGGGCATTACTATGTCGTGGGTGGAGCCTTCACCCACCTTTAGGAAGCCTCTTACCTTCTCTCCTCTCTGAATCGATTTATCACCGATCTTTATCGACAATGACTCACCGATTGAGTGTAGGTTTATAGGATAATAAAAGGTTTCAAGTTGAGTGTTTATAAGTCAAAGATTTATGGTATTTCCGCCCTTCTCAACTAGAATCTTGACTAGCTCTTCATAACTGATAATATTCACGCAATCGAGGGGTTTGCCAGCGGTTCTCCTAATAATATCTGCTTCCATTGCGAATAACGTCGCTCCCTCTTCCCGCATCCTACTCAAGATATTTTTGTTTCTTCCATCGAGGGTGAGGTACGAGGCATCGGATAGGAAGACAATGGTAGCGTCTTTGGTTTTAGACACAGCTTCTGATGCTAACTCAAGCTTGACTTGATCACTCTTTGATAATATTACTAACATTGTCTGGTCACCATCAGAAACTGATCACGACATTAGCCATGGCTAACATATCCAAAATTCTATCGTGTTCAAAGGATTCCACCCCTTCAATTACCTCATCGAGTGCTACTCCTCGTTTCTTGAGGTCGTCGAGATCCACCACGAGTGAGACATTGAGATCCTTCATTAATCTGAGGAATGGCTGTGTTTTGGCCTTATCTGATCCATTCAATGGATAGAATACGCCATCGCTCTCCCAAATTATACTCACCTTGTGATCGAAGAGGGACATCGCTGTTCTCAGTGCTTCGTAGTTGTTGAGTGTTGCAAATGGGGAGGAGCTCACGAGGAATATAATGCTCTTCTCCATTATGTGCCCCCCAAGAAGCTGAGCACCGAGTCGGCTTCCTTGATCTCTTCATTCAGCTCGCCTACTCCGGTCTCCTCCACGAAGTCTGGTTTCAACGTTCCACCTATGCCTCTGAGCTCTGTGCAGAGTTTGCAGCACATTATCCTGACCCCCATCTTGGAGAGAGCCTCGAGTTCTGTTGTTATTGATGCGGTTTTGAAGAGGTCGCCACGCTGAGTCTTAGTCATGTTATAAACTCCGTCCATGAATAGGAAGAGTGAGGCGTCGTGGCCGCTTTGTCTAGCTGTCCTTAATATTTTTAGAGAGTGGTCGACTATCTCCGACTGGAAGGGGGTCTCTCCAAGGATTATGAGGATCTTGCTCAAGCTGACCCCGCCGTTTACTTGAGAACGATCGTGAAGGTGATGTCACCGTTTTTCTCTTGGATTGATTGCAAGGGATTTCCTGTTTCCTCGCACCACTTTGCGATCTGTTCCTTTGAGTCCGCGTCATCGGATATGATTTCGAGTGTTGAGCCAGGGGGGAGTTGCTTAACTACCCCTTTCAGGACCTGGAGGGGGCCGGGGCAGAATAGGCCCCTAGTGTCGATTGTCTTTTTCTCCAATCTAATTGTTACTCCTTGTAGGGGAACTCTGGGGGTGTTTTGTAGGTGCTAACCTTGCTTTGTGCTAGGCTCATTTTGATGAGGGCCTCGCAGATGTGTACTCCGGCGACGACGGGGTCGATTATGGGAACCTGAAGTGTCTTCTCTAGATCTGACCTCAAACCGGAGAAACCAGAGCAACCCATAACAATCAGCTCAGCTCCAGTCTCCTTCAGGGCTATTTCGCAGTTCTTAGCGATCATGTCCTTAGCGCTCATCCTATCGGCCATTACGCCGAGCACCGTTAAGCCAATTGGTCTAACAGCGTACTGGTAGTCGGGGATTCCAAGGGTCTTAATGTACCTGATCTGCCTGGGCACCGCGGTCTCCGCGCTTACCACTACTAGGAACTTTGTTGAGAGTATTCGAGCCAGCGCGTAGGATGCCTCAGTTATCCCTACGACTGGAATCTTCACAAGCTCTTTCGCTGCCTCGATCCCTGGGTCGCCATAGCAGGCAATGACAACACCGTCGTATCCCTCCTTCTCAGCTTCAACGACTCTCTTGTGGACCTGTACCGATGCCATGTAGTTGTGGTAGTAGGACTCTAGGCCGACTGGTCCTTTCTCGGGACTTACGACGTCGCACTTCAGGTCGTCGCTGGTGTATGGGGCTATGGCGTCGGCGATGACTTTTGTGTTCTTGGGGTTGGTATTTGGGTTAATAACAAGTATCTTCAGTCTAGACCCATCCCGTCTTTTTATCTATCTTCAGTATTGTGAAGAGGGTATCACCTGGGTAAACTACTCTTCTAGGATACATCGTGTGCACTACGCCATCTACTGGGGATTTGATCTCCTCGATCACGGAACCGTCAAGGTCCTTGATCAAACCTATCACCTGGCCCTTTTTCGGAAGAGCACCCTGGTCGATGAGGGCCATAAACACACCAGCCTTTGTTGGAGATGACCTCTGCCACTCCATGTCAAGGAAGTTCTGCTTCTTTGGCTTGGTGATCTTACCCTTCATCATACCGAAGTGCTTCAGAAGGTTCTTAGTTCCCTCGACGTGGGGCATGATCTCCTCCTCGGATGGCTGAGTGTTGAATCCTAGGCCGCTTTCAGTTATGATAGTAGCTACGCCTCGTGTCGCGAGCTCGTAGACTAAGGTTCCCTTCCCAGTGTGTCCAATGTCGGGGGTTCCCGGGAGGACATAGTCTAACCCAAACGCCTTGGCCATCGTCTCCGATGTTTCATCTATCTTTTGCCCTATTCGTGGATATATCGTGTGAACAAGGTGTGACTCTGGCAGGTCCCCGCCTCGGAAGTCGGCATGATAGTTTGCTTTAGAGAGTATCTCGAATAATTTGTAGGCCAGAATTTCCGTTGGGCGGCCGTCTGGTTTGCCAGGGAAAGATGCGTTGATGTTACCCCCGTCAAAGGGTGTGATGGAGGACCTCAAACTTAGCCAGGGCGTCCTGAATTGGAAGACAGGCATGTTTACAACGGGCACAGAAATGAACCTGCCAGTCAGATCTTTTGGCTCGATCTCGTGATACAATCTGGAGGCTGCTTCAACCCCGCAATATTCTGTGGGGTAGAGGCCCCCTGTGACTGCTAGGGTTGGGCCCTCCTTCTTGCCGCAGACTACTCCGACCGGCATATCGAAGCTCGTTGCTAGGTTATCAACGATCTTTACGTATCCAAACTTCTTCTCGCCGGGTTTAACGCTGAAGGGATCAAAATTCTCTTTGGTCATCAACACTACTTTATTATCGAATGTAAAATAATTATCGCTGGGTGGACCCTCGCGCGCGGTGGCGGTGTTGAGTTTATTGCTGTTCCTTATTTGTATGAGATTAGAATAGAGTTAGGTAGCTTGCTTCAATTCTGTAGGGGTGTCTATTATACTCGAGTTTATAGAGGGAGCAGAGCCCTTAAAATTGAGGTGCTAGTTGAATGGTTCTTCTCATCGGGGACGATGATGTTAAGAAAGCTGAGTTGACGTCTGAGGAAGTAATTGGCGCTGTCGAGGATGCTTACAGGCAAGATGGAATGGGCCTTGCCCAGGACACTCCTAGGCGAGAGGTTAGGATAAAAGGCAAAGATCTTCCACACATCGCACCGGGTACTGAGAGTATAGGTCAAGGGTTAACCTTCTTAGAGAAGTCGAAGGTAGTAGTAATTTCTCACGCATTTCACTTCTCATGGCATCGATATGTGACTATGATAATCGACTCCGAAGAGGGTAAGACTCTCGCAATAATCAGCAGAGAAAGACCTCCCTTCGGAGTGAAACAGAAGGGAGCAGCCTCTGGTGATCTGAGAACCGGAGCTGCGGCCGCTATCGGAGCAAAATATCTAGCCAGACAACACGTAGAAAGTGTCGGTCTTTTAGGGACTGGTAATGTCGGGAGAGGATCACTTGCTTGCCTTTCAAAGGTTAGATCCTTTGACAGGTTGTATGTGCACTCTGGCAGGGGGAAAGATGAGGAGTTCGCCACTGAGATGGGGCGAATACTCGGCGTTGAAGCTCACGCCCCAGATGATCCAAGAGACGTGGTGAAGAACGCAGACATACTTGTAACTGCTACTTACGCGACGACGCCGATAGTGAGGGGAGAATGGCTTAAGGTAGGCTCTCACATAAGCGGCATGGGTTCGGATGACCCATTAAAAGCGGAGCTTGATGCACCCACTTTCAAGAGAGCGAATAAGATCGTGATAGACGGGGATAAGTGCCTTACCACTGCAGAATTGGCGAACCCAATTAGCCTCGGTATACTCACAAAGGCCAATATTTATGGGAAAATATCGGAGATCGTTGCGGGTAAGAAGGCTGGGAGAAGCCGCGACGATGAGAACACCATATTCATGAGCGACGGAACTAATCTTCAATCCGCCGGAGTGGCCTATCTCACATACACTAAGGTTAAGGAGATGGGATTGGGAAGAGAGACATCATCGATTCCCCCTAACATATATAACACATAGTCGATTAAACCCGAAGATATCTCTGCTTCTCCCCGAAGTCTAGGTAAGACTTTGCGCTTACACTAAGAAGGATCACCTTTTCTTCTTCCACTTCTTTCGCTTTCCTAGCCTCTTCAATAGCGGCTGCCACAGAATAGGCTGACTCCGGAGCGCGCTGCCTTGTCCCGAAATTACCCCGATATTGGTTTTAAATGGTCTTAATTCCCCTCACAGGATTTAATGGCAAATACGGGCATATCCTAAACACCTCACCTCCTCGTAGAAGCGATTA
>JBEKDF010000028.1:0-34693 GCA_050014495.1 Bathyarchaeia archaeon
TGGCCGAGGCCGTGATACATGTCTCCCTGAGCCTCATCTCGATGCTCGCGGTGGCGGTGACCGCGGTTAGGATCGGTGTGCCCCGTCTGGTGAGGTGTATCAAGCGGTTCGTTGAGTGAGTCAAGGGATGTCTTGTGCGGGGTTGCCTAGCGTGATCCATCGCTTCGCGTGCGGGTCATGTTCTCCGCTGGTCTCTCAGCTGTTTGCTTTCATTTGTATGGCTTGTTTTTCTCCTCGTAGAGTATAATTGACGTGCTCAGAGCTTCCGAGAACACGAATTTCTAAACAAGCAAGCGCGCGCAGCGGTCGGGGAAAATGACACTAACTTGACTCCATTGATCTTCATTTCAATTCACAATCTGAAAAACGGAAAAGTAATTTAACAATATGGGGTAAATAATTTACCGTAGTGATGGGTTTAAAACTGGACCAAGAGGTTGTGGGGGCGCACGCGCATTGTAGCGGCTCGATAAATCGCATCCTTATACCTGTTGCGCGAGATTAATCACAATGAAAATAACACATTTAGAGGAATGTTTTGGGCTCTTTTCTGTCTCCATGTTGAGTAGATAACCATTTAGCAACACGAAGTATAGGCTCGTGCTCCCAGCGCCTAGCCCCAGTTGGACAACTCTGAACACAGGCACTGCAGAGGATACACTTCTCAACCTCCGTCTTCACCACATCAGAAACTTCAACACACCCCGTCGGACAAACACTCGCACATACACCACACAGGTTACAAGTCCCTACATCTGTGACTGGATGTGCGCCTGCGCGTATCGCTTCTGTACGAGTCCGAGTATTCTCAGTATAGGGATAATTGCCCGGTATCATTAATGCTGGAAACTCATCAAGGCTCTTCACTTTTTCCAGTATTTGCATTCCGAATTCATGTGCCTTCTTAAGATCCATTTCATCGGGTCTTCCAGCTCCTATAGGCGTCTTCTCAGTACTGAAACTATGTTGACCAATGAAGGCAGCACCAGCTATTGGACAGAATCCTAACTCCTTTATGGTGTCATTTAGCTCGAGTAATGAATCCTCAAAATCTCTGTTTCCATACATTACAACGATTACGGCGGGGGTTTTGTCTCCCTTGACCGTTTTAAGTCGGTTGATAACAGTTGATGGAACTCGTCCTTCGTAGACGGGTGTCGAAAATATCGCCAGTTCGTCTCTTCCCAGTTTATAATTATGGGAGGTGTCTGGTGGGGTAAGATCAATGGTGTCGGTGTTCAGTTTCATGGCTGAGGCAATTTCTTTGACTATTTTCTTTCCTGTGCTGGTTGGAGAAAAGTAGACGAGTTTGACTCGGTTGATCATCATTTTAGTTCACCATCTGAAGGACAGAAAAGTGATTTAACCGTGAGGGTCAAAAAATTAACCTTGATGAGAGTCTGTGGATTTTTTCAAAAGTCTATAAGCCAATCTAACTAGTTTTTCATATTATACACGCGCACTTAGAGTTAAGCCTCATCTTACACCAAGGTATTTGATGGACGAATAGTCTTATCCTCACTTCCACCTGGGTGCAAACAGTGATTGTATATGCCCGCGTAAACTCTTTTAGACGTATAATCTAGAATATTTGCGATGAAGATACTTGGAATAGTCGGAAGCCCTAGGAAAGGTGGAAACACCGAACAGCTCACCAGAATAGCGCTGGAAGAGGTCCAGAAAGAGGGGATAGAGGTTGAACTCATTAGACTAGCTGGCAAGAAGATAGCGCCATGCACAGGATGCGGAGCCTGCCGATCAACAGGTGAGTGCGTGATCAAGGATGACTTCGGCGCAATATATGGCAAGATGGTGGATGCAGAGGGGTTTATACTGACATCTCCCGTTTATTTTGGCGCTGCAACGCCGCAGATTAGTAGCCTTATCAGTAGATGCTTCGTGAGCCGAAGAAAGAAGCGTGTCTTCGATAATAAAGTCGGTGGCCCGATTGTTGTGGCTCGACGTGCTGGGAAGAACTTCACCTATGCGCAGCTCCTGTTTTTCTTCATGATATCTGGGATGATTGTGCCGGGCTCGACTTACTGGAGTGTTGCGATAGGGGACGATATGGGTGATGTGGTCAAGGACACGGAAGGTGTTGAAACAATCAGGAACTTTGGGAAAAAGCTTGCCTGGCTCGCAAAAAAAGTCAACGCCTAGATGTCGCTTGCGTCACTTCATCAGCTTCTTCCCGACGCTGAACGCCTTCTCGAACTGCTTGCCCTGCGCGTAGTAACCCGCGGCTGGGCTCTCGATGAGCTGGAACTGCTCCGTCTTGGAGACGTCCAGCTTCTTGTCAGTCAGGTACTTACCGTCAGCGTAAGCGCCCACAACTTCGCCTATGAAGAGGCGGGAGTCGACGAGCTCGACGGTCTGCTTGAGCTTCAGCTCGTAAGAGACGGGGCACTCGGCGATCATCGGCGCCTTGTGCTCGCCGTACTCTACCTTGAAGACCCCCGACTTGTCCGTCTTCCTACCCGAGACCATGCCGCAGTAGTCCGTCTTCTCTGCGAGGCTCTTCCCCGGGAAGTTGATGCTGAAGACCCCGTTCTCCTTAATGCCCTCAGCCGTATAGCGGGGGTTCTCCAGCGACACCATGAACATCGGCGGCTGGCCGTTTACTTTGGAGAACCATGCCACCGTCATGAATGTGGGCTTCCCCTTTACGGTCGCCCCGATAAGGCAAACCGGCATAGCGTACGGGATTGTAGTATTCTCGATCTTTACCTTAACCAACTCTGAAATCTCCTTCACAATACTGGAAAATCGGAAGTATTTAAACGGGAAAGGGTAAAGCTGTACAGTTGGTGTAGAGATGGGAAGCGATACACTCGACATCTGCCTCGGCTCGGGCGGCCCCATGATAGAGCTCCTCGGTAGCAGGGGCACCCTCGACATACTCTGCGTCTTCACCACGGGGACGAAGACGGTGAGGTTCAACCAGCTTAACGGTCTCCTCGGCCACATCAGCACCAAGACCCTCACGGCGAGGCTTAGGGAACTCGAGGGGAACGGGATACTGAAGCGGACGGCGTATAACGAGATACCGCCTCGTGTCGAGTACTCGATAACCGAGAAGGGGCAGAGGCTCACCGAGGCGCTCGTACCCCTTGTTCTTTGGGTGGAGGAGTGGGCCAACAAAGAGGGGCGAGCGCATTAAATCTTGAAACGGTTGTGCGCGCGCTTGATCTCCAAGCAACCAATAGGGTATACAGGTACCCCCTTTTTTTCCACGCGCCTAGATGTCGTGCGCGCGGCGGAGCGGGTGCACACCAAGAGGTTGTGACCCCGCCCTAGGGGTAGAAGTGGACTATTTTCCTCGGCGCGACCCTCAGAGTGACCTGTGTCTCGGGATCGTATTTTGGGTCGAAGGACGGCTCTTTGTGGTATTTGCCCCACACCCAGCGCACGTACTCATCGTAGCCCTCCTCGGGCTCGAAGCCCAGCTCTGCCATGCCGTAGACAAGTGCGCACTTGGAGGGGACGTCACCCTCACTCAACTTCGACCCCTGCATGAGGAAGGAGAGCGAGACGTCGCTGTTCCTCTTGAGGTTCTCTACCCTCAGCGACTTCTTTATCGAGACGAAGTAGAAGGCGTTGTCCCTGTAGTTGTACCAGATGGGTGCCGCGTGTATTGTGCCGTCCTTGTTGTGGCTGCAGAAGGTCGTCGTGTAAGAGTCCCTAAACAGGGTCTCTATGTCCTCGGGCGTCATCTTGTTGCTGCTCATGAAGCCTCGTGCCCCATAGTCTTTCTTCCCTGCAACCTGTAGCGCATGTCTTTACCCATCGCTTCCCAGTGGGGGAGCTTCTCGAGGATCGCCTGGAACGTCTTCATCGCCTCTGGGATGTCTATGCCTTGCGGGCAAACCTTCTTGCAGTTGCCACACCCGATGCAGGCAGACGGTCGCTGTTCAGGAGCCAGGGCGTCAACATTCATGCTGACCGTGAGGGCGGGCTCGAAGCGGCACTCGTTGTAGAGGGAGAGAAGCATCGGTATGTCCAGCTTCTTCGGGCACTCCGTGCAGCAGTAGCGGCAGGCTGTGCATGGCAGCATATCCATCATGCTCGCCGCTACACCCTCGAGCAGCTTCCTCTCCTTCGTATTCAGCGGTTTACCGGCTGAGAACGTCTCGATGTTGTCCTCAACCTGCTGCATGTTCGACATGCCCGAGAGGACGATCTTCACGTTCTGCAGCGCCTGTAGCCAGCGAAACGCCCAAGCGGGGATGCTCTCATCCGGGCGTACCGCCTTCAGCTTCGCCTCGTTCTCAGCGCTGAGTTTCGCGAGGCCGCCGCCCCTGACGGGTTCCATGACCCAGACAGGTAGACCGCGCTCTGTCAGAAGCTCATACTTCGCCTTCGCGTCCTGAAGCTTCCAGTCGAGGTAGTTGAGTTCAATCTGCCCAAACTCCATCTTGTCACCGTAGACGTCGAGGAACTGCCTTATCGTTTCAGCGCGCCCATGCGCAGAGAACCCGAGGTGGTGGATTTGCCCCGCCTTCTTCTGCTCAAGCAGATAGTCAACTATCCCCCACTTGGGGTTAAGGTACGTCTTTATCGAGTTCTCGTAGACGTTGTGCAGCATGTAGAAGTCGAAGTAATCCACGCCGCATTTGACGAGTTGCTCCTCGAAGATTCTCTCCGGTTCGTAGGTTGGGAGGATCGCATGCCCCGGGAACTTTGTAGCCAGATGAAAGCTGGTGCGCGGGTAATGCTTCAGGATTCTGCCGATGATGTGCTCCGATTCGAATCGGTGATAAGAGTAAGCGGTGTCGAAGTAGTTGACGCCGTGCTCTATCGCATAGGCGACCATCTTCGACATCTGTGTCTCGTCGACGGTTGCCTCTGGGCCCGTTCCGTTGAGAGGCATGCGCATAGTGCCGAAGCCTAGCGCCGACAACTTCTCGCCCTTAAAATCCTTATAGATCATTTTTCTGTCAAATCCGTTTTTCTAAGCTGAGTGTTTACCAATCCATCTCTAGGGTTTGCCCCGCGTCGCGTAGCAGGCTCCTGATAGGCAGGTGCTGCGGACAAACATCCTCGCAGTGGCCACAGCTCACGCAGTTCTTTGTCCACTGCTCCGGCTTGAGCTGCTCCTTGTATTTCGCCTTGACTGTCTGATCCCTGTCCTTCATGTAGAACTCGTTGAAGAGGCTAAATATCTCTGGAATAGCGACTCCGCTGGGGCAAGGCATACAATACCTGCAACCTGTGCAACCGACGAAGCCCATCTCACGGTACTTCTTCGCGACCCTGTCAACAAGCTTAAGATCTTCCTTCGTCAACTTTCCGACGCCACCGCGCCCAGCCGAACTGACGTTCTCGACGACCTGCTCCATCGTGCTCATACCACTTAAGACGATACTAACCTCAGGCTGGTTCCAGAGCCACTGCAGAGCCCACTCCGCGGGCTTCCAGTGATGGTGTCCCTCCTTCCAGAGCTTTGTTATGCCCTCGGGTGGGTTGACGGCTAAACGACCACCAGCGATAGGCTCCATGATGACAACAGCTATTCCCTTCTTAGCAGCGTAGCGGAGCCCTTCCTTACCAGCTTGAAACTTTGTATCCATGTAGTTATACTGTATCTGGCAAAAGTCCCAGTCGTAGGCGTCGACGATCTCCTTGAAGAGGGGAAGTTCGTCGTGGAAGCTGAATCCGAGATTTCTTATCTTACCCTCTTTGATCTTCTTCTCCGCCCACTTGAAGACCCCAAGATCGACTATTCGTGGCCAGCTACTTTTCCCGAGGGAGTGTAGGAGGTAGAAGTCGATGTGGTCGGTTTGGAGACGCTGTAACTGCTCGTTGAAGTACTGGTCGAAGTCGTCGGGGGTGTTGACGAGCCAGCACGGCATCTTGGTTGCGAGCTTCACCTTCTCACGGTAACCGTCCTTTAGCGCCTTACCGACGACTACCTCGCTCTGCCCCTTGTGGTAGACGTAGGCGGAGTCAACGTAGTTGACGCCATGGTCGATAGCGTATCTGATCATATATATTGCTAGGGGCTCATCGATCTTCGAGGCATCACCGCCAATTGTGGGGAGCCTCATAGCGCCGAATCCGAGAGCTGAGGGTTTGAAGTCGAGTTTACCGAACTTTCTATACTTCATTTCTGGCGCCCAAGTAAAGCCATTATTGTTTATAGGCATCTTGAAGTTCTCTCCGTGTTCCTTTATTTAGTCATCCCGAGTTCTCGAAGCCACTTTGAAATATCATTCTGCGAGGTTTTTACGGCGCTGCCTCGTATTGCTAGACCATTAAGGACGGTTGACTTTGGACATAGTTTCTTGATGTCCATGACGCTTCTTCCAAGTTGGCTACCTTCGTTTGTGCAAACCGGCGCGATAGTCTTTCCGGTAAAATCGTACTCCGACAAAAATGTTGCAACAGGCATGGGTACCGTGCCCCACCAGTTAGGGTAAGCAACGAAGACCACGTCGTACGACTGCATGCTCTCGACTTTTGTTTTCAGTTTAGGCCTATACTGCAGATTAAGCTCCTTCTTGGCCTGCTCTACAACCTCATCGTAATCAGTTGGATACTTGTCCACAGCTACAATTTCGAAGATGTTACCACCTACCTTTTCACGTATCTGGTTGGCAGTGACCCGCGTGTTACCGGAGTGGGAAAAATAGGCGACAAGAATGGCCCTTTTTTCAGATGTCAGCATGGTATTTTAAAAGAACAAAGCGTATATATACGAAGTACGCACAAAAATGTTACATAGTAACAGGAATGATACTATGGACACTACTAAAAAGTTCGAGTATAATTCTGGAATCGAAGCGGCGCTCGACGTGATCGGGGGTAAATGGAAACCTCTGATGATGTATGCGCTACGTGACGAGACTCTACGTTTCAGCCAGCTACTCGTTAGGGTAAGCCCAAGAATCACGCAGAGGATGCTTACTAAGCAGCTTCGCCAACTTGAGGTAGACGGCCTTGTCGCCAGAAAGGTTTACGCGCAGGTCCCTCCGAAGGTGGAGTACTCGTTGACAGATAAAGGAAAATCACTTATGCCTATCCTCGACGACCTTTGTATCTGGGGATGCGAAAACATGAGAGATCAAGTCCAGTACCCTTGCGTTTGACAGATACAATTTCGCGAAGCACACACCTACTGATGCGTTTGGAACCTCGGAAGTACCTCTTTGGATAATATCTGAACATCACTGAGTACGTGCGGTCCCGTAACCAAGAATGTAACTAGACCAATTCCTCTCTTCTTGTACTCGTCGATTTTGTCAACCACGTCTTCTATTGAATTTCCTGGAGCCGAGGTGTTCACACGTATGAATGCTCCTTTTCTGATATCGTTGTAATCTCTTCCCACGTCCTCACAGTGCTTTTTGAGGATGGACAGTTTATGATCAAGGTCACTCAGGTCTGAAGTCACAAGGTGGCTGATATTGGCATGTTTAGCCGCTATTTTGAGTGTCACTTTCTCCCCTGCCCCTCCTATAAGTATCGGGATTGGTTTCTGAACCGGTTGAGGTGAGTTGAGCACATTATCTACCGTATACATTCTTCCATGGTAGGTTGTACGCTCCGATGTGAACATCGATTTACAGATCTCAACCGTCTCCAGCAATCCTCGCACTCTTTCCTGTTTTGGCGGAAAACCTCCCATAAAACCTTTAAACTCTTCCTCGTGCCATCCGGCCCCGATTCCAAATATCAGTCTCCCTCCCGATATGATGTCTACTGTCGTGGCCATTTTTGCCAAGATCGTTGGTCTCCGATAGGCATAGCATGTGACAAGTGTGCCGAGTTTGATCTTCTTCGTCACAGCGGCGAGTGCGGCCAGCGTTGTCCAGCATTCCAGCGGGTGATTTCCTACTCCGTTTGGGTCTCCCATGTTCATCAAATGGTCTGTTAGGGTGAACAGGCTAAACCCTGCATCTTCCGCCGTTTGGCAGATCTGTTTAACTTCTTCAAAGGACTTGCCTTCTGGTGGAGCATGTATCTCAAACCACATCTCTTTCGACATAAAATTCACTTTTCCACACGAGTCAGATGCGCGCGCACGTCACTGCTTATTGTTTAATGCGCACGCATAGTATAAGAAGAGAAATAAGGGCATATTTACACCATACGCTCAAAATGGATATATACTAACCGAATGTATACTATTGAAAGAATTAAAGATTCCACGTATTACGGGGGAATCGATGCGCGCATGAGCTACTTGGGAAAACTTCGAACCTTAGATCTAAAAAATGTCGAAAAATGCACGCGCGCGTGTACAATATTAATATTTAATTAAAAGTAGCGGGGGGTAGATTTGAACTACCGACCTTGGGGTTATGAGCCCCACGGGCTAACCTGGCTGCCCTACCCCGCTTCCCTCCCAAAATATCCACCCAACTCTTATAAACTCTTCCCGACTCCCCCAAACCAAGCAGTGAAAACGAATGCCCGACGACGCGAGACGGATCACCAGGGAGAGGATAAGAATACTCTTTGACCTCGCCCAGAAGGAGGAGCTGAAAAACCCCGAGAGGGCGCAGAGATACATTATACTCGCCCGCCGCCTCGCGAGCCGGAACCGAGTCCACCTCCCATCCAACCTCAAGCACCTCATCTGTCCCGGATGCATGTTCTACATGAGTCCGATTACAAGTCGAACAAGGATTAGACAGACTCGCGAACCTCACATCACAATAACCTGCCTACGCTGCGGGCACATTATCAGGATACCCCTAAGGAGCAGAATTCCATGACACTCAGCCTCATCAGCGTCGGCCTCGCCAACGAACAAGACATGAGCCTACGTGCCCTCGAAGAAGCCAGAGGCTGCAACGTCCTCTACGCCGAGCTCTACACGATGAAGCTAGCCACAACACTAGCTACCCTAACCGACCTGGTAGGAAAGCCCGTTGCCCTTTTATTACGTAGAGACCTCGAAGAGAATAGCACGAAGATAATAGGTGAGGCAAAAAGTGGTAGAATCGGTATTTTAATAGGAGGTGATTGCCTCAGCGCAACCACTCACATTAGCCTACTCCTCGAGGCCAAGGCGAACGGCGTTGAAACCCACATCATCCATGGCTCCAGCATATTCAGCGCTATCGCTGAGACAGGGCTAAGCCTCTATAAATTCGGGAGGACAGTCACAATGCCCTTCCCCGAGAAGGGTCCAGCTGATACAGTTCTCAATGGGATAGAGCGAAATCTATCCGAGGGACTTCATACCCTCGTCCTGCTAGACCTCGACAACGAGCAGAACAAGTACATGTCCGCACCCCAAGCGATAATGGGTCTAATCGAAGTGGGGATCAGCCCCGAAACCCTAGTAGTCGGGGTTGCCCGGCTGGGACAACCCAACTCAATTATTAAGGCGGGTCGCGCTACCGATGTGGCCTTGCTCGACTTCGGGGAGGCACCTCACAGCCTCGTAGTTCCCGGACCTCTTCACTTCCTTGAGGAGGACTCACTCAAGACTTTGGCAAATTGTCCACGCGAGCTACTCAAGAACCGCGACATGAAGCCGGAACTCGACCGCCTCATAGACAAATACATCGATGGATGTCGACGTGTGAGAGAAACGATGAAAACAACTGATCCCACCTCTCCCCCGAATTCAGCACAGATACGAGGCATACTCGACCATGTAGATCGTTACCTCGCAGACGCTGAGTACTACCGCACAGATCAGAGGCCCACAGCCCTTACAAGCGTAGCCTACGCCGAGGGCATCCTCGACGCACTAAAGCTTTTAGGGATAGCAGACTTCCAGTGGTGAACGAGATGAAGGTCCTCGCCTCAGGTGTTTTCGACCTCCTACACTACGGCCACATACGTTTCCTCGAGGAGGCTAAGAAACTCGGCGGACCCAACGCGAAGCTCATCGTAATAGTTGCCAGCGACGAGACAGTAATACGCGGGAAGGGTAAACCCCCGATAATCCCTGAGGACCAACGCCGCGCGGTCGTGGAGTCACTAAAGGTGGTAGACGAGGCGATACTCGGATACAAGGACCAGGACCTTAACAAGGTCATGAAGACAATAAAACCCGATATAGTCGCCGTGGGGCACGACCAACACGACATCGAAAAGGAAGTCAACCGACTCATAGTCGAGAAGGGTTACAGGACGCGCGTGGAGCGCGTGGGACGATTCGGCCCAGAGGATCTCAACAGCAGCAGCAAGATCAAGAGGAAGATCGCCGAGGGCTCAGGAAGGAGACCTTGATTGGGTCCCCGTCACTCAACCCTAAATGCCTCCGAAGATAAACAGGACTCACGATCTCCATCGTGGACAAGTCGTGTATTGTCCTATCAGCAACAATCAACGCCCCCTTAATCTCATCATTAAGCAGGAGTGGGTAACACTTGCAGGAGCCGAAGCTCCTCTCCCCATCCTTAAAACCCTCCAGAGTGACCGAAGGATGCCTCTCCAACCTCCTCCTCCTCTCGAAGTCCTCAGGTTTGATCTTAATATTCAGGGTCCCGGGGAATGGGTCGAAACCCATCATCTCCTTAATTTGGCTCCTATATCCCTCCCTGCTGATGTAATAGGCGCCCTCGTAGAGCCCAGAGACAACAGTCCCCTCGAATACGAACACCTCAGCCCCGACACCCTCCAAATGTGCCTTAAGCTCCTGTAGAACCTCGTCAAGCACTGACAGACCCCTCTCGGTAATAGTTATCAGGCTTCCGTCTGAATCGATTCTCCTTGTGATAAGCCCGGTCTCCTCCAGAATCTGGAGGTGCCTCGAAGCAGACTGCTGTGAGGCACCTAAAGCCCTGCTGAGCTCCGTCGTTGACACTTTTACCGGCGCTTTTCCGCCACCTAGTGTCAGCAGGCTGTACATTGTGAACCAGAGATGTGGCTTAATCTCCTTCTCCAAGGGGAATCACCGAAAGGGGTAGCTGGTCCCTATATATACCTATTTCTTGGTAGCTACGCAAAGACTTTGACTAAAACTTTTTGTGATCACCCCTAATAACACTATAATAATTAGAAATTGAGAAATGGATGGGAATAAATCGATTTATCCCTTCGCGACTGCTACCGGGATCGACATCATAACCTTTCGTCCAATCCCTAAACGGTGGCTGACGTCAGCCACCTTGTGAATATCTTTGTAGCTATCAGGGCTCTCCTCCTCGACGACTTTACCGGAGGCTGCCCGAATAACTATCCCTTTCTTCTTTAGGTCATTCACGATCTCGTTGGCGGTCCAAGCCCTGCGAGCTCCAGCACGTGACAGGACCCTACCCGCTCCATGAGCGGTGGAGGCGAAGCTGATCTCCTCCCCCTTTTCAGTCCCCCTGAGGAGATAGCTTGCAGTACCCATGGTCCCAACGAGTAGGACAGGTTGCCCCACTGACTTGTAGTCTGCAGGGAGGTCCTCACGTCCTGGGCCGAAGGCACGACTCGCCCCTTTCCGATGTACAACGGTCTTCCTTCTCTTCCCATCGACGATATGTTCCTCCCTCTTCGCAGTATTATGGGTCATACTGTAGACGAGTTCCATACCCATCTCTGATGCCTTCTTATGGAATGTCTGCTCGAACGCTGTCCGTACCTGATGGAGTATGATGTGACGGTTGATGAATGCCCAGTTAACGGCGCAGGCCATCGCTGCGTAATAGTCCTCCGATTCCCTACTCTTAATGGGGGCGCAGGCGAGTTCTCTATCCGGTAACCTGATTTTATACTTGCTTGCCGCCTGCTCCATGACCCGGATGTAATCGGTAGCGATCTGATGCCCGTAACCCCTGCTACCAGTGTGTATCCAGCACACGATCTGGTCGGGATCAGTGATACCATAGACCTTAGCTGCTTCCCTATCGAAAACCTCGCTAACCTTCGCCACCTCGAGGAAGTGATTCCCCGCACCGAGTGTTCCCAGCTGAGTGGCTCCTCGACTCTTGGCCCTCCCTGAAACCATATCCGGGTTCGCCTCCTTCATACATCCATTCTCCTCCATATGGAGATGGTCGCCATCCCAGCCGTAGCCCTTCTCGATGGCCCACTCGACTCCCCCTGTCACAGCCTTGTCGAGCTCCAGGTTGCTTAAGCGGATCTTGCTTCCGACGCCAACGCCGCATGGGACTAGGCTGAATACCCTGTCGATTAATTCATCGACCTTTGGGCGTATCTCCGCGTATGTGAGGTCGCTTCTCATTAGGAGGACACCGCAGTTGATGTCGTAGCCGACTCCACCCGGGGTGATTATGCCCTCCTCCTCATCGAAGGCGGCGACTCCCCCGATGGGGAATCCGTAGCCCTGGTGTCCATCGGGTAATGTGATGCCATACTTCAAAATACCGGGAAGCTGCGTCACGTTCATGCTCTGAGTGAGTGTCATGTCATCCTGCATAGCGTGGAAAAGCTGCTCATCAGCGTAGATCCTCGCGGGGACCTTCATGTTCGGGTCCGCCGAGAGTGGGATCTCCCAAACGAGATCCCCGATCTTGTTGGATGGTGGCTTCATATCTTATCAACCAAGACGACCGAAGAAGATTAATAAGTCTTTATTGGTATTCGCACCAATGATAAGGATATGCGCTGGAGAGTTGTGAAACGGGTACCCTTCAATGAGGTCAGGGAACGTGTCATAAGACTCGAGCATAAATACGGAGACCGGTTCCAGCAACTCCACGAGGAGTTCGTCGCCGGTAGAATGCCGCGGGACAGATTCGACGACTACGTCGAGTGGAGCAGTATGATCCACTCACTCAGGGCTGCCGGGGAGGGCGAGGACTTCGACTATTATGCAGAGGAAGACCTAGCACTCACACCAGAAGAGTTCGAGAGCCTCACTCCAAAGAGACTTCAGCTGCTCAACTATTTAGCAGACGAACACGTCTCATCCATAAACGAGCTCGCCAACCACATCGGGCGCGACGTGAAGAATGTCTACGGCGATCTCCAAATCCTTGAGCATCTGGGATTCCTCCGCCTTGTAAAGGAGGGGAGGAGCCTTGTACCAGAACTCCTGGTTCAGGAGGTAACTATCCTACTCGGCTGAGCCGAGATTATATATCGGACGATGTCGCCTCTAACGTGATTTAGATGTCCACGAAGACGTGTACAGCGGACCTCATCCTCATCAACGGTAAAATAGTGACCGTCGATGAGGCGTTCAGTACCAAGGAGGCAATCGCCGTCAAGGATGGCAAGGTCATGGCGACGGGTCCAAAGAAGGAGATCAAGAAGCTCATGGGTGACTCCACTGAAGTTATCGATCTCGAAGGGAAGACCGTACTCCCAGGTCTCTACGATAGCCATCTCCACATGCTCGGCACAGGTGCATCGTTGCAGGTCATTAACTGTAGAACGCCCCCAATGAAGAGTATCACCGACATTGCTAAGGCCGTAGGTGAGAATGCTAAGAAGGCTAAATCAGGTGAGTGGATCGTTGGCAGAGGGTGGGACCAGGTCAAGCTTACGGAGCATAGGAACCCAACACGTTATGATTTTGATAATGTAACCCCCAAAAATCCCGTCTACTTGACGCGTACCTGCGGTCACCTAGCCGTAGTCAATAGTAAGGCCCTCGAGCTAGCAGGGATAACTAAGAAAACTAAGGACCCGGTTGGTGGCAGGATCGTGAGAGACGAGAAGGGAGAGGCTACAGGTATGCTCGAGGAGATGCCCGCAATGAGTCTCTGCACCAACCTCATCCCAGCAGCAACAATCGAGGATAAGGTCCAGCAGATTAAGGCAGCGAGCGACGCTTTCAACACCGTCGGGTTAACGAGTGTTATCGAGGCCGGCATAACCGAGGACGAGATAGTTGCCTACCAACTCGCTCTGGAGAGAGGATTGCTAAATGTCCGAGTGAACTATATGCTACGAGCCATCGATGGGAATGAGCCAGAGGAGAAAAGCATACAGCGCATAGAGCATTTCCCCATGATAACCGGCTATGGCAACGATATGCTAAGGTTCCAGGGACTCAAGATTCTCATAGATGGAGGAATCGGGGGAAAGACCGCCCTTCTAAGAGAACCATACGAGAATGACACCCGCACAGGTCTACTTACTGTACCCGAGGCGAAGCTCCAAAACCTAGTTGATGCTGCCAACAGGCGTGGAATGTTGTCTGGCATCCACTGCTGCGGAGGAAAGGCGATGGATATAGTCATAGATACATTCAAGAACACCGACAAAGTCAAACCAATAAAGGGGCGCCGATTCTACCTCATTCACGCCTACCAGCCGAGCGAGCAGAACTTTAAGGATTGCATAGAATATGGCATTTCCGTCGCCAGCCAGCCCGACTTCCTCTACTACCTTGGCGATAGCTACGTCGAGAACGTGGGAATGAAGAGAGGTGCATGGCTCAAGCCACACAGGGCCTGGATTGATAAGGGAATAATGGTGGCGGCAGGTACCGATTCTCCAGTGACACCTTACCCGCCCTTCCCATGCCTCTGGGCAGCTGTCGCGAGGAAGACAGAGCTCAAGAAGACGGTGATGGGTTCAGACCAGCGTGTCTCCCGCGAAGAGGCCCTAAGAATGTATACCGTTAACGGCGCTTACCTGAGCTTCGAGGAGAACCTAAAAGGAAGCCTCGAGCCAGGGATGCTCGCCGACATGATAGTAATCGATCGCGACATCCTGACCTGCCCCGAGGACGACATTAAGGATACAAAGGTCCTGCGTACCATCCTCGGCGGAAAAACCGTCTACGAGGCATAGAAGGCCCACCCCTTTTAAGCCCGAGCTCAGAGTTTTCATCGATCTCATGGTCAAACGCAGGTACCTGACTCTTCTAGTTCTCCTCCTAGTATTCTTTGGCTCGGTCTATGTTGCTTCGCTCATCAACGATGACTTTGGTGGGCTCTCCGTCACCGAGGTAACCATACCCGCCCAGGGTTACACTATCCGCGGGACACTGTACTCTCCAAAGGATGTTTCCGGGAAGATTCCGGCATTCGCACTTGCCCACGGGGTAAGCAATACGAAGGAGGTTCTCAGCGGAATTGCACTTGAGCTAGCACGGAACGGGTTCGTTGCCCTGACTATCGATGAGAAGGGACACGGGGAATCCGACGCCGGGTTCGGTGTGAATGATACGACTCTCGGGCTCAGTTCCGCGGTGGCTTATCTCTCGACTCTGCCATATGTGAACGCCAACCTCATAGGTGTATGTGGGCACAGCATGGGAGCCGGCGCTGTAAGAGCAACGATATCAGCCAACCCAGAAATAGCCGCGACGGTCCTCATCGGCGGTGGGCAGGGTGACTCGGGATACACCCCAATGGACACGGAATATCCAAGAAATCTTCTCTTCATAGTCGGCAGAAACGACGTCCTTTTCGATCTCACCAGCCTCGATGCGTATCTGAGGCCTGTTTTTGGCACCTCGGACCAGATTATTCCTGGGAATGTGTATGGCGAGTTCGGTGACGGCACAGCTCGAGAACTGATCGTGCTCGAGGCCATACATCTCGTGGAGCCAATCGACCATGCAGCCATCGAGGGGATCGTGTCATGGGCTAACTCGGTTCTTCGCCCAGAGGTATCCTACCCAATCACGGTGAAGCCCCAGACTTACCTAATCCGCGAGGGGTTGATGACCATCTCACTCCTCGCGTTTGTCGCCTCAATAATTCCCCTCTCCCAGATCCTCAACGGACTTCTGCCCGGTGGCATTGGTAAGCTGGTGAGTGTCCGGAACAGATTTCTTAGGGAGAGGCGTGTTCTCATCTTCTGGAGCCTTCTAGGGCTAATTCTGTATCTCCCAGCCATGTATCTGGGCACAATTATTCAATTTCCCCCACTCCTCTTCGGAGCTTCGATGGCCTGGTGGCTCATGACTACAGGCATCATAGGGTTATTGATCCTGCTGATTCTAGCGTGGCGGAGGCCGAAGGGGAGCGTCAGCGTGTTTGGCTACCTCCGTGAATCCCTTCAAATCAGGGATATTACTCTGAGTATAATCATTGTGTCGCTGCTCTATTTGTTGGCCTGGGCCTCAGCTGACTTACTAGGCGAGAAGATCAGGTTCATCGTACCGATCTTCCCTCCACTGATACTTACTCGGGCTCAAGTATTACCCCTCTTCATTCCATTTTACCTCGTTTACTTCATATCCGAGGGGCTCTACCTCCATGTCTATAGGCAGAGGCAATCCGCGGGCTCCTCTATAGGTAACATGTTGAGGACACTGCTGCTTAGGCTGGCACCTTACTTGGCTCTACTCACAATCCAGTACCTGCCGATGTTCGTCGCAAACTATAAGCTTGTACCAGGTTTTCTAGGCTTCTTCATAGAGTTCATCTGGGCCATCGTTCCACTTCTAGCGATCTCGACTTTTTCATCCTGGTGGCTATACAGGTATACCGGAAGAATATGGGCCGGCATTGTACTGAACACCCTTCTATTCGCATGGGCCTCGGCGGGTCTCTTCCCATTCACCGCCTTCAGGTAACAAGATCAGCGGTGGTCGTGAGGCCCATCGTTGCTCTTTATCGGTGTTATCACTAGGTTCCCGTTCTTAACCGAGTAGGTCCTCACACCACTGAACTCTATGTTATTGTTCTCGAGGAGCTTGATGGTCTTCTCCTCCACGCCTTCGGGGACATATAGGAAAAACTTCTTCACGAATCTTCCCTTACCCGCCGAGTCGCTGAAGAGCCTCCACTTCGGCACATTGGCTACGTTAATACCCTTCTCTGGCTCTACCTCGCCTATCTCCTGTAAGCGACCATCAGCGAGAGTTATCACTATGCTCGGGTAGACAATCTCAGTCCCGGTTTCTATTCCCTTTCGCTTTACCTCGTCGTTCACTATCGTGATGTATCCTTCACCCCAATCCTCCTGATCAACGAAGGGAAAACGGGTGGCAGCTATGATCCTGATTATTCTGTTCCTCAGAGTTTCTTCTTCAACCATCGTATATCACCTAAAGTCCCAGCTCCCCAGCGACCTTCGACATCGAGTCGAGCCCGATGCGGAAGAACTCATCAAGTTCGATGCCGAGCTCGGTGCACTTGACTATGTTCTCCCTGTTAACACCCTTGGCGAAACTCTTGTCCTTCATCCTCTTCCCAAGACTGGAGACTTTGATGGAGGCAATCTTCTTGTCTGGCATCATGAGCCCTTGTGCGATGATGAGCCCCGAGAGGCCATCAGCAGCATATAGACTCCAGTCCATCATGCTCTTAGGGAGATAACCTGTTTGGGGATTGTGAGCACTAATTGCGTAGAGCCCCACATCCGGGAGCAGGTCCTTAACAATCTCAGCAGACACTGCCCCATGCTTTGTCCAGTCTTGGCCAACCTCCTCATAGTCAACATCGTGGAGAATACCAGTTGCCTCCCATAGGTCCTGGTCCCCACCTAATTTCGCTGCGAGGCCCCTCATTATCGCACCCACAGCGATCATATGCTTGACGAGATTCTCATTCTTCACGTGCAGCTTCACGACCGCAATGGACTCATCGCGAGTAATCATTATCATATTCGCGACTTCCAGCATGTTTAAGCCTTAAGCATCACCATCCAACTAAAGCATTATATAACAAGCATCCTTCCCCAATTGTTCATATCTGTCAACACCCATTCCTCAACAGTCTATGAAACAAATATGAATAGTTAGATGTGTTACCCATTGCTGCCGGCAAACCCTTTTTAAGGTGGATTAGGTTAGATTGGGCGAACAAGAGAAGGAGAGACGAGGAGAACCAGCGCTTTGTTCATGCCCCGAGCCTATGACCGTGCCATTACGATCTTCTCACCAGAGGGAAGACTCTACCAGGTCGAATATGCCCTGGAGCTGGTGAAGAGAGGCGCGCCGATTGTCGGCGTCTCATCGCCTCAAGGGGTAGCCCTAGCGGCAAATGAGTCCCCTGAGAGCGTGCTGGAGGACGGAGACTACTTCCGTAAGATATTCCAGCTAGATGCACACGTTGGCATGGCTATTGCGGGGCTAAGCAGCGACGCACGCGTACTAATCAATCAAGCACGCGTTTACGCGCAGAGTAACCGACTCCTGTATGACGAACCGGTTGACATAGAAATGCTGGCAAGGCGCCTAGGTGATATCACTCAGATTTACACGCAGCATGCAGGCGTCCGGCCCTTCGGTGTGAGTACCATATTAGCAGGTGTAGACTCCGAGGGCAGTCGAGTAATGACAACGGACCCGAGCGGCAGCTACAGGGGCTACAAAGCCACGGCGGTTGGGAGAAAAAGTGAAGAAGCCAACAAGCTCCTGGAGGAAAAGTACAACGATGACATATCGCTGGGAGGCGCAATCAGCCTCGCTGTAGAGGCGGTCAAGATCGCGTCCGATGGAAACGTAAACCCAGAGAACGTTAAGGTAGCCGTTATCCCAGTAGAAACGAAGGTTTTTCGAAGGCTCCCCGACTCCGAAGTGCAGAAGCACATAAGGTAGAAGGGCCAGAGGAATGGGAAGCAACTACACCCTAGTTCGTTACCAACACGGCGGAGAAAAATACGAGATACTCGTAGACCCAGATAAGGGACTATCATACAAGAAGGGGGAACCTATCGATATCTCCAACGTGATCCTTATTGATACGATCTTCACCGACGCGAACAAGGGCGAGAAGGCGTCTGAGTCAAAGCTGAAAACTGAATTCGGCACCAGCGACCCCATAGAGGTCGCGAAGCTCATGTTCGAGAAAGGAACTTTCCTCCTAACAGCCGCCCAGCGTAAGGAGATGACTGATCAGAAACTAAGGCAGATCATCACAATCATCTCCCGAACATATGTAGACCCAGCCACAAAACTTCCCCACCCCGTCACACGCATAGAGAACGCCATGGAGGAGGTCAAGTTCAACATAGACCCCTTCAAGACGGCGGAGGAGCAGGTGAAGGAACTCGTTCAGCTACTCAGACCTATACTGCCTATGAGTAGCGAGAACATACAGCTCGCCATCAAGATCCCTCCAGAGCACGCGGCGAGGTGCTTCGGGATAGTCAAGAATTTCGGCGAGATAAAGAGAGATGAGTGGCAGCGTGATGGAAGCTGGGTCGCTGTGGTGGAGGTACCCGCAGCGATGCAACTCGAGTTACTAGACAAGCTCGGTAAGGCAACGCAGGGGAACCTCCAATCTAAGATAATAAAATGAGGCTGAACAGGTATGAGTGCGAACTTCCAAGACAGAGATCTGGTCATCCCAGGAGACGTCGTATTTGAGGGGAGGATCAGGACTGGTGAGAACACCTACCGCCAACAGGATCAAGTTTACGCCACGCGACTCGGCCTAGTAAACTACTCCCCTGATAATGTGAATGTAGTCGCCCTCTCAGCGGGGTACACCCCCCTCGTCGGCGACGTAGTGATAGGTGAGGTCGTGGACATCGACCTCGGTGAGTGGAAGATAGGCATAGGCGCCCAGACGGAAGCTGTTATGGGTATACCGGACGCCGTTGACCGCCCCTTCAGAACCGACTATATTATGACAAGGATACTCGACATCGGTGACACTTTAGTTGCTAAGATAGTGGATCTCGATAGGAGGAGGACACCGATTCTAAGCATCCTCGGCCCTGGTCTCGGTAAGGTTTATGATGGATTCATAATGCGAATTACGCCATCAAAGATCCCCCGCCTAATCGGCAAAAAGGGGAGTATGATCAACATGATAATCAGGGAGACGGGGTGCCGTATAGTCATTGGGCAGAACGGCCGCATCCTCATCTCCGGACCTAACAGAGAACGAGAAGAGATGGTGGTTAAGGTAGTCACCAAAATAGAGCTAGAGGCTCACACCTCCGGGCTCACAAATAGAACACAAGAGTATTTGAGACAACTCAAGGAGAGATCACAATGAGTAAGAAACCAACGACTAAGAAGACGACGGCCCGGAAACCAGTGAGATCTAAGAAATCCCAAAAGGTGATCAGCTGGAAGAGGGCAGACGGGCGGTTATTCGATGAACTCCGCCCACTGAAGATCGAAAGTGGCGTCCTCCCCAACGCGGACGGCTCCGCTTACATAGAGATGGGTAGAAACAAGATACTCTGCGGAGTTTTCGGGCCCCGAGAGATGCATCCCAAGCACCAAGCTAAGCCGAACGAGGCGGTCCTGCGCTGCAGATACCATATGGCACCATTTAGCGTCGACCCTCGCAGATCCCCAGCCCCGTCGAGGAGGGATCAAGAGATCAGCATGGTCATGAGGTCCGCTCTAGAGCCAGCTGTATTCCTCGAACGCTATCCGAGAGCAAGCATCGATGTCTACATTGAAGTTCTCGAAGCAGACGGTGGAACACGTTGTGCCAGCATCAATGCAGCAGCCGTCGCTTTAGTAGACGCGGGAATCCCCATGAAGGACCTCGTTGCAGCATGCGCAGTCGGAAAAATCGAGGACAAGCTCATCGTCGACCTTGGCGATTACGAGGATAAAAAAGGGCAAAGCGACATGCCAGTCGCCTACATGCCAAAACTCAACAAAGTAACACTCCTCCAGATGGATGGCAACATGTCAGCAGAGGAGAACGAGAAAGCCCTCAATCTTGCAATCGAAGGTTGCAAGAAAGTCTACGAGGTCCAGCGCGAAGCACTGAAGAAGAAGTACGGCATCGACCAACCACAGGACAGGCCACCAAAGGAATTTCCACCAGAAGAGCCTGCTGAGGAACCCCAAAATGAGGAGGGTCCAGAATGAGCAAGAATAATATAGTCAGCCACTTGAAGCAGAAAAAGATCTCCGAAGTGCTCTCCACGGGTAAACGAATGGACGGGCGTGGTTTCGGGGACTTCCGCGAACTAACGATTAAGAGAAACATACTATTCAAGAGCGAGGGGAGCGCCGAGGTGTGGCTTGGAAAGTCTCACGTAATGGTCGGCGTAAAAGTAGGAACCGGCACACCCTTCGAGGACACACCCGACGAGGGCGTTCTAATGACCAACGCCGAGTTCACTCCAATTGCTAACGCCGCATGGGAACCCGGCCCACCTAACGAAGCTAGCATCGAGTTAGCACGCGTCGTTGACAGGGGCATACGCAGCGCGGAAATACTCGATACAGCCTCACTCTGCATAATCAGCGGTAAGCTCGTCCAAATAGTGTTTGTAGACCTCTATGTCCTCAACTACGACGGTAACCTCATCGACGCCTGCAGTGCTGGCGCAATAGCAGCCCTCATGGGGGCGAAGAAACCGGTCTACAGCGTAGTTGAAAAGGAAGCGAAGCCCACAGGTGAAAAGGTGCCCCTAACTATCCGTAAGAAGCCTATCGCGGTAAGCGTGATTAAGATAGGGGATAACCTCATAATCGACCCCACAGCCGATGAGGAGGACGTCATGGATTGTCGCCTCACTGTCACATTCGACGAGGAAGGCAACATCTGCACGATGCAGAAAAGCGGTTCAGTGGGCCTGACAGTAGATGAGATTAAGAAATGCATAAATATGGCGCAGGAGAAGGCGCCTGAGATAAGGGCGAAGGCCATAGGCGACTAACTATGACAAAGAAAAAGAAGACTTACGGTCTAAGACTCAGAACCCGCGGAGGAGCTGCAGTACAGAAGCGATGGACACGCATAATGCAACAGATGAAGATGCCGCACAAATGTCCTAGCTGTGCCAGCCCTAAGGTTAAGCGCACAGCCGTCGGCATTTGGAGCTGCACTAAGTGCGGTTTCAAATTCGCGGGCGGGGCTTACGTTCCGTCGACGAAGACGGGGCAGGCCTCTACAAGGGTCCAGGAGTCATAACCCCCACAAGGCGATTGCTTTGGGGCCTCGAAGTCAAGCCGAGGCGAAGATTTTAGTAGAGGCGTCGCGAGACGCCGTCAACATTATAATTAAAGCGTTGAGACCGGAACTTGAGTCAGGCATCTCAGACAGATCTAAGGTCGATGTAAAGGCATCGGAGATTGGACTGGTCATCGAGATATCAGCTGACGATGTCACAGCTCTAAGAGCTGCTGTAAACAGTTACCTCTACTGGATTCACGGAATATTAGACATTGGCAGAAGGCTAGACAAAGAAAAGTAGACCCGGCATGACCAAGCCAGTACGTAAGTTAACCCATCACTTGCATGAAAACTTAAATATGATATAATTAAAATCATGTTAAATTGATATGAGTGAAAAAAAACTGCGCGCGCTATCTCATTGAACCATTTGCCCTTTGCTGAGTTCTATATGGTGTCAAGCTGAATACTCTCAATCTTCATATAAAAAAATAAGAAGGGGGAAATCCCTTGTTATTTAAATCACTTTTCCACTCGAGAATCAACCTGGAAACGTCCTATAAGGGTTAGGGCTTAAATATCGTAGCCATTAACTGAGGAAGGTGAAGGGAATGGCCGATCTCTCCATCATAGACCCAATTCTAGGAGTGATAGTTGTCGTCGTAGCTGCTGTTGCCATCTATATGTTCTGGCGTGCAAGCGGTGGGTCGAAGAAGAAGGAGGAGTCAGTGGTCCAACCCGAGGAGCCACCCAAGGAGGAAGACCCCCTCAGAGTAGAACTACAGATGAGTGAACATCGGGTTAAAGTTCCACCTATCGAGAAAAAAATTGCAACCACAGATATTGAGCAAGCGAAGAGCCAAATCAGGACGCTGACCCTCAAGCAGGAGATAAACAGTATGGTTCTTCGACGTCTCTTCGAAGCCGAGGACGAAGGAGAGGTCAGCCGAGAGGAACGTATTCGCCTCGGGAAGAGCTATGAGGACGAGATGAAGCAGATCGCCGACGAACTGAAGAGAAGCGAGATGCTCGTTAGTCTCGCAGAGTTAGAGTCTATTCGTGAGGAGATCGTGCAAAAGTTTGAGGATAGCCTAAGCCAGACTCAGAGCCGCATAGACCAGATACTCAAGGAACTGAAGATTGAGGAACCGCCCAAACCTGTCGAGGAGGATAAGCCAAAGCTTCCAGCTATGAACAAGAAGCGACGCGTAGTATCGAAGACGAAGACCGAGGAGGGTGAGGAGGAGTCTGAGGAGAATGAGGGCGAGGAGAAGCAATCAGCAGGCAAAGGTGATGTCGAGAGTCGCCTAGAACAACTTAAGAAAGAGGTTATGAAGGAACTAGACGAACTCGACAAACTTGAACTGGAGACCTAAACTTGAGTGCAAACGCAGCTAAGAAGAAGGCAGCTATTAGGGCGGTGAAACATATCGAGAACGGCATGATACTCGGCCTAGGCAGCGGCACAACGGTCTCCTTCGCCATCAAGTACATCGGGGAACTCATAGCCACAGACGAACTTTATGACATCTATGGTGTGCCGACAAGCATACAGACAACGTTCGAGGCGATCAAAGCAAAGATCCCACTAACCAGCTTAGATGAGCATCCCCAGCTTGACCTCGGCATCGACGGCGCCGATCAGCTGGATGTAAAACTCAACGCGATAAAGGGAGGCGGTGGGGCCCTAATGAGGGAAAAGATAGTCGCAGCAGCCTGTAAAGAGTACATCCTAATAGCGGATGAATCAAAGCTCACAGATGTTCTGGGTACTGGGAAGGTAGTCCCCGTAGAGATTCATCCTTTCTCCGTAACACCTGCCCTAAAATCCGTGGAGAAGCTTGGAGCGAAGGTCAGCCTAAGGCAAAGCTCGGGTAAGTTAGGCCCCCTCGTGACCGATAACGGTAACTACATAATTGACGCCGATTTCGGCCCTATCCAGGACCCTTGGTGGCTGAATAGAGAGCTTCACGCCATACCCGGCATCATTGAGACAGGTATGTTTCTCGGCTACGCCCACCTCGCTTACATCGGTGGAAGGGGCTCAGTGAAGAGGCTCAAACCTCAGCCCGACGCCACCCTAAAGAAGACGATCTGATCTACTCTAGGAACGAATCCGAGCTCTTATTGTATGCCGCATACGCGAGATAGTAAACTAGCGCAATTATCCCAATGCCCCCTATGAACCAAATGTCTCCGGCTAATGTGAGAGCATTGCTGGCAAAGTGAAAGAATATCGCGATGCCATAATACTTCAAAAACTTGTGTTTGGCAACGCCATACGCTACGAGGGAGGTGTTTGCGGCGTGGAAGAACGTTTCAGGGAGCCTAACTGCGACAGGTGCACTGAAGAAGAAAACGTACACGAGTAACTCTGCAAGTCCGAACCCTAGACCGGATAGGAACCCTAGCTTAACAATTGACTTCTCCGTCTCAGCGTGTCGATTAAGCAGAGGGAATACCTTAGTGAACTCCTCGATCACGGGGGCGAACGCCGTCACTAGAATTATGTAATCTAGGTCCCCTGGGATGGCAAAAGCTACGTAGTTCTTCGCGAGTGTTTCTAAGAAGGCCGATATTGCGACGCTGACTATAAGTCCCTGAACGAAGAAAGATGACATCTCAAGCGTGCCAGGGTGGTGGAGCGGTATCGTAGTCGACTGTTTGTTCTCCATATTTGATTCGTGGAATTCATTTTTTTAATTTACTTTTCCCATACTAGCTCTAGAAAGCCTTAAAATGGTTGGGAGGATTGCATAGAAAGCGGTGCCCCAATGAGGGGCGTAGTGCTGGGGTCTCCTAGCCTGGTAGGGAGCGGGCCTGCTAAGTCCGTGAGCCTTGCTCGCGAGGGTTCAAATCCCTCCCCCGGCGCCAAATTTTATCACCCCTATATAAAGAGGTAATTCAATATTAGTTACGAAGAAGCAATGTCATACTACATCAAGGATTATATGGATAAGGAGTTCCCCACGATAGAGGTTGAAGCAAAGGTCGTTGACGCGGCAAAGATCCTCGACAAGCAAAAGAAGGGTTACATCATCGTCCTTGAGAAGGGCAAGCCCTATGGGATCGTCACAGAGTGGGATATGGTGAGCAAAGTTCTCGCGGCAGAGATGGACCCAAAGATGCTTACTGTGAGGCAAATCGCCTCCTCACCTTTAGTGACCATTGATCCAGATGAGGACCTGTTGAAGGCTTCGGAGCTTATGCAGAAGAAGGATATAAAGAGAATACCCGTAGTGAAGGGTGGTGTCATCTACGGGGTTATAACGTCGATGAACATCGCCCAGAAGTGTGGCGAGTACGTCAACAAGTCCGTTAAGGATATTCTACGATGGTCTTTTCCAATACCCTAAATTTACTCAACGAAAGCTACTCCTTTTCCGATGAGTTCACACCTCAACTGCTCCGCGTTTTCAAATAGAATCGATTCAATCCCCAGGGATTCGGCAGCATCAACACAGTTAGTGTTATCATCTATGAAGAGACACACCTCAGCCCTTAGGCCAAGGCGGCTCAGAGTCAACCTATATACATCTAGATTCTCCGAACCCTTCTTGGAGATGTCAGGCTTTCTAAGTCCCACCTCACATGAGAATATGACGACGTCGAAGAGTGAGTTTATTCCTTGATCCCTAAGTCGTTTCGCCCTAGATGGTTCCAAATTTGAGAGTGCAGCCACCCGATATCCACCTATCCTCAATTTGCTAACAATATCTAGGAGTGCAGGGTTGAAACTAGCAGCATCGAATGTTTTCTCCCATACCTCACCGAATCCAGGAGGTGGAAGGCCAAAGTGCTCGAATGTCTCCCTCATCCATGTGATTTCGTCAACCTTCCCCGTCTGAACATCCGCTATACCCTTCTCAGCGACCTCCCTAAAGTCCCTAACAGGTATGCATATCTCTCCTCGATGTATTGATACGTGGCCAAATTACTCCACTCGACGACGACTCCCCCGAGGTCGAAGATAAGTCCCTTGAACAAACTTTCTTTCACCCCTCGATAGCCTTCCTAATCTCATCAACAAGCTGCGCTCTCTGGTGAAGGCTACCAGTTATCTGGAGGCCGTTCACGGTCAGGTTATGGTTAGCAAGGCGAATTGACTCATGAGGCTCTTCCCACTGGTTAACAAGGTAAACAGGTAGAGCTGGGTATATGCTCCCGATGAGATCCCTTATCCTGAGCGCGGTGGGATAGGAGTACTCGCAGATGGGGTTAAAGACAATGATGCCCTTTCCCTCGTCTCTCTTCGCTCTTTTGTACCTAATTTCACGCGGAGGAGTGTAATCCCCAGCTATAATGTGAACCATCTCACCCGTCATCTTCTTGAAACTGCTTGCCTCATAGAGCCTCTCCAACGGGACACCCTCTTCGGTGTTGACTGCCTCCGAAGCGATGAACCTGCATTCTTCGCCATTTAAGCATCTGGGGCCATGTTCACACTCCTCTATCAGGTCTCTAATCAAAGCGGTTGAGGCACCCTTCCCCTGAGCCTCCTTGAAGGGATTGTAAACACATCGTAATAATACGACACCTACCCTTGGGTGTGGTATGTATGGCGCAGTAACCTCCGAGTAAAAAAGAAGCTGTGCAACGGGTCCGCCTTCAATATAGGCGATCTTGACACAGGGGCCCGTGGCAGCTAGCATCTTCTCCATCCATCGCCGTCTGAGCTGAATGCCCTGTGCATGGAGGACGTCGTTGAGCAATCCATTGCTGCAAACCCTGAATGTGTCATCCAGATTTAACTCAGTGACGTCCTTCACAATTACTCGACTCATTGCTGTAGGGTACCAAACCCCCCAGTATCAGTTTTTCCACCTAAAGCACAGTGAAACCTTCGACGGTCTTCTCATCAAGCCTCTTAGCGAGCTCTATGATCAGTCGGACTGTGTTCTCAGCATCCTTCAGGCTGAGGAGGCCACTGTGGCTGTGAATATGCCTTGTAGGAACACCAATTACGACTGTTGGGCAACCTGCCCTGCTCATGTGGATAGGTGCGCCATCCGTTCTGCCACCCCTCATCTGGCTGAGCTGCAGGGGTATTTGGCACTGCTTCGCAACTTCGATGACCCAATTCTTCAGTGGCTGATTCGGGATCATTCCCGCGTCAAATGTTAGGAGACTTGGGCCTTTCCCCATCTTCGCCTGAGCGTCCTGCGGCTTTATTCCGGGTACATCCCCTGCAATGTCCACCTCGAGGATTATTGCTACATCAGGGTCTACTACATGAGCTATGGTTTGGGCGCCTCTTAGTCCTACTTCTTCCTGAACGGTAGCTACTCCGTAGAGTGTGTTAGGGTGCTCAATATTCTGGGACTTAATCCTCTTCATCGTCTCTGCGAAGACAAAAGCCCCAATGCGGTCATCGAAGGCCTTCCCCATGGCGATCTTCCCATTCTGGATTAGTTGGAATGTGCTATATGGGACGACTGGGTCACCTATCATGACCCCGATCTCCTCAGCCTCCTCCTTACTCGTTGCGCCAACGTCGATGAACATGTCCTTTTTCTCGACAACCTTCTTCCTTTCCTCCTCCGAGAGGATGTGAGGGGGCTTCGAGGCAATAATGCCGTGGACATCCCCTTACTCCCTCTGATTACTACTCGCTGCCCAAGGAGGACCTGATCAAACCAGCCACCGAGCTGGTTGAAGGTTAGGTAGCCCTCTTCAGTCACGCTAGAGACAATGAAGCCAACCTCGTCAGTGTGACCTGTGATGAGAACACGTGGACGATCAGAGTTACCCTTTGCAACAAAACCGACGGAGCCTAGCTTATCTGTTATGACCTCGTCGACATAGGACACAAGATACTTCTTGAAGAGGCTGTTCACCTCTCTCTCGAAACCCGAGGGTCCGAAAGCCTCCGTCATCTCCTTCATGAGTTTCATGGATTTGTTGTCGAACAAACTGTTTCAGCAATCGTTGGGTTCGTCGACGATTTAGCTTAATCGCCTTCGCCCCCGCGTGGTGGCATACTCTATATCGTATATAGACTGTGTGTTACCAATCGACCACTCATTTTTTCTCTCATCATGAAACTGAAGGCATAGTTGACCCCTCATTATTTCATAGAGGTGTCGTTATGGGGAGGCTTCAGGGTCAGTAAAAATAGCCCTCTATTATTAACATGATACACTCAAATTTTCTTATAATTCCCTAAGCTTTTGATTCAAACAGTTATGGATTGTTGAGGTGGTGGTTTTATCCGTATGTCATAGAGGTCTTACAAGTAAGGAGCCGCACCGCGTCGAGCGTCGTTCCGTGTTGCCGTTGGGGCGGCCCCCCTCCTGGGCTTTGAGAGTGACTGCCTTACCGTTCCTTGGAAGCCCACTGCCCGCGGTTACGGCACCTTAATACTACAATTGTATCAACGTAAAAGGTTATTCTCTCATTATTTGAGAGCAATATAAAATAATATGATTGTCCAATAAAATTAGGACGAGTTATTTCGTACCCGATTCTAGAAACACTAAACTTTCTACAGTTGCATCGAGCCTAGCCATCACACCAATAGGGATTGTAGCCATCGGGTTGGTATGTCCGAAATCGACGCCTGACACCATGGGGAACTCGTAGCCTTCCAGAGTGTCTTTTAGGATCATATCCAACGAATCGTTGTCCTTTAGACCCGTTACTGAAGGGATGCGCCCAATCATCAGTGCCTCGACATCTTGTAGTGCACCGGTTTGCTCTAACTGTCTGAATTTCCTCGCGATATTCCCCGTCGGTCCACCCTCTTCATCCTCCTCGACCATGAGTATTTTATCGTGGAGGTTTGGCCAGTAAGGGGTGCCAGCGAGGGAGAGGAGTGTGCCGAGGTGGCCACCGATGAGTCTTCCCTTAGCGATGCCGCCATGGTGAGTTGTCCAGCCTGGATTATTAACTTCTCGCGGGGTTTCTTCGGGATGTAGGAAGTAATATGGGTCGTCAACATAAGTGGGGGAAGCGGTAATCTTCCTAGGAGCGTTAGCCCTCATAATCATCTGTTTGAATTCCTCGACCTCCCAGGGCATGAGGTGAGGGTGTGTGAATGTCACGAAAGCGGGTCCTTGGAAGTTTATGAGTCCAGCCCTCTCTAGGAGGACCGCATTAAGAGTCGTTATATCGCTGTAGCCGATGAAAACTTTTGCGTTTCTGCGTATCTCAGCGTAGTCGAGGTAGCCAAGGATGTCGCTTGAGCTCCATCCACCCCAGACGGTCATAACACCGTCTACGGTAGAATCATTGAAGGCATTCATGAGATCTTCTGCTCTCTCTCGAGGCGTACCTGAGGCATGGCCGTAGCGACGGCAAACATGGGTGCTTAATTCGACGCGTAGTCCCAACTTCTCGAGGTTCTCAATGCCACGACTGACGGCTGTCTTATCAAGGGCATCCATACTGCTGGCCGGCGCAATAATTCGAAGGGTGTCACCCTCCGTTAGATGCCTCGGCTTGACTAGATCCATGACAGTGAGTTAAGACCTTCAGTAATTAAATGGTTAGGAATGACTTTACGAGCGGTGGTGAGGTAACCCGAGTGCCCGATCATGAGGGTCTCGGGACGCGTCTTGTTCTCGGCGACCGTTATCCTGCGGAGGATGAGCTCGACAGTATCCACCTCTATGAAGGGTTTAGACTCAAGGGTGTAAACAGTTTTCATTACCTGCTCTATTGTGGGACTAAAGCTGAGAAATATCCCACTACCCGATAGAGCATCCCAGGCGTGATCGATGACCAGCCATGGTGTTGCCATATCAAGGACGACGGCATCGACGTCCCTCTCGGTGATCCCAAGTGTCACATCCCCGAGCTTCATCTCCACGATTGATCGTAGGCCCGACCGATCGATGTTCCCAGCAGCAATGTGCTGGCTTCTCTCGTCGATCTCGTATGTGTAGACTCTCCCATCTGGTTCGACTGCGTTTGCGAGAGACATGGTTAAAGCTCCACTGCCCGTTCCAGCCTCAACAACCGTAGAGCCATTTCCGATCCCAAGCTGGTAAAGGATGTACCCTATATCCTTCGGGTAGAGAACCTGAGTTCTCCTGTCAGTTTTCATTACCCTGTCCTTAATTAGTGGTCGAAGTGCATAGAAGCTGATGCCGAGGCTACTGACAATAGTTGAGCCATATGGCTTCCCTATGAGGTCGTCGAGTTGTATGAAACCCTTATGTGTGTGAAACTGCTCCCCATGTTTAACATTGATCTGATAGGTCCTCTCTTTATCGAGATAGAGGAGTACATCATTTCCCTCAGCTATGGTCTTCACGGCGAAGCATGGTATCCTCGCGGAATAAAACCTTCACCTCAGGAAGCAGAGTTTTTAGCTTCGTGGAGCGAAGCTCCAGCCCATGAAGAATCTGGATAAATATAACAAGTTTAGAAAGGATATGAACGAACGAATACTCAATTGCGGCCACCTCGGCCTGAAGAGGTTCTGGGCCTTAGATAGCCGAGCGTACGAGAAAGGAGCTCTAGATGAAAAGACATTGGAGTTGCTCGGTCTAACCACGAGTATGGTGCTTAGATGTGATGACTGTGTAACCTACCATATAATCAGGTGCATCCAGCTTGGAATAACCGACAAGGAACTCTGTGACGCTCTCAATGTCTGTGTTATAGTCGGTGGCTCCATCACAGTACCACACATAAGGCGAGCTTTCGAGACCATCGACATCTGCAGGAATATGGAGAAGAACGACCCAGGACTAAAGAGTCTCCTTTAATATTTTGACACCGCGCGGTTTGGTTTACTCAATCACCCGTAAGCTGCTAACTATAACTTACCGGAAATCGGAAATCAATACATCACGCGCACGAATGTGTCCATATTTTACGGTGAGACTATTACTGGTACCTTATGGAATGGTGCTTCCCCGATGAATTCATTTCAACAAATGTATCACTTGAGGCACTCAACACATATACCGAAACCGTAGAGCATCGCACGTTTGAAATCCTTATGCCTAGCTTGAATTTATCCACTTAGCACAGCTTTGTCCAATCTTTAGTGCAATGATTGTACGCAACACAGGTAAATAGCTCTTAATATAAAATTATTCTATTAATAAACGTAATATTTACTAAATAAAACTTAAATATTCTATTAACTTCGTATTTTTTCAATGTCTGCTGTTACCCTCGATGAAAAGGATAAAGAGATTCTGAAGATGCTCATCGAAGACGCAAAGGTGTCAGCTAAGGATATCAGCGCTAGAATAGACTCACCAATCACCACTGTCTACAGTAGAATAAAGAAACTGGAAGACTCTAGAGTCATAAAAGGCTACAAACCTATTCTCGATGCAGGAAAGTTGGGTAGGCCTACAACTGCTTTCATCTTCGTGAGTTTCACATATCGACCCCCCGGGACAGAGAAGGACCTAGATCAAAGAGAGGTCGCCAAGAGGGTGGCGAGGTTTCCCGAGGTTCAAGAAGTCCATATCATCACAGGGGACTGGGACTTCCTCATCAAGGTTAAGGAAAAAGACGTTAACGCGGTAGGTCAGTTCGTAGTCGACAAGCTTAGGACAGTCCCTGGAATATCCAAGACATTAACGATAATGGTCTTCGACCCCGTCAAGGAGTCTATGGACGTCCCATTAGAGCCTTAACCTCTTATAACAAGTGGGAGCCACTTTACACATCGGTGGTCTTAGTTTTGGGTTCACGCTATAAGGAACTCGGTGTCGACGTAAAAAAACCTGGCGTGGAACAGTTTAGAAATGCTATTGATGACATCTACCCAGATGCATTCTGCGTCGTATACCGAGACCCTAGTGATGAATCTATGGGGCTCGTCCTTCACACCGATTCCGCTGGGACCAAACCAATCCAGGCATATCTAATGTATAGAGAGACCGGTGAAGCATCTTGGTTTAAGGGACTCGCTCAAGACGCACTCGCCATGAACATCAACGATATTCTCTGTGTAGGCGCAGAGCCAATGAGCTTTGTTGACTACGTCGCCTATAACCCAATAAATATTGACCGCATCGCGATGCTCGGTGCACTAGCAGAGGGCTTCAAAGAGTGTAAGACACTCCTTGCAGGCGAGGGTACTCCAATAATCTTTGCAGGGGGTGAGACAGCTGACCTCCCAGACCTTCTCAGGACCTTAGATGTTTGCGTCACTATCCATGGGCGTGTGCACCTGAACCGCGTAATTTCGGGAGACGCGGTTAAGCCGGGAGATGTTATCATCGGGCTTAGAAGCGGTGGTAGGGCCCGCTTCGAGAAAAAAGCGAATAGTGGAATAATGAGCAATGGCCACACCCTCGCGAGGAGCTGCTTACTCTCACCGAGCTACCTTGAGAAGTATCCCGAGATATCTAATCAGAGAAAGGGAAGATACACCGGGAGGTTCAGACTCGATGACACGCCACAGAGTCTCAGCGAATCAATAGGTGAGGCCCTACTACACCCTACGAGGCTATTCTCTCCAATCGCTTCGGCGATATTGAGGGACTCGGGTGAAGGCGTACATGGAATGGTCCATAATACCGGTGGAGGGCAGACTAAGTGCCTCCGAGTCGGTAAGAATGTGAGATATATCAAGGACAGTCTCCCCGACCCCGACCCCATCTTCTCCCTAATCAAGAGCGAATCCGGCATCGAGTGGAAGGAGATGTACCAAGACTTTAACATGGGTGTCGGTTTTGAGATCACGATCGACCCTGATTACGTTGAGCGAGTCCTCCGCGTCTCGAAGAGTTTCAGCATCGATGCGCAGGTAATCGGGCGATGCGAACAATCTAGAGGAGAAAATGCTTTAGAGATCAGGACGCCTAACGGCGTTTTCCATTATAACTAGAAATTTACTGTAAGTGAGAGTTTCTGTTTTTTCTTATAATTTTTAACTAATTAAGGTGAATGCGCGCTCGCATTGTAGCCCTTAGTTTTTTTGGCTTTTAAAGTATTTTTTCATGGGTTCCCAATAATAGTCTTTCCATCCCTGGCTAATGTCCTCCACTACTTCTTCAGGTACTCCCTCGTGGATCATGATCAGCTCCGTTCCACCCCTTATTTCCTTCAGAATTATTGCAAGTTTGGAAGGGGATGCCCCTTCTGGAAAATCCGAAGAAATCCATTCCTGTACGATTTTCTTACCCAGCTCAAGCTCAGTGTACTTGCCTGTTATATATCCGTCCCATGCTGTAAATTCGCCTCCAACCCTTGGATCTGAGGTAGCTGAGCTGCCAGTAAATTCTGTTTGCTTCTCCGCGTCGATGTACGCCTTGTAGACCTCTTCTGGCGTCGCGGGGATAATGACTGTTTGTGTAATCTTCACTGTCTTCATAATACTTCAACACCTTGAGATGTCCCAGGATAGCCCAATTCATTAATCTTGAGGACATCATGCGTGCGACTCGAAGAGTATTCCTGAATTAGTCTATTTTCATCCTTTAATTATTCTGAAGCGAGCCACTACCCCCGAACCAGAAACCTTCTCTCCCTCGAAGGCCACAGGGGACTTGAACCAAGCTGATAAGGCTGAGCCGGCCACACTCACAGGTAGGGAACCCATGGATGCTAAACACCTTGGACGGTTCTTTACCTGCCATAATAATTTCAGTTCTAATATGACACTTTCCCCATTTACCTTAACGATGATGGATTCAGCTGCCCCCAGTGCGTCTACAACAACTGACCTTAACAACTCCCTTACATCTCTCTCGCTACCCTTCATCGTAGTCTTTACTGCCACATAGCCCGGCGCAGGAAATACTAAGCCGCGACCCTCTAAATCCGCTTCAACAGCCTCCTTAAGTGAGCTCACCTCGATGTTGAGATTATTCTGTTCAGCCCCGATAGCGACGTAAACGAGGGAGACTTCTTCATTTGGAGGCAAATAGATAGCCCTCGACTCCACACCCTTCTCCTTGAGAAGCTTCTCCACGCCCGTATAACTTCCTTCCACCATCGCCCTCAGACGTCGCTTTCCTGTAGCAAAGGTCGGTATCTGGATAATAATAGCCCCAACAATCATGCAGACCAGACCAATGATCGTAAACAGAACATTGTATAACCTATAATACGAGACTTCAGCAACCGCAACGCCGCCCACCAATAATGCGACTCCGATCATGAGCAGTCTATTCAACGACTATCAACCGCCATAAATACTGGTAACCAATAAAACCAATGCATCCCTCAAGTGAATACATAGACGAGATTCTCCTGATACCCTGCTTAGAGGATATTTAAAACTCCCTAAAACCATCAAATACATGAGTAACTCACGTGTATGAATAAGTCCAGTTATTTCTTCAAAATCCAATGTCTGGATTAGACGCAATGGCTCATAGGGATCCACCTGAACTTCAGCATCTCGGGTATCATAATACAAAATCAAAAAATCGAAAAGGGGATGGTATATTTAGTGGCGTCGATTGTATCCTTCGGAGATTAATTTGTCTGAAAGAGTTAAAACTCTAAAAATATTTGCTGAGTTGGTCTTTGGTAGATTTGATGGCTCAGTGAAGGATCTGAAAGAGGTCGAGGCCGAGTGGAAACCAGTGGGTGAAGCAAATGACATCAAGTGGATTCTAACACACTTATCCCAACAATGGAATGTGGGCGTGACAAGGGCAGTGAAAGGTGATCCCAACTTTAAACCCGCCGGCTGGCCCGATGATTACGTCGGCAATAAGTCATTCTCGCTAGTCAAGATAATGAATGACCTTAAACAAGGCAAAGAAAATGTTTTGCAAAGTCTGGACAAGCTTAACCCAGCGGATCTGGATGTTGACGTTAACACGCCCCGTGGGGTTAGGAAGCGTGAGAATATGCTCATGATGTTACTGTCTGAGATACCTCACCATGAAGGGCAGATCGCCTACATTAGGGGCGCAGTCGGACGGAGAAGGCTGACTGAGCCTTCTTTCCTTGCTTAGTTGGTCTAACTTTCTGTTAGAAGTAGTGTCCGAGCTTTACATTATTTTGAAGTGCGCGCTGGCTTGTCCCTAAAATAGACACCCCCAAATAACCCTCCAACAAAAGAGTAAAACCACCACATAAATGACTCAGCCACTCACTTACAGCAAAAACAAGCCCACACCCATCACAGC
>JBEKDF010000029.1:0-34585 GCA_050014495.1 Bathyarchaeia archaeon
TCTATGGGGTTGAAGGGGATGGGTTCTACGAGAAGGTGAGGGGTTTGGGATATGCCCGGGATTGCCCCCAAATTCGGTGAGGGGGATTATGACCATTTTTAACCATTTTAGGGACAAGCCAGTGCGCACGATCTCAAATTGGTATAACCCGTTTTATTCTAGTCTTACGCACGTTTGATCGTGCCCTCTGTCTTCGATCTGCTACACCCACGCTTACGGGAGGCGCTAACCAACTTCGGGATGGCAAAGCCGACGCCTCCGCAGGAGAGGGTAATCCCACCGATCCTTGGTGGAGAGAACGTCCTACTCATCGCCCCCACCGCAAGCGGGAAAACCGAAGCAGCCATCCTCCCCGTCTTCGACGCCTACCTACGCGAGGGGGACAAAACTGGTATCAAAATCATCTACATAACCCCTCTTAGGGCGCTGAACAGGGACATTGAAAAGCGTATGATGGCATGGGCCGAGTACCTCGGCATAGACGTTCAGGTCCGCCACAGCGACACGACCCAGAAGCAGAGGAGGAGCCAGCTCAGGAAGCCGCCACAGATGCTTATCACCACACCTGAGACGCTTCAGGCGATCCTACCTGCAAAGGATATGCGGAAGCATCTAGCCTCCGTCAGATGGGTGATAATCGATGAGATACATGACCTCGCCGCGTCTAAGAGGGGGGCGCAACTGACAGTTGGCTTGGCACGACTCGATGGGGTTGCTGCGAAGCCCCCGCAGAGGATCGGCCTCTCCGCTACTGTTGGCAACCCCAAAGCAATTGCCGCTTTCCTCGCTGGACCCCACCCCATCAGGATTGTTGAAGTTACCGTCGATAAGGATTACGTCTACGATGTTGAGTACCCTGAGCCGAGGGATGAAGACTTCGACATTGGGAGCGACCTCAACACCACGCCGCGTGCAGCCTCACGACTACGAGTTATAAGGGACCTCATTCGAGCCCACAACTCCACCCTCATCTTCGTCCAGGGGAGAGGGCAGGCTGAGAGCCTCGGCTACAAGTTAGGGAAGCTGGACTCCGGCATCGAGGTTCATCACGGGAGCCTGAGCAGGGAGCAGCGCCACATAGTAGAGGACAAGTTTAAGGCTGGGGAGCTCAAAGCGATAGTCGCCACCTCCACTCTTCAGCTAGGAATCGACGTCGGCAATGTCGATCTAACCATCCAATACAATAGTCCTCGACAGGTCTCTACCCTCATCCAACGCGTTGGCCGAGCCGGCCACAGGCTCGGTAGGCTCTCCCAGGGCATCCTGATCACAGCTTACGGGGAGGACGCTCTGGAGTCGATGGTGACCGCTCGTAAGGCGAAAGTGAATGATATAGAGCCTACTGAGCCCCACGTCAATCCTCTCGACGTCCTCGCTCATCAGATAACTGGGATTACCCTCGATAATTGTGAAGTCGAAGCAGAAAAAATATTTTCACTTATCAGTTGTGACTCAAGCTGCTTCAATACCCTCAGAAGAAGCGACTTCTATGAGGTCGTAGACTTCCTCAACGCTATCAGGATAGTGAACAGGAGAGGAGATAAGCTGGAGAAGACGAAGAAGGGACAGAGATACTACTTCGAGAACATCGGTATGATCAACGACGAGAGGCGCTACCCCTTCATCAACGTCGCTACGGATCAGATCATCGGTACCGTAGGCGACGAGTTCTGGACCCTACGCGCACGCGTCGGCCTCAACGTTATTCTACGCGGTAGGGTCTGGAAAATACTCCAGATAGACGAGGACGAGGGGCGCTTATTTGTCCTGCCAAGCGACGACCCACTCGGTGCCCTACCCGGCTGGGACGGCGAACTAATCGGGGTCACCAAGGACATCGCAGAGGAGGTCGGCGACCTCAGGGAGAGGATTGCAGAGCGCATTAAGGTGAGTGGTCTCGATGCTACAGTCGAAGAACTCTCAAAGGAACTCAGGGTGCCACTCGCCACCATAGCTGTAGCAGCAAAGGAGGTGGACGACCAACTTAAACACGGCTTCCCCATCCCCACCAAGGAACACATCATCCTCGAGGCATACGAACACTACATCATACTGCACACGGCCTACGGGAACAAGGTAAACACTACCCTGGGCTGTGTCCTAGACGCCGCTCTTAGCGAGCGCGACCTTATACTTGGCTGGTGGAGTGACGCATACCGCATCCTGATCGAGACTCCCCAGAAGGCGAGCAAGTACGACGTTAATGACCTAATGAATGTCCTGAAGATCCTCACACCCGAGGACTCGGAGAAGCGGCTCAATGAGTACTTGGAGTCCCGCTTCCCCTACGCCTACAACATGAAGTTTATCGCCGAGCGCTTCGGGGCTATCCCCCGTGGCAAGACTATGGGGACGGAGGCACTACACCGACTCTACCGCAGATACAGAAACAGCCCCATCTACAAGGAAGCCCTCCGCGAGGTCTACCGAGAGAAGCTCGACCTCCAATCAGTGAAGAAGATCTCCGGCGATATCTATTCGAGCAGTGTCAAGCTGAGCTATGTTCAAGCGAAAGAGCCCAGCCCACTCGCCCGCCACATACTCGAAGCTTACGCTGACCTTGAGGAGCTCATGGACTCGAGCATCACCGTCCCCGACCAACTAGAGTACATGAAAAAGAGGGTACTCGCTCGCGAAGTGAAGCTGAGCTGCATGAACTGCAACGGGTGGAACACGGAGGCGAGGATCAGGGACCTCCCTGAGCGTCCCATATGCCCCCACTGTGGCTCGGGTCTCCTGGCGGTCCTACGAAGATTTGAGGACCCTGCTCACTTTCAGTCCCTACTAAACCGCATGAAGTCGGGTGAGCAACTCCTCCCTGAGGAAGCTGACACTGTCACAAACGGGCGAAAGACCGCTGACATGGTCCTCAGCTATGGGCACAAGGCTCTCGAGGCCCTGGCGGTCCATGGTGTGGGTCCCATCACAGCTTACCAGGTTCTCAGTAGAATGCACGCAACTGACAAAGATTTCTACTCGGACCTGCTGAAGGCAAAGATCCAGTATATGCGTACTCGGCAATACTGGGATGATAAGAAGGATAAAATGAAGTAACTTACTCGTCGTCCTTCAGGTACTTTCCCTCGTCGCCGGCCTCAAGGGCAAAATTCATAAGTGCCATGCTCGCGCCAGCATTCAGGGCCGCTGAGATGGCGATGACCTACGCGAGCTCCTCTTTTATTGCACCGGCAGCCAACGCCCTCTTAGCATGGGCCTCGATGCAGTACGGGCACCTAGTGATGTATGTGGCTGCAACCGCACAGAGATCTTTAGTATTTACATCGAGTTTGCCTGGCTCGAAGACTTTCTCATCAAAAGCGTCAAACGCCTTCAGGACCTTCTGGTCGAAGTACTTTGAGACTTCCCTATTCCGCTTCTTAGCGTAGTAATATGCTGTAATCTACGGTTTCCGCCACACCGTATTCAAGCCTTATGGTTTAGTGGCTGATAACTTTGGCGATGGCAGAGATACTCTTCTCTACGCCGCCCCCAATTCCCTTTCGGTTTAGATCAGAGAGGCGCTTATGGAAAGAGTCATCGCCGAGCATCTCCTCAACGAGCAGAAGGAGTCCCTCCTTTTCGATGTTCCTCTGGTGTATGGCATGGGCGACGCCAAGCTCCTGAGCCCTCCTCGCGTTCCCATACTGTTCGGGGTGTTTAGGGACAGGAATGATTATCGAGGGCTTCCCATAGCAGATGCTCTGCATCATCGTCTCGTGTCCACCGCGCGATATTACGAGGTCACACGCCTTAAGGAGGTCGAACCTATCATTCACCCAATTAATTTCGATGAGAGAACCTTTAACGATTGGGTTCGAATTGCCGTTTGGGTTTCCCATCGACATAATAACTCTGTATTCCTCGGGAAACGACTCAAAGATTGGGGCGAGTATCCTGAGCAGGGGTAACCGCTCTGCGCGTGGACCGCTTATGCCTGCATAGATGAGTTTTTGATTGGGTCTGATCCCAAGCTCCGCCCTTACTTCGTATCTGTCTCTTGCTTCCCCAGGCATCTTCGGGAGAATGGCTCCGATGAGTTCCACCTTTTTCTGGTATGGACCAGGTATCCTTAGACAGTCAATGCTCAGTGTATAGGGAGCTTGGAAGTCAGGGATTAGTATCTTATCAGCGTATCCCCACCCTCTTCCGATGAGGGTCATTATGACGCCGTCGGCGGCTTTTGCCAGCATGAACATGTCTTTCTGCCGGGGGATTAGGGGAGTGAATTGGTTGAGGATAAGAATGACTGGGATGTCGAGCATACTCGCCGCGAAGATGGAGGATAGTCGAGAATCCGAGATGACGACGTCTGGTTTGAAAGCCTTTATGTGACTGATTTCCTCATTGACCTGCCTCAGGAATGTGGGGAATACTTTGACACCTTGTCGAACGGAGGACATCCTAAGATCAATGCTTCCCGAGGAATCGTTGACCATAGATATAGGTGGGACAGTGACTACTCGGAATCCTTGTCTCTTGGAGTAGTCCACGCCTTCTAGGTAGGTGGAAAATAGTATCTCAGCTCCACTTCTTCGGAGCTCAGAGGCGATGGGTATGTTACGGCTGACGTGGCCTAACCCAATCCCATTCGGGGTAAAGTATGCCCTCGTTCCCCTGAAGTCATCCAAAGAACCCTCACTCGTCCCTAATTTCCAGCCTTTTCACATCTCCACCTGGGGTCTCCTCTGCGAAAATGATGGCTTGGAACTTGAAGACCTCGGTTCCTGGGATGAGCCAAGCATCGGGTGATAGTCCCGCCTTTAAGCAGCACTGTGAGAGGAATTCCTCGGAGTCCCAGTCCCATTCCGTAGCAACTTGGGGTAGGAGCAGTCCGCTCCGTCCTCCACGCTTGACTATTAAACCGTCGCAGCCAATCTTGATCGCGGATGGACTTTCCTCGGGCTTCTTTACACCTATTGACTCTGGCGGCGTTAAGATGCTGACCTCGACGATTATCTCGTTCAGCTCATTTCGATTAAGCTTAGGGAATCTCGGGTCCTGGAAGGCTGCGGCGTACGCTACATCGTTAACAGCTTCGACAAGTGGCTTGATAGGATAAGGGTAGCCTATGCATCCCCTGAGCTGTGATTTGCCATTTATTAAAGTGTTGAGAGTCACAAAGACTCCGCATATCCCTCGCGTTTTCTGGGGGGCATCAGCGAGATTGACCTCGACCTTCGTGAAGAAAGACTCTATAGTTTTCCTCGCCAATCTGACGAGATATACTCCCTCTTCTAATGTAATGTCGAAGGTCATCTTGTGCTCTCTTCTATCATTCGGGTACCTGTCTCCTTTTTAAAGCCTGCCGGAAGGTTTTCTAAAACTCACTTGTCCCCGTAAGGGTTTCAACGATCCTCGACCAGTGGCTCCCGCGCCAGTAGATGCTTCCGCATCGGGGGCAAATCCAGTATTCATCGATCACTTTTAATGTCCCTTCGGGAACCTTGTCGTTGACCTGATCCTTCCTAACTTTGTCAACGGTGTTGTTGCATTTTGGGCACCGTGCTTGGGTTGGATCGTATTCTAATTCGAATTCTTTGGCGATCTGGCGCAGTGCACCCTTATCATCTTCATTCTCGATGTATATTGCTTCGACGCCACGTTTACGAGCCCTGTTGACAAGCGCCTCATCTCTAGTCAATAGGATACGGCCATCTCTCCTTGCACTCTCTATTAAATCGTCGTCTGGGGTGTCCCTCTTATACTCGGTGTCGTAACTCCCCATACGCAGCCACCTGGATAAGGAGCCGAGCATGCCGTCTAATAGAAAGCGTGGCTTCATCTCTGGGTTAGAGTTGTTCACTCGGTGTTTATTCTTCCTTCTCCTCGGCTCGGCAATCCTCGCATAGGAACTCGCCATCGACGGCGCGTAGGTTTGTTGAATAAGTCTCACAGCGATCGCAGTAGCCGACTGTTGAGGGACTGAAACCATTGCCTGCACCATTGATCTTAGAGTTTTCTCTGACTATCTACATGATTGTGGGAATTATTCTGATGATGTCCTTGTGGCTGATTATGCCCACTAGCTGCCCCTTGTAGGTGACGCCGAGGCGACGGATGTTGAGCTTGTCCATCATCCTCATGGCGTCAATGATGGGTGTCTCCGCTTTGACAACTCTGAGTGGGCTGGACATAACCTCGCCGGCTTTCACTCCGTGGGGGGACTTACCATCAGCTACAACTCTGAGAACTATATCCCTCTCGGTGACTATACCAATGGGCTGGTCCTCCGCGTTGTTTACGACGATGGCACCAAGCCTATGCTCACGCATCAATTTAGCGACTTCTGTGATGTCATTCTCCTCACTTACGGAGAAGACGGGGCTGGACATCGCTTCCCGCACTATCATCTTCGGCTCAAGCTCGAGACTCAACGCCTTATGCCTCCGTTTTGACAACGGACTCTTGGTATAAAAAGGGTATGAAGTGATAACATGCAGTAAGCGATGAAATCTAGCCACCGACGAGGCTGATGCATCCACAGTTCCCACAGAAGATAATACCGCCGTTGGCTTTCTCGGATGTTAAACCGACCCATCCCCCACATTTACTACATCTAACGAGTACGCCACCCCCTGCAGAGGCGGAAGTTTTGATTTCTCCAGCTTTTTCAATACCTGTTAGGAATGTGGGGCGTCTTAGACCGAGCCGAGATGCCATAATACGTATAGAGTTTGGGCTCCGACTGGGGAGACTATTCTGGATGTCCAAAAGCGTGGTCATAGTTGGATATAATCTCTGTAGGGTATCGACTTCTTGTTTGGTCCAGCCTCTCTGTTTCATCAATGCATAGTTACCTCTGAACTCTTGTTGGAGCATATAGTGTTGCCCATGATCGGAGTATGAGAAGGCGCTCGAGTACGATATTTCAATTCGTTATCTATCCCTTCATCCCACTCTGAGGTAGCCTCTAAGCCACTTCAAGGGATCAGTTCTCGCCTGATCACACTTCTTTACGTGTTGCCTCACTCGCCGCAGTGACTTCCTATGCTACACGGTATGGGCGACCCGTTTCATATTTGATAGTTCTGTTGCGTGAATGGTTAATCAATGAAGGGGGAGTATGGAAAGCGTTATCCACTCTTTGTCACATCCAACTAAATATCGTCACTCATTATTGAGACCAAAAGCCACTTACTCGAGTTGGTAAAAATGGCTAATGCTCCTAAAAGTCAAATTGACTATTTTTCTAAAAAGCGTCTAAATAAAAAAGGGTCTGACTTAATACTCTTAATCAGACCGCTCTATTAACGAAAGGTTTAATGGAAAACTATGGGTTGGGTTATGCGACTCCTTTGGACATCCACTACATTAGTAAGCCCGAGTTGGACCGCCCTGACATGATTGCAGCGTGGCCCGGAATGGGTTATATAGCCAAGATATCTGCGGACTATCTGCGGAGGCGCCTCAATGCGAGGCTTTTCGCTGAAATAACCTACTTCCACAATATGCTCGTCTATAACAACGGCGTAGGTGAACTCTCCCCAATAAGACACAGGTTCTATGTTGCACAGGCCAAGAACCTGATCATCTGTGTGGGGGACGCCCAACCTTCGATCCCTGAGGAGTCGGTGAGTCTGGCTAATAAGGTCGTTGATCTCGCCGTTGATTTGGGGGTTAAGCGCATGTGGACTATGGCAGCCTACCCAACTGAGTACTCCGATGAACCTCAAGTCTATGGGATCAGTTCTGGAGAAGAGATGAAAGTCCTCTTAGAGGCCCAGGGGATCAAGATCGTGAAAGAAGAGGGGGTTGTGAATGGGCTAAATGGCGTGGTAATAGGAGTCGCTAAGTCCCGAGGCATCCCTGGCGCATGTCTAATGGGAGACATTAAGTATGCGAATGTACCCCAGCACCTCTCATCTAGGGCAGTTCTCATCAAGCTCGCATCCATACTCAATCTGGAGCTTGACACCACGCTCTTGGAGAAGAGGGCGAGACGCCTAGACGCGTCCATAAGGAAGAGGCTTGAGGTTTTCGAGGAGGAGACGGATCTACTTCCCTTCTCCGATAAGAGGCCTGACTACATTAGCTAGTTATAAATGATAACTGCTCTTTGCTTAAGATTGGACTCTAAATGCACTGATGCGATACACCCAAATATCCCGACGCAGGATAAGAGCGTTGAACGCCCGATGAAACCATCCGAAAAGCTATACTGGATAAAGGTTGGACTTGCTTTCGTCGCTGCTGTTTTGTGCGTCTCACTCCAGGTCATTGGGAATATTGATGGGACATTAGTCTTCATGATTGGGACTCTCCTATACCTAGCGTCATCGGATTTGTTGTCGGGGTGGCTAAAGTTGGACCGTGGACACGGTCTCAAGGTTGGGATTGGGGCATACATCTTCATATGGATAATGATGTGGACCCTTCTTTACACGGTCTTTAGGCCTGTGTTACTTTAAGAAATTTGTTTGTAGCCAACCTATAGTGAACCAGATCGCTCCAAGCACTGAAGAAGCCGAGGTCAAATGGTTTAGGTCTGCCCTTCAATAGGATTTCCCTGAAGTCTCTGCTCTGCTTATCGAGGCCCTCCTCGGTGTTGCTGATCCTGTTAAAGAAGTCCCGCTCGTCTCCGCTTCGGGCGGATGTTAGTATTCCTTCGAGGGCCTTTATATAGCCGTCTTGAAACTCTGGATTCGGGTTCTTCCTATTGCGTACTTCTTCGAGGGCCTTATCAGCGTCACTGAAACGTCTCTCTATTACTGCGTCGAAAAACACTATTACTGCCTCGCGTGTCTTGCCAGTAGCGGTCATTCCTCGGGGTCTGTCAGATCTCTTCATCGCTCTCTATTCCTTGCTCAGTTATCCTGATGGGGGCCTCCCCTTCAGGTAGACTTGGGCTTACTGTTAGTTTGGCTATACGTATATTATCTCTGCCTTTTCTGAGGAAAATACGTGTGTGGCTCATATGGCCCACTATATGTCCACCCACTGGGGCGACGCTTTTTGTGAAGAAGGCGTCGGGCTGGGACATCACTTGGTTTGTGATTACCGCGACGGTGTTGAAGGCGCGGCTGAGTCTCATGAGTCTGTGCATGTGCTTATTCAGGAGCTGCTGACGGTTAGCGAGCATCTCTCTGCCTAGGTATTCGCTGCGGAAGTGACTGGTTAGGCTGTCGACGATTATGAGGCGGATGTTGTTCTCCTTGATAACCTCATCAGCGTTATCGAGGAGGACCATCTGGTGGTCACTCGTGTATGCCTCAGCGAAGATTATCCGCTTGAGGGCTGCTTCGGGATCGATGTCGAAGCGTTTTGCTATCTGCTGTATTCGCTCAGGGCGGAAGGTATTCTCAGTATCGATATACAGAGCTCCTCCATCGAGACCTCCCTGCTCCTCTGGGAGCTGGACTGTTACGCAGAGCTGGTGGCAGATCTGGCTCTTCCCTGTCCCAAACTCACCGTAAAATTCGGTTAGACTTTGAGTCTCGAGCCCTCCCTTTAGAAGGGTATCAAGGCTCATGCAACCAGTTGTGAGTTGTTTAATCTGCTTTCTAATCTCGACGAGTTCATCGCCACGAACGAAGGTGATAGCTATACTCTTGCGGGCTGCCTCTATGACCTTCCCCGCGGTTTCCTCACCTATTCCGGCGGTGATTAACTCAGCCGTCGTCGCCATGGCGATAGACTCGACAGTTTTGAATCCTATCTCCTTAAGTTTTGCAGCCATTGCAGGGCCGACAGATGGCAGATCCTCTATTATTTGATATTTTGCCTTGTAGTAAGCCGAATCGGTTGGTTCGGGTGCATCTTTCTTAGGTGAGCCCGCCATACCGCTTAAGTCTAAGAGACTGGGGTTAAAAGGGCGTCGGCTGGATTTACCGAGTCTAGTTAAAATCGCACGTGCAATACAAAGTTTCAACAATGAAGATATCACAAATGACTTATGACCGCTGAGAGACTGAAAAAATAGAGATAGTGCTCAGTTTTATTAACATGACTCCTAGAAATTACAGGGAAAATGCGTCAACATTTTATAAAAAAAATTAACTACAGAGCCATTATTATATGAGGAGCATTAAGGTGTCCTTTCTGTCACTGAACCTCTATGTTCTCCTCTGGGAAACCCAACTCTATTAGAACATCCTTGACAACATCGCGATGGTCACCCATAAGCATGATCTGCTCGTCCTTCGCTGTACCGCCACAAGCGCATTTGTTTTTGAGCTGTGTAGCTATCTTCCTGAGTTGATCACTCTTCGAGTCAATCCCGTCAATGATCGTCCAGGTCTTACTCCATTTGCGGTTCTCTAACCGTATCCTTATCCGCTGCTGCTCCCGGCTCATCTCCTCACAGACACAAAGGTCTTTCGGGAGGCCGCATACGGGACAAATCTCCGCCATTCTCAATCATGAGTTAGTAGCCTCCTACTAAAAGCTTTGCTGTTTTGGGGAGAGACTCACAAATATCGACATGATGGGTAACACTGTACTAACTCTTTCTTCCCATGTTTTTCCGAACTGTTTTAGAGTCTTTCTCGGTAAAAAGGGCATGGATCGAGGAATTTAGCAACTAATTGGATGCAGATTTTAAAAGCGGGTTTATTTCTTTTGGAGTTTATTTTTTTTCTTCTACTCGCGCACGAATTTCAGAAATAGAATATTTAAGATTTCTGGAAGATAGTATCGGCTGCTAATATTCTAAGAAATGATGGGGGATGACTCGTTATTGTTAGGTGTAGTTCTGTAGTAGGCTGAACGCTTTCAGAGCATCCTTAGTGTCGAGAACTATTATAGTATTTGTGAAGCAGCTGATGAACTCAATGATGTTTATGTCGTGACCACCCAAGAGTTGAGTAACAAATGCGACGAAGCCTGGAGTAGTTTCAACGCGGTCTGGGCTGAGTAGAACTAAGGCGACGAGGTTACTCATTAGCTGCACCTGCTTGGGTATGTCCTTGCTGATACTCGTCTGGTCGACAATGTAGACGTAGCTGTCTGTGAGGTAGGCGGTGACGAGGTATGAAATGTCCATCTTTATAGGGCTAATTAGTACAGCGATTTTGTCCTGGAGGCGGACCTTCGATTCCTTTAAGATGCCGCGAACCTCTTCCTCCTGGAGCCTGCACTCCTTCGAGAGATCCTCCGCTATACGTATCACTGCTGCTTTAACGGCCTCAATACTCCCTTCGCCGATTTCCTCCTGAAGCATCCTCGCTAACGCGCTATAATTGACTATTCCCATCTTAAGCGAGTCTAGGAGGCTGGGCCTCATCTGGATTGCCTCCCGTACTAAACGTGCCACAGATTTTGTCCCATCGTCTCTATTTAATGCCATAAATGAAACAGATATGCGCTATTTTAAAAAATTTTAGTCTCGTTTCAAAATCTTAGAAAATATTTAGTTTTAAAAATGATTAAAAATACTTAGTTCAACAATTCCGAACATCAGTTCTAGGAACTCGAGTGAGCGGAATGTAAATCATATTACATTTTAAGCTCCTGTTACACCCGCTTCTACCATCGAGCCTTATATTTCACATCGACTAACTCATCCTAAATCGGTGATATGCATTGTCGAGGGAGGAATCACTCATCGAAATACTCGAAGCTGCACTACCCCTACCCCCCAAAGTCGTCCTAGGATACAAGAATCTTGAACCCGTCTTCACTAGCGGTGACCTTTCGAGGGTCTGTGACATCTCTAGAAGCAGCGCTAAGTTCTATGTAAATAAGATGGTCCAGCTCCGCCTCGTCGCTAAGGTTCCCCACAAGCGCTTGTACCAGAAGTACCCCAACGCTACAACTTTCAGCGGTTGGCTACGTGATCTTCTCAAGCTCGCTATCGAGCCTCTCGAAAACGGCCAGCTACCTCTTCCCGACGAGAAGGAAGATGAGGAGTAATATGTCCCTCCGAGACATAGCCAACCCGAAGAAGAGACGTGAAAGATTCACTCGCACCCTAACAGGTAAACAGGTTCGCGCTATGAAGAAGCGTGGGTATGACGCTGAACGCGAACTCGTTCAGATGATGAGAGAGCAGGGCTTCGCAGCTGTTAGGATACCCGTTAGCGCCCCGAGCACAGAACCCCTCCCCGATGTCTTCGCTGTGAAAAACTCGACGGTCGTCGCTTTCGAGGTCAAGAGCCAACTCAAGTACTCCTACTATAAATCCGACCAAGTAGCCAAGCTCAATGGTTTCTTGGACATCCACAAAATATACCCTAAGCGCTACGCGGTGCTCGCGGGTAAATTCAAGTATAAGGGTTGGTGCTTCAAAATAGCTGAGCGCCCAGGAGATTATACACTCAAGACTGGCGAGGGTCTCACTTTCAAGGAATTAATTACTAGACTCACTTGAAGGCTTAGCCGAGTTTATATACCGAGCTTCTACTTCACTGATCAAAAGGCGACAGTGGATGGTTATCGAACTAAGCTACGAAAAGGCTAGGAAGAAGTGTACAACTAAGATTGCAGACTGCAACTCTACAGCTGAGCTCGAGCCGCTCCAACAGATAATTGGACAGGACCGCGCTGTAAAAGCACTTCAATTTGGCTTAAAGATGAGAGATGGGGGGTTCAACATCTATGTTTCTGGCATGTCTGGTACAGGGCGTAAGACTATAATCGTCGGCTTCCTGCAGGAGAAGGCGAAGGAGATGCCAGTTCCACCCGATTGGTGCTATGTTAACAGCTTCAAAGACCAAAACCAACCAAATGCGTTGAAACTACCCGCGGGGAAAGGGAAGACCTTCCGGGATGACATGGACAAGTTCACCGATGATGTAAAGAAAGAACTTCAGAAAGCCTTCGAGAGTGAAGACTACGCTCAGAAGCGGGCTAGTACTGTGAAAAAGTTCGACGACGAAAAGAACGAGCTCTGGCAGGAAATTAACAAGAAAGCGAGCGAGGCCGGTTTCTTTCTCCAGCGTAGCCCGATAGGCATAGCCATAATCCCTGTAATAAACGGGAAGCCAATAACCGATGAGCAGTTCGCCTCGTTACCTCCTAAGATTATGGAGCAGATCAGGGTCCGTCGAGAGAAACTTCAGGACGATTTTAGGAGCGACTTCCGCCAGTTCAGAGATCTCGATAAGAGCGCAGAGGAGGCGGTCGAAAAGGTCAACAAGGACGTCGCTTCCTTCGCAATGGACCACCTCCTCGATGTCCTCCTCGAGAAGTATGGTGATATCAGCGAGGTCAAAGAGTTCCTCGAAGCAGTGAAGAACGATATCCTCGATAACCTTGAAACGATTCTGACAGCTGGGCAACCAAAACAACAACCTACTCTACCCTTCCTGATGCCTGGAATGACAGAGGACCCCACTAGCACCTACAAGGTCAACCTCGTAGTAGACAACTCTGAACTAAAAGGTGCTCCTGTCATCACCGAGATGAGTCCCACTCAACCACATCTCTTTGGCATAGTCCAGAAGGAGGCTCGTTTCGGAGCCCTATTAACCGACTTCACGATGATCCGTGGCGGCTCCATACACAAAGCTAACGGTGGCTTCATAGTTATACCCGTAGAGGACCTTCTTATGGACGCTGTTGCATGGGACAGTCTCAAAAAGACGATAACAAGCAAACAGATCAAGGTAGAGGATATAGCTCAGCGCCTCGGCTACATAGCCACTAAGACACTAACGCCTGAACCCATCCCGTTCGACGCGAAGGTGATACTTGTCGGCAGCCCCGACCTATATTACCTCCTTTACCAGTACGACCGAGATTTTAAGGAGATATTCAAGGTCAAGGCCGACTTCGACACGACGATGGAGCGAAACGATGAGAACATCCAGATGTATGCCTCCTTCATCTGCACAATCTGCAATAAGGAGAACCTAAAACACCTCGACCCCACCGGTATTGCAGCTGTAATCGAGTACAGCTCCAGACTAGCTGAGGATCAGGAAAAACTCTCCACTTGGTTTGCCCAAGTCTCCGATATAATTAGGGAAGCCGCTCATTACGCTGAAGAAGAAAAAAGCGAGTTCACTATGGACAAACACATCGAGAAGGCATTGGAGGAAAAACTCTACCGAAGTAACTTAATCGAGCAGAAAATGGAGAAGATGATTGAGGAGGGCACTATCCTAGTCGACACTACCGGTGAGAAGGTTGGGCAGATCAATGGCCTCAGTGTGATGAGTCTCGGAGACTTTGCCTTCGGCAAGCCGAGCAGGATTACTGTGAGTGCTGGTGTAGGCAAAAGAGGTATTATCGACATCGAGCGTGAGGCTCAAATGGGTGGCCCCATTCACACCAAGGGGGTTGAGATACTAAGTGGGTTCCTTAACGACCGCTACGCGAAGGAGTTCCCGTTAAGTCTCACAGCACGTCTAGTCTTCGAGCAGAGTTACAGCGGTGTCGAGGGAGACTCAGCCTCCAGCACCGAATTATATGGCATCCTTAGCGCCCTTAGCAATAAGCCCATAAAACAACATTATGCTATCACTGGTTCGGTCAATCAGAAGGGAGAGGTTCAGGCCATCGGTGGAGTTAATGAGAAGCTCGAGGGCTATTACCAGCTCTGTAAGGCCAGAGGTCTCGATGGGCAGCACGGTGTCGTCATTCCTGCTAGCAATGTTAAGCATTTAATGTTAAAACAGGAGGTTATCGACGCAATGAAGGAGGGTAAGTTCCATATTTACCCTGTCTCAACCATCGACGAGGGCATAGAGGTTCTCACAGGCGTTCCAGCTGGCGTCCTCGGCAATGATGGCAAGTATCCTGCTGGCACAATAAATCGCTTAGTCCAAGATACCTTGGCTGGGATGGCCGATAAAGCTAAAGAATACAGAGAGGAGTAGACGACAACAAACTCTTTTTCTTCTACTTCACGTCCCTTATCCTTGGCGCGTCTAGGATGGAGAAGATCTGGGACGTTATTATCATAGGCGCTGGACCTGCTGGGTTATCAGCAGGAATATATGCAGCACGACAAGGTCACAGCACTTTATTGCTCCACAGCGGGAAAGTTGGGGGACGCGCTCTCGAGGCTCACAGGATAGATAACTACCCCGGTTTTCCACAGGGCCTCACCGGTGCCGAATTAATGAACCTTTTCAACGACCAGGCCAGGAGGTTCGGCGTCGAATTTAAGAGAGAGACCGTCATCGGACTCGCAGACGCTGGTGAATTTAAGATAGTCTCCACACGCAGTGGATATCATCAGGGAAAGACTGTAATTATCGCAGCCGGAGTACAACGTAAACAACTCAGCGTACCCGGTGAGATGGAATTTAAGGGCAGGGGAGTAAGCTACTGCGCCATCTGCGACGGCCCGTTCTTTAGAGAAAAGGTCGTCACCGTCGTAGGCTCTGGACACGAGGCCGTACAGGATGCTCTTCATCTCACAAATACAGCCTCTAAGGTTATAATTATCCCCGGTAAGAAGGGTTTCAGTGAAAAGTATACTGAACTAGCAACCCTGAGGGTCAACCCCAAAGTCGAATTCATCGAGGGACAGGACATAGCTGAGATCACAGGTAATGAGTTCGTGACGGGAGTGAAGCTCACAACTGGCTGGGTCGAAAATATTGCTACTGATGGCGTTTTCATCCTTCTCGAACACATATCTACCTCTAATATACTTGTAGAAGCGGGTATCGACGCAGATGAGGGTGGATGTATCTTAGTTGATAGGAATCAACAGACCAACCTCCCTGGTTTCTATGCGGCGGGGGACTGCTGCTGCATGGGCTGGCAAATAGTCACCGCAGCGGGGGAAGGCGCCAAGGCTGCTCTCTCAGCTATGAAGTTTGTGAAACAAAAGGGAACAACATGATCAAAGTAGAGTATTTCCACAACCCTGTATGCCCATACTGTCCTGCAGCAAAGACCCTCATCAGCAAGGTCCTAAAGGGCCTTAAAGATATAGATCTTGTAGAGATTGACACTTTCACTGACGAGGGAATAGCTCGGGGGATGTCTCTAAACTTAATGGCCGTTCCAGCAGTAGCTGTAAACGGTGTCGTAAAAATAACAGGTTGGCCGTTCGAGGAGCGAGACCTATTCACCTGCATAGAGGAAGCCCGAGAGAAGTAATACGGATCGCTACATTTTTACGAGCATTTGTCTCAGTGCACAACTAACAGTGGTGCAGTAGATGAGGTACTCAATAAAAGAGATCAAAGCTAGGGAAATTCTAGACAGTCGGGGTAATCCCACGATTGAAGTCGATATTGTTACTGAGGGCGGGATCAAGGTCTCCGCTGCTGTGCCAAGTGGTGCTTCTACTGGGATTTACGAGGCAGTGGAGTTACGAGACGGTGGCAAACGATACCATGGTAAGGGTGTGATGAATGCTGTCGATTCCGTCGTCAACACAATTCAGCCAAAGCTAATTGGTATTGACGTAAGAAAGCAAGCCGATGTCGATGGGATGATGATAGATCTTGATGGTTCTGAGAATAAGTCTAGGTTAGGAGGCAATGCAATGCTAGGAGTCAGCTTAGCCTGTGCGCGTGCAGCAGCAGCCTCCGATGGTCTTCGCCTCTACGAATACATTGATGAAGATTCGTCACTTCTCCCTGTACCATTCTTCAACGTCATTAATGGTGGAAAACACGCCGGTAACCTACTCGATTTTCAGGAGTTCATGATAGCACCCACGGGGGCAACAAGCTTCCGAGAAGCCCTTCGAATGGGTTCTGAGGTTTACCAAACTCTTAGGACCCATCTTCAGAAAGCATATGGAAAGACTTCAATAAACGTTGGAGACGAAGGAGGCTTCGCTCCCCCCGTGAAGACGCCAGAGGAAGCTCTTGAAGCGCTCTGGGAGGCAATCCAGGAAGCGGGATATATAGACGAAGTCAAGATCGGCCTCGACATTGCTTCAAGCACATTCTATAAGGACGACGCATACACTGTGTCTGGAACCAGCTACACAACAGACGAGCTAATAGAGCTATACAAGGAGCTTATCGCAGCGTATCCTATTATCAGCATCGAAGATCCCATACAGGAGGAAGACTACGAGGGGTTTGTAAAGGCGACGAAGCTCCTACCGACTCAGGTAGTTGGAGATGATCTTTTTGTAACCAACCCCAAAAGACTGAACAAGGGAATAGAGATGGGGGCTTGTAACGCACTCCTCTGGAAAGTGAATCAGATAGGGACCCTAACCGAGGCGTTGGAAGCTGCGAACATAGCAAAGCAGAACAATTATGGCGTAATGGCTTCCCACCGTAGCGGTGACACAGAGGATCCGTGGGTCGCCGATCTCTCCGTAGGCATAGGATGCGGGCAGATCAAGAGTGGAGCCCCAGCCCGTGGAGAGAGAACTGCGAAATATAATCAGCTCCTCAGAATAGAAGAGTGGCTAGGGTCTAAAGCAAAGTATCCGAGTAGTTTATTCGATTAAACCCTGTCCCCTCGCTCTAATCACACGCAATAGGATTGAATCATTGATTATATAATCGGATGGGGGCATCTCGTTATGGGTTACTGGGTTTGAGAGTGCTTCCTCCGATGATAACCGCAGAGGTTGCAGATAGGATACTCTGTGGAGTAAGAAGGATTTCTCTCGACCTAGGGTTATCCGATTCTGAGATCACGGTGACCCACAATATGGCAGATCTCCTCGGCCACATGGTGAAACTCGATGATCTACGAGAGATTACGACTAAGAAGAATGCTGTTTTCTTCCCCGATGGTTGCTCTCTTTTTCAAGTCGCAATCTCGTCTGGGAGATTCTACAAGCTTGTCCCTACAGCGGGGGCCCCCACCCTTGAGATAGATGGGATCAGAATGCATAGGACTAAGAATACCACACCCGATTTGGATGTTAAAGAGAAGCTCGACGTGCTCGGAATACATGGTGGGAGAACTCTTGACACCTGTATGGGGCTTGGCTATACGGCTATAGGTGCCCTAGACCGCGGGGCTGATGTCGTCGTCTCTGTGGAACGAGAGTCACCCGTAGTCAGGGTTGCGCAGATGAACCCGTGGTCGAGTCGCCTTTTCGATAGTGAAATCAACTTACTTCTGGGCGACAGCTTCCAATATGTTGATACATTACCTCCAGGGTTCTTCGACTGGGTGATACACGACCCCCCGCGTCTCACACACGCAGGGGAGCTCTACAGCGAAGAATTTTACAGAAAGCTATATCGTGTGATGAAGTTTGGAGGGAGGCTTTTCCACTACACAGGAGAGCCGAGATCACATTATAGGGGTGTTGACCTCCAGAGGGGAGTTCAGAGGCGTCTTAAGACAGCTGGCTTCAAGAGAGCCGAATACCATGTTGATGTTATGGGGATAACATGCGAGAAGTGACTAACCCTCGCCAAGGACCCTAAATAGTTCATCCTGACGAACGGAGGCTATCGTCTTTTGAGTTCCGTCAGATCGGGTGATGACTCGCCCCTCTTGTCTCTCTTTCACCTCACCTATGATTGTGACTTTAACTCTTATGCTTTCCAGAGCATCTAGGATCCTTCCAATGCTCGATTCGTTAACAGACATCAATAATGAGCCCGAGCTAAGGAGTTTAAGAGGATCAACTCCGAGTATCTCTGAGATTATTCTTGTTTCAGGGGCAATAGGTATGAGATTCTCCTCTACGCTAAGACCTACTCCCGCTGCAGCTCCCATTTCATATAGTCCATTCAAGACTCCCCCCTCCGTAGGTGTATGCATCGAGTGTACGCCGCCGGTCTCAACAGCCATAAGAGCCTCGGAGACCACGCTAATTTCGTCTATCATTCTGCGCGCTCTCTGCAGGGTCTTTTGATCAACTTTCCTCTTGAGTTTCTCTTCTAAATCCGAAGCAAGGATGCTTGTCCCCTCGAGTCCCGCAGTCTTAGTGAGTAAGATCCTATCCCCTGGTTTCGCACCACTGGTTGTGACATATCTATTCTTGGGGGCTTCACCCATCATGAAGCCAGCTACTATCGGCCTCTCTAAACCTGCGACGCACTCTGTGTGGCCACCGATTAGCTGGACTCCAAGTTCGATGCAAGCCCGATTTACTTCATCCATTATGTCCTCCAGCTTTGACTCTGTACAGCCCTCAGGGAGGAGAATTGTATTCATGAACCATAGAGGCTTTGCGCCGCGTGCTGCGACGTCGTTGGCGTTGACGTGGACGGCTAGCCTACCTATGTTTTCCTCAGCCCCAGTGATAGGGTTAGCCTTTGCGACCAGTACCTTGGTCCCCATATCTATTATCGGAGCGTCTTCACCGATAGCAGCCCCCCTGATCACTCTGTCGGATCGTGAACCGAGACGGTTAAGGACGCATCGCTTGAGGACATCATTTGGTATTTTGCCTGTGCGGAGTCTCCTATTTTGGGGCATTCGCAGTCATTTCACTATTGGTTGGTAGCTGTTTAAAGGTTTCAAAACAGGTCACTTTCACTCACCTCTCCGCAGTTGATCCACTGGAACGTACATAAAGCATAAATCCGCATCCGAGGAGCCCCTCACGGGGGAGATTATCCTTGAGCGACCAGAGACTCATTATAGACGAAGGCATTCTAGACATTAACTACATTCCATCCAAGCTGCTATACAGGGAGGAACAGATGCGCTCCCTCAGACTCACATATGACTTCATGCTCTCGGCACCCTACGAGATGAGTCAGAGGGCTATCATAGTTGGCGGGGTCGGCTCAGGGAAGACTGCAATCGCCCGTGTATTTGGCAAGTGGCTTAGAGACGAGGCTAAGAGAAAGAGGCTCAGGGTGGAATACATCCACGTCAATTGTAGGGAGCTCAGGGGGAGTCTTTTCATGGTTCTTCGCAGGGTCGTCAAGACGCTCCGACCCGAGTTTCCCGAGAGGGGTTATGCCCCAAACGAGCTTATTGAAACTCTCATGCAGATCCTCGGCGAGGACAATGAGCAGCTTCTCCTCTGCCTCGACGAGGTTGATACACTTATAGACACCGAAGGAAGTGATGCTCTCTATCAGCTCACTCGCGTTCACGAAACTCAACCCGACTCCCCACGTCGACTCAGCCTTCTCCTGATCACAAAGGACCGCGGAGTCTTCGAGAAGCTTGACAGGAGCACCTTGAGTAGTCTACAGAGGAACCTCATAGAGATGTCCGAGTACTCTACACCGCAGCTATCCGATATCGTCTCGGCTCGCGCCGAGGCGGCCTTTAGGAGGGGGGCGGTTCCCCTTGAGGTGGTGGACTTCATAGCGGAGCTCGCCTCCTCGGAGAACGGGGATGCCCGCTGCGCCATAGACCTTCTCTGGGGTGCGGGGAAGAAGGCGGAGAGGGATGGAGCACCTCAGGTCAGGCCTGAGCACGTGCGCCAAGTCTCATCCGGAGTCCTATCCCCTGTGAAGAAGGAGGGAATGAATCACCTGAGCCTCCACGAGAGGTTAACTCTCCTCTCCGTGGCCCGATTCTTCCGTAATAGCTCGGCCCCCCAAGCCACCACGGGTGAGGTTGAACAGCTCTATAGAGTTGCGTGCGAGGAGCGCGGCGAGACGCCGCGAGCGCACACTCAATTCTGGAAGTATCTGGAGAACCTCAAGGCCACAGGGATAATCACCTCAAAGGTCGACTCCAGTAGCCAGGGGCGCACCCAGCTCATAACTCTGGGAAAAGTCTCCGCTGAGGCCCTCGAACGGGAGGTACTTAAGGGATTTGAGCAGAAGTAGGACTCAGGTGGAGGAACTCCTCGGTAGCAGGGGGCGCATTAGAACCCTGCAGGTCCTAGTTGAGAGTGGAGAGCTGAATATAAGCGAGGTAAGTCGCCGCACCGGGCTTAATTACACAAGTGTCGAGAGGCACCTGGCGAAGTTGGTTAAGATGGGTCTCGTCAAGGAGAAGCGTTACGGGAAGATCCGGATATTCCAAACTCTATTCCAAACCCTGACTATAAGATTCGAGAAGGGGGGTTCACTCGACTTGGAGCTTATACAAGTAAAAGAGGAGTAAATCCAGTAAGGCTTGTAGCAAAGAGAAAAATTGGCAGATGACAGAGTTTTCATGTATCTTGTATGAGCTTTACGATCTCTTTCACATCACTGTATTTTAAGGCGATATCCTTAAGGTGCAAAACTTTGCACGACTTACCATGTTATTTCTGACTTCGCGATCCGACAGCCATAGGCTTTCTAATACCTCCTTAAAACCAGACCTCGTCTTGTTTATTAGTTAGAAATTTTGAGTGATATTCATTTTTCTCGAATCATCACTTATTAGTCGTTAAATGCGGATGCGATTAGTTAGATAACTATGGTTTTAGAGGTCCCAAAGAGCCACGCAGATCTGCTGCATAGCAAGGTTGATGTTGTCCTTACTACGATCTCATTGGATGGTTATCCTCAGAGCACACTCGTCTGGTGTAGTTTCGATGGTGAGCAATTATTACTCAACACCGGAGTAGGTTATCAAAAGGAGAGGAACATTAGGAGGGATCCTAAGGTCTCAATTTTAGCTGTTGATCCAACTAACAAGATGAGATGGATTGAAGTTCAGGGGGATGCAGAGCTCATTGAAGAGGGGGCTCTCGAGCACTTGAACAAGCTGTCGAATGCATATAGAGGGAAAGACTTCTACGATCTTATGCCCGAGTTGAGAGGTAAGGAGGTGAGGGTAATCGTTAGGGTTACCCCTAGAAGGGTTCGTATTGGAAGGGGATAGAATCACTTTCCTCCATTGTTGAGTACCAGTATTCTCGAGATTGTGTCGGTATCGATGAGGGAAGGTGTTTAATCTGCCTAACTTTAATCAATAGTTAAAGAAAAATTTCTCAGACGCATTTTTACTTAACCTTGGTAATTACCTCGTATCCGGTTAGACACATAGCTTTGGAGCATGTTACCATCTCATCGACTCGGACATGCTTTTCTACATCGTCAGGATAGCCACGTGGGCCATAGAGACAGCATTCGATTCCAGCCTTCGCGAGGTGGGCAGTGTCATTACCACAATAGCTTCGAGGTGGGACGGCTCCGATTCTCTTTGGGTATTCACCCGTGACCTTCTTGTGGTTCTCCTTTAGAAGATTAACGACCTCGCTGTTGGTGCTAACACCCATCGGTGGCATGACCATTCCTCCGACGCGCCACTTTGGATCAATGGGATATTCAAACTCGTACCTGAACTCATCGTCCTCCGCCTTGATATCTTCGAGCATCTCTTTCATCCTCCCGTTTATCTCCTCAATTTCGTAGCCTGGCGGGTATCTGAAATCAACTATGATTGTGCAGAAGTCGGGGATGTTGTAAGGGCCGGCGAGGTCATATTCTCTGTTACATCCACCGATAATGCTTCCAGCGACCAAGCGAGGAGCACCGGGGAGGTCCAGATCACGGGCCTCGAACTTCATATTGTCTAGCTTGTCTAGGACCTTTCGCATCTTAGTTATTGCGTTAATACTCTCCTCCATACGGCTGATGTGCTCGCTACGGCCTATAGTGTGGATAGCGAAATCGTGTACACCAACGCATTTGGTTAGTATGTTGTCGACGCTGTAGGGCTCGGGGACGATAGCCATGTCCGCCCAGACCCCCTCTTTGAGGGAGTGGACAGTGCCGACACCTCCCTATAGTTCACCGACGACGCACTCAACTATTAGGTCGCCGTGAAATTTTGTATTACTTCTTTTTATTGCAAGCGCAGTGCACATCATCGCGGCGTCGCCACTCTTCATGTTGTGGATACCGGCACCCCAGATTCTGTTACCATCAACTTTCGGCTCGAAGGGGTCCCACTCCCATGATGCTGTTATGGGGTCAATGTCGAGGTGTATGTTACATTATAAATAGGTATATGTCCACTATGTGTCCGTTATGGATAACATATATGGTATAATTATACTGAAATAATGTTATATAACACGGATATAGATTAAAAGCTATGGCAGAAAGTCCAGCAGTTAAGAAATGGCTGAACGCAGTAAATGAGAAAACCGCTAAAGGCTACCTCTGGCACTTTGATGCCTTTCTGAAATGGATGAGGATCAACGGAGGCAAATTCAAAAAAATGTCTCCTGATAAACTCGTAGAATTCATACTCGATGGAGGGAAGAGACAAGAAAACGAGATATTAGATTTGAAAAAGGAATATTTGTTAAGCCTCAAGGGGAGAAGCACCCATAAGGGAAATGCAAACAAGACCCTGAATTCGTTCTTTGCTCATAACCGTGTGCCTCTGCCACGAGACACAACCCTGAGACTCAGAGGTGATACGCCCAAAGTAGTGGGAACACTAACACCTCAGAATGTTCGAGACGTAGTCATCAAGTCCAATATTTTATACAAAGCCGTGTTTTTGTGTATGCTACAAAGCGGACTTGGACAAAACGAGTTTCTGAGGTGGAGCAATTCAGGCTTAGAGGATTTACGGAAACACCTGAAAGATGATTGTATCAAAATAGTTGTGGAGGGGCGAAAGGGCGATAGAAACGAATATCAATACTACACTTTTGTGGCAGGAGATTCCCTGATAGCTTTAAAAAAGTATATGGTTGAAAGAGACAAGGGTAAATTTGCTGATAGACCCCAAATATTTCTTAACAGCAGGGGTGAGGCACTCACGCAAGTCGCATTATACCGTTACTGGAACCGTAAATTGGTGAATTTAGGTATCAAAAACACTGGGGGATGGCAGGGAACCAACATTCACGAGCTCAGGGATGTTTTTCGAACTCTATGGAGAAAGTCGAGTGTAGATGTCGCTTTTGGGGAGTATTTTATGGGACATAGAGGCTCACTTGACCAGTATGGCTACGATAAAACTGCGGAAGATGTGGGTGAGATGAAGAGGAAATATTTGGAGGCTTTGCCGATTCTGAATATAATGTCCGAAAATAGACCTCTTGGCTTAGTGAGTTTGGATGAGGTGGAACAGCTTAGAAAGGAACATATCGAGATGAAGGAGAGAATAGATTTGCTCGAAAGTATCACAGATCGCCTCACCAAAGAGGACTATGATAGAATGTTCCCTGATAAGGGACCGAAGGATGAGGGAATATAAGAATGGTGAAAAAAGGGACCCTTATAATATCCTATTTAGCAGATAGGCTTTGAAGGATAGGGAGTCGTTAATCGTTTTTGGTAGAGCAGCACAGAAACCCTTTAGTCTAATATCTGATCAGCAGAAACTGGCGACCGGGAAAATGGTGACTAGACTTGTAAATGCTGGTAAGAGTTTGCACGATTGAGTATCAAGTGGAATGTGTGCGCGACGCAGATTGTTTGAATCGGGAGCTTCAAATCATCTTAATAGAGGTAAATAGTTGTTGACACAAACACACGGACTCATAAGTAGAGTCAAAAACAATATTAAGGTTAGTTTTTCAGCTCGATTGATTATGATATATGAAGAATATGAAAAACATGTTAAAGACGAATCATGGGCTCGCGTTTTTCCGATTAAAACTTGTAGGAAACCCAACTTCTGATAATTTATTGGAGAGATTCCCATGGAAGGTTTGGCGAATCCAAGCTAGGGTTAAAGGATCAAGGCTTTGGCGTACTCCTCCAAGGGACTTCATCTGACCTAAAAAGTCATAACCTGACATGTAAATTGGTGACGGCATCAAGAACCCTTGCTATCAGGTCAACCTACACCCCCTCCCTAATGCGTCTGGGACCCAACTCCTTACCCGGCTCCCACTTCCACTTCTCACGCAGGAAACCCATGTTAGTTTCGCAGCTGGCACATGAACCATTTTTAATTGTCAAGCCAGTCACCGCTTTTCTACAGTACCCATTTTCGTTATGTTTGCAGTCAGCCACGTCGCAGGATACATTCAATTTCATTCAGCCCCACTCGACCTTTTTGCTCGATATGACCCCGACAGCCTCAGCGAACTCCTGGCATATGGGCAGCGTGAGGTGAGGATAAGATATTCGTTTACCAAAATACTTCATGTAAGATGAGGTTTAAGCCAAAGTGAATTTGGGTAGATATTTTCTTAAGGAGAAGGTGGGACTCAGGGGGAGGCGATAACCCCAAACCCAAACAGTTTATGCTTACTTGAACTCGACCCTCAGATCTCCAACCTCATCCCAGACCTCACTCTTCCTGGAACCGGGGATGATCAGATCTCTCCACTTCGGGAACCACTCCTCAGTGAGCCTCACAAGGTCAGGGTCCTCATTCGCGGCCCTCATCCATCTATCGTAGTCTTCGCGACGCCTATACTCATCTAGGAACATCCAGCTTTCCTCAGACGACCCTTCCTCGGTGGAGGTGAGGAAACGTGACCTCGTGTAGTAGACCTTCTCCGGGTGGGCTTTCTGGTAGTCCATCATCTCACGCCAGACCTCAAACTGCTTAGCGTGGTTCTCTTTCTGTATGTGCCATCTAACTATGTTGACGAACAAACTGTTCCACTCCGTTTTCACTTTATTCTGATAGATCCTGAGAAGGAGTATTAGATTAATTCTTCGTCTTACGCTCACTGAGTATCAGGTGGAAGTGAGGATAAGGCTATTGAGGGATTATTGACGGGAAACAACAACCGCGCCATCCTCATAAGGCTTAAGCACCGCATATACAACATCGCTCAACGGTATCGGCACACCCTTTTCCCTACCCAACCTAACGAGAGCCCTAGTCAACGCACCCAACTCGAGACGACGACCCGCCTCAAGATCCTGAAGCAAAGCCGCCTTCGACCACGGAGCATAGTTCTCAAACATCTTCAAAACGCCGTCCACGAAACCCTCGGGGTAAAAGTGCCCATAAGCCTCAGCAACTGCCACCGACTCCTCAATAGCCCTACGCAGAAGCGCCTGGGTTTCAGGGTTCCCGCGAAGCGGACCAGTGGGCAGTCTCGTGAGGGCCATGACTGAACTGATGGCGCTGTTAATGGTAAACTTCTCCCACTTCTCCTTACCAATATCCCGACTCAGCTCCGCAGTAATCCGAGCATCTTTCAAAGTCGATTCGAGGCGTTTCACCCTGCTGGATTCGCCGCCTTCCAGCTCGCCGAAGATGAGTCGTGCGACCCCACCGTGATTAACCACTCCGGGGGACTCAACTGCGGTATTGACCCATGATACGCCGCAGATTAGGTGTTCTAGCCCAACTATTTTTCCGACTTTCTCTGCTACATCGATCCCGTTGATTACTGGCAGAATCATCGTGTCTTCGCTGATCATTGGCTTCATTTGTTCTGAGGCGGCTTTGACGTCGTAGTACTTGACGCAGAGCATGATCAGATCAACGGTGCCTACTTCTCCTGGGTTATCAGTGGCTTCGGCGGGTAGCTTGATCTTTCCTAATGTCTTCGACTTCAGTTCAACGCCTCTGGTTTTGAGGGCTTCAAGCGTTTTTCCCCTTGCTATGAATGTCACGTCGTTGCCCGAGTTTGCCAATAGAGTGCCAAAGAAGATGCCTTGACCTCCACTCCCTACGACTGCTATCTTCATTCATGGTCACAGATCAAGTATCAGGTGGAGGTGAGGATAAGGCTATTGAAGCTCCTTCAACTCGGGGTGCTCCTCCAAATATCTCATCAACCGATTATTGAGAAACTCAAACTCACTTGCTAGAAAAGGCTGCCCCTAATTTAACCTCTGATCCATGATAACGGGCATCATCGTCTCTCAGAAACACCTGTGTGCATCAAAGATAATACGTCAATTCCTGGGCACAGGAATGTCGGATAATCTCGTTAAGAAGGCGTGTGGAGGGCCTGGGTGCTGCACCATTGTGTTGTAGAACATTCATAGACTTAGTGATTTGATGTGGTTCACCACAGTTTTAGTGATCTATCACAAAATCGTGGACTACACAAGATTTTTTAAAATTAAGCTTTTTCGCGAAAACATATGCCAGCCATTATTATATAATATGCCCTGTCATACCCGACACTGCCCTTTTCGCCTATATATCAGATGTTCAAGAGTATTACCCATATTCTTGAAAATCATAAACCACGACACTACGAGACCCCACATAACATACTAGATAATATCAGAAATAGGGCCCCACATCCCCCATGTAAATCTAATTTAATTATCAAATGTTTCATAGTATCGAATTCTACATCACGATACTCTGAAAAATATTCAGATGTTTAAGAGTATCGAATTTGTTTAAGAGTATGCGCCTGCATGGTTTGTTGTTTAGGAGTATTGTGACGTTTTATTTGATATCATCAAGCATAGTTAATCTAATCAGATTTCCCAGGAGTTATACCTGCCCTATTTCATGTGCAGGTAGGTCTTTCGGCCTCATGATATACTTGTTTAAGAGTATAGGTAGGTCTCATAAATATACCGATATATAACCATAGTTTATGAGTATGCGATTGTTTGTATGACAGGCTATATAATATAGTATATGGTGTACCCCTTTTCGTGAAAAAAACAAAAAACTAAAAATCTAATGTTATGCAAATTTTATGGGATAAATAACTTATTTTTGCTTCTCCTTGACTGAATAATTTAACATCTGCACCGTGTCCATCAGATCGGGTTCAATATCTAGTTCTCCACACGCCTTCTTAACCAAATTACCCAAACCTTTTGTGCCCAAAAATTGACTTACCAACTTTTCGAGAGGCTGTAGAATTCTTAATTGTTCTACGTTATCAACACGCCCGTCGATTCCATAGCCTTATCCTCACTTCCACCTGATTCTTATTCGTGAACTTGTTATGGTAGACATAGTTTTACTCCAGTCAGCATCGTACGTGGCAGCGGCAATAGGAGTCTGCGTGGCGGCATTCTACTACGCATTGAACCTCAGAGAAACTACCAGAAACAGACGCGCAACGTTCACAACAAACCTCATGCAAACCCTCTACTCAAAGGAGGGATTCGGCGACTTCTTCGACCTCGTCTACATGAAGTGGGACAACTTCGACGACTTCCTCGCCAAATACGATTCGGCGAATAACAGGGAGAACTGCGTGAAGAGGGTATCATACTGGTCAAGAATGGAGACCATAGGCACACAGTACCGGCTTGGGCTACTTGACAGGAATACGATGTATAGAGTGTGTGGCGAGATGATTGCAAATACATGGGCGAAGTTCAAGCCCGTAATCGATGAGTACAAGAAGAGGGGTGAATTCACAGCTGATTCTTATAGCAATTGGGAGCTCATGGCGAACGAGATGGCTGAGATAATGCGTAGAACTAATAAAGCGTGGGCGTTCACTCCGGATACTACTAAAAAGGAAGACTTCGAGTATTCGTACAAGTAGTTTGTCAATCTTATTCGCGCACGCGATTCGCTCTGAATGTCTCAATATCCTTATCCTCACCTCCACCTGATACTAATCCAGTGAAACAAAATGGTTGACTTAGGTGAGATTCAAACAGTCTACTACATGATTGCTGCAACGGGGGTGCTAGTAGCAGCAATCTACTATGTGTTAAACATGAGGGCAACCCTCCAGACGAGGCAGGCCCAGCTCTTCATGAATATATACCAGACAACATACTCCCAGTTCTTCCAAGACGCCCAATACAAGACCTACAGCATAGAGCTGAATAGTCTGGATGATTACAAGAAGATGACTGAGGATGGTGACAAGTACAAGGCATTCTACATCTACGGCGGCTTCTTCGAGGGTGTGGGTGTACTCGTGAGGGAGAAGCTGGTTGACGTGAGCCTTGTGGCAAAACTGATGTCTGGAATCACTCTTGGGTGGTGGGAGAAGTATAAGCATCACGTGGAGATCAATAGGAAGGAGTATGGTTTCCCGAGGTATATGATTGAGACTGAGTATCTTGCGAAGAGTATCTCTGATTACGGTAAAAAGCATCCAGAACTCGGGATTGCGATACCTAAATAGATTTTGATTCTAGTAGCTTTTCAATAGTCTTATCCTCACTTCCACCTGAGTGTAATCCAGTGAAATCGAATATTTTTTTAAAGAATTATCTGAGTGTGTATTCAGAAAAGAGGCGATGGTTCCACTTCAATAGATAATAACTATGCAATTAAAGGTCCTATAAAATCAGCGTTTCCATTCAGGGATAGAATGATTCACAGATGTGAACATCAATATAGAAGTACTATGATCGATCCGACGATACATCGAAGAAAATCGGTTTACCATTTAAGTGAATAGAAAAGTCAGCGAACACATTGTAGCTCTGCAAATGCAGATCTGGGTTCATGCCTTCAAAATACGAGGCACGAACATAAGTACCAATCACACTGCGAGGACCATAAGCAACAATCGGACCAAATAGACTGAACGTATACCATCCCTTAGAAAGAGTTGGAGATCCAAACATACCGTTACCCTCTGTCCTAACAGACCACAGAACAGGGGACCGCCACACGATGTCGGACAGTCTCGGGTTTAGTGGGTTGGTCAAGTTGAAATATGAACCGACTGTGCCGACGTTGACCCTTGTATCGTTTCTCCAGGCATTCCCTTTCTGAAGCGTCAGATCGAGTTCGTAAACATTAACTGGATCAACCTGTAGCTCAAGGTGAACAATGGCTCCATCGGATGGTACATAGAAGGTTATAATCGATTTACGGTAGTCGTTAACAGTAGAAGTGGCAGTCAGGTTCAGGTATGTATATGACATAGGAAAGTCTGAAACTATCTGGATGCCTGAACTCTGCAAAGTGGCTGGTTCTGATAAATTTGCTAGTTCACCTAATGGAATCAAGGAGTTTAATTGAGTTGTTGCTGATGTTAACTGGTTTTTTGTTTCGGATAGCGCTGTGGTCTGACTTTGGTAGCTATTGAAGAGTACAATGTTGAGTTCTGATAGCGAGGCGGTTGCGATTACAAGCACAAGAATTATTCCTATTAGTAACTTGATGCTTATCCCTTCTTTTTTACGGCTTGTTGGTTCCTCAACCTTCACTGTAACACCAAGTGCTGCTCTTCCAATCTCGGAGAGAACATATCTACCGTCCTCGCCTTTTTTGACTAGGTCTTTCATATTTTCGAGGTGGTAATTGAGTAGCCCGTTGTCTATTTCGAGTTGCTTCTGTATCTCAGTATAAGTAGTTGGTGATTGGTCAAGTATACGTAGAATCTTTCTTCTTATTGGATGTTTGAGCGCAGTGAATATTGAGGAGTATGTGTCGTCTTCCGTGCTCATGATTGTGTCAAATCAGAGTTATCTTATATACTTAAAGCGGTTTCCGAGAAGGAATACTTTCTTAGTGCTAACAAAGGAGAGAAGAAACATTCTCCTCTCCGTAAAATCTAAACATGTTTCAGAAAATATTGTGTCAGCGTGGATGGGATCGCATCCGAACCAATTTATCCAACTTTTTTAAAATACGCGCGCTGGCTTGAACCGAAATTCATCCGCTGCTAGAATAAGCTTATCTTAACAGTTGAGGCCTCGTCCCCCAACGGTCTGACCAACCAGAGGAGGTGAATTCATCGGGACAAGATGAACACGAGACCCTAGAGACACTTTTTCAAAAACATCGACTTAAGCAATTGCCCAACAACAACTCCTCGGATGCTACCACACAATCGGCCCCGGCAGAAAGCCAAGAAACCCGCTCGGCATCCTCAGAGCCCTCCTCATCATGCGATTGAAAGGCATCCGCAGCCTACGCGAGCTCACCAGGATCCTCGACGTCCTTGATTTATCCTTAAAGAAATTACAGAGTAAGAATTTGACGCTTAACAGTTATTCTTCTCCCCTTGTTACTGAGGCTATATTTAAAGAAGTTAAGAACGCTGCTGCTAATGGTGGTGATCATATGGAATTACATATCGAACCAGACCATCAAGCAACCCAACATATATCTATAGAAGGAAAAAAGTTCACAGGTGAATTGAAATGGGGTTAAACTCATCTTGCGTGGGGGGAATTTAATACTTTACAAGACTTGAAAAATAGAATCAACGATTTAATAAAAGACGAAAATGTTAGAAATCAAATAACTAATTTCATTCTTACAAAGCAGAAATTGGATTCTAGAGAATCTTATTCGGAATTTAGAAGAAAAATTAAACAGATAATTGCTGACTTTCATTATTATCAAAAATTTAATCCGACTTAACAGATTTTTGTATTAGGGTCAACCATTTGTTTTCCATTTTTATCTCTATTCCGCAAGCCTCAGAGGGAGTTTTCCCATCTAAACCACTGTACTTAAAAAAATAGACGATCAGTCAAACCCTAATGATAAATCGAGGAATCGTTTTTTCAACGCTGCCTTCCGAAGGTGTTAGATATATCCAATGATAGATTTTACCGCCCTCTCTTTTCACTTTTCTAGAATTGACAAGTTTCTGGATGCAATCCTTCACGTCGCTAGTGGAAAGATTCCATTTAGTAGCGAACCTTTCAACGATTTCGTCGGAATCAACTCCACGACAGTAGAAACTATTTTCAAGATACTTCAGCAACTCGTCCTTATTCGTCTGCATGTCTAGTACAGATAATGAATATTTTAACATTTAAAGTTATCTGTGTATACAGATTAACTGGACCTCTTTAACCCAAACACAGGACAAGAGGCACTTTCACAATGTCCCTTTCTCAGAAAGGAAAGGAATAAGGCAACCTATGTTTGCCTATTGCACGACACACCATTAAAGCCAAAGGTTTGCAAGAATTACGATCCTAACAAGTGTTTGAAACATAAACCATAAACCAAACTTTCTTTCTTTCAACGGTTTATAAAACCAAATATTTTACCACTAATAATGTGCTTGGTTATATAGAAACACTCATAGGACCTCCTTCAGCAAGCAAGCATAAAAAACCGTTAAAAAACTAGAACTTCATCGGATCAATGCAAATAACGACTAAATAAACTGTGTGTAGAGAAATCGTTTAGGTTTATACTAAAACTTATTAATTAATGCAACCATTTTAAATTTAATGAATCTACTACACCTGATGCAGTTGGTTACGCTTGGCGTAGCGTGAGCCATGGATCTCTGCGGGGAGGAGGTGGGTAAGGGGTGTTTTGGGGTTTGGGAGGGGTATTCTGTGGGGGATTTCTGTGTGTTTTCGCTGTTTTAGGGGTGTATTCTATTGGTTTTGTGTCTTTGTGAGTCGTGTTTATTGGGTTGTGGTATGTGTGGTGGTTTGGCTGTAAAAACAGGCGTTATTCGGAATCCTCTTAAATTAATAATTAAATTTATATTTTAGTATTATTTAATATTTTCAAATATTTACCTACCGTATTTCTGTGTAACCCAGTTTGTTCCGATATTTCTTTAATTGTAATATTAGGATAAATAAGTTTTAATTTATATATTTTTTGATAATTTACATTCTTATATATAATATTTAATCTAACTTGCTCAATGTTAATATCTTCATTAGATATATAAAATAGCAAAAATTTATCTGACCTATATCGTTTTATCAAATTATGCCTTTCCAATGTTGCTAAATGATATTGAGCTTCATTAGGTGACAAATCGTGGATTCTCATTATTTCACGCATATACGATCCAGGATTATTTTGAAGATATTCTAAAATTTTCCTTCTCTTCTCATTTTCTAAGATATTTATACCTTCAAGTTTACCACCAACCGCTGAAATCACTATAGTTATATGATAAACAACATCATTTTTTTCTGCCCTTATATTATAGGTAAGATTGTTATCAGATGTTTGATTATAAATTGCAATTAATTTAAAATCGTTTAAAAATGTAAAGATATTATTTTCACTATAATTCTTCATCAAAACCAAGTGTTCAGGTTTTTTATCTATAATCTGTGAAGATATTGCAAATTCATTATTTCCAGATTGATTACTCGTTTGAGACCCAGTTTCTTTATCTATATATGTATTAATAATGTAATTATTCCCAAGAGACACGTTAACAATATAAAATGAAGGTAATATTGATATGATAGTAATAAATAAAAATACTAGATTTTTATATTTCAATTTTCCCCGCCAAATGCACATATATTGTACCAAAAGCCTGTTTATGAAATTTGCGGATTACTCTAACTGGTAAGTAACTGAAGAGGATAATGAAAATGGTTGAAAAGAGAACGTTAGCTAAACTTTTAGTATTATTAGGAGTTTGTATTTTAGGCTCATTTGCAGTATGGCTGCATACGAACTTTGCATCCGCAAGTAATGCTCAAGTTTCTACTGACTGGGGTGTATCTGCACTAAACCCTGGAAAATTGACCCAAGGAACTCCTCCCGATGACCATATTGATGTTTCCACAACTTCCAACTTCCAGAACATCACATATACGACTGGAAGTTCCATTTCAATTCCTTTAACCTTAACTTTTTTCTCTACTAATAATACGTCAACAAATATTACTATTGATCCAAAGAGTGGCATAGGTTTAGGTTGCTATATTGCTTTAGGTCCTGGGAAAGGTATTATTAATATTAATGATTATATTACTTATAGTTATGAAGGAACATTAACGTTATTAAAAGATAAACCCACTCAGATTGTTATGACAATCAATATGCCAAAAGGTTTATGGACCTCTAGTGAGGTTCGCAAAGTTTCCCTTGATCTATATGGTGTTGATTGTAATTGTCCAATGAATCTACACTTTAAGGGGGTAATATATGTATCATAAATTATCCTTCATCGCTTTGATCACCTTGGTTTCATTATGCTTTATGACTTTCAATGTGAATGCAGTAAAACAACCTTATATGGGTGAATATTTTGACATATCAACAGATTATACCACATCGAGAGTAATCTTTTCGACTAAATTTAGCGGAACAGTTCCACTTAACATACCTGCTGGTAATTGGATAGGAAGTGTAATTTCCTCTGCGGCTGGAACTTCTACAACTAATATAAGTGGAAACACGTACCAGAATGGCTTCCAACTCTTCAATAATTGCTCTGTAATATGGACCCAGAATATTTTTAATAAAGGGAATTGGTGGTATCATGGAAGAAGAGTAAATGTTGGGGTATATAATGCTATCATATACTATGGTAGAATGGATATTTACCTCAGTTCTGGCACTTATTACTGTGATTTCGCATGCTACGCCTATCCCACTCAATCATCCTATAATAACGATCAGCCCACTGTAACCACAAATGTTCATGCTGTATATAGTCAAACGAATGACCGATGTCTCATAACTGGCAAAACTTATACGAATATCGCTGGTACATATTATTGGATAAAATATACCCAGGCGGGAATAGAAGCAAGTTACGCTCCAACCAATGCCTGGGACATTAACAATGACCATATTGGTTATATGAACTCACAAGGGTATTGGCACTATGATGCTGGTACAAGTACTAGAGGACCTGTCGCGTTCGTAACGTATGATAGTACGACACCCTATTTTGTTGGCGGTCTTGATTTAAAAGCCACAGTGAATGGGTCCCCATGGTCAGATGGTGTTAACTGGCAGGGTTCTACATCTGAACAAGCTGATGGGTCTTCACTTTGGCTCACACAAGGAACCCCTGCCACTCCTCCAAGTATACCCTTTAGTTAAAAAGAACCATTTATTTTTCCCTTTTTTATCAAATTTTTTTTATATTTTAACATTAAGAGAATTCCGAAAAACTAGGTTCTCAACTCCCCCTCGGTTAACCTTATAGAAGCAGCCACAGAACAGCACCCATGAACTCCTTCGACACATACCTCCTCCGCCGAATCTACAAGAAAATAGCTAAACTAGGCGACAAACTCGCCGAAGCAGACGCCCAGATAGACTGGACAAGCTTCCGACCCATCATCCAAGGCCTCTACACCAACGACACACCAAGAGGTGGAAGACCCAACGCCGACGA
>JBEKDF010000030.1:0-33181 GCA_050014495.1 Bathyarchaeia archaeon
TTCTCGGTTTGTGTGCTGGTGTGTCCGTTTGGTGGTCGGCTTTTGTTTGCTGGGGGTCTTTGGTTGTGTCTTAGTGGATGAGAATCTGGGTTTGGGCTCTATTTAGGGACAGGGCAGCGCGCGTCGCTCAACCTCAAGCCGAGGCAGAGGTTCCTCTACCTCTTCGACTATGGGGATGAGTGGCTGTTCGAGGTAGAGTTCGTTGGGGAGGGCGTCTCGGAGGAGGCTGTCTATCCACGGGTTGTGGGTTCGAGGGGCGAGTCTCCGCAGCAATACGAGTTCTACGATGAGTGATATCTAAGCAATCAACATTGATAAGAAACAACTAGAATTAATTTGAACCAAGAATGCGCGCGCAACTGCAGCATAGAACTTGATAAAATAAATAGTCATCTAACTAGTTTTTACCCAATTTTTTAGCTAGCTCGGACAGCTCCTTATCAAGGCTCACACCCTTGTCAAGGATCTGCTTACCATCTACCCAGACTGAGACGTTTAGGCAGATTCCGTCGCTGTGGGACGCTGCTGGTCTAAAAGCCATGTTCCCAATACCCCATTCAACGCATCCCCAAACCCTTTCATCCTCCACAACATCGCCAGTGAGCTTCGCCCCTGGGTTGAAACCATAGCATATATGAGCAATCTTCAACATATTAGGATCATTGAACCCCTTAAGCCAGGTCTCATATTCGACCGCTTGCCTTCCGCCCTCGATCTTTAGAATATCCCCATCTTTTATCGTGAGGATAACGGGATCCTTCAGTAGTCGAAGTGGTGGATTGATTGAGCCATCATATACTATCTTACCATTTATCGTCTTCAGATCAATAGCCCAGTAGATCTGTCCAGCCATCATATGCGAACCAGGCTTATCCGCGTAACCTAGAGAGTAGTTCCCCCTGTGGTCTGGATTGTTTTTGAATGCCACATCCATGCCCGAAGGGTTGGTGATTCTCACCTCGTTCGCATTCTTGGTCAGATCGGTGATCCTCGCCATGAATTTCTCCAGGGTGGGGTAGTCGATTCTACCGATGCATCTCACCATCATGTCGTCGTTCATGCCGACCAGGCAAGAGTACCTTATCTTGTGATTCTCCTTCATGACCTTGTCGTAGGCGCTCGAGTAGAAGATCCACTGATTGTTAAACTCAACCCACGCGTCGGCTCCCATCAAAGCACCGACGAGAGAGTCTGTTGGGAACATGGGGTCAGCAGCCTTCCCAACTCCAAGGGGAGAGGCTAGCCATATCACCATAGGCTTTGCCCCACATGCGAAGGCAGCACGAGCCGTAGCATCTACGACACGGGCGTCGGACTCTGTATCCGCAGTGATGACAAAGGTCTCACCGGGCTTGAGCTTGAATAGCTCACGCGTCAATATGTCTGCTGCCTTACCTAACTCAAATTCATAATAACCAGGCAATTTCAGTGCCTCAACTATTTGTTACAATTCACCCTTCTTAAATTTTAATGTCAACTTACTAAAAAAAGATGATATAAACTTAAACAAGATCGTAAGGGGTGTTTAGAGCTCGCGCTATCGAGACACCATGTAAAAACCTAATCCCATCTTTAATATCCCTAAAAAGGTAATTCGATTCTGATAGCATGAATCAGAAAATATCTGAACTTGAGCCGAAGGTAGTATGGGGTATATTCGATAAGATCACTGAGATCCCACGTTGCTCTGGTAGGGAGCAGAAACTCCAGAACTGGGTTAAGAAGTGGGCTGATGAAAACAAGATTCAATTTAGATCTGATGATGTTGGCAACATACTCCTCACGAAAGATGCAAAAATAGGGTTCGAGGGGTACCCAACAATCGTCTATCAGGTTCACCAGGACATGGTATGCGAGAAGCTCTCAAGCAGCAAACACAACTTCGAAAACGACCCAATCGAAACAAAAATTGAAGGCAATTATATAGTGGCGAATGGAACAACCCTAGGGGCAGACAATGGCATCGGTATCTCGTTGGCTATGTCCTCCTTGATAGATCCAGAGGCGAGTAGATACGGTAAGATAGAGGTTCTCATGACTGTCGAGGAGGAGACCACCTTCAAAGGCGCCTCAAACGTGAAGAGGGGATTCTTCACTGGTAAGAGGATGGTGAACCTCGATAGCGAGGAGACGGGGATAATCATCACAGAATCCGCGGGAGGCGGAAGCACACACTACGAGATCCGCGATCGGCTCGTCGATGCGAGGAATTTGAAGGGTTTTAGCATAACAGTCGACGGTCTCCTTGGCGGACACTCCGGAGTCGACATTCATCAAAACAGGGCTAACGCAATAAAGCTAGTCTCAAGTTACATAAGGAAACTATCAGATATCGCCCAAGTCAGAATCGCCCACTTTGAGGGTGGAACGGTAGCGAACGCTATTCCACGATACGCTCGCTGTGACTTCCTTACGGAAGACAAAAAGCAAGAAATGAAGGGGTACAACTCAATCTGGGCTGAAGGGATAAGGAAAGAATATCCACTCGAAAAAACAATGAAGATAACTTTCTCTGAGAAGACATTGAAAAAATCATTTACACGACAAAAGACTAACAATTTGACGAAACTGATCGACGAGATCCCTCAAGGCGTTATAAGTTGGAGTAAAAATATAGAAGGACTGGTTCAAACGTCAAACAACTTGGGAATAATTAGGACCGAAGAAGATAAAATCAAATTGACTTTGCTTTCGAGGGGTTCAGATAGCGTGGACCTTGAGAAACTCAGGGCTAGACTCAGAGAGATTGGGGAAAAATGTGACGTAGTGACTACTCAATCTCCGCCATCGACAGGATGGAGCACAAACTCAAAGTCGTCCTTCGTGAAATTTGTCGCCGAAGAGTATAGAGACCTCATGGGGAACGAGCCGAAAATCACGGGAATACATGGGGGATTGGAGTGCTCAGCATTCAGCAAATTAGACCCTGAGATCCAGATAGTCTCAATTGGCGCGACTCTAGAATCTCCACATAGCCCTCAGGAGAGGCTGGAGATCTCCGGCGTGAACGTTGTGTGGAACCTTATAAAGTCAATGAGTAGGGATATCATAAGGGAATCTAAATTTTAAGCGCCTTATTAAATATGCGCATATGCGTGCGCGCTTGGCTGTTTAGAAATTATTATAGAACATAGGGCGAACACTTCATTGAGGATAGGTTGAACGTTAAGTATGTGCTTGACTCACTCAACCTAGACCAGATACGCGCAGAACTCGCGGAACGCGCGTGCGCATGGATGTCAAGGATGCCCGTCATGTACTGTTTCCCTATCAATTCACAAATGTTCCAGACCGCCGCTCTCTTCGCGAAGTTTCCCGAGTTCACACTCGAGTCGTACTTCTTCTTGTAGTCGTCGCGCGTGCGAGCGCAATCAATAAAATATACCAGCGTGCACGAGGCCAGTCAAAATGCCTTAAGGGACTCCGCGATCAGTAACAAATCAGAGTATATGGCGTAGGCAGTCTGCATGATCGAGGGATCATGCTCCACGACGCTAATCTCCCCCATAAGATCCGTCTTCAAGGTGATCGCGCTGGACCTCCCATCTACTGACCAGAAGAGGTCTTCGGGCCCGACAAGCTCGGGACGAACACACGTCCTCACGTCACCCTCCGCCTTCTCGGCACTCGCAACCAGCTTATACTTCATACCCGAAGCCGCCGCTTTCCTAACGCTCTCAGGGTCAATTCCCCGGATGCCCGCTCTATCCACCTCGTTGGGGGTTGATCCCGCACCCATGAGCACATTCGCCAGAACGGTTATCTTCGCTGCTGCGTCCCACCCATCGACATCGAGCGAGGGATCCGCCTCAGCAAAACCGAGCCTAACAGCATCACTCAGCACATCCTCCATGCTCTTCCCCCTAGACATCTCGGTCAGAACGTAGTTCGATGTGCTGTTCAGGAGCCCACGAACACCTTCAACCTCACATCCCGGCAGAGTCCTCTCCACCAGGTTGAACACGGGGGTCCCATCCATGACTGTGCCCTCGAACCTGAATTGTAAACCCCTGGATCGTGCCAGAGAACTCAACTCATCGTAGGCGTATGCTAAGGGGCCCTTATTCGCTGTTACCACATGCATGCCCCTGCTGAGGGCCTTCCTGATATGGTCTATGGCGGGCTGCCCCGAGCCTATGTTCAGGGTGGTCAGCTCGACCATCACGTTTGCATCGCAAGCCTCAAGGATCTCAATGGGCGAGAGATCAACGTACCCAGGCAATGAGTCCCTAAAGGTTCCCCCCTTCTCCAACATACCTAGGACTTGACTCAGGTCAATCGCCATATTCGGTAACAGTGATCCCCTTGTTCTCGTGGAAATGGCGAGGACTTCAACCTCCAGCCCATAGGTCTCCCTGAGCCACCCCCTCCTGGAGATCAGCAGCTTAGCGAACGCCTGACCAACGTTGCCGAAGCCAATCATAGCTAGTCTAAGTTTCAAACTCGATCACCCCACTTTCACCCTTGGAGATAATCTCGGCACCGGAGGAAAGAAACTTCCGCGTAGCTCGCACCTAAGAATCAATCATAATAAGATCAAACGCCACAGATCCAATGAGCCACATGATTTTCGATAGAGACCTGTTGGAGAAGATCAGGGCAGCGTTCCCTAGGGCATCGAAGGACCTGAATGGAAATAAGAGGGCCTTCTTCGACAATGGCACCGGGACCCTAGTAGTAGGAAGGGCAGCCAAGGCAGAGGCCGAGGCCCGCGTTGATTGCAGCGCCAACGTTGAGGGGATCTTCGACGAATCCAGAAAGGCGGATGAGGTCATACTCGAGGGGAGAGCAGCTGTCGCTGACCTCCTGAATGCGCCATCCCCAGACAACATCATCCAAGGCGAGTCCACCACATCCCTCTTCTTCAACCTCAGCTACGCGATGAGCAAAGAGCTCACGGGAAGACAGAACGCCGTCCTGACAGAATACGAGCACTACGCCAACATCAGTCCCTGGGTAGAACTCAAGGAGCGGGGTAAGCTCCGCGAAGTCAGATTCGCCCGCCTAAAAGCGGATGAGGGAACCCTCGACATGGAGCACCTCAAGTCCCTCATAAACAGAGAGACAAAAATCGTGTCCATAGCTGCAGCCTCCAATGCCCTCGGAACCAAAAGCCCACTCGAGGAAATAAGGAACATGGCCAAGGAGGTTGGCGCCTACTTCCTCGTCGACGCCGTACACCACGTTGCCCACGGACCAATCGATGTCCAGAAACTGGGCTGCGACTTCCTCGTCTTCTCAGGATACAAGCTCTTCGCCCCACACGGCAGCTTCATGTTCGGCAAGGGCGAGCACCTCGAAGGTCTCACGCCCTACAAGGTCCAGCCCGCACATAACATAGCCCCAGTTAAATGGGAGTGGGGGACGAGGGACCAAGCCAAGTTCGCCGCCATAAAAGGCTCCGTCGACCATCTAACGTGGCTAGGGGAGCAAGTCAGAGAGCAGTACACAGACAGATTCAACGAGTACCAGGGGAGGAGAAGAACCCTCAAGATCTCAATGGACGCCATCGAGAAGTATGAGCTCGAACTTTCAAAAGCCATAGTATTGGGAGTCGATGACCTTAAGGGTCTCTCAGAACTGCCTGGAGTGAGAATATACGGATTAACAGACCCGAAACGCTTCGAGGAAAGGGACCCCACCTTCTCCTTCAAAGTGAGAAACAGGCCCGACTCAGAGGTGGTAAGCAAACTGTGGAGCGGGGGCATAGCCTCGCGCTCCGAGGACTTTTACTCTAGAGCCCTGGAGACCTACGGCGAAAAAGCAATGATACGCATAAGCCTTGTCCATCACAACACAATGGACGAGGTCGCCCAGTTCCTGAAAATCATGAACGAGGTTTGTTAATCAACCTGTAAGAGCGTTAAACCACGCGCGCGCGAATCCTCTGATGACTCCGGACCCGACCATTGCTTGGATCCTCTTATGTACGACGTTGACTGAGAGGTTGAGCCTAGAAGCGAGTGCTCTATAGGGCGTGCGGCTGTTTTGGAGTAGAGCCCAGCTCAGAGCTATATCAGTCTCTTCCATCATTTAATTCGGCTAAAATGTTTGGAGTAGATAATTTAGCAAGAATATAACTGCGTGCGCGAAAATGCTTAGTTATAGAGGGCATCTGTAGTTGAATAGTACACCCGCATGAACTCGCTAATCGTAGCCACTTCAGATAAAAGCATTCTAGCCCTCATAATCTTCGCCCTAGTTCTCACACTAATAATTATTCGCCGAGTCAGAAGCCTAGAGTTCCCCATCTGGTCAGCGATGATGATCGGGGCCGCCCTCATGATCCTCCTAGGCGTGATCAGCGTGTCGGATGCCTACGCGGCGATCGACTTCGACGTGATATTCTTCCTCATAGGCATGTTCAGCATCGTAGCCGGCGTCGAGAAGTCGGGTCTGCTCGGCTACGTGATGTACAGGGTCCTCTCACCCTTCAAGAACCTCCTATCACTGCTCATCGTATTCGTCTTCCTCATGGGTTTCCTGTCGGCTCTGACCGTGAACGATACGATGGCGGTGGTCGGCACAATCGTCGTGATAACCATCGTCAAGCAGATGCTGCTGCCCTTGGATGTGATGCTGATAACTCTAGCCTTCTCGATCACGGTTGGCAGCGTGATGACCCCCATCGGGAACCCGCAGAATATGCTTATAGCCAGTCAGTCGGGCATGAGTGCCCCATTCTTCAGCTTCGTGAGGGTTCTGGGGATCCCCACCCTCATCAACCTCGCAATCGTGGCGGGCTTCCTGTGGTTTACCCTGAAGAGGAGTGGAAAGCTTCGGGATGGCAAAAGCATAGTTGTGGTTGAGGAGGAACATATCACTGATCTTGGATTGGCGAGGCTCTCGGGGGCGTGCCTCGTTCTCGCGGTGGGAGGCTTCCTTCTTAACGACTTGCTTGGTCTCTGGGGTCTTCCTCACGCCGAGCACCTCGGCATCATAGCGTTCCTCGCGTCGGTCCCACTCTACACCCTCGCTGGGGATAAGCGGGATCTGTTGCGGCAGGTGGATTGGAGCAGCATCGTCTTCTTCCTCACAATGTTTATGGTGATGGGGGGCCTCTGGCAATCCGGCGCAGCGAACGTATTCATCAACATAATACCCGCCCCGAATCCGTTGGACAGGGGCTCATCTATCGTCAACATTATGTTGTTGAGTACCGTTCTGAGTCAGGTGTTCAGTAATGTCCCGCTGGTTAAGCTGTATATTGATGTCATGAAGGGTTTGGGCTTCAATGGGACTTATCAGTATGCTTGGCTGGCGCTGGCATCGGGGTCCACCATCGCGGGTAACCTGACTGTTCTGGGCGCGGCGAGCAACGTCATTATTCTCGAGAACGCTGAGAGTAGGGCTGGGCGGTCATTCAGCTTTCTCTCGTTTCTAAAGAAGGGGTTGATCATCACGGTGTTAAACATCCTAGTGTATGCGGTGTGGATCTATTTGTTTGGATGAAGATTTGTTAGATTGTAAAGTATATTCTAGGATAAGTGCGGGCATCCTTTACATGCGACGCTTCCAGAATAACACTAAGTGAAAAGACATGGGCGAAGAAAGGAAACCAGAAGTTGAAGAAGGGCCGGAAGAGCAGGTTCAAGAGTGCTGCGGAGGGCCCGAGGAGCGAAGCGAACACCACGGTCCACATGCTCCACATGATGGTCCTCACGGTCCACCTGGTGGTCCACATGGCCCAGCTGGCGAGCATTGGATGGATAGGCGTGCGATGATGCGTTTCGCCTCAATGACCGTTGACGAGGAGGTGGAGTTCTTAGAGTCAGTGAAGGTTCGCCTCGAGGACAGGCTTAAGGGTGTAAACGATAGGCTAACAAAGCTCAAAGCTTAATGCGCTTCCTGAAACAGCAAGTTTTTGTTTCCAATCAAGATTACGAAACACATAAATTTACAATTATTATTTTTATAAATTTAAAATTATTTTTGTTTGTCTGTTTGTTTGTAGAGAGAGTGGTGGGGGTAAGAGAGTAAGAGGGTAGTGGAGTGTAGTTAGTGTTAGATAGTCGTGAGCGTAAGCGGTTGGGTTTGGGGTTTGGGGGGATAAGACTATTGCGCGCGCGGATTATGCAAAAGTAACTTTGGGTTAAGATTTTCTTAAGACGAGCTCGTGATAGTTTCAGCCACTATTAATAGGAAAACTATTGAAAACCATCTTCTGGACTTGTAGAGCCTCGTCGAGGTTCACCTCGGTATTGAAGAAATGGGGGGAGATCCTGATACCTCCAACACCTCCAACATATCGATGTGAGACTACGATTCCCGCTTTCGTAAAGGCGTCATAACTCAATTGGTTCAATTCATAAGTTCCTAGACTATAGGTAACTACCCCAGCTCGACTAAATTCTTCAAAGGGGGTAATAATCTTAGCCCCCAAGTCTTTTAAGCCCTCGATGAGGTAGCTGCTCAGCTTTAGGTCTCTCTCCTATACTTTTTTTATATCCAGCTCGTTAACGTAGCGTAGACTCTCATGAAAACCCATCTGAGCGTCCTCTCCGACGCACCCGGGGTCGAACTTTTCAGCCGTACTCACCATCGGTTTGTCCCATGATCGGATATTATCATGCCCAGGCTTGTCCCACGATGCCCGATCCCAAGTAAAATCCTCGTAAACCCTCCAATAGAACCTGTAAGAGGGCTCATATTGGCTAATCATCTCATCAGCAACATAGAGAACTGCGGCTCTCGCGAGGCAGCACATCCACTTCTCGCCGCCGAATACCAGGAAGTCAACTCCGTCTTCAACGGGGTCAACGTCAAGTACGCCGACTGCTTGGAAAGCGTCGTCGAGCACTAGGGAGCCATGATTATGGGCGATTTTTGTAATCTCTTTTACATCGTTCCTAAGTCCGCTCGACCACTCAACTCTGTTCAGGTTCACTAGGCAGGTGTCGTCATCGATGGCTCTCTCGTAGTCGTCTAAGGTGATTAGGCCATTTGAGTTGTGTATCTGCCTGATCTCAACGCCTTTCTCCCTATGCCTAAGCCATGGGTAGACGGAGGAGGGGTAGCTTAGGTCGGTGAGTACAATGTTCTGGCCACTCTTGGGTTTTATGAGGTCTGATACGATGTTGATTCCCTGTGAGGCCCTGTGTATTAATGCGACATTGTCTCTGCCGCAGTGCAGGAGCTTGCCAACCTCGCCTCTAGTATCTGGGAGTTCTACTGTTTTTCCCCTCTCCCAGTTATCCCATCGGTTTTCCACGGCGGCTTTTACTGGTGTTAGGACTGGGCCGCTGGCGGCTGTGTTGAGGTAGTTGACATTTCTTAGGATTGGAATATCTTCTCTGATACGATCGATGTTCATTGAGTGTATTACTTGAGCTATGAATTAATTACGATCCCCTTGCGCGCGTGCATGGTTAAATGCACGTGCTCGTAATTGGCGTTATCTACGATACAATTATTGAGAGGTTCTTTTTATGTTCTTCAACAGCACATGAGTCGTTCATCTTATCCCACCAACCCGCGACTTTTTACTACATGGCCGAGGACATTTTCAGGCGACTCGATGACTCCTACGCCGTTAGACTCACCGAGGAGATGATAGGCATCCCCAGCGTCACAGGGGATGAGGAGGGGCTCACACTATACGTGAAGGAGAAGCTCGAATCCTATGGATTCAAGATTGAGCTACAGTACGTGGAGGAAAAGAGGCCCAACTTATACGGGACCCTTGAGGGGGCTAGGCAGGGGAAGCAGCTAAACTACAATGCCCACAGCGATACTGTTCCCGCTGGCGAGGGCTGGGCAACCGACCCGTTCAGAGCAGTTGTCAAGGATGGCAGGATCTACGGACGCGGTGCCTGCGACATGAAGAGCGGCATAGCATGCACACTCAATGCCTTCCGAGCAATCGCCGACGGTGATCACGGTTTCGAGGGTGAGCTGAGCTTCAGCCTCGTCGTCGACCAGGAGGCCACCGATGTCGGGGCGTGGGCGATGATGAGGGAAGAGAGGTGGCGGAGCCTCGACGCCATCGTCCTCACCTACAGCTACTGCGGAGACGAGACGAAGCCTATACCCCTCGGTCTCACCGGGAAGATACTCTACGACATAAAGGTGAGGGGAAAGGCAGCTCATGGCTTCAGGCCCCACCTCGGAGTCAACGCCGTCGAGGATGCAGCCAAGATCGTCGCAAATCTCGACAGGCTCCAGCTCCAGCCCCACCCCGAATTCGGGAGGGGCACGTACTGTACCCTCAAGTTCGAGGGTGGATACCAAGTCTACTCAGTCGTCATCCCAGCATCGGCACGCTTCGAGGTCAACCGCCTCCTCGTCCCAGGAGAAACCATACAGTATGCCCTCGACGACATGAGGCGACTCGTCGACTCCCTCCATCTCAAGTCGGAGGTCGAGATCGGAGTCAAGCCACCGAGGTACGAGCCCTACACCTGCTCGAAGGATGAGCCGATAATGAAGACGCTCGACAGTGTCTACCGAGACGTGATGGGGAGGGCACCCCTCTACGAATACGCATACGGGATAACGAATGCGAACATATTCCAAGGTGAGCAGGGAATTCCCTGCGTCCACTTAGGTCCGCAACGCGGCGAAGCGCATGGCGCAAATGAGTACGTCAAACTCGAATGGCTCCACCCCGTAAGCAAGATGTACGCATTGATGGCCGCACGATACCTAGAGCCTGGGAACACGTGCGCGCATTAAAAAAAAGGCGGGGGTTTCCTAAAGTTTTTTGAACTCAATGCGATCCATAAGTGGAGTAATCTTGTAACTCATTACTGGTGAGTATTCCTTTTCCCATTTAGCGAGCTTGTTGGGGTCGCAATGCGCGCGCACGTGAGAAATAGATTAGCTCATTACCCTTTTCTCGATTTTTGATTTACAAGTTTTTTCCCTAAACCATAGGCTTTTTGCAGTGCTTTCCCGTTTGTTTGAATATCCCCCGCCTTATCTGCGCTACCGTAAACCGACCCCACGAGATTGGCTTTAACATAAGCAAAAGTATCCTGGAAAGAACGCAACGCATTGACCCCTCCTGAAACGAACACATCCTCGTCTTCAAAAGTCAGAATCACGCCAACGTCCTTTCCGGTAAAAGCGTAGATGCCGTCGCTATACATCGCATATGTTCGATCGATGAATAATTTCATCTGCGCGGAAATGCTGAACCAATATATCGGAGTCGCAAATATTATCCCCTGTGCCTCTCTGATTTTTTGATACAAAGGCTGCATATCATCTCTAATTACACACCCAGCCTCAGGCTTGGTTCTGCATGAATCACACGCGCTACAGGGAGCGATCTTGAGGTTACCTATTGCCACCACATCAGCTTCGCCGCCTTCGGCTTTGACTCCTTCAGCGGCTTTCAGCGCTAGAATCGTGCTGTTACCATTTTTGCGCGGGCTCGCTGCTATGATCAAGACTCGCTTAATTGGGTTCATGGTCAGATCTTGAATCTGTAAAGTATTTCAATCTTATTTTAATAACAAAATATTTACACGATCCTGACGGCGTACGTATCCGCACGCGATAAATTATCAAACGTCGTGGAGCGTGTGCGGCCTAGCAGTTATTCATTTCCGATTAAACTAGTCAAAATAATATAAATAACAGAATATCACCATAGGGGCATCCCAGAGTTGGAAGTTAGAAACAACTCAAAACAATAAGCTTAGAGTCGTTCAGCCTCGACCACACGAAGATCAAGGCCCCCTACATCAGATTATCAAAGAGAGTGGAAGTCCCCGGAAGTGGCTACGAGATCTCAACATTCGACTTCAGAGTTCGTATCCCGAACACGGAGCTTCTCACCCCGAAAATCACGCACTCGCTGGAGCACCTCTTCGCCATCGCCCTAAGGGCGGAGTGCGCGCGCATGCATCATGAAGATCGTCCAATAGTTTTTATCCGGAGCCAAGAAATGTGCTGAATAGTTATTTAACTGACTTGTGCGCTTGTCTCGCGCGCCCGCGTAACGCTATTCTAACAGCGGTTCTAATAACTTACTGACTCACATTATCATGAATAGATGGAATGAGGAAACCCCCAATAGCTGCGGTGATTGTGGCGCACCCTGATGATGAAACAATCTGGGCCGGCGGAACAGTGCTCATGAACTCTGACTGGAATTGGATAATCGTATCGCTTTGTCGTGGTAAAGATCCAGACCGGGCACCCAGGTTCACCAAAGCTGTTCAACAACTTGGCGGAATAGGCTGGATCGGCGATCTGGATGATGGATCAGAGCAATTGCCCCTTGATGACGCAAGAGTACAGCAGATGATACTTTCATTATTGTCTAACAGAGACTTCGACCTTGTCCTCACTCACAGTCCCTATGGGGAATATACTCGGCATCGTCGCCACGAAGAATGCAGTAAAGCAGTATCCAAGCTTTGGGAGGACGGACTCATTAGGACGAATAAGCTGTGCATGTTCGCTTACGGGGACAGCGGGAAGGGAGGTAAGGATGATCTCCCGCAAGCCATCAAGACCGCCCATAAAATAGATCAGTTACCTGAGGATGTGTTGATGAGAAAACGCCGCATCATAACCGACATATATGGCTTCGCCCCTGAAACGTATGAAGCCAAAATCGTGATGAGAGAAGAAGCATTCTGGTGCTTCAATTCCCCAGCTCATTTCCAAGAATGGTTGAAAACTAAGGGAGGATGGCCATGAAAGTACTTGTTCAATACGAGTACCCGCCCTCCCCAGGTGGACTGGCGACCCAAGGCGACTTACTCTACCGAGGCCTGAAAGAAATAGGGGTTGACGCCTACGCGGTTCACTTCTCGTCCGCACAGGAAAAGGAGTGGTACTACAATTGGTTTGCACCGGATATAGTTGTCGGGGCAGGCTATTGGGGACTGACCCCCGATCTAGTGCTCCACCCTCAGCGGTTTAACGTCCTACCAGTGCCCTGGTTAGTAGCTGATGGATACATAGCGAATTATCAGGATACCCTCGACGCGCTTCCACTCGTATTGGTTACATCACAATGGGTGAAAGACATATACATACGCGACGGTCTACGCGGCAATAACATCGAGGTTCTACCAGTAGGGGTTGACACTGAATCCTTCGCGCCACATGACAAGAGTGAACAAAAAGTAGCTTACATCCGCGACACACTCGGTGTAAAACCTGAAGACCTTATGATCCTCACAGTAGGTGGAGACGCAGCATCGAAGGGGGCGCAGGAGATGATGCAAGCTTTAGCGCTCATTGATGGGAAAGCGCCCAGCTGGAAATATGTGTGCAAGGTCTGGCCTCAGCAAAGGACCTTTCAGCAGAACCTCATGGATCTTCAACTCGCAACCTCCTTGGGCATCGATAAGAAGGTTATCTACACTACCAGCATTGTTTCACGGAATTTCATGCCCTACCTCATGAATGCGTGTGACATCTACGCGGCTCCTTCACGGCTAGAGGGGTTTGGCATGCCACAAGTTGAGGCTGGGGCCTGCGGCAAGCCAGTGATAAGCATCAACGCTATGGCTATGCTTGAAACCCTGGTCCATGGTGAAACGGCGTTTTTGGCCGGCGTAGCCACGGAAATCATGATTAAAGAGACAACCGTCGGCGAAGAGTCGGGTTGGGAGTCAAAGCACAGGGTAGTCTTTCCCTATCCGCGTACAGTTGACTACCGGGCCAGCATCCACGATATTGCGCAATACCTGATGGACCTCATGCAAGATGAGAAACTGCGCAGAAGAATGGGGGAGGCGGGTAGGAGAAGGGTAGTTGAGAAATATGACTATCGTGTAGTAGCAAAAAGGTTTGTGCAGTTAATAACAGAAAAACTGGGGATCTCGTAAATTGAATGCAGAACAATGGGCTCAAGTTGAGGAGACAAAAAAAACAGCCCTTGAAGTGCTACTACATAATGATCGCGGGCCATACCACTCACTTCCAAGGACAGCCGGATGGGGGTACCCGGAGCCTTATACTCGAGACCTCTTAATCGGGGGGCTTGGCGTCCTAGCCTGCGGGAACCAAAAACTTGTGAATAGTCTTCGACGAGTGCTTCAGACATTAGCCGAAAACCAAAGCCCTTTGGGGCACATCCCGGGACTCGTCCATGACCCCGAGAATCTTGGTCAAAGTGATTCGACACCACTTTTCCTTCTCATCGTCGGCATATATAGAAAGGTAACCGGAGAGACAGACTTTCTAAAAGAAGCTGTACAGAAAGCGATGACGTGGATGGAATACCAAAGTCCATCGAATAAAGTAATGGTAGCTCAACTACCCACCAGTGATTGGCGGGACGAGTATTGGGTACTGGGATACGGACTCTACGTCAACACGCTAGTCTACAGCTATCTTATCCAACATGATCAAAACCAGAAAGCCTCCAGCATCTACATGGAGATAAAAAATTTTGCCATCCATGGAAAAGTCCAACATAAACACATTCACGAAGGTCTGACTCTTCACAAAAAACCCTATTACGCTGTCTGGGTGTACAAAGTCCTCAGCGACGAACATTTTGACCTGTTAGGCAACAGTTTGGCTATCCTATCCGGCCTCGCCTCACAGTCGAAGTCAAAACGAATAGTTTCATGGGTTGAGCGCGAATGCCAAGCAATGCGTAAACGAGGCCAATTGGCGCTTGACCTCCCCCCCAACTTCTTCCCATACCTGTATCCAGGGGATCCAGATTGGCATCCACGATATGATATGTTCAATCAACCAGGAGAATACCACAACGGCGGAGTCTGGCCATTCGTCTGCAGCTTCTACATAGCAGCGATTGTGGCAGCGGGTAAATTCAGTTTGGCGGAAAAAAAGTTAATCGCCTTGACTCAGCTGGTTCGTCCATCACGTGAAGCTAATGTCGCCTTTGGCTTCAACGAATGGTTCCGAGCCCAAGACGGAAAACCACGAGGACAAGACTGGCAAAGTTGGTCAGCGGCAATGTATCTCTATGCGGCGATCTCGGTCGAGCAAAGAAGAACCCCATTTTTCGACGAAATTCGCGCGAAACGCGAGTCCTCTGAGATAAGGTAGCCGGGTTAACTATCACGCACATCCGAGATGAATTGAGTGCACAGGGTCCTAAAGTTGATCACACGAGTCTTCATGTCAATTACTCACCTCTAATGGAGTGGGCTTGTGGTTCAACGTACACGAGATGAGGAACCTCTTATAGAGAAATGTAAAAAATATTTTAAAATTGCCACATTTACCACTTTCAGGTACTTCTAATCCCTTCCACGACTAAAGTCATGTTTTCTTAGGGAATTCTAATGATGTTATTTTCCTTGAGAAGGAGGTAGGCTAAATAGTAGGAAATAGTGGATTCTGCCCCTTTATTTTGGTTTAAGCCTTTAGAGGTAATTCCATCATAGCATCTGAAGCTATCCTTGTCAAATACCGGAGCCCGTTTTATGTTATTAGAATAATACCAATCAAATGCCTCGAGGGCCAAATCCCTATATTTGGCATTATTAGTGCATTTCATCGCTGAGACAGCTGCTTCAACCATGCATGAGGCTTCGATGGGCTGCTGGTCAAACTGAGCCTTCTTCCCTCCTCTATAGTACCAGCCCTTTGTTCCCACTGGCTGGAACATACCTTCTGAGAACTGTTCTTGGATCAGGAAATTCAGCGACTCTTCAGCCACCTCCAGATACGACTTGTTCTCGGTGGCACCGTAAGCCATGAATAATGCTTGGCACAATCTGGCATTGCAATATGTAAGGTAAGGTTCAAACCAGCGCCAATTTGGGCTCTTCTCCATTTTGTAGCGACTGACCAGGCTCCCAGCCAAGGCCTCAATATCTCCCAGAATATTTGTATCATCTGGAAAGCTCGAATAATAATCAGCGAGCCCAATCAATGTGAAAGCCTTCCCTCTCAACGCATTGAAGCTCCGTGACCTGGGTAGCCCTTTATCGAACATCTCTCTAGCTATTTGTTTCATCTCACTAGTGGCGTTTGAGACTAGGGTGTAACCTGTGGCCCAAATTGTGCGACCGTTAGAGTCCTCTGAACCCATTTTATCCCTATACTTCCTATCGAAACCGAGCACATTATGGAAAATGCCCCTATTATTTTGCATGAAGAGCAAGAAGGTCAAGTATATGTGGGCTAAATTTAGGGCCTCAGGATCATTGTAGATTTTATGGAACCTCAACGCCGCTATTAGCGCCCTAGCATTATCATCAGTCGTGTATCCTTCTCTCTTATCAATAGTCGAGAATTTGGTGTGTTGGAGTATTCCCGTTTCGTCAGTCAGCGCCTTTAAGCCATCTAGTTTTAACTCAGGGTATTGCATCAATAGCTCACATTCCGATTCCTTCGTAGGAGAGGTACACATACCTCATATCGATGCAGGGTCTTTAAATTTGCACTCCATGGTAGCGCCTTTCGAATCCTGACCTCACCCTCTTCGCCACGTTCTGAAGCACCTGGCTGAACACGCAATTCAGCTCCGGATTCAACGCCTTCATCGATGGAAGAAGATACGTCAACGCCCCATGAGTCGGGGTCCCACGCACCCCTTCGCTCGTTCAAGCTGTGCTCCAGGAGGACGATGTACGCCCACCTGCAGAGACGTAGCTGCTCCCCAAGTACCACTGCCTGTTCGGTTGATGGTTTGAGGCGGTACCTGTAGGAGAGTCTGATTATATCTCTGGATCTGAACCGGTTTGATGGGTATGATTTAACTGAATCCCGTAATTCGGTGGGGGAGTTGGGTGAATGTGGATCCGCCTGTCGTGGAACGGATTCTTTGTTGATTCAATTCATCCCATAACTAAAGTATTGGGCTTTCTTAATCTCCTCATCGTAAGATTTCATTTATGGAAAATTTTGATACACTTATCACTGAATCCGCAGCTCCATAAGAAATCAAAACCTCATTCCCACGAAGAATAGCCCCACAACTGAACACAACGTTAGGAATAAAGCCATTACACTCATAGTCCTCATAGGGCTCAAAAAATGGTGCTTCAGATCTGTATAATATCTTCTCAGGGTTACCCTTCTCAAGCAGCAAAGCACCCAGTCTATAAACCCTATTCTGATCCACGCCATGATAGATCTGCAGCCATCCCTCATCGATCTCAATTGGCGGCCCAGCTATTCCAACCCTTAAGCAGTCCCAGCTGTTTTTCCTCGGAGTCGTAACTATTCTCGAATCATTCCAGTTCCGCAAATCATCTGAGTAAGCAATGCATAGATTAGGATCAATCCTATGAAAAAGGACGTACTTCCCCCTCACCTTAACGGGGAATAATGCGCTGTCTTTGTCCGTGATACCGGGGAATGGGTGGGTCCTTTCATCCCAACACCAATTTTTTTCCAGGAGGTCCTTCGATTTTATTGAAGTAATCCCAATCTGTGGTGTTTCTGCGTAGGCTGTATAGGTCATGTAGCATCGATCACCCATCACAGTCACTCTTGGGTCCTCTACCCCCCGTACCTCTGAAGGATTTATCGGCTCAAAAACAGGGTGATCAACCCTTTCATCGATGTGTTGACCATCAGGAGACGACGCGTAACCCAATCGGGAGACCATCTCATCCCCCATGGCTCTATATATGAAGTGAACCCTACCTCCGAGCTCGAACATTGCGGGATTAAAGACGAGTTTAGACTCCCAAATATGTTCAGGGATTGGTTTCAGTATGGGATTACCTTCGAATCGCTCCATCCCCACCTTCATCTTAATTTATATTAATAATGATTTGGAATTTTACATTCTAACCAATGTTCATTCTTCTAGAGTGCTTATTTCAGAACGCTATGTTCTCATCAAAATCGATAGAGATATTTCAGGTATAAGATACGAGATCAATGACTCAGCATATTTTTTAAATTTACCCCTGCAGGGTCACCCCATCATTAACAAGTGTAGCGCGCGATCTAAATCGGTCAGCATCGTGTCACATTCCCAAATCCTTGTAGAACTCGTTGATGTATCTCATGGCGACGGTAGGCCATATCATTTCGCGGCTGTACTCATACGCTCTCCTCTCATAACTAGCCCTCATCCCATCATCCTTTATGAAGCTGTTAACATGCTCAGCGATTGAGTGTGGATCCTTAAACTCGCATCTTAAGGCAGCTCCCTGATATATGACCTCCTCTGCGTGGAGAAAAGGAGTAGTTACTATGGCTTTCCCCGTGCTGAGTGCGTAGAGCATTGTGCCGCTGCTTATTTGTTCCCTATTCGGATACGGAAGAATGTACGTGTCTGTTGCTTGCAGGAATCTGATGAGATCGCCCTTATTCAAGAATCGGTTAACGAATCGGACATTCTTTTCAACACCGAGAGAATTCACCAAATCGTACAAGGATTGTCGATAGGATTCACCCTCATGTTTCCTCACGTCGGGATGTGTTTCTCCAATAATAATGTAGAGTACGCGAGGTTCAACTGGGATTATCTCCGGCAAAGCTTTGATCGCATACTCTATACCTTTTCCACTGCTTATGAGGCCAAACGTGGATAATACATACCTATCCTTAAACCCTAAACCCGTCTTCGGCGTCTTACTCTTAAGAAAAGGCACATTTGGGCAGCCATGTGGAATGTACCTAATCTTATCCGGTAAGGCATCATAGCGCTCCTCTAGTATCCTAGACCCAGCTCTAGCAAGAACAACGATCCTGTAACTAAGCCTGATGACCTCCTTTAGAACCCGCTCCGCATTCGTATTGGGATCTGGGAGGATTGTGTGAAGGGTGGTAATAATGGGCTTCTTCAACTTTTCCATGAACGTGAGAAGATAATCGCCCCCGTCCCCCCCAAACAATCCATATTCGTGCTGAATATTCACTGCTCTAATACCCGAGCTGTTAATCTTTGAAGCCACGGCTTTGTAGCTCTCTCGATTCTCCCTCTCTATCTGTAACTTAACTTCCCCGGAGTAATCATAGTATTCCCCCTCATCGTTGATAGCGACAACCACAGGTGGAGGAAGGACCCCTTGATGGTTAATGGAGTCAACTAGATCAGATGTGAAGGTCGCTATCCCACACTCACGAGGGGGGTAAGAGCTGATATAGGCAATAATCGGCTTATCGGTTGCAGTATACGTTACTTCTATATCTCTTCTATTGGATCTCTCCAAGTACGTATCATGTGCAACATTAAGCAGCCTTCTCTCAGTCGTTAAACCTATCAGTTTCCCCTTTTCTAATACGCCTAGCCTTCGAATATGTTTATCTCTTAATAGATCTATAGCCTCCTTAATAGATTTATTAGACTCAATAGATATTAATGGGGAAGACATGATTTCTTCAACACGAGTATCATCGAGGTTCTTCTCAAATTTTAGAACCCTTTCAACTATGTCTCTTTCAGTAGCTATACCAACCGGTAACTCATTTTCGGTTATAACCACTGCGCCTACATCGTAGGCAACTAACAGGTCAATCAACCTTGAGACTGATTCATGTCGAGTAATCATGGGTGGCTCTAAATTTGTACTACTTAAAACCGGTAAATCGAACAAGATTTTAAAATATGAATCAGAGTTAGCCATGTATAATTATAATAAATCTTTATTTATATTTCCTAGTACTCGCGCGCACTAATGGAGTGTTTGCGCGCGTGCAATACCCGGTATTTGACCCCTCCAACCTTCTGCTCGGTTGTAATCCTGCGGATTAAGGCGGGTGCTCGCTGAAAGCACAATTCAGGGGAACTCTGACCTCAATGGACTTATATGCAGTGTATTTTGAAAAAAAAATTATGGATATAAATAATGCTGAGAAGATTCTTTAAGACCCAACTGAATGGGATAAAATATGGTTGATTATCAATGCCCTAGCTGTAATGCTCCCATGAAAGAGTTGGAGGTAAACGGGTTTAAGCTGTGGAAGTGTGACACTGAGAATAAGTTTTTTGATGTAGATGAGGGAAAGACAACTGAGATAAACGAAAAATGGTACAGAGCTCTAGCGGGAGAAAAGTTATAGAAAGAAGATAAGGATTGATTCCATTAGATCAGTAATTAGTTTTAGTTACAATCATAAATATTTCGTGCGCGCTTAGAGCAACATAGTCTGAATAGACTACCGCTCATCAAGGTGAGAATAAAAGAAATGCAGTTCAGCTGCTTTAAGACGGAGATTTAAGGGGATGTGTATGATTCAAGAAATATCATTCATCCCGCAGAGGATTCCATTCATTAAATAGAATCACCCCCCGGAGCATGCGCACGTGCATTACTACTATCATCTCTATATCCTGCCAAATTCATCGCGCGAGCGACTAAACCGCATAGGGGTCAAGACCCCTTCTCATCCTCGCAATTGCCCTTGATGAAAATATTCTAAGCACGGTGTACGCAGTCAAAAACACTATCAGGATTCCTGCAGCAAAGTAGGGCAAATTGTTTGCAAATGTTCCAAATGACCCCGGGTTAAGATAGGCTCCAAGCACAACCCCGGACACCATTAAGGATATCGAGATTAGGAACGATAGCTTCCATAATGTCGACTCAGACTGAGAAGCTTTCTTCTTCTCCATGTGCCTCTTGTATTCACCTACACCAAAAACCAGGGAAGTGCCTAAAACTCCGACAAACAAAGGAACAATAAAGTTGAAGCTAATTGGGGGTTGATAAAAATCTATGAATGTCCTTACTCCGAGCACGGTTAGGATATTCATGAACAGGAGAATTGCCGCTGATCCAAAGAAAATGCCGGTATCCAGGATGCCGCCTGAGTAAAATGGTCCATATATCCTTCGCCAAGGCCTAACGGTGTAATCCGCCATATCCTCAGCGGTTTTTCTGGTGAGCTCAACTGGGTCGTTTTGATACATGTATACCCTAGTTTTGATATCGAATGCAATTTTCTTGCCATCGTGATCGTATCTGGCCTTCTTCACCAGCCTTGAGAAGGGATAAAGCCACTCCACTCCACGGTCCTTTGCGGTGTTGAGGCCATCAAGTAGAATATGAGTGAAGGCACCTACCGCGATGTAAGGGTTAATAAGATAAATGATTCCAATGAAAACGAAGTTGTGGCATAGCGCGCGGTGGAGTTGGTGTTCACGGAAGTAATCTTTGCTGAAGAAGCCGTACTCCCTATCGATGTCGGGGAGAACTGATCCGATGGCAACAAGCCAAATGATGTCCCACCGCCCAAAGAAGAGAGTTCCGATTAGCGCGCCAAATATGAAGTGAGTGGGGAGATTCATGTAAATTCACCCATCTGCGATTCGTCAAGGAACTTAGTCAGAAAGTCCAAGGATTTGTTCACCCTGACGCACATGCGATAACGGCTCTAAAATTGCTGCGCGTGCTAATTTTATTTCTTCTTGATTTTATTTTTCTCTTTTCTAATTTGCTTTTTAATCTTTTTGGCTTCCTTCTTCAATCCCTTAATTATGGATTTTCCTGTTTTCCCCGCTTTTTTCTCTGAGTTCTTTTTTCCCTTTGGCATATTACATCCAATTTGATCTCGGAAGCCACAAATATAAATCCAAACCACCTTGCACGCTTTGTGAGTAAGATCTTTTTCTAATTCCAACCGTATTACTTCTTGGTTCTTCTAAGAAAGGAGTGGCTGTCTGCGGGTTGGTAAAATCGTGAGGAAGATTATGGAAAGGACAGAGTGGAAGAGTGCGTGTGTTGTAGACGCATCGATTAGAGCTTTGAACGGAGACTCTGCGCACATAAAAGAACCATATATCTGCAGCTTTCGAATAATGTATCTCTTATATCATAACTCACACACTGGTTATGTATCATGGAGATAGAAGCTAAGATTCTTGAAGTCGATCCAATAAAAACAATTGATTATCTTGAACGGATAGGTGCTGTCAAGGTTTTTGATGGAGAGATTTATACTCTTTTTTATGATACACCCACAAACGATATCAGTAAGAGGAAAGATTTGTTACGACTGCGTCGAATGGGTAATGAGGTTATTTTAACTTATAAACGGTATATCAGTGATGAGAAATTAAAGAGACGTGAAGAATATGAGACTAATATTGGTAACTTAGAGGAAATGGACCTGATTCTTAGATCTCTTGGTTTCCAAGTCACTGAGAAAATGATTAAAAAAAGGGTTAGTTTTGAAACCGAAAGCGCTCGAGTAGATATCGACGTTCATTTAGGGAATTATTCATTTATTCCTCCTATACTTGAAATTGAAGCAAAAGATGAGGAGACTATAAATAAGTTGGCTAAGGGCCTCGGCTTCTCGAGTGAGGATCTTTTAGCATGGGACTTTTTCGAAGTAGCCAAATATTATTTAGCTAAAACTCCTAAATAAAAGTTAAAAAATATCCTATTATAACTATCCAATTTTTCAGTGAAATTCACTTAGGGTAATGTTTTTCTGTAATACTTCCGATAGACAATTCACGTATGTGACGTGATGAAGCGACTTCGTAAGAGGTGATGCAATGGTTGATGAGGCTAAGAGTAGTTATAACAATTTGGATAATAACAAGGCGGTATTCTCAGACCGTGATTTCGAAGATACTATTCTAAACTTGGATGATCCAAGATTATATATTAACAAAGAGCTTAGCTGGCTCAAGTTACATGAGAGGATTCTTGAGGAGAGCCGAGATCTTAATCATCCTCTTTTAGAACGTGTAAAATTTCTAGCAATCTGCGGGGGCAACCTCGATGAATTCTTTATGGTTCGAGTTTCCGCACTAAACAAACAGGTCCTGAAGGGCTCAATTAAAGTGACCATTGATGGTAAGACCTCCCAGCAACAACTTGAAGTTATTCACCAAGAGGTTTTACCGATCCTCCGGCTCCACGAAGAGGTTTGGAATCACGAACTCCTACCAGAACTCTCGGAGGAGGGAATCCATATTACGAGAGTTGCTGATCTAAACGAGAGTCAAAAAATCGCAGTAAGAAAGTATTTTGAGCTTCAAATTTTCCCAACTTTGACTCCTATGGCGATGGATATCTCACATCCATTCCCCTTCATAAGTAACTTGAGTCTGAACTTGGCAGTAATTTTAAGTGACAAGGAAAAACGTGAGAGGTTAGCGAGAGTCAAAGTGCCAACTGAAATCTTTCCGCGGTTTCAACATTTACTACTCGAAGAATACGAGGAAGACTTAGATAGATGTGCAGATGATGGTATCACATTACTTTTTCTAGAGGATATCATCGCTTCAAATTTAGATCGGTTATTCCCTGGTATGGATATTGTTTCAGTATACCCCTTTAGAGTGACACGTGACGCAGAAGTTGAAATGAGTCTAGACCAGGTTAGTGACCTTCTGACTGCTATCGAAGAGAGTATCAAAACACGCCGCTCAGGTAAATGTGTACGTCTAGAAGTCAATAAATCGATGCCGAATTCGCTTAGAAAAGTTTTAATGAAGAACTTAGAGCTGACACCCGATGCAGTCTTCTCATTCGACGGACCGCTTGGATTCATTGACTTTTGGCAATTATTAAAGATCGATCGCCCAGACCTGAAGGATGAGCCGTTTCTTCCCTACACACCAAGTGAACTAAGTGAGGGAAGTGATTATTTCAAAGCTATATCAAAGCGAGATTATATTTTGTACCACCCTTACGATAGCTTTGATGTAGTGATCAATCTTCTGAAACAAGCCGCTGTCGATCCGGATGTATTGGCAATTAAAATTACCCTTTACAGGATAGATAAGAAGAGTCCCATCATTGATGCTCTACTTCAAGCAACGCAACATAAGAAGAACGTTACAGCCATCGTCGAATTAAAGGCCAAGTTTGATGAGGAGAATAACATCAATTGGGGTAAGCGGTTAGAACATGCGGGTGTCCATGTAGCCTACGGTTTCCCAGAACTCAAGGTTCATGCAAAATTATGTCTTATAATCAGAAAAGAGGGGGAGAGAATAGTCAGGTATAGTCACTTAAGCTCTGGGAATTACAATTCAGTTACCTCTCGAATCTATGGGGACATCGGGTACCTGACAGCTAATCAAGAGATTGGCGCAGAGGTCAACGATCTATTCAATTATCTCACCGGCTATAGCGAGAAAGATGATTATCGTTACCTTCTAGTGGGGCCGCAGACGCTTAAGAAAGAGATTATCAGTCGAATAAATAGGGAGATTGAGAAGCATAAAAAAGAGGGAAAAGGATACATCGCAATAAAAGCAAACAATCTTGAAGAAAAGGACATCATCAAGACTCTTTATCAGGCAAGTCAAGCGGGAGTTAGAGTAGACCTGAATATCCGCGCCTTGTGCAGTCTCCGCCCCGGGATTAAGGGCGTCAGCGATAAAATAAGAGTGACTAGCATCATAGGGCGATTTCTTGAACATTCAAGAATCTTTTACTTCAGAAATGGGGGGGAGGACGATGTGCTGCTTGGAAGCAGCGACCTCATGCATAGAAACCTCGAGAAGCGAGTCGAGGTGCTCTTTCCCGTCCCAGATCCACTGTTACGCAAACTCATAATAGAGAAAATATTGAATATTCACTTAAATGACACAGTTAAAATGAGGGAGCTGATGAGTGATGGCTCCTGGAAACATGCGAAACCGATCGAAGGTAAAGAACCGATTAATTCACAGCAGTGGCTAATCGACCATAAGGGAGATTGGCATTGTGCTTGAGAATAATGAGTCTCTCTGCGCACAGGGAATGAGACAAATAGATGGCCTACTAAACATCCTTGAATACAATCTTAACAACGCAAAGACTGGTGAAGACATTGAAGATGTTCATCAAAGTAGGGTCACCAGCAGAAGACTGCGTGCGGCCCTTCAAGTGTATAATCCCTGCTTCGAGAAAGACATTGTTAAACGGTGGAGAGAAGAAGTAAAGAAAATTACAATAAACCTAGGTGAAATTCGAGATATAGACGTACAAATAGGTTACCTCGAAACTTTAACCAAGAACTCTGATACCCGCCCAGGAGTCACGCTTCTCTTAGAAAGACACAGGTCTAAGCGTTTAAAACTCCAGTACAAGGTCGAGTCAACAATTAGAGACTTCGAAAACTCGGGTATAATGGGGGAAATTAGAGATTACCTGATCAATGTTCACGAGGAGCAGGAGGCATCCATTAAACCTGATACCCCTACACTAAACTTCGTTAGAGAAAACCTCCAGCTTAGATTCTCAGAACTCTTTTCTCTCGAGAAATACATCCATAGGGAAGACGCTGTAAAACGTCACCATCAACTCAGAATTGCAGCCAAGAGACTCAGATATGCCCTTGAATTATACCAGGAGCCATACAGGGATAAGATAAAGCCGATGATTGAGACAGTCAAGGGATTCCAGGATCTGCTCGGCGAGATCCACGACGGAGATATTTGGATCGAATACATCCCCAAAATTACGAGTAAATTATCTCACAAACTACCACGAGGAAAAAGAGGTTCCACCGTAAAGGATTTGGACCGATTACATAGCCAAATTATCGATAGACGCCACAATTTATATTTGGAATTCTATTCTAGTTGGACTAAGGAAAAGAATAATGGCTTCTTTGAGTCTCTTCGAGGCCTCATAATGGGAATACCAGATACTGGAGTAATAACTGAACACAGTAAGACCTTAACATTAGTAAAACAAGTAGAAGAGAAGTACGACCCTGACCCAAACCACTCTTCTCAGGTAACAAATCTCGCTCTGAGTCTCTTTGATGAATTATCTTGGCTCCACGATCTGAATACCCGAGACAGGGAATTATTGGAGTACGCCGCGATGCTCCATGATATCGGATGGTTCATCAACGGAGAAGTTCATAGTATTCACTCCATGGATATGATCCTATCTGACATGGATCTTCCATTCGACAGTTCTACACGCCTAATGGTCGCAAATATCGCCAGGTATCACAATAAGGGTACGCCGAATATTGCTGATGAAAAATATGCGCTCCTAATGCCAGAAGAGGCATGTAGGGTAAGCAAACTTTCAGCGATACTCAGGGTCGCTGATGGGCTCGATGCCAATCACAGCAGGGTAGTCAAAAGCCTGAAAGCAAGAGACGACGAGAACTCCATTATACTGGAGTGCTTAACGGACAGCGACTACAGAATGGAAGAGGATGCCATACGCAAGAAGAGGAAACTATTCAAGAAGGTCTTCGGGAAACCACTCAGGATAGAGTGGAAGACGGCATAGCCAAGGGTGTCGTCGCCTTCATCGATATAGGGTCGAATTCCGTTAGGCTATTGGTTGTCCATATTCGTGGCGGCGGATTCACGGTACTACGCGAAGAGAAGGAGACGATTCGTCTCGGCGATCGAGTGTTCTTAGAAGGGTTCCTCAACGACCAAGCAATCGAACGTTGTGTTAACACACTAAAAAAGTTCATAAAAATCTCGAAGGGATTCAACGTCGAATCGATCGTGGCAGTAGCCACGTCAGCGCTTCGAGATGCCAGCAATCAGAAGAAATTCATAAGAACAATCAAGAACAAAGTCGGTTTGGATGTGAATGTCGTCTCCGGAAAGGAGGAGGCGAGATTAATCTACCTCGGTGTATCAAGTGACGTAAATTTAGGATCCAAAAACGCGCTCTTTATAGATGTAGGCGGAGGTAGCACTGAGCTAATAATAGGTAACCAATATGGACACAGTGTCATAAGTAGCCTGAACGCGGGCGCAATAAGGTTAACGAGTCTTTTCCAGAAACGTCCCTGGGATAAGGAAATAGAAAACGACACCTATCAGAATATGTGCAGTTACGTCAGAGCAGAACTTATGAAATCGGAGTTAAGGCATCGACGTAAGATATCGAACTCATTTGGTAGCTCCGGCACCATCATCAATTTGGCCGAAATGACTAAAGGGAATAAGCAAAACGAGGCTTTATCGCTAAAAGTGAAGGATCTGAAGAAATTAACCGATGTACTTCGTGCTCTTCCACTAGATGAGCGAAAAAAATATCCTGGTATAAACCCGGATAGAGCAGATATCATTGTCGGAGGCGCAGCAATTCTTGAGACCGTTATGGATGAACTTCATGTCCAAGAGATCAAAGTGAGCAAGAGGGGCATAAATTACGGTCTCCTCGTCGACTATATGTCGAAGATACATGGAGGCGCCACATCTAAGCATGTGGTGAGGGAGCAGAGTATTCAGGACATGGCCAATACCTACCATGCAAACAACGCCCATAGCCAGAACGTGACACGTTTATCTCGAGAACTATTTGATAGCTCACGGAAATCCGGTATTAACAAGCTTGGCGAGCAGGAGAAGAAACTTTTAAAATATTCCTCACTTCTCCACGATGTTGGTAACGCAATAGCATATAGGGATCATAACCTTCACGGAGAGTATATAATTAAGAACTCCGAGTTGCTCGGCTTCGACCAGTCGGAGATTAGTGTTATCGCGTCCAATGTTAGATTTCATATGAAACGGCTACCCACACGAAAAGATCTTAATGAGACTGGATTATCAAAAAACAATCGCAAAGTTGTCAAGATTTTATCAGCTTTCTTAAGAATGGCTGAGTACTTGGATCGCAGCCACCTAGGTCACGTGAAAAGAGCTGAGATTGTTGCTGGCGATGGAGGAAAGGCAAGTCTTCTACTCTACGCCGATGAAGATATTGAAGTTGAACTTTGGGGACTGAAATTTATACAGACTTGCTTTTTATCAGTATTCGGTATGAAGTTAAAAGTAGATGTTCTACCAACTCAACTTATTGATAGTAATTAGTATAAATCGCGGAGTATAATTGAAACTTGATCAAAATGGACATACATACTAAGAGATACCACGTTGAACCGGGACAAAAAATCAAGATAGAAGAATGGGACCCCGGAGATACCTCAGGCTTCGAAGGTGAGAAAGAACAATCAGTAGATGTGATGCAAGTAAACAAGAATAGTCTTGAGTCACTTCAGGAGATCCTTTTCGCCGAGCATGAACATAAGATACTCATAGTTCTCCAAGCCATGGACACTGGCGGAAAAGACGGCGTTATCCGACGCGTGTTTGAAGCAGTAAATCCACAAGGTGTAAGAGTTGTAAATTTCAAAGAACCGTCTATAAATGAGCTTGATCACGACTACCTCTGGCGCGTTCATGCCCAAGTTCCAATAAAAGGTGAGCTGGTCATTTTCAACCGTAGCCACTACGAGGATGTCCTAATTGCCAGGGTACATGAACTCGCACCAGCCGATGTAATCGAGAAAAGGTATCAGCAGATAATGGACTTCGAAAGAATGCTGTCGGAGGAGGGTTCAACGATAATGAAGTTCTTTTTAAACATAAGTTACGACATGCAGAAAAAGCGACTACAGGATAGACTTGCTGATCCAACAAAACAGTGGAAATTCAATATTAACGATCTAAACGAGCGGAAAGATTGGAAAGCATATATGAAGTCCTATGAAATTCTCTTAAGTAAAACCAGCACAGATTGGGCCCCTTGGTATATTATACCCTCGGATCATGAATGGATTCGCGACTTGTTAATTTCGAAGATAATAATAAGTACTCTTGAGAAATTGGATATGCATTATCCAAAGCTTAAACAGGATCCAAAAACAATTGAAATTTCCTAGATTCAAATCAGTATGTCACTTGGATGATTAATGTGAATTTTCTACTCTGGTGGCTTATTTTTCGATTACATTCGTTTTATGCGCATGCATTTTATATCTAATTCCTTAGAATAACTTGCCTCCAAAGTGTACACGCGTGTTTTAACACTGAATTGGCTCAAATCATAATATATGTAAACGTTCACTTTTGGATGTGATTAAACTGACAATTATTCCTCCTGTTTATAGCCTATCTTTCTACTATCAATTAAGGAAGAATTAAGCGCATTCCAAGTGATTTCATTGAGTACATCTGACAGTGAGAATCTACAACCATATTGGAGTGTCCCAACTTCTGAAGTTTTTCAGCGACTTCAGGCGACGTCAAAAGGTCTGACAGAGGATGAAGCACGAAATCGGCTTAAAAAATACGGCTCCAATCTTCTGACGCCTAAGAAAAAATCAGATGCGCTTACGCTTCTGCTTACTCAATTCAAGAGTCCGATTATCCTCATACTAATCTTTGCAGGTGGATTGTCGTTCTTTCTTGGGGATGCGGTGAATGCCCTAATCATCCTCGTTATTATCTTAATCAGTAGTCTACTGGGCTTCTGGCAAGAAAGAGGTGCAACAAACGCTGTCGAAAAGTTACTTGCAATCGTGCAGACCAAAGCGACCGTATTTCGCAATGGAGATCAAAAGGAGATTCCAGCTAATGAGATTGTGCCTGGGGATCTCATAGTTCTCAATGCTGGAGACCTGATCCCTGCTGATTCACTGATCGTGGAATCAAAAGATCTATTCGTAAACGAAGCATCCCTGACGGGTGAAACTTACCCCAGTGAGAAATCAGTAGGGGTTCTGACAGTGGAAACACCACTTAGTAAGCGGACAAACAGTCTTTTCATGGGAACGAGTGTAGTCAGTGGCAACGGGCAAGCAGTGGTATTAGGAACAGGATCGAGGACTGAGTTTGGCAAAGTCTCAGAGCGTTTGAAACTTAGATCTCCAGAAACAGAGTTCGAACATGGTGTCAGACATTTTGGATATTTACTAATGGAAATTACACTCGTATTAGTGGTCGCTACATTCGCCATTAATGTATATTTTGCACGCCCCGTTTTAGAATCACTTCTCTTTTCCCTAGCGCTCGCGGTTGGGCTAACGCCACAACTGCTGCCGGCGATTATCAGCATTAATCTAGCGCAAGGTGCCAAAAAGATGGCACTAAAAAAAGTAATCGTCAAGCGGTTGGCATCCATTGAAAACTTTGGAAGTATGAACGTCCTATGCTCCGATAAGACCGGTACTCTGACAGAGGGCGTGATAAAGGTACAATCCGTGCTTGATCTCAAAGGTAGTGAAAGTGAAAAAGGGCTTCTCTACGCTTTTCTCAATGCCTCTTATCAGACGGGTTTCACGAATCCAATTGATACGGCGCTATTAACTGATGAAACGATTCAAAATCGTCATTTTGATATGTCTGGTTACGTAAAACTGGATGAGGTCCCTTATGACTTCATTCGTAAGCGACTAAGTGTCCTCGTATCTAAGAATAGTACAGGTCTGATGGTGACAAAAGGTGCTTTGCAGAACGTGATCGATGTTTGTTCCTCTGTTGAATCTTCGGATGCAAAGATTATAGGAATTGCCGAGGAAAATAAACCGATCCAGGAACGCTTTGAAGAGTTAAGTAACAAAGGTTTTCGCGTTCTTGGTATAGCTTACAAGAATATTGGTTCTGTTAAGCTAATCACAAAAGATAGTGAAGCTGATATGACTTTCTTGGGATTCCTCGTTCTCTTTGATCCTATTAAAGCTAAGATTATCGATACTATTAGCGAGCTGAAATATCTCGGTATTTCATTGAAGATTATAACAGGTGATAATCAGCTTGTAGCAGGTTTCCTTAGTCAACAAGTCGGGTTCCCGACGCCAAGAATTCTCACAGGTTCAGAACTTCTTAAGCTTAGTGATGAAGCGCTGCTTGGAAGAGTGAATAGTGTCGAAGTTTTTGCGGAGGTTGAGCCCAATCAAAAGGAGAGAATCATCATTTCGCTCAAGAAAGCCGGCAATGTGGTAGGATATATGGGAGATGGGATCAACGATGCCTCGGCTCTCCATGCTGCCGATGTTGGTCTCTCCGTTGATAGTGCCGTTGATGTTGCCAAAGAATCAGCTGACATCGTGCTGCTTGAAAAGGACCTAGGCGTTCTCGTGCAGGGGGTAAAAGAAGGCAGGAAAACCTTCGCTAACACTCTAAAGTATGTATTCATGGCAACTAGTGCCAATTTCGGAAATATGTTCAGTATGGCAGGTGCATCCCTCTTTCTGACGTTTCTTCCTTTACTACCTAGGCAGATCCTTCTTACCAATCTAATGACAGATTTTCCAGAGACAACCATTGGCACGGATAACGTAGATGTTGAAATGGTTGAACTACCTCGACGCTGGAATGTGGCGTTTATCCGAAATTTCATGATTACTTTTGGCGTCTTAAGCTCAGTATTTGATTATCTAACATTTGGTGTACTCCTTTTCATCATGCATAGCTCTGTCGATCAATTTAGAACTGGTTGGTTTGTGGAATCGGTTATCTCAGCATCACTTGTTGTACTAGTCATCCGGAGCCAGCGTCCTTTCTTCAAAAGTACGCCTGGAAAATTTCTGCTGTTCACCACCTTGGTGATTGTTGGCGCAACCTTAATCCTTCCTTTTACTCTACTCGGATCCCTTTTCGGATTTAGCCCTCCGCCAATGACATTTCTTTTAGCAACGGCGATAATCGTAGTGTTGTACATTATCTCGGGAGAAGTAGTAAAAGGAATCTTTTACAAGATCGTAAAATTTTGAAGTAATGGCTAAGTCTCCGTAGCAACCTTTTGCATGTATTTAATTTTTATATCTAAGAGGTGGTTTCGGTTTATATTCTAGGCTTTCCAGATAGAATTGGATGCATCATGCCAGAAGAAAAAAAGAGCTTAAGTGAAAAGGCGGAGCACGCAGGAGCAGTTGTAGTAAACGGAGTTAAGACGGGCGCTAAAAAAGCAGGTGAAACCGCGGAGGCCTTCGGAGAAGGAGTAAAAAAAGAGATGGAAAATGTAGAGGAAAAATCGAAGGAATCAGAAGAATCCGTATTTGAGGGCTTGAAGAAAGAAATTAAAAAACTTAAGAAGGAAATTAAGAAAGTTAAGGGTAAAAAGAAGAGCAAGAAGGGTAAAAAGAAGAGCAAGAAGGGTAAAAAGAAGAGCAAGAAGAATAAAACGAAAAAGTAAACACGAGGTTAAGGTAGAATCTAAAGAAAGAACCGAAGAATCGGCTACTAACTTATTAAAACTGAGTATGCGCATTTAAGATACAAATTAGGAGCGCACTCATCTTCGGGATACGAACATTAAGTCGAAGACGTGTTTCTCATATGCTATGCGCGTATTGCATCCTTATGTTAACGCGTGTGTGTGCATGTCTGAGACCCGATTAACCGATAATTATCGGTTTATTAACTGCGAAATATATCATCCAGCTATGAGTAAAAATGATAGAAATGAAGCACCAGAACTAGCAGAGATTCGCCGCGAGTTAAATCAGGTGGCTTGGCCATCAGACGTTGACAAGTTGATTAATCTCATCAACGTCTATAAAGACCACGCCGTTGATGCCGCACGTATACGCACTGCTCCGCCGATAATAAGTGCGGTTGTATTCTCAAACCTAACTAATTCGAGCGTAAAGATAACTTGGATGACTAACGAGCCTGGTGACAGCGTAGTAAAGTATGGGGTCACAACGGCGACAGGAAGCATGGTATCCGATCCTGCGATGGTTACAAGTCACTCTTTGACCCTTACCGGACTCGAGGCTGGGACGACTTATTATTATTTAGTTGCCTCAACAGATTCGGTTGGAAATAGATCGGTCGATAGCAATAGTGGTATCTACTACACTTTTAAAATCTAAAAGCTGTGATGCGCGCGCGCATGAATAAATTGAATAATTTACATGCGCGCGAATAAAAAATGCGATTGAGATTCTTAGAATCTTGGAGTTGAAGAAATGTCGAGTTACATGAAGAAGGTGTCGGCACATCTGTTTTTGAGGAGAGTTTTTCGTGTGCTAGATGATGTAGCGAAAGAAGAGAATGTAACTTTATTGGAGCATGTTTCGAATATGATCAAGAGTGGTGAAACACTAGTGTATTACGCGGATAGTGAGAAGTATAGGGGACAGATTGATGATCTGTTTGGGCGTTCGAGTGTGCGCTTTTTATTGGGTAGATCTAAGGGGTATTTTAACACTCCTGAGAGTGATATTCGGGAAGCTTTGCCTTGGTGGATGGATAGAATTAAGGAAATTAATCCTGATCTTAACTATGTCATTGTGGTGGAGCCTAATGGACAGGAATGGTTCGTTCAGATGTGCATAGATTTGACTAAGATTTGCAAAGGCTATATTTGAATGGGTGCGCATGCGCTAAGTTGAGGCTCTACATATATCACACCCTACGAGGGAAGGGGCATTTGGTCTATTGGTCTAGGCTGCTCATGAATTTGGCTCTTTTCTTATATTTACAGAGAGCTGCGCGCACAAACGTATCTTAACAAGCCTAAACAATTATTTTCATCTTAGTTCTGAGCGTGCGTACGCTCAAGTTAATATGTACGCGTTTCTTCATTTTGAATCAGTATGAAAATAATGTATAAACTAGTCTACATGAGTATCCTTCTCCTAGGGATCATCATCGCGTTAGCCCAAT
>JBEKDF010000031.1:0-33167 GCA_050014495.1 Bathyarchaeia archaeon
GTTTCCATAGAAGTATGCGTATCCAGTCTAGGTCGAGTGAGTCAAGCACACGCTCAACGTTCAACCTACACTCAAGGAAGAGTTATGCGATGTATTATTTAATTTCTAAACAGCCTTGCGCGTGCAACTCGAAGGAAACACTTCTAAAGTGTCATGGCAGAGGTAGAGTTCCAGCGACCCTGAGCCTTCCGCCATCAATATAGTTGATGACAGCTCTTGCCCCTTGAGGGTGTACGATTGGTCTCTCCAGAGAAAGGGTCATCTTCAGTTTCTTGTCCCCCTTATCCTCGACGGTGTCTATGCGTGCTAGATTGAATTGTAACCAGTGGCCGAGGTGAAGGGTACTCCCATTATGAAGCTGGACCTGAAAATAGGGTATGATTTCTGCTTGTGCCTCAATCTTAGTCGTCTGCTTGAGGTTCTCTCCAGTCAGCACTGTTCCTCTGTCTAGGTCTGTAGCCTCAACCCCTTTTAAGGCGAGACCTACGTGGTCCCCGACCCCCGCGGTGTCAAAATCCTCGTCATGCTTCTGAATGCTGCGTACCTCGGCGATTTTGTCCCCAGGTAGGACGTAAAGCTCGTCGTGCTTCTTCATAGTACCAGACTTAACGGTTGCTAGGGCGACGGTACCTATTCCGCGAACGTTGAAGGCGGTGTCTATTGTCAAAGTCGAGGGTCCTGTCTGCTCTACCCGCGGCCTCTCTGCAAAAGTCAGGAGTCTGTCCCGCAGCTTCATTGGGTCGTCCTCTATAACCTCATACCCAGCGAGAACAGTCCCCTGTCTGAACATCTGGAGCTGGTCATCGGTGATATAATTTCTCAGGACTATCGTGCCCTCTTTGATACCACATGCATTGATCATGAGTAGGCTCTCCCCGAAATACTGGTCAAGCTTCTCAGCAACGAGGACCGAGTGTTCGCTGAAGGCAGCTGTGTAGTATAGGCTCTGGATCTTCTCGGGGTATCTGCTTGGCTCGACCATTGTAATCGTAGTCTCCCCTTTCTTAAGATCGTAGAAGGTGACGTCGGTCTCGCCACTCTTCTTCCCGAGTTGCTTCGAGTATCCTTGAGAGCCTATTATGGAGGCATTGAGGTTTGGCACAGGGGCTGAGGAGATGCGAGGCGGTTTATATGGGTTGAGATGGGCTAGGCTTAAATCGCATCTCCCAGGGTATCTCTTGATAACATTGGGAAGGATTGATAAGGGCCAGAAGTGCACAGTCAGGAACTGTAGTAAAGATGCAGTACGCTCGGTTAATGTCGCCAAAGCAAAGTTGGCTGGACTCGACGTGCAGGGTAAAACCGCCTACGTCTGTGAGGAACACTACAAGCAATTCAAGAAAGGAAATAAGAAGACAGACCAGATTGAGCGTTGGCGGCATGGTATTTAGCCACTAAACTTGGGGCGCTGCTGTAGGTACTTCGGCACCGGCAGAGGCCTCCAGGGTTTGTCGCCAACGGCGTCTTTCACCTCCTTAGCGAGTTCGTCTGGAGAATACTCCACAAGTTTCCCGGTATCCCTGATGCGCACTGGGAGCTTCTCTTTCCCAGTCTCCTTTTCGCCTATGACGATTGTGTAGGGTATCCACTCCTTCTCGGAGTCTCTGATCTTCTTCCCTACACTTTCATCGCGGTTGTCCACGTCTACTCTCACTTTTGCTAACTCGATTTCAGTGGCAGCCTTGTCTGCTGCACCGAGATAGTCTTGGCTGACGGGGATGACTCGAACCTGAGTGGGAGCGAGCCAAAGTGGAAGAGTTGGGCGTTTCCCTAGCTTCATGTCGAAGGCAGCCTTCTCTAGGAGGGCGTAGATGTCTCTTTCTATTGCTCCTGAGGGGCTGCAGTGAAGGATGAGGGGGTGCTTCGTTGTGCCGTCCTCTTCCATGAACTTAATGTCGTACCTCTCACCGTTCTCCACATCTATTTGGTCAGTGCTCAAAGCGGAAGCCTTGTCGAGGTTGTCGACGAAGTTTCTCTCCCACTTCAGTATAAAGTAGAAGATGCGCTCCTTCCACATCTCCACTAGGGCTGGTTTCCCATGGGTCCTGACTAAATTGACGACGAAGTCCTTATTGTTCGCCCAGAACTCCTCGGTTAGGCGGACACCCAGCTCGTAATCCGCGTTATGGATGCCTATGCCTTCGAGGACGTCAGCGCTCATCTTGAAGCGTACCATGAACTCCTCCTTCGCCTGATCGAGGTCGCGGCACATAGCATGGACGTCGGGCATGGTGAAGCTTCGGAGCCTGCGTAACCCGGTGAGCTCCCCCTTCTGCTCTCTTCGGAAGCTGTAGCGGGTGAGCTCGTAAATCTTGAAGGGGAGGTTTTTGTAGCTAATAGTAGCATCGTGGGCCATCAGGAATTGGCCGAAGCAGGCGGCGAAGCGTAGGAAGTATCGGTCATTATCGCTCTCGATAGTGTATTGGCGGGCGGGGAATCGATTAAGGTAATTAGCGAGCGTTGGATGCTCAAGATTGTACATTATCGGGGTCTCAACTTCCATGCCACCGTATTTGGCTACCTGGCTAGATACATACTCCTCAAGCAGCGCCTTGATCATTCTCCCCTTGGGATAGTAGCGCATGTTACCAGGGTCGCTCGCGGGCTCGTAATCGACTAACTCGAGGGCCTTCATCATTGTGACGTGGGGAGGCTCCTGGTGTACCGTCCTGTCCTTGTCGACCTCGTAGCCCGCGAACTTGCGCAGGTTGTCTCGACCTTTGAAGTCGAACTCGTCGATCTTATGTAGTTCACCCTCGGTGTCGAGGATGTACCATTGTGACCGTAGCTTCTCCTCCGCCTTTAGGGCGGCGGAGACCACCTCTTCCTTATTCTTTTCAGCCATTGTTTTTTACTTCCTTGTAGAGTAGGTGAAGGCCTCTATCCTTTCGCCCTGGTTTTCTACTGAGAATTATAGGGGAGTAATTGGGTGAGCTTTGGGCCTCTCGGCCTAGGCTGTTTGGTGGGCGTTCACCGCGCTCTCCTCTGACATTCAACGATGAGGAGGTGTGTTTTTAACCTTTATGTGCTTTGGGGATGAGATGGGCTCCTTGGATAAGGAAGGAGCCGCTGGTGCCCTCCCATACGACTTCGGACTTGTCGATCTCAAGTCTTTTCCGGAACCAGGGGGCGTCGATGACTAGACTTTCGTACTCGCCTCCTTCCCCACAGACATTGATGCCGTAGCGCTCACTTAGTTTCGTCAGCTCTTCGGCCGCTTTCATGTCAATATGCCTCCCGAGCCATTGCCTATCGAGGCCATTGGCTGCGACCTGTACCATAAGGATCTCCATGCCCGATTTAATTTCAGCCTCGAGAAGCACGTGAGGCTCCTTACCCCACAGTGGGGAGAGATGGGTGATTCCCAGATCGGCACATATTTGGTTTACTCTTTCGCGCTGATACTTGGATGCTATTGCCCCAGAGACTACTCCCCTTACGTTGAGAAGTTCTATTAAGTGTCTTAGTTCTTCTACTTCCTTCTCTTTCTCTCCGCTGCTCGGAGCGGAGGCGAGGGGTTTACCCTGCGCCTCAGCGATGAGTGGTGTGAGGTGGATGTTTACACCGTGGAACATGTAGCTGTCCCCGCGGATAGGGCGCATACAAGCGAATATTGAGACCTCGTGTCCACCCATCTCAGTAAGGTGGGCCGCGTAGGTACTATCTTTACCACCCGAAAATAAGGCAGCTAGCCTCATAGGAGATAAAAATCGTTGGGAATTAATTAGATGTTTGGGAGTCATCGTGTATTTGATCAGTGAGATTTCTAGTAGGATTCCTTCTTGTTGGCATCGTACTTTTGGTATTCTTTGTTGTCTATGACGGCCTTGAGGTGTTGTATGACCTCCCAAACCTCCTGGTAAGTGGTGTAGAGTGGAATTGGGCTGAGACGTATGGTTTTCGGTGGACGGAAGTCTGGTGGAACTCCACGGTCTGTAAGTGCTTCACATATCCTCCGAGCCTCATCATGCTCGACAGCGACATGGCCTCCCCGCCTCTCAGCCTCTCGAGGGTTCCCTATACTGTAGTTGTAGGGTTTCTTGCTGAGGAGCTCGTCGACTAGGTACATCATATAGCCAGTGGCTTTGAGGCTCTTCTCCCGTATCCTGTCGAGTCCAGCTTCGACTATCATCTTACTACTAGCGTAGACGGGAGATACACCAAAGCCTATACTTAGGTTGCTACCGAGGTGCCATGAGGCTGCGTTGCCAGTGGGCGTCCACTCCGCCTTAAAATCGAACCTGTTGCCAGGACTGTTCCCCCACCAAGTTGGTAGGCCAGGTGTCTCCTTGAAGTGACTCTTGTGGACATAGAGGCCGGCGATACCCCCAGTACTCCCATTCATGTATTTGTAGTTGCACCAGAGGGCATAGTCGACCCCCCACTCGTGGAACTTGTGAGGAATTACTCCAACACTGTGGCAGCAGTCGTACCCAATGATGACACCATGATCGTGGGCTGCTTTCGTGAGGCGCTTTATGTCGAGGAGTTGGCCGCTCACGAAATAGACGCTGGGGAGGTGGCAGACGCTGACCTCGTCACTCATCGCGCCAATTATGTCCTCCTCCGCGATTGTTCTGCCGTCTCTACTCTTGACGACGATGAGGTCCTTCTCGGGGTCTCTGCCTTTGAGGCGTACCTGCCCCGCAAGGGCGTAGAGATCGCTGCTGAAGTTTAACTCATCCCCGATGATCTTCGTTCTCTTCCCCTTGGGCTTGTAGAAGGTTGAGACAAGGGCGTGAAGGTTTATCGAGGCACCACCAGTAACGATGACCTCGTCTGTCTCCGCACCGACAAGCTTTGCCTGATACTCTGCAGCCTTCCTATCGATACCGCTGCGGCGAGTCGAAAGATCCTTCCACCTCTCGAACTCGGCTTTCATCTCCTTCTCGACGTCCTTAGAGGCGAGACCTAGACTGTTTCCGTCCATGTAGATTATGGGTTTGACTGACTTGGTCTTTCCATCCATGTTTAGGGTCTCCCTCTCGGGGATGTAGAACCTCTTCTTATACGAGGCGAGGGGGTCCTCCCTGTCGAGCTTCTTGGCAAATTCGATTCCAGTCTTGTACTCCAACATTGATCACATCAATACAACTGCATCGGGAAATTATAATTTGGGGTGAGATGTCTTGGTTATATAGGGCAGCTGTTCAGAACGGATAACTTGGTGTAAGGAATTTGGGCTGGGACGAACTCGCCAATAATGTTTCGGTCGCGAAGACAATGGATTCGTTGAAATCTAGAAACATAAGTGTTGAGCTACTCAAGGACAGGAGGGAAGCCCTAAGGAGGGTCACCGAGCTCCTCCCAATGGGAACGGAGATTATGATTGGCAACTCCAACACACTCAGCGAGATAGGATTACTGGACCTCATCAAGACGGGGACGGAGGGTTGGAGAAACCTGAAGGACACAATGATTGGCATCGCCGACTTCATGAAGAGGTATGAACTCAGGGTTAACTTCTCTAGACCCTTACTATCTTGGTAGCGTTCACGCCGTAGCTGAGACTGGGGAGGTAGTGGTAGCAAGTTACACTGGGAGTCAGCTCCTGAGCTACGTCTATAGTTCCCCAAACGTCATCTGGGTCGTTGGCATACAGAAAATTGTTCCCACACTCGAATTGGCGATAAAGAGAGTATGGGAGTATTGCCTTCCCCTTGAAGATAAGCACATTAAGGCAATGGGCCAGTTGGGTAGTAATGTCGGAAAGCTCCTAATCTTTGAGAGAGAGGTCAGCCCCCTTAGAAAAATAAGGATGCTTCTAGTAGAGGAAAAATTAGGTAATTAATTAGTATCATGCGCGCGCGCAGTTGGTTAAGATCAAATTGGGCTAGGAGAAGGCTCTACACCGAAGAACCTTGAGTATATGAGATAATAATTCGCAAGACCCGCATAAGCGCCAAATCTATTTAGTATCTTCTCCACCTCAATCCTGGTGGCTCTAACCCCACCCTTATAATAGAGTCCAACGGAATCCTGGGTTCCTAGATCGTCATAAGGAACCATCTCTGTCCTACCAAGGCCCCGTACAAGAACATAATCACTCGTCCACTCGCCAACGCCTCGGATGGATTGAAGCTCCTCCCTTACCTCGGCGGTAGGCCTATCTTTTAATGACTCGAGATCCAGATTTCCAGAGTTAACCCTTTTCGACAAGCCCGTTATGAAGTCAGCCTTATTTCGGCTTAGACCGAGGGCCCGCAAATCCTCGGGATCGGCAGAGGCGAGCGTAGCTGGTGCTGGGAAAGAGTAAAAGGTTAGTTCGCCATAGCGGAAGGCTTCCCCATATCTCTCGACTATCCTTTTCTGGAAAGTCATAGCGACGCGTAAACTGATCTGCTGTTCCGTAAACGAGATGATTAGGGTCTCGTAGACAGTGGAGGCCCTTGGAGGCTTTAGTCCATAAAGCCGCTGGATAATAGGCTTCATTATATCGTCAGACTCTGCATAGAATGGCTTGAGGTCGAGGTCAGAGGATATGATCCATGAAGCATTTGACTCGAGCTGAACTCGGGTGCAGGAGCCAAATAGCCTAGCCCTCAGCACCCCCCTCTCCGAACTTATGGTAATGAGGCTAGGCTTCCCGTTCAGTTCCAAGCACTTGTAAAGGGTGCTGCCCAAGTAGGTGATATGAGTATAAGCCTCACTGCGTGTATAGATGCCACAGCTGAGGTCAAAGTTGAATGGTGGGATAGGGTGGAGGGAAACCGTCGCCATCGGCTTCTCCCACGTCTTATAAACCTCCTACCAGCCTAATGCCTGCCCGTCTGAGCGGGGGTCGCTCCCAGCGGTTAAAGCACCGGTCTTGGAGTCTCTGAGAATTATTTGTCCCTTGCCGAAACTTACACGGTTGTGACCAGCAATCGGGATTACCTCATGGCCCATCCTGGCAAGGACAGCCATTGTATCGATGGATATCCCTTCCTCAAGACTGACCTTCCCCCCTGCAATACCTTCTTGGATACAGAAGCGTGGCGCGTTGAGAGCCTCTTGCGGGTCCATACCGTAATCAATCATATTCGTTATGACCTGTAGGTGGCCCTGGGGCTGCATGAATCCTCCCATGACCCCGAAGGGACCAAATAGCTCCCCATTCTTGGTCATCATCCCAGGGATGATGGTGTGATAGGGTCTCTTACCAGGTGAAAGGACATTGGGGTGGCCCTTCTCGAGGGTGAAACCAGCGCCTCTGTTCTGGAGGGTAAATCCACAGCCTCTTGGGACGAGGCCAGTGCCGAAGCCCGAGTAGTTACTGTTTATGAAGCTACAGGCATTTCCCCACCTGTCGACCGTGCAGAAATAGACTGTGTCACTCCCAGCAGACGGGGAGCCATGCACCCTATCCAGAGTAGCCTTTAGAGGATTGATATGCTCCCGTCTCTTGGCAGCATAGTCTTTGGAAATGAGTTCCTTCACCGGGATTTTTGTAAATGAGGAATCTGCAACGTACCAACGAGTGTCAGCGAAAGCGGTCCTTATCGCCTCTATAAGGAGGTGCAGTCTCTGAGGGGAGTCGTAGTGAAGCTTTGATAGGTTATATCCCTCGACTATATTCAGGGCTATTAGAGCTGTAATCCCCTGCCCATTTGGAGGTATCTCCCAGACATCGACGCCACGGTAGTTGACCGTTATGGGTTCATCGAAGGTAGTAATGTGCCTCTTGAGGTCATCGAGGGTCATTGTACCCCCTTTAAGGTGGATAAGTTCGACTATTGCCTCGGCGATTCTCCCTTCGTAGAAGCCAGTTTTCCCATGTTCCGCGACCTCGCGCATACTGTAGGCAAGGGTAGGGTTCTTCATTACCTCGCCAGCGCCGGGGGCTCTACCATTTATAAGCATCTCGTCTCCGTATGGCCCTGACCTTAGGATTGGGGCACCACTAGCCCAAGCTCGGGCTGTGAGCGGAGAGACGGGAAATCCATCCTCTGCAAGCTCTATGGCAGGGGTAAGAACATCACCAATAGTGAAGGTACCGAACTTTTCGATTGTGTCCACCCAGCCAGCGACAGCACCTGGGACAGTGATTGTGTTAACGCCATTCGATGGCATCTTCGTCAACCCCTCCGAGAAGAGCTTCTCTGGTGTGAGACCAATAGGGGCCCTGCCACTCCCATTGAGGCCAAGAACGCGTCCTTCCTTGGCGTCATAGAAAAGTGCGAAGCAGTCGCCACCCATTCCTGTGCTGCACGGCTCCGTGACATTTAGTGCAGCGGCGACGGCGACAGCTGCATCCGCCGCATTACCACCCCTCTGAAGTATTCTCATACCGGCTTCACTAGCGAGAGGCTGGCTCGTTGCGACCGCGCCCCGTGTCCCGTAGACCGGGGAGCGACGCGAGTTAAACCACATAGGCGCACCATTATCCCCCAAAGGAAAAAGGTTAACGACCCGACGAGTCAAATACGACTTGTAAGGTGGGTAGGATGAGCAATACGAGGCAGTTTAGGGCGCCGTCCGTCATTAGTTCTGGCGTCGGAGCAGCGAAGGAGTCAGGTGAGCACGCCAAGCTGCTTGGGAATAAAGCGCTGATAGTTACAGACTCAAACTTGGATAAAATCGGTCTGCTCGCGGAGGTAAAGGCATCCCTCGACGCTGTCGGTGTGGGCTACGCTATCTACGATAAAGTCGTCACAGAACCAACTGTAGATTATGTTGATGAGGGACTTGAAATGTTCGAAGATGCGGCCGCTGATGTGATCGTTGCCGTCGGAGGAGGCAGCCCGATCGACACAGCGAAGGCTATCACAGTCCTCTCTTCAAACCCGGGGAAAATAAGTGACTATATAGGCGCAAACAAGATCGTTCATCCATGCGTTCCCCTCATCGCGATCCCCACGACGGCAGGGACAGGGAGTGAGGTCACACCATTCACTATTATAACCAACACCGAGACTGAAGTGAAGATGCTTATCTCTAGTCCCCTTATCTTACCGACGGTTGCCCTCGTCGACCCTAAGATGACGATGAAGATGCCTAAGGGAATAACTGTAGCGACGGGACTCGACGCCCTCACTCACGCCATCGAGGCATACATCTCGGTGAGGTCCCAACCTCTAACTGATACATTAGCACTCCGAGCAATCAGTCTCATCTCGAAGAACATCCGGATTGCGTACTCGCAACCCGATGATTTAGGGGCTCGTAGCAACATGCTCATGGGAGCGTTACAGGCTGGGCTTGCCTTCGCGAACTCGTCCGTGGCTCTCGTCCACGGAATGTCGCGCCTCATCGGTGCATACTTCCATGTAGCCCACGACGTCTCCAACGCTGCCCTCTTACCTACAGTCATCGAATGGAGCGTCTCTGGGAACCCGAGCCGTTACGCCGAGATCGCTGTGGCGATTGGGGAAGAAACAGCAGGGCTCACCACGGATGAGGCCTCTAAGAAGACAGAATCCGCTGTGAAGATGTTGAACACCGACCTCCAGATTCCAAACCTTCGCGGTCTTGGAATAGATATAGCAAAGTTCGAGTCAGTTGTCTCTAAGATGGCTGCGGATGCTATCGCAAGCGGGAGCCCTGGCAATAACCCAAGAAAGGCCACACAAGAAGACATAGTAACTCTCTACAGAAAGGCGCTCTGATAACCGCATATTATTGGACCAACACATCTATATTTACTGAATGGGATGCCCGCGTGCACTAAAGTAAATTGCTTTATTCGCAATGTACAGCTCATCAGTCATGAGAGTCCTTCAGCTACACTGCAGTAGCTTCAGCTATGAGGTCAAGAAGGAGACCCCTGTCGCTGAGCAGCCTCCAATTCCCAAAGCCGAGTCTCTTGAGAATGTACTTGTATGTCTAACATGTTTCGAGAAACAGGACGAGACTAGAATGGAAGAGATCACGAAGGCATATGTGGAAAACATCAAGGTGGACACTGGAAGAATCGGGACGAGACGTGTTCTCATACACCCCTACGCCCATCTGAGTAAGGAGCTAGGTTCACCCCGCCTCGCAAAGGAGTTTCTAAGGAAACTCCAGGAGACGCTTCTAGCCGATGGATTCGAGGCCCATAGGAGTCCCTTCGGCTGGTACAAATCGTTCACACTCACCAATATAGGCCACCCCCTCGCTGAGGCATACCGAGAATACTAATTACCTCGTGGGTTAGCCCCAGATCTTATCTGGGTTGAGGATTCCATTGGGGTCGAAGACTTTCTTTATCCCCTTCATGAGCCCAACTTGAGTGTCACCCACCTTTTTGACGAGATAGAGGCGTTTCGTGTAGCCAAGACCGTGCTCTCCACTGACAGTACCTCCCATTCCTAACCCGAGATCTACTAGTTCACTTATGGTTTCTTCCAGTTCCGTATGCCACTCCGCATCGGTTCCGTCGAGGCGGATAATGTTACAATGAATATTACCGTCCCCTGCATGACCCACGGGGATTATCTGCACCCCGTGCCTGTCGCCAATCTCGTCTAGATGGTCAATGAAGGCGGGGATTGCGCTCCTCGGGACGCAAATGTCCGCTTCATCCACCTCGTAGAGAGAATTGTATGCATCGTAAACAGCCTTCCTAGCTTCCCACATTTGGCGCTGCTTCTCCACGGTGTCTGCTATATAGGCGTCGATAGCACCGTTTTCCAGGCATACTTCTCCTGCCATCTCAAGCTGAGTCCCAAGTTCGGCCTCGTTATTGGACTCTACTCCAACTATTAAGTAGGCAGAGTGGATATCGTCGGGGAGCTTGCGCTCAAGGTATCGTTCAACGGTTTCAACGGCGTGTCTGCTCATGAGCTCGAGGGCAAAGGGTTGGATTTTGCGGCGAATGATCTCACTGACAGCCTTGGCAGCGTCGTATGTTGAATCGAATGGGGCGTAGATGAGAGCGGTGTACTTCGGCTTTGGAACAAGGCGTAGGGTTGCTCGCGTGACTATACCTAGTGTCCCCTCGGATCCCACTATGAGATCGAGGAGGCTATACCTGGTGGTGTCTTTGACGACTTTTCCCCCGATTTTAATGATCTCACCACTTGGCAATACAACCTCGAGAGCCTGAATGTAATCACGCGTGGTACCGTATTTGAGAGCCCTCATTCCCCCCGCGTTTGTGTTTATGTTGCCCCCAACGCTACCAGACTCTTGTCCCGGGTCCGGGGGATAGTATAAACCAACTTTCTCAACCGCCTTGTGAACGTCATCTACGAGGACGGCGGGCTCCACGACGGTCATGAGGTTCTCCTCATCGATCTCGAGGACCCTGTTCATACGCTCTAGACTAAGTGCTATGCCGCCACGGACTGGGTGACTGGCACCAGCGAGCCCGGTTCTGCTTCCCTGCGCTACGACGGGGATCAGCCTCTCATTAGCCAGTTTCATGACAGCGGAGACTTCCGCCGTTGTGCCGGGCTTGACAACCACTTCGGGCGGATGGGGTTCGAGGGGACTCTCATCGACTGAGGCCTTCTCAATGTCCTCCTTAGAGAAAGAGACATTCTTCGCGCCCATAATGGCTTCTAATTTTTGTCTGACTTCGTCGTCAATTTGAGGTTGTGCCACGGACCTTTTGCTCCTTAATCTTCTCAATGAGGCGTGGTACCACCTCATAAAGGTCACCGACAGCAGCGAGGGTGCTGATCCTGCAGATTGGAGCCTCCTTATCTTTATTTATGGCGATTATGACGTCACTGGTCTTCATACCTGCTTGGTGCTGGACTGCTCCACTTATACCACAAGCGAGGTAGAGCTTGGGTCGAACTGTGCGGCCGCTTAAGCCGACCTGGTGGCGGTATTCTATCCAGCCTTCATCGACTGTAGGGCGACTTGCTCCTACAGCTCCTCCGAGGGCGTCTGCGAGTTGTTTAATGAGCTCGAAACCTTTTGGCTCACCAAGGCCCTTACCCCCACTGACGACGATGTCAGCGTCGACTATGCTGACCTGCTCCTTGGCTGCCTCGAAGCCGAGTACTCTGATACGATCCTGAAGCCGGTTGGGATCGACCTGTTTCTTAATTATTTCACCCCTCTTCGTAGGATCTGCCAATGCCTCGGTCATCACCTTATACCGAACGGTTGCCATCTGGGGTCGGCTGTTCTGAGTGTAGATGGTAGCCATGATGTTCCCTCCATAGGCTGGGCGCGTTTGGAGGAGGAGGCGTGTCTGGGGGTCGATGTCAAGTCCAGTGCAGTCGGCGGTAAGACCAGTTTTGAGTTTTGCTGCGACACGTGGACCGAGGGAACGACCTATTGAGGTGGCGCCTATGAGAATAATGCTTGGCTTGAGTTCATTAGTGGCCTCGGATAATATCTGAGCGTAAGGGTCGTCCCGATAGGTTGCGAGAAACAGATGATCATAGACGAGTACCTTGTCAGCACCACGCTTCACTAGTTCCTCAGCTGCACTGGTGAGGTTGGTGCCTATAATGACGGCGTAAACAGGCTCCCCAAGCGTGGCTGCAAGCTCCCTGCCCTTACCGAGTAGCTCGTAGGCGACGGGGTGGACTCTGCCCTCGCGTTGCTCGGCATAAACGAGGATGCCACGCCAGTCGGCGAAGACCTGAGGAACTTCTGATTTCTTGATGGTAATTGCCTTAACCGGACAGACGGGCTCGCATGCACCGCAGACTCTGCAGGCGTCTCCGATTTGTGCCTTGCCTGTGACTATGGTTATTACTCCAAAGGGACAGATAGAGATACACATGCCACAACCCGTGCAGGCGTCGCTGACATCAACCGACTTACTCATACTATTTTGGCCTCCCTGAGCTTCTGATATATTGCATCAGCAAGCTGGTCGGGTGTACCTTCTATAACCTCACCCCCCGCGTGAGGCTCGGGAGTGAATATCTTCGTTACGCGCGTATAGCTGCCATCTAAGCCGAGTTCCTTGGGGTTCATCCTCATCTCCTTATTTGTAATTGTCTTGATTGTGGCCTTCTTGGCGGCAAGCCTACCTCGTAGCGTTGCTAGGCGAGGTTGCCCCACGTCCTTAGATACTGTGATGATAAGGGGGAAGCGCGCTTCGAGGGTCTCGACGCCGTCGTCGAGATTCCTCTTCAGAGTGACCTTACCATCCTTGACATCGAGAACCTGACTAACATAACTTATACAGGGTTCGCCAAGGTGCTCCGCCATCTCGGGGCCAGTCTGGCCGGTATCGCCGTCGGTTGTCTTCAAGCCACAGATCACAATGTCATGGGTACCAGTGAGTTGAATGCTTTTAGCAAGGGTGAGGCTGGTAGCCCAAGTGTCTGCTCCGCCAAATACGCGGTCGCTTACTAGCCAACCCTCGTCACAACCCATAGCTATAGCGTCGCGTAAAGCTTGCTCAGCCATAGGTGGCCCCATGCTTATGGCCATAACCTTGCCACCGTACTTCTCCTTAAGGCGAAGCCCGGTCTCTATAGCGAACTCATCGAAGGGATTGATAACCGCTGCAACGCCTTCTCTCTTGAGGCGTCCGGTCTCTTTGTCGAACTCCACCTCGGTGGTCTCTGGAACCTGTTTTATGCAAATGACAATCTTAAGGCCGGCACTCAACGAAGTATCCCCGCATTAGCTGAAACTAGGCTGTTTGTGGTGGTATAAAAGGGTACATCCGAGGGTAAGCAGAGGTGAAATTCACATATGAATGTGCGCGCGCTTGTATCTGTGGACGTTCTCGGTGGCTATTCGTTTCTTGGGTTCATAAGTTTTAAAAAAAAATATAATAGATTGGTATTAACGCTTATCCGCCAAGGATTGCTACTTTTAACTGATCAAGTTGCCCGTCCACCCAATAGAGTTCAGGTACCATTATCCCGAGATGTATGCGGTTTTCACGGAAGAAGCGAAGTTGCAGAGTTGGCTAGATATTGAAGCCGCATTAGCCTGGGCCCATGCCGAGCTTGGCACGATCCCGAAAGCTGCAGCGAAAGAGATTGAGAGGAAGGCGAAGATCAGCTTCGTAAAGGTAGAACGGTGCAAAGAGATAGAGGAGAAGACAAGACATGACCTCCTTGCGATGGTGTACGCACTTCAGGAGGTTTGCGAGGGAGACGCAGGTGGCTACATTCACTTAGGTGCGACAAGCTACGACATTGAAGACACAGCTCTCGCCCTACAGCTAAGGAGGGCAATGGACATCTTAGAGAGTGACCTCAAGGCACTACTGAAAGTGCTCCTCGATGAGGCATTGGAGCATAGAGAAACGGTGTGCATAGGGCGGACTCATGGGCAACATGCACTCCCGACGACATATGGAATGAAGTTCGCCCTCTTTGCAGCGGAGGTAGGACGCCATCTTGATAGGCTCTCCGAGACGAGGAGGAGGATCGAGGTGGGTAAAATGAATGGAGCAGTCGGCACCATGGCGGGCTTTGGAGAGAGAGGTTTTGAGGTTCAGCGCCTCACCATGGAAAAACTCAGACTTGAGCCCGCGCTGATCACGAACCAGATTATTCAGAGAGACCGACACGCAGAGTTACAGTGCTTCCTCGCCCTAATAGCAGGGACGATGGATAAAATGGGAAGGGAGCTCAGAAACCTCCAAAGGACGGAGATTGCAGAGATCAGCGAGCCTATTCGGAGCCCGAGCAGCACAATGCCTCAGAAGTTGAACCCTAGCAACACGGAGCGTATTTGCGGACTAGCTCGGATAATTAGGGGTAGTGTCAATGCAAGCCTCGAGTCCATCGCCCTGGAACATGAGAGAGATATTAGTAACAGTGGAGTTGAGAGGATCAACATACCTGAAGGCTTCATACTCACCGACTACATCCTCCGTCAGATGACTAGTATAGTGAAAGGGCTTAGTTTCGATGCCGATAATATCGAGAGAAATTTGAATATGACATTAGGACTTGTTCTGACGGAGAGGGTGATGATCGAACTTGTCGCGAAGGGATTGGGTCGACAGGAGGGACACGAACTCATGCGTCGCCTAGCATTGAAGGCATGGAACGAGAAGCGCCCTCTCAGGGAAGTCATGGAGAAAGATAATGAAGCTATGCGCCTCATCACCCCCGCGGAGATGGATGAATGGCTTAACCCCCATACATACATTGGAACAAGTATAAAACAAGTGGATCGAGTTATAATCGAATTAAAGAAAAAACTCTGAAAAAAGCTGATTAAACCAGGCATCGCAAGACAATGGTGCTATCGGTTAGATGTCGAAGTTCTTCATCGATTTAGCGCACGTGAGATTTGAATTTTTTAAAAATATGGCAGCTCAAGCTGGGATTTTGTTTAATTAATCTATCGCCCCAATACCAATACGATGCTCGAAGCTGAGAGAATTCTTCATGAGATGGATATACCCTATCACCTTATTGAGCTCACTGAATGTGCAGTCACCGCTGCCGACGTGGCATAATATAGTAAAGGTAACATAAAAGTCGATGAGATATGCAAGACTATCATAATGCGGGACGACTCGGGTAACTGCTATGCTTTCCTTCTTATTGGTACTGACCGAGTGGATTCTCACAAAGCAAAGATGCTTATGGGCAGAAAGCTCAGTGTTGCCAGACCTGAGGAGCTCCACGACTCTACAAGCACAGACCCCGGCGCTGTTTGCCCCCTCACTCTACATATACCTCTCACCATTGATCAACGCGTCACTGCACTCCAGTGTATCAACTTCGGCTCCGGCCATCACTTATATGGGATAGAGATGAAGACCCAGGACCTCCTACGCGCTATCTCACATATTGTCGCAGACATAGCTGAGACCACCTTAAAAAACGGTGGGGAGAGTAAACCAACGGTGTGCGCAAAAAAACCCGCAGTTTAGCCATACAATTGACAGGTACATTCACTTTGTATCATACTCATGTTTATCCTCGGCTCTAAGCAAGCATAAAGAAAATAAACCAACCAGCGTTCACACCTAACGACATGTGCTCGGAGCCATTAAAGCCAAAACCCAAGCGCAAGGACGAACGAATAGCTGAACTCGAGGACCAGTTGGCAGAGGCCAGAATGCATGCTGAAGCCTATCTCAACCAGCTCAAATATACTAAAGCAGACCTCGATAATATTCAGAAGCAGAGCCAGAGACGAATCGAAGAGTCAATTGACAGAAATAACGCACGCATCTTCGTCCAACTCACTACACTCGCAGACGAGCTCCTTCTCATTGCTAAAAACACTGGAGACGAAGGCGTCAAGATGATCTATACCAAGCTCCTCAGACTCCTCGAATCTGAGGGAGTCACCCTAATAGATGCCGTAGGCAAACCCTTTGACCCTTACCGGCACGAGGCTATTCTCGAAGCAGAGACTGATGCCTGCCCCCCAGGCACAGTAGTAGAGGAGATAAGGAAGGGTTACAACTACAAAGACAAGGTCCTATGCGCGGCCATCGTAAAGGTCGCGAGGGCGCCGAGCAAAAAAGAGGAAAAAGACGATGACAGAAAAGCGTGAAAAGATTATAGGAATAGACCTAGGCACGACGAACAGCGCTGCAGCCGTCGTCATGGGCGGAAAACCGGTTATCATACCCAGCGCAGAAGGCCCAACCGTTGCGGGAAAGATGTTCCCCAGCGTCGTCGCATTCACTAAGGACGGTCAGCTCCTCGTCGGTGAACCCGCGAGACGTCAGGCCATTACTAACCCAGAGGGTACCGTCTATGAGGCAAAACGCCTCATGGGTACAAGCAAGACAATAACACTAAATGGTAAAGACTATACGCCCCAACAAATCAGCGCTTTCATTCTACAGAAGATACTTCGCGACGCTGAGACCTTCCTCGGCGAGAAGGTTACAAAAGCAGTGATCACTGTCCCAGCCCACTTCAATGATAATCAGCGCCAGGCAACCATAGATGCTGGTGAGATAGCTGGCCTCAAGGTAACCCGCATTGTGAACGAGCCCACGGCCGCTGCTCTCGCTTACGGCCTGGACAAAGCCGACAAGGAACTCAAGATACTTGTTTTCAGCTTCGGAGGCGGCACTAATGATACAACAGTCATGGACTTCGGGGGAGGGGTCTTCGAGGTCCTCAGTACGAGCGGCGATACCCAGACCGGCGGAGCAGACGTGGATAAGGCCATAATGAACTACCTGATTGACGAGTTTAAACGCAGCGATGGTGTCGACCTGCGTAGCGACCTTAAGGCAATGGCGCGTCTCAAGGAGGCCGCAGAAAAAGCGAAGATCGAGCTTAGTAGCGTTCTAAGCACTGACATTGACCTTCCCTACTTAGCCATGGGGACTAACGGACCCAAGAATATGCATATCACAATGACCCGAGCCAAGCTTGAACAGATAGCACGTCCAATAGTCGAGAAGATCAGGCAGCCAATCTTACGTACAATAGAGGACGCCAAGATCACTAAGGACAAGATCGATAAGGTAATTCTATTCGGAGGCATGACGAAGATGCCTCTAGTACAGCAACTCGTTGAGGAGACTGTTGGTAAGAAACTGGAGCGGGGCCTCGACCCCATGGAGTGCGTCGCCATGGGCGCAGCGATACAGGGCGCAATAATCGCCGGGGAGATCAGTGATATAGTCCTCCTCGATGTTACCCCCCTTAGCCTCGGTGTCGAGACCCTGGGTGGGGTCTTGACTAAGGTCCTAGAACGCAACACCACTATCCCCACCAAGCAGACGCAGACATTCAGCACCGCAGCCGATATGCAAACTGCAGTCACCATTCATGTCCTTCAGGGTGAACGAGCAATGGCGAAGGATAATATAAGCCTAGGTCGTTTCGACCTCACCGGTATACCTCCCGCTCCACGAGGCGTCCCCCAGATACAAGTCACCTTTGACATAAACACCGACGGGGTCCTCAATGTATCCGCAAAGGATCTAGGGACTGGAAAGCAGATGGGCATCACAATACAAGCCTCTACTAAACTCAGCCAGAAGGAGAAGGACCGTATGATGGAGGAGGCTGAGAGGTATGCTGAGGCCGACAAGAAATCGAAGGAGGAGGCTGAGATAAGAAACAACGCCGACAGCATCGCCTACACAACCGAGAAGACTCTCACCGATGTCGGTGACAAACTTCCTAGCGACCTAAAGAACAAGATCAATGACAGCCTAAACGCCCTTAAAGAAGCTCTGAAGGGCACCGACACTGACGTAATTAAGTCCAAGACCGACGAACTGACGAAGATCATTCAGGAAGCCGGTGCCGAGATCTATAAGCAGACGGCCGCAGCCCAGCAGCAACAGCAACAACAATCGGGTGGCCAGGAGCAGTCCCAACCTAACCCCGAGTCCCAAGAGGAGCAGGGTAAGAAGACAGTAGACGCTGAGTACAAGGTAGTCGATGATGACAAGAAGTAGTGACTCCTTGCTCCCCAACATCGGAATAAAATGGCCTTATTAACCTCAAAGAAAACTCTACAAAACCTTGCCTGGCTAAGAATGCTCATGTAAATGTTTTTAAGCCAACCAACTCGGAGTTGACTTCAGCACCCAGGGGATGCTCTTGACGGCGAAGCGTGACTATTACGAGATTCTAGGCGTCGACAAGAGCGCAACTCAAGACGACATTAAGAAGGCCTTCAGAAAACTAGCCTTCGAGCTCCACCCCGACCGCAACAAGGATCCAGCCTCCGAGGAGCGTTTCAAGGAAATAAGCGAGGCCTATGGTGTACTGAGCGACCCCGAGAAACGGCAGAAGTATGATACATACGGTCACGCCGGAATCAGTGGAGCATATAGCCAGGAGGACATATTCCGCGGAGCTGACTTCAGTGGCTTCGGCGTCGACATGGAGGACATCCTCCGCACGTTTTTCGGGGGCGCCTTTGGCGGAAACTTTGGAGGATTCGGTTTTCAGCGCCAACACAACGGCCCCCAGAAGGGGAGAGACCTCGAGACTGCCGTAGAAATAACCCTTGAACAAGCGGCTACTGGCGCTACAATGGAGCTCAACCTCAACAGGCTAGAACGGTGCAGCAGATGTGGGGGTAGTGGAGCTGAGCCAGGAGCCAGCGTCGTGACCTGCCCTAAATGCGGAGGCACTGGTCAGGTCCAGAGAAGCGTCGCCAGTCCTTTTGGTAGAATGATAACCGTCACCACTTGCGACCGGTGCCAGGGACGAGGTAGGACACCAGAGAAGCCCTGTGCTAAATGCAGAGGTGACGGCGTTGAGGAGACGCGCAGGAAGATAGATGTCAAGATACCCCCAGGGATAGATGAGGAAATGTATCTCACCCTACGGGGTCAGGGGGATGCGGGCATGTATGGGGGACCCTCAGGTGACCTCTTCGTAGGTGTAAGAATCAAACCCCACCCCTACCTCCTCCGCAAGGGCGCTGATACAATCTACGAGGCAGAGATCAATGTGGCTCAGGCTGCTCTAGGTGCCGATCTTATTGTTCCTATTATAAATGGAGAGGAAACTATCAGGGTTCCAAGTGGGACTCAGAGTGGGGATATAATCAGGGTGAAGGGTAAGGGTATGCCGAGTCGCTATGGGAGGGGAGATCACTTGGTCCACATAACGGTCAGAGTCCCTACTAAGATGACGAAACGCCAGCGTGAACTCATGGAGGAACTCGCAAAAGAGTTCAACACCGAAACCCCGAAGAGGGGATTCTTTTGGCATTAATGCCTGTCAATTAACTCGTCGACATCTGGTCCTGTACCAATTAATGAAACGGGCACCTTGACCTCATCCTCAATCTTCTTCACAAATTTCTTCGCATCTGAATCGAGTTCAGAGTACTGCTTCGCGCCTTTGCAGTTAGGGAAGAGTATGTCCAGCTTAGTCAAACCAATCATGGTTGCGCCATTGATCATCTTAGCTCGTCGGGCGAGGTTATAGTCAAAGGGAGCAGCACGTCTCTGCCTGCCTGTTACTGTGCCATACTCGTCCCAGCCTCTCTTTTTAGCCTCCTCATGGCTGATTTCTCCGTCGAGCTCACCACCACCCACGCGGGTGACGTAACTCTTCAATACCATAACCACATCTGTGACGCGTGTAGGACCGATGCCAACGTCACTGCACGCAGCAGCTGCGCAGACGTCCTTACTGGTGACATAGGGGTACTGTCCGAAGTAGAGACTAATGAAGGTGCCTTGAGTCCCCTCAATTAGGAGATTCCTCCCATCGTCAATGACTTTGTTGGCGATGGCGGGGACATCGCATATGTACTTTGTTAACTCTGGTATCTCCCTCGCCATCTTAGCGACCCGCATGACTCGGTCCGCGTTACACGGCCCTGTCCCAGTACCGGTCGTTTTGACTGTGTTCTTCAGGTTGCTGTCGGTCTGGTCGAGCTGAATATGTTTAGGCTCGATTATGGCACACTGAGGGTCGATACCGAATCGATCCTCAATCCTAGTTTCAGCCACTTCCTTGAGGACGAGTTCCGGATTTACCAGGACCCCTGGACCTATGAGCATTTGCGCCTTAAGATTTACGAACCCGCATGGCACCATCCTCAGTTTATACGCCCTGCCGTCCTTGACGACCGTGTGACCCGCATTTGGGCCAACTCCCGCCCGCGCTACGACAGCGACGTCGTCAGCGACGGCTAGGTAAGATACAATCTTACCCTTCCCAGTGTCCCCATAGAACCCATCAACTACAACGGTGCAGCCCATCCAACCTCACCTAAAACAAACAATTTGGGGTAGAAGAGCGCTTTTAACCTTTATTATCTAAAGTAAGTGGTTATTTAATCCTTATAGTTAACTAAAAAGTGTAAAAAAGTTTTCGATTAATGATGCCAACGACCCTCTCAGATAGCCATCTAGAAGTCAAGTATAGTCACCCCGACATCCTGATTTACTCCACAAGTTCATTAACAACAGACGAGGCGGCGGGTTTGACTGAAATAGGTGAAGTCGAGGAGGGGCTCGGCACCCTATTCCGGGAACTACAGGGAGAGGAGGCAACTATCGTTGCACCTCGCGACATAACAGTTGGGTGGGAGACTCAGATAGTGGCCTTCGACCTCAAGATCCCGGGTGAGGAGCCAATCGAACTCGTCGTTAGGATCTATCCTGGAAACGGTGGTGCGAGAAAAGCCGAGTGGGAGTTCAACGTGATGCAGCGCCTCAACTCGGTTGGATACCCAGTTCCAAGGGTCTTCGTCTATGAGGCCAGCGTCGAGACGCTCGGTTTCCCCTTTCTCGTTATGGAGCGGATATCGGGTAGCACCCTATGGGACGTCTTCTTCAGTGTTTCGAGGGAGAAATATGGAGAGATACTCGACGTTAACTTGCGTCTCATGGCCAACCTTCACGACATATCTGTGAACAAGGTTATTCCTGGAGTGCACCGTGTAAAGACGAGACGCCGTGTCCTCGGTAGGATCGATGAGGAAGAGAAGGAGCTTGAGAAATATGGACTCCTGCCGGAATTCGAGTCGGTCATCGGGTGGCTCAGGGGCAATGCCGAGGAGGTCACGGAGAGTCCTTTATGTCTCATCCATCAGGACTTCCATCCTCGAAACATTCTGCTAAGAGGAGACAACACCCCAGTCGTCATAGACTGGGCTGGCTGTACTGTGGGTGACTTCCGCGAAGACCTCTGCTGGACTAGCCTTCTAGCAGGGACATTCATCGATGAGGCTCTCAGACAGGAGATCTATGACGCCTACAGGAAATATTCGACGAGGGGGCTTTTGGATCTTCCCTATTTTGAAGTCTTTGCTGGTCTCCGACGGTTAGCAGATGTGGTGGTGACTCTGAGAGAAGGCGCTTCTGTGAGGGGAATGAGACCGGAGGCTCTCAAAGATATGGAGAATAATAAGACACACTACTCCAGGGTTCTCTCAAGATTGGCTAGCGTAACAGGTCAGGATATATGTGGTATAGGACAACTTATCGGCGTCTAGGAAACCCTTTACGCCCCACTCATCACCATTAAACGAGTTGACACACCAGGTTGCCATAGTAACCGTCGGCAACGAGATACTCGACGGCATTATTCTCGACACTAATACGAAGTGGATGGTTGAGCGCCTGAAGCCTTTAGGAATGATGGTAAAGGAGGTTATCATTGTCAGGGACGATGTACCTGAGATCGCAAGAGCAATCAATAGGGCGGTGGAGGACGGCTGTGGTCTCATCATCACAAGTGGTGGTCTTGGTCCTACCCATGACGATATGACTCTCAAGGGAGTCGCAGAGGCGTTTCACCTACCACTTATGATCAACGAGGAGGGCCTGGCGATAGTCACCAGACAGTATCATCTTCTCCATGAGAGTGGAAGAATCGAGTCAGGAGAGATCACAGATGCTAGAAGGAAGATGGCAGTTTTCCCTGTGGGAGCACGTCCCCTCGATAATAGGGTAGGTGGGGCACCCGGCGTTCTATTGGAGAGAGAGGGATTGAAGGTCGTCTCCCTCCCCGGGGTTCCCCATGAACTCATGTGGATATTCGACAACCAGCTCCTCCCCCACATAACCCAGCACCTCGATGAGGTCTACTACGAGGAGCTTCTCAGCCTGCCCTTGAGAGACGAGTCCACACTCGCCCCTCTCATAGACGAGGCTATGAGGAAGGTCCCAGGTGTCTGGATAAAATCGCTCGTGAATCCCTATGGCGAGAGTGGGATAAAGTTCTGGATAAGTGCAAGGGGAAGGGACAGAATGGAACTGGAGGCGAAGGTTAAGAGAGCGACCCAGATTCTCATCCAGCTGGCGAAGAAGCGCCTGCCGTCGGGGTAGGGATAGACCTACCTTAATATCAGTCCACGGGTAAGGCATACGGGAACGAAGATGCTCGTGGCGGACCTTCCCATCCCTGATGAGGTAAAACAGATACTCATCCTAAAAGGGATCAAGGAACTATATCCGCCACAGGCTGATGCCATCAACACAGGGGTTCTAGAGGGTAAGAACCTCGTACTCGCCAGTCCAACAGCAAGCGGGAAGACCCTCATCGCCGAACTATGTGCCCTAAAACATGTCCTGGAGCGACGCGGAAAGGTTCTCTACCTCAGTCCCTTGCGCGCTCTTGCCTGGGAGAAGTTCGAGGGTTTCGAGGAGTACACGAGTATAAAGAAGCCTGGCGGTGGAAAATTACGCGTAGGGGTCAGCACAGGGGACCTCGACAGCAAGAGTCCTTGGCTTGAGGGCTACGATATTGTCATTACTACTAACGAGAAGTGCGACTCACTACTCAGGCACCGCAGCCCTTGGATGGGTAATGTCAGCCTAGTCATCGCCGATGAGGTTCACCTCATCGGGGATGAGAGGGGACCTACATTGGAGATCGCCCTCGCTCGGCTCCGCCAGATGAACCCCGAGATGCAGATCCTCGCACTAAGCGCTACGATAAAGAACGCAGACGAGGTCGCTGAGTGGCTCAAGGCGAATTGCGTTACGACCGAATGGCGACCAACGAAGCTCTACGAGGGCGTTGCCCACGGCAACACAGTCATCTTCCGAGACGGCACTGTGAAGAAACTTCGTCCCCTCAACACAATGAATGCGCTAAACATCGCCATGAACAGCGTCCTGGACGGTGGACAGGCACTAATATTCGTTGAGTCTCGCCGTCGTGCTGAGAGCATGGCGAGAGAAGCCGCGATGGCCCTCAGCGGGACCCAGAGTAGGAAGACTCAGGTCGAACTCGATGGTCTTGCCTCCGATATAGAGGTCCACGGCGAGAAGACGAGCCTCAGCGACGCCCTAAGTTTCACGATCGCGAAGGGGGCTGCATTCCACCACGCGGGCCTAAACACGGAGCATAGGCGCATCGTCGAACGTGCTTTCAAGGGTGGAACGCTAAAGATTCTCACCGCCACTCCTACACTCGCTGCCGGAGTAAACCTTCCCGCCCGAACTGTTGTAATTGGTAACTACAAGCGCTTCGTTGCCGGCTATGGAATGTATCCTATCACTGTTCTCGAGTACAAACAGATGAGCGGGAGAGCGGGTCGTCCACAGTACGACCCCTATGGTGAGGCAATACTCATCGCAAGCAGCAGCGACGAGCAGGACCAGCTGATGGAGAACTACATACTCGCCGACCCGGAGAGGCTTTACAGTCGCCTCGCGCAGGAGTCAGCTCTCAGAGGCCACACACTCGCTGCAATCGCTAGCGACTACGCCCACACGGAGCAGGGACTCCTCGACTTCCTCGGCGGAACCTTCTACGGCTTCAACTATCCAGCAGCAAGCATCAAACTAATTACAACAGGAGTTCTCCGTTACCTTCTCAAGGAAAATATGTTGGAGGAAAAGGGAGAATACATCTACGCTACCGACTTCGGGCGAAGGGTCTCAGAGCTATACATCGACCCACTTACCGCTGTCGTCCTCCGCGATGGCCTCCGCAGAGGCGCCATGGATGTAACCGACTTCACCTGGCTACATCTTATCTGCCACACACCCGACATGCGTCCGATACTCCGCCCTCGTAGGGGCGACCTCGACATGGTCGAGACCTATGCGGAGGAGAGGCAGGAGGAGTTCGCGATACCCCTTAATCAGGAAGGTGGTGATTACATAGAGCGTGACCAGTTTCTCGGCGAGGTCAAGACAGCGATGGTCCTCAACGACTGGATAAACGAGAAGAGTGAGGCGGATATACTCGAACAGCACGGGGTCCAGCCCGGAGACAGATATGCAGCCGTCCACAACGCTGAGTGGCTCCTCTACAGTGCTCACGAGATCACTGAAGTAGTTGGTGTACCAGATCACAAGCGACAGCTTGGAGAGCTAAATGACCGAGTCAAGCACGGAGTCTCTAAGAAACTGCTTCCACTCGTTCGCCTCAAGGGTATCGGCCGCGTACGTGCACGCGTTCTCTACAACAGTGGGCTAACAGGCATCGCAGAGCTAAAACGAGCACCCCTACAGCGCCTCGTCGCCCTCCCTCTGATAGGACCCCGACTGGCAAAATCAATAAAGGAACAGGTCGGTGGACTCGTCGAGGAGGAGGAATGGAAGAACCTCGAAAAAGCGGAGACTGAGCAGAAGGCCATCACAGACTTTGTCGAAGAGAAGTTCGAGCCCGAGAAAGTGGGTTAACCTCTACATTAAATTTCACTCTTGGAAGCCTTGGCGCATGCATAGCCCAAGTCTCGCCATCGAGGGCCCTGTAAATCCTCGAACTGATCTCGGCATAGCTATGCTGCTCAGTCCCAATGACATCGTTCAGCGGATGTAATTGGATGCGCGCGCGATGGTAGGAAGCTGCCTACTCTGAAAGTATGTGCCCTTTCTCCTCCGCTACTGTCTCTTGCTTTCAGCATCGTAAGGCGTTTTCGTGCGCGAAAAACTGAAACAGGCCAGCGTAGGACTATTAAAAGATGAGTCAACTCGTCGGGCTACTCAGCCGAAGAGGTAAAGATGTTACATCACGCCTTCAAAAGCTTCTCAAGAAGATAGATTTTGCGAAACCAGACTCATACGGGTTGGCAACTCCAAGTAGTGTGGAGCATAACTCTAGGTTACAGCGATTCACATCCATTAACAGTATTGAGGCAATCGGCTACAAGCTTATAAAAGTCAACCCTATCGATAATCCCCAGCCAAATCTTGATGAAGGGCACGCAACCGCTTTTATAGGCAGACTCTGGGATTCAGCTGATCCCCTTAAAGTCTTTGAAATGCTCAGGGATGACCCTAAAATGGGCCTGGAGAAGCTTCTAACTGAGAGGGCTGGATCTTGGGCTGTCGTAGTCGTCGAGGAGGATAGGATAACTTGTGCTAGAGATACCATCGGTGCAGTCCCATTATATTTTGGATTAAACAACGAATACGCAGCAGTAGCTAGCAATATGAAAACCTTGATCACACTCGGGGTATTGCCAAATAGAATCCCGCCGGGCCATATAGTTATGCTTAATCCGAGTGAGATAAAGGACGAGAAAATTGCGATTCTCGAGAATCCAGTGACATCCTCGCTTGACATTGAGGAGTCGACTGATGAACTAGATAGGCTATTCATAAGGGCAGCGATGAGGACGAGTTCTGGCCAAATAACATCAACTCTCGCATTCTCCGGAGGTATAGACAGCACCCTACTCGCATACTACCTCAAGCGGGTCGGCTTACGCCTCCATCTGATATGCGTCGGCTCCACAGAGTCCCCTGATCTTGACGCAGCGGAGTTAGCAGCGGACAGTTTAGGTCTTCCACTGACAATCAAGACATACAATGAAACAGATCTAGACGAGCACCTAGACAACATCCTGCTCAGTGTAGAAGAGTCTGATCCGATGAAGACGAGTGTAGCGACCCCCCTCTACTTCGTGGCCCGGGATGCTATGAAGCGATCAGGTAGGGTTCTCTTCTCGGGTAACGGGAGTGACGAACTATTCGGTGGATATGCAAAGTACGTTGATGAGTACCATAAGGACGAGAAAAAAGCAGTGAATAGCATGTTCCGAGACGTCGAGAGGTCTTATGAGGTAAACCTTGAGAGAGACTGGAAGATTTGCTCGGATCTAGGCTTAGAGTTGAGGCTCCCCTTCATCGATCCCCAGCTCACAAGATTCGCCCTGAGCTTACCACCCAAATACAAGCTTCCAAAGGAGGGAAAGGAGCCCCGCAAGATCATTTTAAGACGCCTAGCAGGTAGATTAGGTCTGCCTAGGGCTGTCTCAGAGAGACCGAAGAAAGCTGCTCAATACTCCTCGGGAACCGGTAAGATGATTGAGAGACTTGCGAAGAGGAGGGGCAAATCGGTAGCGGGTTTTCTCTCGGATCGACTTAAGGAGGCAATGCGGCGGATTGAACAGGGTTGAGATTGTCTTAAAAAACCTGAAAGTGCACTATGGGGAAGATGCCTTCAAAGTCAGTTTCGAAGACCCCTTTAGAGCCCTGATCGGCTGCATCCTGTCCCAGAGGACAAGAGACGAGAATGCTTTGAAGGCGGCTAACGCGCTCTTCTCCATAGTATCGACTCCGCAGGGAATACTCGACCTTGACCCGATTGTTCTCAAACTACTCATACGTCCATCTGGTTATTACAACCAGAAAGCGAAAAACATCATTGGCGCTTGTAAGGCAATCCTCGAGAGATTTGGTGGCGTTACTCCTAGGACACGAGTAGAGTTAATGACCTTGCCAGGGGTTGGACCAAAAACTGCTGATATCGTACTAAGTTATGGCTACGATGAGCCCGCGATAGCCGTAGACACACACATTAATAGGGTAACAAAGAGGCTTGGATTAGTAAACGAGAAGGCTGGTCCGACCAACGTCAAGAGCGTGCTCGAGAACTCGCTCCTACGCGAGGAATACAACTACATAGACGGCGCCATACTAAGTGTAGGTAAGGATTATTGTAAACTGGGGAAACCCCGATGCAGAGAATGTCCACTGAATAATCTCTGTGAGAAACGGGGTATTTAGCGGAGACCGACGTGGCCGTCAGCAAGGGCACTGCAGAAGTCGTCGAGGTGTTCAAACTCTTCGTCAATTATCTCCTCGATACTTGGCTGAAGACTCTTCATTGAGACGCCCTTTTGGGGGATCACCTGCGCGGATATGACACTCGGTTCATTTATCGGACGACCTATTCTACTGAGTAACCACACATAGGTCTCTTGGACCCCATTAACCTCGTCGATGATCCTATCTGCTATTGTGTAACATAACATGTTGTAGATCTTGCCAACGTGGCTGACAGGATTCTTACCCGCAGCAGCCTCACTGCTCATAGGGCGCAAAAGGGCTATTACACCACGCACATTATTTCCCCTGCCCACCTGCCCCGAGTCTCCGGCCTCAGCAGATGTGCCGAGTACAGTAAGATATAAGCCATCGAGGCCCCTGCCTCTCATATCTAGAGCATTAAGAGTGACGTCTACGCCTTCAAATCCACCTTTGTCGTCTATCCAGGTGTGTATTGAGTCAAGGATCTCATCCTTGCGCTTGAAGTAGTCATCCTCACTCTTGATGAACCGGTCTACAATCGCGATGGCGACTGTCAGATCGACTTTCTTGATTCGTCGGAGCCCCATAATCTTGATGTCTTCACCGACCTCGGGATGTTCTTTCTTGTAGTCCCGTGAATTCAGGTATTTTTCTAAGCCGAGAATCAGCTTCTCTTGCTCCGTATATGGGGCGAAGCCAACAGCAGCGCTTGTGTCATTGGCACCGAGGTACTCTCCCTTCTTCTTCCTACTGAATATGTCCTGTAGTGCTGCGGACCCGGGCCTAATCTCGCTCTGGAACTTTACGTGTATGTCGGGGTCTACGAAGCGAAGGTTCTTCTTCAGCCAGTTCTTCGTACTCTTCTCGGCGATCTCGTTTACTGGCACTTCCTCGTTTCCCACCTTGAAGGTTGCGCGATCTCCATATACTATGAGGATTGGCCTGACCACCTTTCCACCGCCAAACTTTACCTGGGTCTCACCAGCGGCTATGAGACCCTTATCCAAATTATGGTGGTAGATAGTTCCAAACCTCTTTATGTACTCGGTGGAGAGGTCGACGGAGATCTGATTCATGATGTTGTCGCACATCGTGTCAGGGTGACCGAGGCCCTTCCTCTCGGTGATCTCGAGAGGCCTCGACTGGAGGGGCACCTGACTAAGCTCGTTGATGAAGACGTTGTTCAATTGCGTTCACCTATCACGTAAGCGAATTAATTCCCAGCTTGACTTTTTAACCATTACCTATATTCTCAGAGGGTTAAAGGATGGAAGAGTAATCACATATCTCAATGTTTCGATAGAGGAACGTGAGATGCGGGGTCTTCTTTTTCGTAAAAGAAAAGACTAATAATGTTATACCCAACAACATAATGAGAGGCATAGAAATTGAACGATAAGTCGCTTGGATATTCAATTATGTTGATCACTGCCCTGATAATGATCGGGTACTTCGTCTGGTCATTCGCCCCCTTCCTGGGATCGATGTTCGCTTGGCTCACTCCCTACGCGGAGTGGGCGTACAAGTTACCGATCCTCGCAGCAGTATATGTAATGCTCTTCATAGTACTCTGGATCGGGTACACTATGGCTACAACCCCGCCGCCGATCCCACTCGACAACCCCCTAGACCTAGAGAGAGAGGGGGAGAAGGAAGAGACAAAGTAGCTAATTTATCCTCGCGTCGAGTCTAATCTTCAAAGAAGAGGGACTATACTGGGAGACCTTTATGTGGTCGATGATGTCCGCCGTTCTACCTTGCTTATCGATGTGTGATAGGAGGAGGCGTTCACCTTCGCTGAATGAGTTGTCCCTTGGAGCCCAATGGTAGAAGTGAAGGATCCCACCTGGTTTAACCATCGGGATCGCCACGTCGAGGTACTCATAAGCACCTTTTGGAAGAGGCATGAGAACCCTGTCGAACCGCTCACCAAGCGTAGGACAGACATCTCGGACGTCCCCGAGGATGGCAGTGACTCGATCACTTACCTTATTGAGTCGTATGTTCTCTTCACAATATCTGTGCCCCTCGGGATTGAACTCGACAGCGATACATGATGCTTTTGGCTGCCTTTTTGCTATGCATATGGCGAAGGGCCCAACACCACTGAACATCACGAGGACTCTCTCTCCAGGGACCACCTGAGAGGCAATCTTCTCCCTCTCGGTTGATTCCCTCGGGGAGAAGTACACCTTAGCTGGGTCGACCTTGAATACGCAGCCAGACTCCTTGTGTAAGACCTCCATGTTGGGTTCACCGGCGAGAAGCGTCATTTCACGGACACGGAAGCCACCCTTACGCTCAGTACCTTTCGAGAGCACGCTTTTGACATTTCTCTGGATGCGCATTAATGCCTCGCCTATTGAGGCCCCATAAGGTTCTAACTCTATGGATACTTCGATGACAGCGACTGCGTGTCCCTTAGAACCTATAATATCGAAGGAACGAGGTACTAGTCCAATTAATTCTGTTGGTAGAATACCCGACAATTCACTCCGGATGTCCCGTTTCATAGCCGAACCTGAGTTTATGTGGGGAGGCTAATAGATGCTCCTATCCCCAACCTTCTTGGCGAGTTTACCCCTTACCCGTACCTCAGGTATCTTGAAATTCTCGGGTTCTGAGTCCTCCTGTGTTTTTCTCTTGATGGTTAAGCCACAAATCCCGTTGTCGAGAAGCTGGTGTTTGTAGCACACTGTATAGGTGCACTTCGTGGGTTCACACTCCGCTTCCGTCCACTGGCACCAAGTAGATTTACCTCTGAAGGACATCGCCCTCTTGGTACAGGTAAAATCTCTACACCTAGAATAACAGGGTTGAGCTGATGACAAAAATATAAGCACCTTCTCTGGCTGAGACAGCTTTTTCTAACAAGATTTCCCCAAAGGATTAATTTAAACTTTATCGATAAATATACACATATGAGGGAAAAAACGACTTAATTTACTGAAAATTACGTCGATTCCTACCAACCATTACATGTTCTACCTGTTCAATTTATTCTATAATGAATCTAAGTTAGCTGGGAAGATCTGATGTGAGTAAGAGTCGAGGGCATGGTCATTTAATTGCTTCTTCGAGCGCCCTAAGGGCATGTTTAAAGTCAGAACTCTTGACGAGAAAACTACCCGATGCGAAGATATTCGCACCGGCTTCCTTAGCCTTTCTTGCATTCTCTGGGTTCATTGCACCATCGACTTCTATGGGTAATCCTGGGGCAAGCTTTCTCAAGTGCTTCACCGTTTCAAGCGCACCGGATATAAAGGGTGCGCCGTACCTGCCAGGCTCCACAGTCATGACCAAAACCCTGTCCAGATCCATTAAGTACTCCTCGAGAAACTTCATAGGTGTACTGGGATTGATTGCAGCTGAGACCTCGTAGCCAAGGTCCCTCGCCATTCCAAGCGCCTTCTTAAAATCATCCGACTCAATGTGGATGATCACCGAATCTACTTTTCCACGGAGCTCTTCAAGATAATAAAATGGCTCCTTTACCATGAGGTGAGCCTCATAGTGGAACCCTTTTGGTAGATTGATCTTGAACATTAGGGCCTTCGAGGGCACAAATTTACCATCCATGAAGTCAAGCATAATCCACTCAACTTTGCCTATTAGGCGGCCCAACATTTCGTCGAGTTCATCCTGACTTCCCGCTATTATTGCGGGAAGTACCCTTGTAAACACGGGTGGCATATTGTAGGAGGTGTGATATAGAATCTATCCCAGTGGTCGCAATAATTAGACAGCGAAATGCGGCCACTAGCACTAAATTTGACTGCTATGTAACATGCACGAGATAATAGTGAGCCCGTCGACAGCTAGAGCGACGACCTATCACTACTTGCCATCGACCTCAAACTCTGGACCGCGAAACTCAGTGTGGGCAAGTTCATCGTTTCAAAAAGTGGATACCTAGAAGCCCTTATCTCTTCTACACTCATATTCGGGGTGTTAGGCGACACCCTTGAACGCCTCTAAAGCCCTTATGGAGTTACTAAAGGGATATGGTGTCGGTGAGGTTTTTGGCCTCCCCGGTGAGACGACGCTTCCCTGGTATAAGGAGTGGTCGAGTATCCCCGAAGTCAAACATGTCATGATGAGGGACGAGAGAAGTGCAACCTTTGCTGCAGATGCCTTCGCAAGATTCAGCTATAGACCCGGTGTGTGTGAGGGGCCCAGCGTAGGAGCTACTCACATGATTCCTGGCGTTGCTGAAGCCTACAAAGCTTCTGTTCCAATGCTAGTTTTCACAAGCGACATCCCTCTGCATTACGAGAAGAGAAACACGCTGACGGGTATCGACCAGACAGCGATGTTCGTGGGGATAACGAAGGAAAGTCTCACAGTCACCGAGGCGTCTGAACTGCCTAACATCATTAGGCGAGCCTTCCGCCTCGCTACCTCGGGGAAGCCGGGACCTGTTCACATTAGGTTCCCAATCGACAAACAGGGTGAGGAGATCGGTGACCCGCGCCTATATATCCAGAAAGACTTCAAAACCTACCCGGGTCACCGCCCTGTAGCGGAACTCGCAAAGATAAGCGAGGCTCTCAAGGTCCTCGGGTTGGCTCAGCGCCCTGTTATCGTCTGTGGGCAGGGGGTTCTCCTGAGCCAAGCTTGGGGGGAGGTGCAGGTAATAGCTGAACTTTTCGGCATTCCCGTAGGCACCACAATTAACGGAAAGGGCTCTTTCCCCGAGAGCCACCCTCTTAGCATCGGCGTAATCGGTTCTCGGGGAGGTACAGCCTTCAGCAACAAAGTGATCAACGAGGCCGATACAATATTCTACATTGGCTGCAGCACTGACTCCACTGGCACGGATATGTGGAGGACCCCCAGTCTAGAGACACAAGCAAAGATAATTCACTTAGACATAAGCGAAGCGGAGGTCGGAAACAACTACCCAATTGAGGTCGCTCTCATTGGGGATGCAGCTGCGACCCTCCGAGTAATGGTTGAGGTCGCTGAGAAGCAGGAGAAGAAGGTTCGGAAACTCCCACGCATAAGGGTGATACAGAAAGAGAGAGAGGACTATGACGCTTATGTTCGAGGTCTCATGTTATCCAATGATGTTCCCATCCACCCACTTAGTTTTGTGAAGGAGCTCGGGGAAGCACTCCCTAAGGATTACGCCATCGTTCAAGATGTCGGCATCGCTGCAATTTATACGAGTACATTTCTCAAGCAAAGCGAGGCGGGTCGCAAGATGATATTCAACTATGCGATGGGGAGTCTCGGATACGCTATACCCGCTAGCATAGGTGCAAGATACGCCCGCCCTAACAGTGTCGTCGTAACCTTAGTTGGAGATGGCAGTTTTGGTTTCACCGCTGGTGAACTCGAGACGGTTGCCAGAGTCGGTGGCCCGAACCACATAATTCTCTTCAACAACCTCAGCTTCGGTTGGATCAGGGCAGAGTGGCAGCTCAGCTATGGTAAGGAGTACGTCGACTTTGCCACCAACTTCAAGCCTGTAGACTACCTTAAGATTGCGGAGGGTTTCGGGTTAGAGGCTACCCGTGTAGAAAAAGCAGACGATCTTGGTCCCACTCTCAAAAGAAATCTCAAGAAGGTAGAACCAACATTCACCGAGATCATCGTTAAACCCGAGGATAAGCTCGTTCCACCGGTACCGAGTTGGATTAAGAAAGCCGAGAAACAGAATATCCCTCACATCCAGTAGATGCCTTAGCCAACGACATCGATCAAATTGATATTATGAGCACTTTAGTAGTAAATGGTGCAGGGGGTGGGGCACCAACCCGCTTTTACTAGTAAATAAGCAAAACGTGCTGGTAATAGAGGACTAAAACTGTTTGTGCAGATCGACTGAGGCTAAATACTCTCCAACTAGCATCTTAGATTTTTCTTCTATCTCGCCGTACGTAGAACTACTTCCCCTACAAGTGTCTACGAAATGAAGAGC
>JBEKDF010000032.1:0-31824 GCA_050014495.1 Bathyarchaeia archaeon
TCCATAGAAGTATGCGTATCCAGTCTAGGTCGAGTGAGTCAAGCACACGCTCAACGTTCAACCTACACTCAAGGAAGAGTTATGCGATGTATTATTTAATTTCTAAACAGCCTTGCGCGCGCGCAAGCTATAGTTTAATGCGAAGAGATAAATAACCAATTAGAGAGAGCACTCAAATTATGTGGATTTGAGGCGCGCACACAGAGGGAAACATTACATACTATGGGGAGGGTGCGTGGAGATGGCATTTCCCTCCATATTCAACAAGTCTGGCGTGACATAATCTTATCCTCACTTTCATCTAATAGTCAATCGTGATTTGTTGATCCGTTGATTATCAGATATGAGTGCCTGCGTATGCAACTTACACTATTTCCTTCTCTTCCTATAATTAGCTAGGACAATGATTGTTACGAGCAATCCCGCTACGATGAAGCAGGTTGGGAACCCAGGTACACCGCCTCCACTTGACGTCTGCGATGTTCCTCCACCACTGCTTGTCTTTGTTGGCAGAGAGAGTGTACTAGGCGGTGAGGGGAGAGTTCCTATGATCTTGAAGTCGCGCGCGCCTCATGCGCAAAGTCTTAAGTCCATTTCCCTTACTTTAACAGCGAATCTACATGGATCTTAAAGGGTGCTACATGATGGCCGCTGGCAAGAAAGCCACGGCCGACGGCTCGGTAATGGTTGCCAGGAGCTGTGACTCCATTGGGGGCGACGACGTCGTTCAGGTCTTGGCAGTCCCAAGGAGAAGCCACAGACCCGACGAGTTGATAACAATCCCTGAGGCTGGAGGAACAAGGATAAGTCAAGTAGAGGAGACCTGCGCATACATTGGCGTGATGATGGTCGCTGAGAACGTCGATATCCATGAGGCTGAGGGAGGAGTAAACGAGCATCAGGTAATGGCTGGAGCTTCAACGGGTGGTTGGCTTAATCCTAGGGCTCAGGAATTATGCCCGAAGATGCTGACGAGCGTTGGAGACTACAGGATGACCCTCGTCCTAGAGCGGTGCAGGACTGCGAGGGAGGCCGTGGATCTGATTGGGGAACTAACAGATAGGTATGGTGCGAGGACCGACAACTATATAGTTGCGGACCCGAAGGAGGCTTGGTTCTACGAGGAATACCAGGGAAACCTCTGGGTCGCGGCGAGGGTTCCAGACGAATGTTTCGTTGTACAGGCTAACTCGGTGCGAATCGACTTTGTCAGCGATGACCCCGATGTTTACAGGTGTTCAAGTAACCTTGTGAGCTTCGCTAAAGAGAAGGGGTTATACGACCCAGATAGGGATGGGGTCTTCAACCCTGCGAAGATTTATGGCGCCCAGACGGGGAAAAAAAGGCACAACATCTCGGCCCCAGATTACGACCGGAGGCGAATCTGGAGGGGCATCAGCCTACTGGCACCCTCGGCTAAACCGGAACCTGAGGAGCCGAGTTGGATGTATCCCCTCTTCATAAAGCCAGATGAGAAGCTCACCCCCAGAGACTTCTTGGCGCTTTTCGAGGACCACTATCAGGATACGAGGTATGATCCATATGGCGTAAAGACTAGTCAGTACAAGCCCACGTATAGCCCCATGATTGCACAGGGGGAGGGGCACGAGGTAAAGGAGTCGTTATTCCACATAAACGATCAGAGGGAGTACCAGTTAGCACCCAACTGGGGAACTGAGCGGCTGATCGGGACCCCCCGGAGCGTAACAAACTGGTGCGCTCAGCTCAGAGACTGGATGCCCAACCCCATCGGGGGTCTCATCTGGTTAGGCATAAGCGAGGGTGCGACGACTGGGAGGATACCCTTCTATTGCGGCGTCAAAGATACGCCGAAAGCCTTCGCCACCGGGATGAGGGCCTTTGTGGAGAGTAAAGACCCGACTATGATGAACCCATATGACCCAGCGTCGGCATACTGGAGCTTCAGGATAGTAACCAACCTTGTGAACCTGTTTTACACAGCTACGAAGGACGAGGTGATACCCATATGGAGAAGCTGGGAGGCAGATAATTATCATCTTCAACCCGCGGTTGAGAAGGCGGCGTGTATGCTATACCAAAACGACCCAGAGTTGGCACGAAAATTCCTGACGACGTACAGCTGTGCTAAAGCAAACGAAGCGCTGGTGATAGCCAAGGAGCTGACAGCAAGGCTATACACCATCATCAGCCACTACAACTCTCCCCTCTAGACGATAACGTATTCTCCGCCGATAGGGTAGGTCCCGACTGAGGCCCTCTTGTTGGCGACCCTCTCACGCGCGTACAGCTAAGACCAATCCCGATGAACCTCTGAGGGCACCTCCTGAAGGTAGAATCTTCTAATCTGGTCTGGCGTAAGCACAGGGAAGCCCTAGGAATCATGAATAAAAACGAAACCGCATCTACCGAGAGGACGGATGGGAGAATGAAACTGCGAATCACACACACATTCCCGTATACTATAATTAATAACTAGGGTGCGCGCGCGTTCGTCGATTGGCTCTTGGTCTGATGCCTATCGCTACTTATGGATAGGCGAAAAAGGAATAGCTCCACATTATTTCTAGGAGCCATAGCCTTATCCTCACTTCCACCTGAGTGTTACCAGTGATTCTATGGTTGACGCACAGACGATTGGAGTATGCGTATAACATGATTGGTTGATGTCGTAGCGTTCTACTGCAGGATGGTTTTAGCGCTAGAGATGCGCGCATAGGATAAGGCTATGGCATAGTCGCATATCTACAAAGAATGCCTGCGGCGCTCTTCTCACACTCACGAAGACCCTTAACCACACCATTCCCCTCCATTACAAAATACTCGTTAGGAGCATGGGCTCGCGTTCCGTGGCCCAGCATCCCATAACCGAATCCGCCGGGGAGGTTCAAAGGCGTATTAGTGAAGAGGCTGAAGGGGGCATATCCAACGTTTCGAACATCTATATGTGGTTTGAGCCCGAAGCGCTCATATGTCTCGCGGATACTGCTCCAGAGGCTGCTGTTGATGCTGGTTCTCGCCCACTCGCCACCCGTGATGTCCCGGATCCGGATGTCAGAGTAGCCATGCTTGTCCAGGTGAGCTCGGACCTTCGGGAGGATCTCACTTGACCGCTGATTAGGCACCAGTCGGACATCCATCTTCACAGTCACCTTATGTGGGAGAAGCGTCTTGCTGCCCTCACCGGTATACCCGCCATAGATGCCGTCGATGTTGATTCCGCTGGGCTCGCAGAAGTACTTAGTCAAGAGCTCACGCGACTGGGTCTTCTCGTCTAAGATGAAACGATCAACACTGTTCGATGCCTTCTGAGGCCCCCAGTCATACTCCTCTGCAAGCTTCGCGATTATCTCCCTCTCCTCCTCGTTCGGAGGCTCAACGTTATCATACCAGCCATCGATGAGGCACCTGTTTCCATCCTCGGTCGTCATGGTCTCAAGGGCGTGAATCATCCGCCAGACCGGGCTGTCTACGATGACCTTCATGCTGCCGTGGATGTCAAACTCTTTTGGTCCGCGTCCCCAGCTTGCCCCGCTGCACTCGAGCTCCCAGTATCTTATGCCCTTTGTTCCCGGAGTGATTGTGATGTTTCCGTCGAGGGACTGGTTTGCGGATGGGAAGAACATGGCGTCGGCTTCGTTGAGCTCTTTTTTGTGTTCACTAAGAAATAGTGGGAGGTGTCTGCTGGCCTGCTCCTCCTCCCCCTCCGCGACGAGTAGAAGGTTGACTGGTAGTTCTCCGTTTGTTTCTCTGATGCTCTCGCAGGCGTTTAGGAACGCCATTAATGGTCCCTTTGTGTTGATTGTGCCCCGGGCAACCATAGCAGTTTTGAACGGTGGATAGTCCCCCACCTTGTAGTCGTGGACGAGTGCGGCGTCGAATGGTTTTACCGTCCAGCCCGGCTCGTCAGCTGGCATGCAGTCGTACATCATGTAGATTAGCAGCGTTCGTTTGGCTCCTGCGTCGTAGTAGCCATATACTACAGGCCACCCTGGAGTTTGGGCGATCTCTGTCTTCTTGCAGCCAAGGTGCTCAAAGTAGCTGAGGAGGAGCGTGGCGCCTTTCTCCATACCTATGCCTGTGTTGCTGATGGTTGGCTGCCTAATGAATTCCCGGATTCTCTCGACGTGGTGCTCGTAGCTTGCATCTATGTGGTCATACACTTTTTCGAGGTTCATCACTATCTACAGTAAATACGATTTACTTAGTGCTTAACTTTTGGGCGCGCTCATCTTTAAGGGCAAATCACCATACATTTCTCTTATTGAGATAGGGTACGAGGCCTCCCGCTTCGAGCACATCCATCATAAAAGGGGGCAGTGGTGTAAACAGCAACTTTGTACCCTTGCTCATATTAGTAACTGTCCCAGCTCCAAGATCAAGTTCTAAATCGTCTCCCAGCTCGACGGACTTTGTTATTCTGGGGCATTCAAGGGCAGGTAAGCCGATGTTGACCGCGTTCCTGTAGAAGATTCTGGCGCAGGATTCAGCTACTACGCAACCGACCCCCGCATACTTTAACGCGAGCGGCGCATGCTCCCTACTGCTGCCGCATCCAAAGTTTCTACCCCCGACCACGACGTCGCCTTTCTTCACGTTTAGGACGAAGGCGAGGTCAATCCCCTCCATAGCGTGTCTCCCCATCTCCTCGTGGTCGGTTAGTTCCATGTATCGACCTGGAATTATGTAGTCCGTGTTGACGTTGTCTCCATACTTCCAGACTCTTCCAGATATCTTCATCATTAGACCTTCCTGGGATCTGTTATATGTCCAGTTAGCGCGGAAGCGGCAGCTACAAAGGGTGAACTTAGGTAAACCTCGGACTCGGGGCTACCCTGCCGACCCTTAAAGTTCCTGTTGCTTGTAGCGAGCCCTACCTCACCGGGTGCTAGTAGACCGATACTGCCTCCGAAACATGCCGCACAGCTAGGGTTACTTACAACAGCTCCCGCCTCCATGAGTTCTCTCAGGACGCCTCTTTTCTCAGCCTCTAGGTAGACTTGCTTGCTTGCCGGCACAACTAGCATTCTCACATCTGGAGCGATCTTCCTGCCTTTTAGAATTCTGAGTGCCATCTCAAGATCCTCAAGACGGCCATTCGTACAGCTACCCAGAAACACCTGGTCAACCTTGATATGTTCGACCTCCTGGATAGACTTCACGTTGTCGACGTTATGGGGGCAGGCGACCTGAGGCTCAAGCCCAGATATTGGGACATCTAAAGTGTACTTGTAAATCGCGTCCTCATCAGCTGTGATCGGCGCTGTATTTTCGTCCGTATCCTCCCTCAGCCACTCGTAGGTTTTCTCGTCGGGCTCACATATCCCTGCCTTGGCCCCGACCTCGATAGCCATGTTGCAGAGAGTCATTCGACTGCTTACACTCATATCAGTAACGGCTTTTCCTCTGAACTCGAGTGCAGCATAGGTTGCCCCATCGACTCCGAGAAGTTTAGCGACGCGAAGGATAACATCCTTAGAGGTGATGAAGTCGGGCAACGTGCCAGTGATGTCGACCCTTATCGTCTCAGGTACCTTGAACCAGAGCTTCCCGAATGCGAGGGCCGCCCCCGCGTCTGTGCTGCCGACGCCTGTGGCAAATGCTCCGAAGGCGCCGTAGGTACAGGTGTGACTATCCGCGCCCACAAAAAGATCACCGGGTTTAACCATGCCGTACTCAGGGACTAGTTGGTGACAGACTCCCTCACCAACATCGAAGTGGTGAGAGATGCCTTGCTCGCGGCTGAATGCCCGTAGCTCCCTATGAACTTTAGCGGACTGAATTGTGCAAGCCGGCGAAACGTGATCGAGCACAACGATTACCCTGCCTGAGTTCCAAACCTGCTTCTTACCCATATCTTTCAGGGCCCTCACGGCGAGGACGCCGGTTGCATCATTGATCATGCAGGCGTCGACTCTTGCTTTGACAACCTCTCCAGCCTTAACTGAGTCGACTCCGCTGTGTGCGGCGAGTATCTTCTCGCTGATGGTATGGCCAGTCATTTCTTTCCCCTCTTCGTCATGCCACTGAATACATTCACGCCCTTTAGATAGGCATCAACACTCGCTAGAACTATGTCCTCATTTGTGCTGCGGCTTGAAACCACGTATTCGCCTTGTCGAAGATTGACCTCAACGTTCACCCTGGCGTCGGTTCCGCCTGTGATTGCCTCAACGTTGTATACGTCTAGGTGGACGCTCTGGTCATGGATCGCCTTGTTGAGGGCTTTGATGCATGCGTCGACGGGGCCGTCCCCTGTGGCGGCTTCAAGAACAGTCGAGCCGTTCCGTCTAAGCTTCACACTAGCTGTAGGAGTGATCTTGTTCCCCGTTGTTACTATGAACTCCTCGAGGACTAGTGGGGCCTCAACGCGATTCCCTGTTACTTCCTCGGCTATTGCGTAGAGTTCTGTGTCGCTGATGTGTTGGCCGCTGTCTCCTAGATCCTTGACCTTCGCGAAGATGGCGTCAAATTGTTCGGTGGTGGGTTCAAAGCCCATCTCTTTCAGGCTCTTGGTGAGTCCTGCGCTTCCTGTATGTTTGCCAGTGACTATTCGTCTAGATGCGCCGACCAGGGCTGGGTCTATGGACTCGTAGGTGTGAGGGTCTCTCAGTATCGCATGTGTGTGGATCCCGGACTCGTGGGCGAAGGCGTTTGCACCGACTATCGCCTTGTTAACCTGAACCACTATACCCGTAGTCCTGCTGACGACTTGACTCACTTGCTGCAGCTGTTCAAGCCGTACACTTGTCTCCACCTCGTAGAGAAGCTTGAGGGCGACAACCATTTCCTCGAGACTCGCGTTTCCAGCGCGCTCACCTAGTCCGTTGACTGTTCCGTGGAAGTGAGTTGCACCGCCCTCTACCGCCGCTAAGCTATTTGCTACAGCCAAGCCAAAATCATCGTGGCAGTGTACTCCTAGAGTCAATTTTGGGAAGACGCTGTTGATGTGTTTGTAAAAGTGGTAGCTTTTCTCAGGAGTTAGTGCGCCAACTGTATCGCAGGGTGTGACCCTGTCGACGCCTGAGCTGATAGCTCTTCGAATTATTTCCTCTATGTAGGGAAGCTCTGTTCAACTTCCGTCTTCGAGGCAGATCTCTACTACGAGTCCGTGACTTTTCGCGTAGCTGACAACGTCTGAGGTAATGTCCAGGACCTTGTCCCGTGTTTTTCCCAGCTTTTTCTTGATGTGTAGGTCGCTTGTAGGGATGATGATGTTAACAGAGTCTACATTGGCATCTATAGCCGCGTCTATGTCTTTTTTGACGCTCCTAGTCGCGCTACAGATCTCGGCGTCGAGTTTGGCGTTGGCTATTAGTTTAACGGCTTCCTTCTCCCCCGCTGAGACCGCCGCGAATCCCGCTTCGATGACGTTGACTCCGAGGGCATCTATGGCTCTAGCTATTGTGAGTTTCTTTTCCTTTGTCAGGGAAACGCCGGGTGTCTGCTCTCCATCACGGAGTGTAGTGTCTAAAATTGTTACTGACTTAGGTTTTTCACCAAATAAAACGATACCCCATTATTTCACGCTCACGTAGCTATTCGCAGTCTCTCAGTGACATTTAAGCCTATGCGTTATGCAGGCGCTAGATAGATTCAACTGTTTCGAGCGCGCTGAGATCGAACCCTAGGTACCCTGCATATGACCCATGATCAGGGCTTCAAGCCCTTGACGCCCAACCGCCCCAAGTACTTGGTCGACCTGCCTCCCACCTTTGAAAAGTATGAAGTTTGGGATACTCATCACCCTGAACCTCGCAGCCGTCACCCTATTCTGGTCAGTGTTTATCTTCGCAAAGTAGGTTCGTCCCGAGTAGTCTCGTGCTAGTGCCTCGACGATGGGTGCCATCATCTTGCATGGCATGCACCAGTCGGCCCAGAAGTCGACGAGCAGTGGAAGATTTGCTCCTGAAACGACCTCATCAAAATTCGCGTCTGTTAGAATGTTCACGACTCCTTCTTGTAGGGTGCTAGGCGTCGACTTCTTGATCATCATCTTCTCCAGCATCCGGTGCTTGATCTCCTCAAGCTCCTTGTCCTCAGACATACGGGTATGACTCGCGGGTGCTTGTTAAAAAGTGGTTACTTCTTGAGGAAGTTGGGTTTGGTCGCGCGCGGGGCCTTCCTCGGTTTATGCGAGATGCCTTAAATCATGCCATTCATTCCTGGGAACACATACCACAATCTGAGAGGCTTTCGGTTCACGTATTTCTTGAGGAGATTGAGAACAGCCCCCTTCTGCGGAAGCAGTTTATGGATATGATAATCAAGGAGCTTTACCAAGAATCCGAATTGAAGGCGTGTTTAACAGAGGTCATCAACAACCGTATTTTATGTATCGATGAAGAGCGCACGCAACCAAGTAAGGTACCCTAATTCGGGGAGATGCCGCGCGAGCAGAGAGAACGCTGAGAGTTTCACAAGCCAGGGTCCGTGAAAGCATTGCGGGAGAAATTGTGCATTTAACAATAATTTTTAATTATATGGTATTTACTGTAATTTATTTGATTATGTTTTGTCCGACGATAAAACCTCGCCTAAGGCGAGTGATACACTTCTCATCCTACCCCTCGCAATATCGAGGGGAATAACCAACCTACCGACAGTGGTCGTCAGCATACTCCTAATAGAGATAGCGGCTACCTACAACGTTACACCACCAATAGCCAGCCAGCTCAACACGGCATCATCACTGATGGGGATAATATTCGCACTGATCATGGGGATCCTCAGCGTGAGATACGACCACAGAACTATGTTACTCCTCGGCCTCATCATCTACGTTCTCTCAGCTGCGTCAGGATTCGTTTCTGGCTCCCTAATGATCCTCCTACTCCTATATGCGACAACAGGCGTCGCGTACGCCATAATCAACCCAATGATAAACTCCCTGATTGGTACCAACATCCCTGCGGAGCGTAGAACGAGCGTCATTGGCTACACCATGGGTTGCCTCGCCTTCATCTACGCAGTAGGTTCGCTGAGTGCAGCCTACCTCTCGAAGGTCGTGGACTGGCAGATGGCCCTCCTACTAGTAGTGGCCCCCATCTCAATCGTAAACCTGGTCCTAGCCCTTCTCTTCATACCGCATACCAAGAGACAGGCTTCGGGGAATACCTCCCTGAATCTCTTATCGGGGTATAGGGAGAGTCTGAGGAACGTCTCGGTCCTAGCATGCCTCATTGGAACTGCGATAGGGATGGCGGTCTGGAACATCTATCTCCTCTACAGCTCTTCCTATATGAGACAGACCTTCGGCGTCTCCGCCTCATTCTGCTCCGAGGTCGTTATCTCCTTCGCCTTCATGTACATTGTCGGTTGCCTATTGACTGGTCGCCTGGCGAGGAGACTCGGCAGGAAGACCTTGACGGTCTACTCGATATCCTTAGTGAGCTTTCTCAGCCTCTTCGCGATGGTTTCGAGTAGTGTCTATATGTACATAGAGATTGGAACCGTTGTCAGTGTTTTCGCGGGCATGTTAGTCACCATACAGGCCAGTCTTACCCTTGACCAGGTCCCACAATTCCGAGGCACCGTAATGTCTCTCAGCTCAGCCTCGGTGAGCCTAGGCAGTATGATGGCCGCAGTAGCTGGAGGAATAATCATCTCATTTTTTGGATACGGCATCTATGCTATCACTATGGGCGTAATTGGTTTCATAGGTGCAGCCACCTTCCATTTTTTCGCGAAGGAACCACATTAATCCTACTATGCCCGTGCGCGCTCTTCGCTAGCCACTACTCAAGACGGCCAACAATCCTTCATCATCCTGAGCGCGTTGAGGCCCATGACCTTTGCGATCTCACCATCAGAGTAGCCATCCCTGATTAACCCTTTCGCGATATTGATGAACTCACCTGGGTTCTCAAGGCCCTGTACATGGGGATGCTCGGGAGGCGTCTTCGCACGCATCTCGTAGAAGTCAAGTCTCGGTGGAATGTCAGCCCTGCGTTGACGCGAGTCGCTGGGCCTCGGGCGACGACTCTCCCCGCTCTCCTTGTACATCAGCGCGTGATCCCCGTAGAAGGTGTCGGGGCCACCTCCCACGTGGTCCACTCCCAGCAAATCGATCAGATACTTGATGTGGTCCAGTGTGCATTCTATCGTCGCCTCAGGGTGGTTCTTCGTTCTGGGAGCGAAGCCCGCTGCCTCGACTCCAACGAGGCCTCCCCTCTCAGCGATGGCTTGAAGGACTGGATCAGGTAGCATCCTCTTGTTATACATTAAGGCCCTGGAGCCAACGTGGCTAGCCATTATGGGCTTCTGGCTCCCCTCTGCAGCATCCTTCGCAGTCAGGTCACTACAGTGAGCAACATCAACGATTATGCCAAGCTTGTTCATCCTTCTAACGACGTCGAAGCCAAAGTCGGTCAGGCCACCATCCTCATGCTCGTCCCCTCCTGTACCCACCGAGTTGGAGTAGCTGTAGACCAATCCACATGCTCTAAGCCCAAGGCCGAAGTAGAGATCCACCATATCGATGTTGTATCCTATGCCGTTAAGATGCTCAAACGAAAGAGCCACGGCGACTCTTCCTTCTCTATGAGCTCTTACAACGTCGTCGACCTTCAAGGCTGGTATGACCAGGCTCTGATGTGCGTAGTCAGCCTGGCTCATACCGAGAAAGTTGAGTGATGAATCGGGGCCTGGGTGCGTCAAGCCACCGTTGCTTATTACTGCGTCGAGGCCGGAATATGCGAGGCCCTCGTAGGCCTGAAAAACCCGAGTCCTCGGACGACTTATACCCTCCATCGGGAAGACGTTAAGGTGTTCATGAATGTCGATTATCATGTTCTTCTCGATGAGCTCTTGAAAGCGTTCCTCCTGCGATTTGGACAGTTTAAAGTCATATTCGGGGAACCTGCTCAGCTGCGATTCGAGTGGGTATTGCTCGTAGTCCACCCCGGGTTCGAGGAAACTCCACGACTTGTAATCATCCCACTTCTTACTCTTGTTCATATCCCTATTTTATTATCTATAATTCAATATAAAGTGCAGGACTAGACAAATGTGTTCGCGACGATTCATATGATCAGATTAGTGTGGCACAGTATCAGGCTTCGCTTGATGAGAGGGCCTATTCCATCGCGGAGAGCTTTCTACATCTATTTTGCGCGCGCTTGGTATAGTTTCTAGGGTCGCTTGTGGAGCGCCCAGTTGGGCCTCCAATCAACGTGTTGTAGAATATACTTCTCAGTTGATATTAGGGGGCGGTAATCGAATCCTCCTGGCCTGAGGTCCTGCTGGCAGAAGGCCCAAGCTGAGCCGAACATCGGGAACACGACTCTGCCGATCTTGGAGGGCTCACCCTGACTCATCAGCTTGAACGGCACCTTCAGCCTCTCGCTCAGCGCAACGTTCGCCTTCAGGGTATCGCTGAGATCGTACAACGAATCGTTCCAGACAACTATCTTAACCAGGTCCGCGCCGCGTCTAACCAGCTCCTCGCCAACCCTAAGCACGCCCTCGGTGGTCGTTCGGATGAGTAAGTGTGCGGATAGGAGTACCTCGCCCCCCATTGAGTGAACCTTATCGATGACCTCCATCTGCTTACGCGTCGCCTCCTCGTCGAAGCTGCACTCGCGTGGGAGATCCGATTGGTTAATCGAGATGCCCCTCAGCCTGGTGAGCTCCCTCTCAATCCTCTCCTTTTGCCATAGCCGCCACGGGTCGAATGTGTCCATCTCCATGTCGAGGCAAGCTGCGCCAGCCTCAACGGATTTTAGCATGAGGTTCACCCTGTCCTCATCGCTCTCAGCCGATGTTGGTCTCCTTCTGTTTGTTACCCAGACGGGCTTGGTTGTGGAGGAGACGACCTCCCGTATCTCCTTCAGCGTCGGAGGGTATCCCTTGAATCCCTGCAGTTCAAGTTGAAACCCGTCTGCGCCGTCGAACTCTCCCAGCTTCATTGATCGGACGCAGTGTGAGACGTCGTCATCCGAGATCACCCCAACTATGAATGGCCGTGGAAGCTCCGTGAACTTCAAACTTGACCCCTTCCTAAATATCCTAGAGAGTGGATAAAAGACTGCATTAATTACTTTAGTGTTAACGATTTTTTTACCAGCGCGTGTATCAATGACAAAAAATAAACCATTTTTCCATGCGCGCGCTTCGTGGGTGGTAAGAAGAAACCATCAGACAAGCTTGGAGAAAAACCATGAATATGTTTAGAGGTGTTCCGGTTTTTAAGGCGATGAAGCTCGCCTTCAATTGTATGCGCGCGCTTATCTCATTGTCTATGTTAATTTGATCGGTACGCACATAACCAAGCATCGCGCGCGGTTTCCTTAGCTTTAAGGTGTAGCCTTTCACAACCCTATCTATGCTTGGGGTCTCATGAAATTGAGTAATACACCTGGTTACTATGATAAGAGAGGCGAGTTTTGGAGGAAGCACTTCGAAGCCGGTCTCGAGCTTGAGTCCTTCATCAAATCAGGAAAACCCGAGGAGGTTGTTAATTGGAGGGAGCGGGCTGAGAGAATCCCGGACCTCACACCCGAGCAGAGGGCTCGGTTGGAAGGTTATGACAGGGAATTAAACATCTTGATGTATGCTGGTACATGGTGTGGAGATTGTTCTCGGCAGGCGCCGATGCTTAAGAAGATAGCTGATGCTGCCGGTGATAAGGTGAAGCTGAGACTTGTTGAGAGGGAATCCTCTAAGGAGCTACAGGATGAGTTGAGACTAGTTGGCGGGTTGCGGGTGCCTGTTGTCGTCTTCTTGACGGAGGACTTCTGGGAGGTGGGTCGCTTCGGGGAGCGACTTCTTCACGTTTATCGTTCGAAGGCGGCTAGGGAGATTGGGCGGGGCTCAGATGAGGGTGTGCTTAGTCCTGGTGCCCTCGAGAAGGAGATGTCGGATTGGCTTGACATCTTCGAGAGGATGCTTCTTATGGTCCGGTTATCTCCTCCTCTTAGAAAGAGACATGGCGATTAGGTAGTTGGTTGTGCGCTTGCTCGTCTACAGGTTCCTTTTCTAGCCGCAATATAATGAAGGTGCACGCGCGCGCAAGTTTTATGTATACACAAATTCTAGAGCAATAATAGCAACCGAATTCGTGGTGGTGGTAGAGTTAATGAGTAAAATGACAATCATCTCTGTGATAGCGCTGGGAATTATCGTGGGGGCGGTGCTGGCATTCATCACTGGAGGCTTTCTCACTTACTATGAGGCACACTCCATGTTTACGACTGTCAATGGCTGGAGCACCAGCTTGAATTATGGTGAATGGGGTAACAACATTCTCTTACGAGCAGCGTTTGCCCAAGTCCTTACCGCCGCTAACGTGCCAGCGGAGGCAGTTTACTGGTCAACAACCGTGGACAGCACGGGTAGCCATCTGAACGGAACACATGACTATATAATGCACTTCCCCGCCGGAGGGCTCCCTCCCAACGATGCCTTCTGGTCGTTGACAATGACCGACTTAAAGAGTTACATGGTGAACAATTCGATAAACCGTTATAATGTCGGTTCATTGTCGAACCTTGTACCGAACGCCGATGGGTCCATTGACATATACATACAAAACGCACCTCCATCCGGCAACGAGTCCAACTGGCTGCCGGCGCCCTCAGGCGACTTCAAGCTGTGGCTGCGCGCCTACCTGCCCGGCCCAGCAATCCTGAATGGTGAATACCAGGTGCCGCCCGTTGTGGAGATGAGCTGATGCCGAATATTAAACACAAGCAACTGCTCATGTTCGCCTTGATAGTGCTCGTAGTGTGGGGAGTAGGCACCGTCGCCTACATCTACTATTATCCGCATCTAATTTACGACGCGTGGGATAAGGCGATAGTCAATAACGGCGACGGGGCAACGGCAAATTCCTCCGGCATTCCCGTTAATACGCTCTACACGTTGCCCACCCTCGCTTCCCCATCTACACACAACAATTTGGCAGGAGGAAACCACGACACGCTCTACACCTTGGGTGTGCTTGATCTGAGCAAAGGGCCGCAGGTTTTGCACGTGCCGAACATGGATGGACGATACTACAGTATCGAGTTCGTCGACCCTTGGGGTGACGCCTCCTATGTCGGCCAACGCACCACCGGTACTCAGGCGGGTGACTATCTCATCAGCGGACCAGGCTGGAAGGGGAATCTACCCATGGAAATGACGCAGATAGCCTTTTCGGACAATTCAGTGCTCATCATCGGAAGGGTGCTCGTGTATAATGATAGCGACCTGACGACCGCCTATAACCTTTCGAAACTGATACAGCTCACGCCACTGACATAACTGATTAATGCGCGCGCGAAGAATGATGAGGAAACGATAATATGTACCGCCAAAGCCTTTGGTAGAAGGGCTCTCTCCTCTTGTGAATATTACCTAATAGTTGGTTGCTGTGTCCGTCTGTCTGTTTGTCTTAGAGAGTATAGGAGAGAGTGTAGAGGAGAGAGTTGGTTATTGAGTTAGGCGTAGTTAATAGCAGGGTTTGGGTTTGGGGCCATAATCTTATCCCCCAAACCCCAGAAAATCCTACTGGAGACAACGGGTACCCGATTTGAGACTTGCCTGAAATGAGCTGATTATTCAACTATTCAGATAGAAGTGTAAGAGATACAGTGAGGAAAGCAACAAGGTCTATATATTCTAATGAATATTCTTGTCAAAGAGTGATTTTTATGCGGTTTAAGATAGGGGTATTCCTCATACTCTGCCTCTACACATCAACGATCTTCGCCGGTGCCGTATCAGCGGACGATTGGCCGATCGTCCGCCATGATCCAAGCCACACAGGCTACACAACAGATGGCGGCTCCCCCTCAAACAGCACCGTCTGGAGCTACACCACAGGCGCCAGTATAGGATCCTCCCCCGTAATCTCGGGCGGCTACGTCTACTTCGGCTCAGCAGACAACAACATCTACTGCCTCAACGCACAAACAGGCTCAAAGGTGTGGAACTACACCATCGGCAAAGGCACATCCACCAGCGGTGGTTCATACACACCCGCCGTCTCAGGTGGCTACATCTATGTAGGCTCCAATGATCATAACGTCTACTGCCTCAACGCACAGACCGGCGCCAAGGTGTGGAGCTACCCAACTGGTGGCACCGTTTACACCCCAGTCGTCTCAGACGGCAACGTCTACGTCGGCTCCAATGATCATGACCTCTACTGCCTCAACGCACAGACCGGCGCCAAGGTGTGGAACGACACCGCCGGCAGCTGGGTCTTCGTCCCCGCCATCTCCGGCGGCAACGTATACGTCGGCTCCGCAGACAAAAACGTCTACTGCGTCAACGCGCAGACAGGTGCATTGGTGTGGAGCTACCTAACCGGCAGTTATGTACTATCCTCACCCGCAGTCGCTGGAGGATACGTCTACGTCGGCTCCGATGACCATAATGTCTACTGCCTAAACGCACAGACGGGAGCCAAGGTTTGGAGCTACACAGCCAAAGCCAATGTAATCTCCTCACCAGCCGTCGCAGGTGGCAACATCTACATCGGCTCTGATGACCATCACGTCTACTGCCTGAACGCCCAAACAGGCGCTATGGTGTGGAACTACACAGCCGGCAGCAACGTGTACTCCTCACCAGCAGTCGCAGGCAACTACGTCTACTTCGGCTCCTTAGACCATAAAATCTATTGCCTCAACGCACAGACTGGCGTTAAGGTTTGGAGTTACACCACCGGCGGCCAAGTGTCCTCCTCACCCGCAGTCTCAGGCAGCGTCGTCTACGTCGGCTCAGATGACCATAAGGTCTACGCCTTCGGCGCGACCACCGGCGGGATCAAGGTAATGGTCGCTGACAATAATGGCAACCCAATAGTTGGTGCGAGTGTATCATCAACAAGCACACCAAACGGACAAGCTGCTCTAAGCGGAGTGACGGGGTCAGATGGGTCCAGCTCGTTCACGGGCGTAACCCCAGGCTCATACACATTCCAGGTCACAATGAGCGGCTACGTGACGAACACGGGAACCACGAGTGTATCAGTAGGGAGCACTGCCAACCTGTCGATCACTCTTCAGACCCAACCCACCATTACCACAGGTGGAATCAAGGTCACGGTCCTTGATAGCGGTGGCAAACCCATAGTGGGGGCAAGTGTATCCTCAACGAGCACGCCAAACGGCCAAGCTGCTCTGAGCGGAGTCTCCGGGTCGGATGGATCCGTTACATTCAACGGCGTCGCTGCGGGTAGCTATACTCTCCAAGCGAGCATGAGCGGCTACGTTACCAGCTCCGGATCCGCCACCGTTGCAGCCGGCAGCGTGATCACCTCATCATTAACCCTTCAGACTCAGTCCACCGGAGGCTCATCCTCTGGGGGAGTGCCCGGTTACACATATGAAGAGATCATGGCTGGAATCTTCATAGGTATCTTAGTGATCATATGGCTGCGGAGAAGACAATAAAGACATCTTTGTGCGCGCGATGTAGTCGGTCTGGAGCCGCTCCAGGGAAGTCTTCAGATAATGATCAAAATCCCCGCTGCTTCGGACCAGAAAGGTGGGAAGCTTGGTGGCGATCCTAACCCGCTTTCGATACTCATCCTTCAACACGATCCAAATTATCTTCTCGCTGTCGCCGAGATGATGCATCCAGGTCGAGTCAAGATAATTTATGCCAAGATCTATTCCGTGATGTATGATCGTCGCGCGCGCTGACTTCCATTCTAGAGACTGTATCATTATTGGAACCTATCTCGGTTTAATACTACTCGTTAGAACAGCTCAAAGTTTGCGAACGAACGCTTAGAATATGTCAACAATTCTAGGAGTCCAACTCTTGCTTTCTCCCCTAAGATACATCGCGAACAATAATGCCTCCTCGTTGATCAGCGTGCGCGCGCGCCGGAGATTGCAGGGCTCTGTTCAATGTAATAATCCATTTGACATTGTATTCTTCTGACTGAGCCTAGTTCAGCTGTCTGCTCAAGGAATCAGCTCCTTCTGTAAGAGCTGGAGAGTGCATCTCAGTTTTCCGAGATGAAAGATTCCTGAGTGCAACGTATCCTCTCAAATCGAGAAAACATAATCGTCTCTACGAGATTCCGTGCACAAATTGATTGCTTAAAGGCGCACGCTTGTATGTATCGCTCACAAAAAGCTACAAATGATCTACCAAATACGCAACTAAGGCGTCATTTTAATAGCTTTTTCCCTACACTGAACGCCTTCTCGAACTCCTGGCCAGACCCCATGTATACAGCCGCCGGGCTTTCTATCAGGGAGAACTGTTCAGTCTTAGGGACGTCCAACTTCCCATTAGTCAAATATTTTTCATCGGCGTAAGCCGTGACGACCTCCCCGATGAAGAGCCGTGAGTCGGGCAACTCGACCGTCTCCTTCAACTTTAGCTCAAGGCACACCGGGCACTCGCCGACCATAGGCGCCTTGAACTCCCCGTACTCGACCTTAAAAACTCCCGATTTGTCCGTCTTCCTACCCGAGACCATGCCACAGTAATCAGTCTTCTCCACGAGGCTCTTACACGGGAAATTGATGCTGAAGACCTTGTTCTCCTTGATACCCTCTGCGGTGTACCGTGGATTCTCCAGCGATACCATAAACATCGGGGGATTGACGTTGACCTTGGAGAACCACGCCGCCGTCATGAACGTAGGTTTTCCCTTCACATTTGCCCCAACCAGGCATACGGGCATGGGGTATGCCTGTGTGTTTGCCTCGATCTTTACCTTAGCCATTTCATATGATGCCTCCACAGTCTGTTGCGATGAAGCTTCCTTCACTCACAGTAGTGTAAATTTGGAAGTATTTAAACGGGAAAGGGTAAAGCATTACAGTTGGTGTAGCGATGGGAAGCGACACGCTTGATATTTGTCTGGGCTCCGGGAGTGCTCTGATCCAATGCTGGGAAGTAGGGGGACATTGGATATATTATGCGTTTTCAGCTGTGGGACAAAGACTGTACGCTTTAATCAGCTGAACAGTCTGCTTGGGCACATAAGCACCAAGACGCTGGCATCTAGGCTTAAGGAGTTGGAGAAAAACGGTATACTTAGGCGAACAGCTTACAATGAGATACCTCCAAGGGGGGAGTACTCGATAACGGAGAAGGGGCAAAATCTCACCGAGGTACTGGTACCACTGGTGCTGTGGGTGGAGAAGTGGGCTGAGAAAGAATAAGCTGTAGGCGAACTAGTCTCGCTTCCCATTCAGGATAGTAGCTATTCTTAACCTACTCGCACCGATGAAACCATTTTACGAAAATTTACCTTTCATAGTCTTCTCATCTGCATGCTCGAGTTCCATCAACTTAAGAAAATCTTATCCCAAAGTTATTTTTGGTAGAAGCCTCATCTTATGCGCGCTCAAACTTATCCTCACTACCACTTGAATGCGCATGCTACCTGCAGAGTTTGCATAAAAAGAGATTCCTATAAAACCCACCTCTCATAAGCATAGAAGATTATGGGTGAACGCTTGGAGGCTCTCGAATTGATAGACACACATTGTCATCTTGAACAGTCAGTTTACGACGAAGACAGGGAGGACCTCATAGCAAAGTGCAGGAAACAAATGTCCGCAGTCATCACTGATGCGCCTGATCCCCAGCATTTCGGCATCACCTTCGACATGGTGAGCAAACACCCAGGCTTCCTATTCGCAATGGGAGGCATTCACCCCGAATACGTGGACAAATTCACCGATAATGCCGTCGATGAAGCATTCAACACACTCAGGGAAAATAGGCATAACCTGGTTGGCATCGGTGAGACGGGCCTAGACTACGCCTACATCCGCGGCGAGGCGGAGAGGGAGGAGCAGAGGCGACTATTCACCAGATTCATAGATCTGGGCAGGGAACTAGGCCTCCCCATAGTCGCCCACCTGCGCAACGGCGGAGATGAGACTGATGTCTTTGACGACGCCTTCGAGATACTGAGAGGTAAGGACGCTCGAAGGGTGCAGCTCCACATGTTCGGGTGCAGGCGACTCGTAGATGAGGCCATAGGACTCGGGTATTACATCTCTATGAACGCCATTGTGCTGCACAGTAAGACCTATCAGAAGGTGGTGCGCGACGTGCCGCTGGAGAGGCTGATGCTGGAGACTGACGCCCCGTGGCTTCACCCAACTCTCGACAAGGAGAAGCGAAACGACCCCACACATGTCCGTGAGGTCGCTGAGAAGATAGCGGAGATAAAGAAGATACCTGTGGAGAAGGTGATCGACTCCACGTCGAGAAATGCAGTGGATTTCTACGACCTAAAACTCCGCTAAATATGTGGCTACGTGTTCTAGTCGTTAGAACTGGTTAAGTAGTCCTGATCTGAGTCTGCACGCTTTGTGGTATGCATTTTGGAGTAGCGTTTTCACTCGATTAGTATTAGTCCAAAATAACTTCCTTGGCTTTCTTTGTTATTCAAGACATTGATGCTGAAACCATTTCCCCTCACAGTTTCATAAACATCAATTCCAGCCCCCTCCATGGAAGGTCTAGCCTGTTCGGCATGAACACAGGTTTTCAAGTTACATTTTTCGCACAATCCACAGCCACCTCCCTTAAAGCTGAAGGCTTTATATTTTCCGTCTAGAAATAGGGCTTTCTCTATTTCTGGGGCAATTTTTTTTGCATCAGTTAATGATTTGAACTTGACTAATAACGCGTGGCTGTATTCGTTGATGGCTTTCTGGGTCTCATCGGCTGTGGGTGTGAAGGGTGGGCAGCAGAGGTTTGTTCCGTAGTTGCTGCAACCATATTGGCATCGTAATCTAGTCCAGGCCGCGGTTTTTATTGATGAGGTGGGAATTATCTTCGCTTCTACTGCTCCTTTATCAAGAGCGAGTTTGGTGTAATCGGAGTATTGTTTTTTGTCAGTTATGGTTGCCATGGTTCTAGTCAATTTTACTTGATTTAAAGTCTTTTTTTCGGAGTCTGGTGTGCGCACCTCATCTTACGTGCAATAGCCTTATCCTCACTTCCACCTGATCCTCGAAAATTTAACCCAAATTGAATTTGGCATAAGCCTCATCCTAGTGTGCAATAACGATTCAGAGCATCGATAAGAATCACCGTGAGGAGATTGGAGACGCCCTCGCATCAGTTTAAATCGATACGACTTTGCATGTGCAACGTTCTATTAGATTCGGATAGGCTATTCAAAAATATACATATTTAAATTCATTAAATGCATTATGTGATCAATATGACTAAGACCGAGGCGACGCTTGAGAATCTAGCCTCCCGCGGGAAGTTTAACTGCCTCAACGTGAAAGACTACGCGGAGCAGCTCAGACAATTGGCTGAGCAGAAAGCCGACAAAGGGGACGCGAAGAAGAGGGGTAGATTCTTCAAGGCACTCGGTGACGAGACCCGGCAGAGGATCCTTGGCCTCCTCATGGACAGGGAGATGTGCGTCTGCGAGATGATGACTGCCCTCAACATGACTCAGCCAACATCCAGCCACCACCTGAAGATCCTGGAAGATGGCGGCTTGATCCAGGGCAATAAAGATGGAAGGTGGGTATTCTACAGTATCCGAGATAGGCAGCGGGTATCCGTGCTTATCGACGCTGCGGTTGAGTGACCAATCAAGTTGATGGTGGCGCCTCGTTAAGCTCGACTATCAGGGCTTTGACTCTTCGTAGGATCTCGTCTCTGATTAATCTAACCTCATCAATTAGCTTCCCATGCGGATCATCAACCTGCCATTCCCTGAGATCATTCGGAACAACGGGACACGCCTCCTCCCCACACCCCATCGTGATTGCTAGGTCAGCATCGAGAACCATCTCCTTGGTCAGCTTCTTCGGCTTATTGCCACTGATATCGATCCCAACCTCATGCATCGCCTCCACAACTACTGGGTTAACGACCTCTGCAGGCTTGCTTCCGGCGTTTATTCCCCTATGGCGCCCCCCAGACAGCTTATTGAAGAACGCCTCAGTCATCTGGCTCCGGCCAGCGTTATGAACGCAGATGAATAGTACGGTGACCATAATTTAGGGAGTAGAAGCGGCTTTGAAATACTTTTCAAGTAACTGGGGTGGACCGCTAGCGTGCACAAAAAATATCAGGAAAATAATATATCATAACATTTAAATTCATTAATATGGTATGTCTTGGTGAAACCGATGAATATTGAGAAAGTCATCCTGAATGCTTCAAAAACAGACTGCATTGGATGCAGCACATGTGCTGTTTTTAAAGCAGACAACCTCCAACACGCAATAGCTAGGTTAAACGGAGTCTCAAAAGTTAAAGTTGACGAAATAACCGGTAAGGTCACAATAGAATACGATAAACAAAAAATCATTCTATCCAAGATCACTGAACGCATTGGAAAGTTAGGCTACCAAGTTGAGATAGTATCAGAGGAAGAAATCTAATGAGAGAGCATGTCAAAGGCATTATTTTGGTAATTTTACTTGGGCTATTCGCTTTAGCAGGGGCATTAATATCTGGGATTCAAGTTGCTTACGCGCATGAAATTAGTATTGCTTTGACGCTTGTCGCCGTTGCATTAGGCTACCGCATCTATTTGCATGGCATTCGATCGCTGATGCATGGAAACGTTACCGCCCAATTGTTTGCAACTATCGCCATCTTTATTTCCGTAATAGCTGGTTTCGTCCTACCTTCAGCATCAGCCACTGGTACAACAGAAGCAGTTGGTTACCTCACTGCATCAGCAATAGTAGCGTTCATAATACTCGCAGGTATGACGCTTGAAGACTATATCATCCATAGAACGAGAGGTGCGCTTGAGAAGCTCATTAAGATGAGCCCAACCACAGCTCGCATACGTCGAGACGGTGCAGAAGTTGAGGTACCCATAGACGAGGTCAAGTTGGGCGAAGTCGTCTTGGTCAAACCGGGCGATAAAATACCCGTTGATGGAACAGTAATTTCCGGACACAGCACCGTCAACCAGGCAACGATAACGGGTGAATCAATTCCTATAGAAAAGACAGCGGGGGACCACACATTTGCTGGCACACTAAATGAACAGGGAGCATTGGAAATTAAAGTTGAAAAGATAGCTGAGGACACTACGCTCGCTCACCTCATTCAACTAGTCGAAGAGGCTCAAGAGAAAAAAGCACCCATACAGAACGTTGCAGATCGGTTCACCACTTACTTCTTGCCAATCATGGCTGTTTTGGCATCTTCTGTCTTTGCGATCAGTTATTTCACATTTGGTTTTGAGGTGGCACTAGCTAGAACTGTAACTGTTCTCTTAGTCGCATGCCCTTGCGCTCTTTCAATAGCTGTTCCCGTCGCTGTTGCCGCAACAATCGGTAATGCTAGCATGAACGGCATAATAATCAAGGGCGGTACACACATCGAAAAGCTAAAAGACGTTAAGCTGGTCGCATTCGACAAAACTGGAACGTTAACCGTCGGCGAACCCAAGGTTGTTGAGATCAAAACCTTCGGTAATTACTCTGAGGCGGATACTATCAAGTATGCGGCAATTGCTGAGAAATTCTCAGAGCATCCCCTATCCAAAGCCATCATCGCCAAGGCAACTGAGATGAGCATGAAAATCCCTGACCCCACAGACTTCAAAACTATTCCTGGACACGGCGTGGATGCCCATTACGGAGACGAGCATATCCTGATTGGAAGAAAGATGATGGAAACGGAGATTTCAGAAGAAGCGAATCTGTTGATGAGTCGGGTTGAAAGTGAGGGGAAAACAGCTATTCCCGTAGCACTAGACAAAAATATTATCGGTATAGTCGTTGTGGCTGACACAGTCAGGGAAAATTCTTTGGAAGCTATTCAGAGGCTTAGGCGTTTAGGAGTCAAAACTGTTATGATAACTGGCGACAATGTGCGGACTGCCAAATCTATTGCTGAACAGATCGGGGTTGATGAGTACCTTGCTGAGCTTTTACCTGAACAGAAAGTTACGGTCATTGGAGAACTGAAAAAGGGCAATGTTGTTGCGATGGTTGGCGACGGTGTGAATGATGCTCCTGCGTTGGCTAATTCGGATGTTGGGTTTGCGATGGGTGCTGCTGGCAGCGATGTAGCGATTGAGACTGCTGACGTGGCTCTGCTTGGGGATGACTTGACTAAGGTTGAGTATGCGATTAGTCTGAGTCGGAAGGCGTTTGGCAGAATGAAGGGGAACATAGCTTATGCTTTTGTTTGGAACATAGTCGCATTGAGTTTAGCCGCATTTGGTATCTTAAACCCAGTCCTAGCTGTTGTTCTTGCGGAAGCTGGATGCATATCAGTGGTAATCAATTCCTCGTTACTGTTGCTGAGTAAGCCAAAGCCATTTGCTAAGATTTGATGGAGAGTAAGTGAAATGGAAGAGTACACCTACCAAGCTGACAAGTTCATCTTCCACGTGAGGAAGGATCGGCTCTACTCACGTGATGAGGTCTGGGTTAAGGCGGAAGGTGATCACGTGCGTATCGGGCTAACCGACTTCGCTCAGCGAAGAGGCGGCGACATAGTCTTCGCGGAGGCCCAGCCCATTGGGACTAGGGTTGTGAGCGGTGGATTGCTGGGTAGCTACGAGAGTATCAAGTTGGTACAGGACATAATAAGCCCAATTGATGGCGACATCACGGAGACTAATCCACTATTCGATTCTAGTCCGGAGTTCATCAACAGTGACCCCTACGGTGAAGGTTGGGTGGCCGTCATCAAACCATCGTCAGGAAGTGAAGGCCTCCTCTCGGCGGAGGAATACTTTGAGTTGATGAAGGGTAAGGTCGACGAGGAGCTGAAGACGATCATGGGGCTATAAGCCTTGAAGAAACCTATACTTATTCTACCATGCAGCGGCATCGGGAAGCCCTTCGGCTCCATCGCACGTGACGCCACATTCCGCGTCTGCGATGAACTCCGACTAGGTAAGGCGGATACACTATGCCTCTCGCTCCTCGTCATGGGCGACGAGGAAGCCAGAAACAGAGTCGCCTCCAGTCAGTGCATCGTGGTAGATGGTTGTCCAATGGCGTGCTCCAGGAATAATGTTGATCGCAGCGCGGGGAATATTGTCACTGAGTTCAAGGTCATGGATCTGCTCAGGGAGAACCGGGGCTTTAAGCCCAGGGAGGTTACATTCCTCGACGAAGACGGAGAAAAACTGTCCAAGATACTTGCGGATAAGATTGCTGCGAAAATAGACGAGCTGATGGAGGAGTCTGAGTGAAGATAAAGCCAAAGGTAGGAGTCGTGTCCTGTAGCGGCGAGTGCTGTAGCCTAGGCACATTAAGCAGGGTGGCGACGCGCTTCGTGCTGGAGGATCTCCGATATGACCAGACAGTCACCATATGTCTCCCCCTATTCCTAGCGGGTGAGACTCAGGAGCATGGCTTCGCCAAGGAGCATCCTACGATTGCTGTGGATGGCTGTGGGAAGCTCTGCGCGAAGAAGGCGATCACTAAGTATAGCAATAAGCCTGCTGCAGGAGTCGATGTCGAGGCGCTGCTGAAGGAGTGGGGCGTTGATCCACCGAAGAATAGAAGGATTCTGGATTCAGTGGAGTTGGGGGAGGCGAGGCGCTTAGCCGAGCTCTTGGCTGCTAAGGTTGATGAGATACAGGAGGCAGACTAACTGGTCACCTACAAGACCGTTACTGAGTGGAAGAGCGGTCACCTAGGTGAGGTACGACTCAGTAATGGCCCGGTGCTCCCATTCTCCGCCCCAGTATCTGCTCATGGTGTTGAAGGTGTACTCACCCCCGAAGATGCTTTCGTGGCTGCCCTGAATACTTGTTATATGTTAATGTTCATCTGGAGCGTTGAACGGCTCAAGATAGATCTGTTGAGTTACTCATGCGAGGCTGAGGGGCATGTCGAGGAGTTCCTCGACAGGACCTCAACCTTCGACAAGGTGACGCTCAGGCCAAGGATTGTCGCGAGAGGTTGCGATGAGATTAGGGTTAGGAGAGCCTTGGAGCTGGCTGAGAAATACAGCTTGGTATGGCAATCCATTAAGGCGAATGTTACCTTGGAGCCTGATATAGTCATTGAATGAGTTGGGTGATATGATGTGAGCGGCATTGTGGAGATATGGGAGGCAGATCCTAGGGGTATCTCCGGGTGTGCATGCAATCCGGTACGCGCGCGCACCTCAAAGTATACGTAGCACAGCTTCATAGAACTATAAGGAATAATGGTTCACTATTGATCATAGAAATCGAAAAATCTGATAACATTTTCACTAGACTTTTCTTTGAGGATATCATTGGTTTTAAAGAGCCACCGGGTTTGAGTCGGGACGAGTTAGTTAAATGTTTAGGAGATAGCGGATTCGAAAATATCGAGGTAACATGTAAATCTGGATTACTGTATTCCATATCAAAGAAAAAATGAGAAATAAAAATAAGTTCATCCACAGCAGTTCGTGCTTACGCTTGGAATTTCCTTCTTTTTCTTGTCCTTTGAAGTATCCTGAGAGGAATCCTTTGTAGAACCTTGTGCAATACCCGAACAACCACATCCCCTTTTTTCGCTCATAGCATTATCGCCAAAAATAATTAAGAACACTAAGAATATAATCATACTTAACAAAAATTTAAACCAAAAAACGCATATAACTAAAATTATTAGGTGAGTTAAGTGAGTCCGACCTGATTACTTAAAAAAGAAAAGCTAACCATGGAAAATCTCGGTAGACAACGAAATAACGCTCCGAGTCTTACCGACACCCTCTATTGAGGTAATCCTTGCCAATAGCTTAAGGAAGGCTGACGTATCTTTACAAACTACCTTCACAATCATATCCTCATCACCATCGGTATAATGAGCCTCGATTATCTCTGACATCGTCCTTAGTGTCATAACTACATCTTCTCTGCAGCACGATGGATGATTAAGAGTTACCCCGATGAATGCTGTCAGAGTGAGTCCTAGTTTAGCATAGTCAAGGATCGGAGCGTACCCCCGTATGATCCCGTCCCCCTCCATCCGAATGATCCTATCCCTAATCGTAGGCGTTGAAAGGCCAATCTCTAAGGATATGTCCGAGTAACCTGTCCTAGCGTTCTTCTTCAGGATCTCGAGAATTTTATAATCACTTTCATCCATGTTCTATTTTCCTTCTTTTTTTAAGTTGCCCCCCGGTGAAACAACTACTCTCCTAATATTTTACAGATATTTACCTTTTATCATTAATATTTTAATGAATATAGATATAACTCCTAATTATCTTAATCTGCGACAGGTGTACGGTTTGGTGGAGGGTTGGACCCTATTCGGAATCTTCCTGCTTGGAATACTCGCTGTGATACTGTTAACCTCGAAGGCCAAGGTGCATCCGTTCCTGGCCATGTTTACGGTATCAATTGTTGTCGGCCTCGTCGCAGGCATTTCTCCCGCGAAGATGACTGATGTCATCATCTCGGGTTTCAGTAGTTTCATGGGTTATATTGCCATCATCATCGTGTCTGCGACTATCATTGGGGAGCTTATGGAAAAGACCGGGGCAACCATCGTAATATCGAAGGCTCTCCTGAGCCTCGTTGGGAGAAATAGGTCACCGGTTGCAGTAGGGCTCGCGGGTTTCATTGTGTCTATCCCGGTGATATGCTGTGACACCGCCTTCCTGGTTCTCTCACCGCTTGCCCGCGCCCTCTCAAAGGGCAGCGGATTCAGTCTTAGACTCTATAGCCTTGCCCTTGCAGCAGGCGCCCTCACCGGTTTTAAGCTGATCTTCCCCTCTGGCCCCCTGTTCCCTGCTACAATGTTTGGCGCCGATGTCACAAAGGTACTCATTTTGGGAGCAGCGGCATCGATCCCTGTACTGGCAGTTGGTCTGCTCTTTTCATACAGGTTCGGGGGAAGCAATGATGTAAAAGATGATGAAGAGATAGTGAGTTTTGAAGAACTAGCTAAGAGCTATGGTAAACTGCCTGGTATCGTGGCATCGTTTAGTGTACTCCTCGTCCCCATTATCCTGATTGTTAGCCGTTCGATATTCGACAATCTACTCGAATCATCCAACTCGATTCGCATCGTCTTTGATCTTATTGGTCATCCAGTTCTAGCATTGCCGATTGGAATTGGAATAGCATTGTTATTGGCCAAGGATAAGCCCCGGGATGATGTAAACAACTGGATCACAGGCGGTATACAAAGGGCAGCCACCATCTTAGTCATCGTAGGTGCGCGCGCGCAACTGGGTACAGGACAATTACCCTCATGAGCATATTACTAGGAATAACTGCACTCGCAGCAATCGTTATTGTTGCACCTTTAATCGGAGCTTAGAACCATGCAAAAACAATTTCAAGGAGCAAACACTGAGCAATCCCCCGAGGGAGTTTCATGACATCGAAGACACTAATCGGTATCATAGGAGACTACAAACCCAGTTATGATAACCATAAGATGACGGACCTCTCCCTTCAACATTCCTCGGGCCGCCTCGGGTTAAGTGTTGAAGCTGAATGGTTACCCACACCAACCCTCAAAGATGATGCCAAGCATATAATGGGCAAATTTGACGCCATTATCTGCGCGCCGGGGAGCCCATACATGAGCTATGAGGGAGCACTCAACGGCATAAGATACGCCCGAGAAAACGACCTACCCTTCATAGGCACATGCGGCGGCTGCCAACACGCAATAGTCGAATACGCTCGAAACGTCATGGGCATCCACGATGCGGAGCACGCTGAGGAGCACCCCGACGCCAATACCCTCTTTGTCACCCCACTCACATGCTCGCTCGTGGGAACAGTCGCTGAAGTAATGATCCTTCCAGGGACACATGCCTCCAAGATCTATAATTCAAAGACCACGATGGAGCGATTCTACTGTAACTACGGCCTCAACCCCACCCGTAGAAAAGACATCGAGGCCGCTGGACTTCACATCTCAGGACTAGACGCAGAAGGCGAACCAAGAATACTCGAAATACCAAAAGCAAGATTCTACTTCGCAACGTTATACGTTCCCCAGGCCACCTCAACCGCTGAACACCCGCACCCCATGATGACCAATCTACTCAAAGCCACACAAACCTAGCAAACCCAATACCAACTAAATTCAACACTATAACAAGCACAGATCACCATGCGTGCGCTCAAATAAGGGGAGATTTTGATAAAGAAATTAATGATTAAGTACTACACTTTGGGTTTGTAAAATATTCTTTAACCGCCTCAATGATGCTCCTATCGGCCAAGATACGTGCAGACCTACCCGGAACCTCAGAGATTGTGATAAGGTTACGGGAGTCGGAGACAAATACGTTGCAGTGGTCCAAGTTCCACGGAAGCCTTGCCAATCACATCAGCAACGATTCCCTTCACTTCCTCTGAAAGAGCGATCTCAACCTCAGGTAGCTACTCATAGGCCCCCGGTGGCTCGCAATGTCTACTTCGAACTTGATATCCTTGAACTCGTTTCTCAACCTCTTCACGATCATATTCTTCTCATTGATGACGTCCATGATCAGTTGGATAGCCTGACGTAACATCATCCCAGGCCCACAGCAACAGCCACTCGTAGGATCCGAGTCCCAAATCTCAACCTTCATGTTTTCACAATCCGTTAGTTTTACAGTGTTATCGGTTGAAGCAGCCTCTTCATACCCGTGGCGTCCAGGTAGGGGCAGTTCTCGACGCTTTTCTCACCAATGAACAATTTGGAGGCGAAGGTGTAGCAGCCGCTTTCGCCACACTCCTTACAGTTTGTCTGTGGCAGTTTCTTATTGATTACCATTGGGCTCAGTTTCTTCTTCTCCTCGACTAAGTCGATAGGTATCTTTGAGTGGGTGGCCTTGTAGGCTAGGCAACGGTTCAATAGGTCAGTAATCTTCTTCTTTAGGTCCTTGAGCTCATCATCGTCCTTGATGAACGTCACCGCGACCTCTCCATTGTAACCGACGACCACATTATGTCTGTCGAACGAGTAGCTTGTGGTCTTGGAGGACTCGGAGTACCTTGCGTTGGGCGCTGCTAGGAAGAGGATGGGTAATATGCTCTCCAGTTTCTTGTCAGTCTTGGCTATGATTTTAAATCTCTCTGGTTCTGCCAGGCATGGTGAACGGTCGACTTCCTCGAACTTCTCTATGTATATGCCTTTGAACAGGAGCCCTCGAAAATTGTCTTTGCTCATGCTCCTACTCCAACACTAGAGTTGTATGCGCGCGCGTGGATAGTAAGTGTATCAGTCATGTAATTGGTGCATTTATATGACTTTTTGCTGTGCGCACGCAAAAAGGGTCCCATGTGCGAGTGTTTTAGTTCTCTACTTTTTCTTGATCACGATGATTGTCTCGTCGCCATCCTTTTTGAGGGAGACGACTTCGTCGCCGAGGCGTTCGGCTAGGCGGCGTAGGTCCTCGTAGGCGGCGGGGTCGTCGGCGTGGACCTCGATGGTCTGGCCGGCGGCGATCTCGTCGAGTGCCATTCTTGTGCGGAAGACTGGTTCGGGGCAGAAGAGGCTCGTGCAGTCCAGAGTCATGTCGGCCATCATTCTTCCTCCTCGGTGCTTCTGACTCTTGGGGGTTGGGTCATCGGGATCACTTCCTCCCTCACGTATTGTAGGTATTGTCCCTGGTCGACGGTGTTGAATATTGTGACTGAGCCGTCTCGGACGAGGCCGACAGTGTAGCCGTACTTCTTGCTCTTGGCGAGTACGTACCAGGGGTCGCCGATGCTGTCGTATTCCTTGAAGAGTTTGGTGTCGACGAGGTCTGGTCCGTAGAGGCTGAGTTTGTTGATGTTTGGGATGTTCATGTTCTCGAAGAAGATGACTTTGGTGCCCTCCTTGTTGGCGATGTGGAACTTCTTGAGGGTCTCTGGGAGGATGCGGGCCTCGACTATTACGCCCATTTCGCCGAAGATGATCTCGCTTAGCCTGTTGGCGATCCTGTTTGCTATTGCCTTCTTGTCTACGACTGCTAGGTAGGTGCGGTTGTCGTGTTCGCTCATGCTGAAGAGTATCTCCTTCGTGGCTGCTGCGGGTAGAATTTTACCGCGGTGGTAGTTGTAGACGATGTGGTCGTAGCTGTAGAGTCCCGTGAGGACGCCTTCGGTGACGTTGACGTTCGCTACTTCTGTTAGGAGTGTGAGTTTGAAGTCGCCTTCGGCGTAGTCCTCCTCCTGCTTGAAGCCCTCGAGGGCGGCGGCGACGTCGGCGAGCTTCTTGTACTCCGTTGAGACGAAGACCTTCCCGGCTGTGGGCATTGTTTACACCTTACTGGAGGGGAAGACTGGGCCCAATTTAAGGGTAATGAGAAACCAATCGCGCGCGCAACCCGAGGGGCATCAAACGATGGGACCTTTGAGAGTATGGAATCCGCGTAGGCACTGCAACCGATCGCGCGCGCGCTAGCTGGGTTATCTGAAGACAATATTAGCGGTTACTTCTATTTGGTTAAACTTGGGCCTGCATCGCAGGCTTCACAAACTTCATCGACGGGTGGTGGCTCCGGGGTTCCGGGCTTCCCGTATGAGTCAATAGTTTTAGGAATCGCACTGATGGGATCACTTCTTTGGATTCTTGATCGCGATAAGTAGTACCGCAATTATTACCCCAATCACAATAGCTTCGGGTGTGTAAGTGGGTAAGCTTCCTCCAGAGGTTGGTGATGATGCCTGATGTAGACGAAGTGGGTGGTGTAGCCGTCTGTCCAGTGCTGTGCACCTTTACTATACTGGATGCTGCACCACATAATGACTGCTGCCATAGTATTGCACTCTAAAAGTCCAGTCGCTTGCGCGCGCGCAAAGAATCAGTCATTATCTTCTTTCTATAACTTTTCTCCCGCTAGAGCCCTGTACCATTTTTCGTTTATCTCGGTTGTCTTTCCCTCATCTACATCAAAAAACTTGTTCTCAGTTTCACACTTCCACAGCTTAAACCCGTTTACCTCCAACTCTTTCATGGGAGCGCGCGCATTTCCAGTATACCGATATCTTTCATTGTTTTTTCTGTGACTAGAAACGCTTTTTTCGCTTCGATGTGTTTCACTTCTACATCAATTTTAGCAACACGATTCACACCAAAGATAATTTTCTCTGGGTTTCCAAATTCAGCTGTTTTGGCGATGCGCGCGCGCATTTTTAAATTAAGTCTAGTTTAAATATTTTCAAGTTTAAAATTAATTGTGAGATCTAATTGAGAAAAGACTACTTTAGAATAGCGTTTATAGGATTCATAGCGTCGCTAATTTTTTACTTTATTTCGTATTATTTTGAACACTCGGGTGTTTCTCTAGTTATCGCCTTAGTTCTTCTCGTAGCTACAATCTACATTTTCGTCCTTAGTATAATTAGGTCAAAACCTACGCCACCATCACCCCAACCGACGTCTCAACCTTCGCCACCATCTCAAACATCAACTCCTCAACCTTCGCCTCCACCTCAAACGGTGTCTCCATTTCAAACAGAGATGATTGAGGAAACCGCAAAGCCTGAGCAGTCTTCCACTCCGCCCTCGCCACAATCTTCGACACCGATCTGCCCAACTTGCGGACAGCCACTTGTTTTCTTGGAAGATTCCAAGAAGTGGTATTGTCAGAATGAGAAAAAGATAGTTATCACACCATCTCAGATAATCGAGAAAGAATTGGAGGCTGAAAAAAGGGAACTGCATAAAGAGCTTGATATTCTGGATAAACATCTGTCAGAAGGAAAAGTGAGTAAAAAAGTCTATAGGGAGCTTAAACACAAATATAAGTCACGATTAAAAGAAATAGAATAAAGAGCACCCACCAATCCTAGAAGATGAGATAAATTAATAGAACTTCATTGTACCTATTTTTTAATCCGAGTTTTTAAAAAAAGAGTATAATAGAAAAAAACGCGCGCGTATTTCAGTTTATATTCTAGGCTTTCCAGATAGAATTGGATATAAAATGCCAGAGGAAAAAAAGACCTTAGGGGAAAAGGCGGAGCATGCAGGAGCAGTTGTAGTAAACGGAGTT
>JBEKDF010000033.1:0-34626 GCA_050014495.1 Bathyarchaeia archaeon
CCTTGAACTAGGTTGTAAATAACGCCCTCATTGTCATACAAGTTCGAAAAGAGACCAAAGCCAATAAACATTGCAACCATCCAGATTACGATTACGGCGTTCGGGTAATCAAACATGCTTTTGCGCCGTACCTTACTAACCATGGACTATCAATGCGTCAGCCAACAAATAAACGCGTACTTGCGCGCATATAGAGAAAATACGAAATGCGCGCGATGATGTATGAAGGATTTATCGACGCGGCGCTCAGGTCAAACCATGAGCGCTGTAGTTTGTGGACTCGACATCCACAAGGAAACCACCTACGCCACCATACTTGACCGAGACGGCCAAGTACTGATCCAGAGGAAGATGCAGAACGAGGACATACCCCTCTTCCTCGAGATGACCCACCCAGATAAGCTGGCGATGGAGGCCTCCACCTACATCATCCCACTGTACAGGAAGCTCACCGAACACGGGTACGACGTGACCGTCAGCCACCCGAAGAAGACAAGGATCATCGCCGAGGCAAGAATCAAATCTGATAGAGTAGACTCAAGAGCCTTAGCGGAGCTGCTGAGGCTGGACAGCTTGCCCACTAGCATCATACCCCCGAGGGATATTGCGGCGATCCGGGAGAAGGTACGCTGAAGGGCATTCCTCGTCCGCCAGGTGACGAAGCTCAAGGTCAAGATCCGCGACGTCCTCGCCGCCGAGGGCGTCAAGCCACCCACGGGCTACGGCCTCTTCACCGTGAAGGAAGTCCAGTGGCTTAGCTCACGCGAATGTATCTAATATAACCATGATAAAAAGGAAGGTTATTACTGTTTCTTTGGCAGATTGAATTTTTTCTCTGTTTCCTTTAAGGTCTCCTCGAGGATCTTCAACCCCTCATCAGCCTGCTCTTCAGTCATGACAAGAGTCGGCATCATTCGAATAATACTAGCACCATAACCCTTCCCGACCATAAGGCCACTCTTCTTCGCTTTCTCAATCACATAAAGCATCGAGTTAAAATCAGGGTCACCACTTTGCTCTGGGGTCATACCATGCGGTTGAAGCTCCTCCTTAGTTTCAGGGTTTGCCACAAGCTCGACACCCATGAAGAGACCAAGGCCGCGCACATCACCCATGATGGGTAACCTCTCCTGCATCTCCTTCAGCCTCTTGATCATGTAGGCACCGGTAGTAGCCGCCCTTTCGGCCAGTTTCTCTTTATAGTAATAGTCAATGACCGCGAGGCTTGTGGCACAAGCAAGGGCGTGGCCGCTGTAGGTGTAGCTGTGGGCGAACCCATGCTCATCGAAGTAATCTCCCAGTTTCTTGTTCACGATGGTGGCTCCTAAGGGGACATAGCCAGCTGTTATTCCCTTGGCGAGGGTCATTATATCCGGTACAACGTTCCAGTGTTCATAGGCGAACATCTTTCCAGTTCTAGCGAAGCCCGTCATTATCTCATCGAAGACCAGGAGAACACCTTTCTCATCGCAGATCTTCCTAATCCTTTGCCAGTAGTCCGGCGGCGGAACTACTTGGCCAGCCCAGCTGCAGATGGGCTCCGCGAAGAAGGCTGCAACTTGCTTCTCTCCCTCTTTCTCAATTGTGTATCGGATGAACTCTGCGCAGAGTAGGTCGCACTCTGGATATGTCTTTTTGTAGACACAGCGATAGCAGTAGGGCGAGGCCACGTGCTTAAACTCCTCTATAATGCTCAGGCCTGGAAGTCTGCTGCGGGCGCTGCCTCCGATGCTTACGGTGGCGTAGGTTGAGCCATGGTAGGCGTCCCAGAAGCTGATCATCTTCTCTGCAGATCTGTAGCTCTGAGCTAGTTTGATCGCTACCTCATTGGCTTCTGCTCCACTGTTGCCAAAAAAGGTCTTACAGAGTTTGCCTCCCGTGATCTGAGCGAGGCGTTTCGCGAGCTGGATTTTTGGTATGTTATTGTATTCGGGTGAAGCATATGCCAGTTCATCTAATTGTTTCTTGGATGCCTCGATTATTTCGCGATTTCCGAGACCGATGTTGACGTTATATAATTGGGAGCAGAAGTCAAGGTATCGTTTTCCTTCAGCGTCCCAGAAGTAGGCTCCTTCTCCCCTGACAACGATGGGATCTTCTTTGTTTGGTCTCGGTTCCCACCTTGGAATTAGGTAGGACTTTGCATCAGAGTGAAGACTTTTTACCTCATTTTCTTTTTTTAACTTTTCACTCATAATTAACCCTGGAATAATAACATCCATCAAATATGATATGGTTTACTCTTGCACCGCGCGCTGCCCTGTCCCTAAATTCAGAATAAACTTATCTTAACAGTGAAGGGTCCCGTCACCTATGGCGGCAACTAGAGGGGGTCAGTCCGTTAGGACAAGACGAACACGAGGCCCTTGAAACGCGTGCGCGCGTCGATGTTCGAGAGTGTCGCGGGACGCGTCTTGATGTTCATGTCATGTACACCGTTTTCTGAGGTTTTTGTATCGGCGTTACGTAGTTAAAGTGGTTATGACGCGCTTGACTCAATATACTACTCGTTTACTCTTGGTGTGACAGATCCTCTGACAACAAGCCCATAACGGTGAGCGCGCATGCGTTCCTATCGCGGTCTGTCATTGGATCACCGTCGTGACTGCAGCCTAAGGCTGGACGACCACATTCAGCCCGAGAGGTTTATACATTCGACGGGTGGAAATGCAATTCATGAGCGAAACCGAAAAGAGCGTCCCCCACGAACAGCTTCTCGTCTTCACAGGCCTGCTTGCCGGTTTTTCGTTTACAGCGTTGATGCTGATGCTGTAGTCCCCCGGGTCGTTCCGTGAGCTGATCGGGCCAACGTATTCTGACGCCTACTTCGTCCTTCTGGTGAGCATACTAGCAATCGTTTCCACGGACCTGGTTTTCTGCAGCATCGGAATGTCACTTGCCGCGGCGGGATCGGACCCCTACGGGAGGCTGTGGAGCTTCAACGGCGTAACCTTCTACATTGGGTTTTTCGGGCTGTTGCTGGTCATTCCTCTCCTAGTCCTCCCCGTATCTCTCGTCACTGGCTTGACGGTCTTCGTGTTCGAGTTATTGTTTGGAGTCTGGCTCTTCAAGCGGGCTCCAAAGGTGCCGTTGAGGTCCCCCTATCACGAGCCTAACAATTGACTATGGTGCGCGCGCTGTTTCCAAGCCCTCACAAGAACCCAAGCCGCGACAAATCGGCTATTATCGAACCGACAGATATCAAGAATGTAACAAGGTCAGATTTTGTCAGAGGGTTGAGAAGAAATACTCACCCAAAGATGCCGCTGATTAGAAAAACACTCAGTCCGCGCGCGCGTTCCCCAGCGCGCGCGTCTCTCGATTAGAACCTCTAATCTGCAATCGATAAATAGTCGTTTTTGTTAGAGTTTATTGACGCTGTATGAGCGATGATGAGCTTAGATTGGCCTTCTTCGGGGTGGGGTTAACCCTTGCATTTCTCGGCCTGAGGTTTGCGCTGAGCGGGGATTTTGATAAGGTTAAAGACTATCTACGAATCAAAAGATAAGATGCGCAATACGCGTGCGCAGTGGGTAGCTCACACGTGAAGTCCCATGAGTCTAAGAAATGGCAGGATGATCCCAATGAATATACTAACCCCACCCAGGAGCTTTAAATAAAGATCTGAAAAGTTATTCGACACAAGTACTTGGAACGTCCTCCCATACACCAACTGACCAGTCTCCTTATCCTTCACCGACACGACTATCGGCTTGTTCCCATTCTCCTTAACCTCGAAACAGAACCAGATAATACGCGCATCCTCCAAAATATGCGACATAAAACCAACGATATCCTGCTGGTGATCATTCGCCGAATCAGGACCAGATTTAGTGTAGATCGGCAGCGTATCTCCAGCGGGGAGATTAAAATTCCTCACCGGGAGAGTCAAAGTAACCTCAGAGGTTAAAGGACCGGTTGAGCCGCTCGCATAGCTGACACTGAACGTCTGAGTTTTCGTCGAGTCATTATTATAGAGAAAAACAAAGCACTTGACAACCTGACCCTTATTCCTCTCGGGCGTAACCTCAGCATCGATATAATAATTGCTCCCCTTGATGCCTGGGAGGTCGTCCAGTATCTCCACGAATAATCTGTCAAGAAGTCGGGAGAACTCGGGCACGATTTTCTTGGTCTTGTTAAGTATTATTTTTAGTCGGTTGAACCCAAAAAATGGGTGTTGTTCGATATTCATAATATCCTTTCCGGGCTTGAACAACTCGGAGACCTCGCTGCGAACGTCCTCTATTTTAAGCGCTCCGTATATGTTCTGGAACAGTAACACTGTGATCTTGCTGAGCGCATCCTCAAGATCCAAATCCTCCCTAACGTATCTGGATAAATCGCTGAGATACTCCCTGAATTTTAACCTGTTAAAGGGGTCGATGAACGTCTCCAAGAAGATGTCCGTTGTGAGCACTGTTGGCCAGTTATCTGGGACGTAGAGCCTCAGTAACTCATCGGGGTCGAGTACGTGCTCCCTCTTAATGATGGAGAAACCGAAGGCAATCAGAGCAGATCCCATCGAGAGGTAGATGAAAATGACCTCGGTTGAGGTGCCTCCCAGAAGATACATGGAGAGAGAAGCCGTAGATAATATTGTTAGCAGAACCGCAAACTGGGTCTCCTTGACGGAAGTCTCATTTAGCGCCTCAACCCCGATGAGCGATGCGTAGGGTAAGCCTTGTTTTTGGTATCGGTTGAGTATTTTTTTAAAGAGATAATTCATGACTAGGAAATTCGATAGTATTAGAACCGAGTCTATAACTAGTAAACACAATAATATCGTCACGGCTGCTCCAATGGGGTCACTCTGTAGAACTAGCCCTAGCTCAGTCGATACGCCGAGGATTATCGCTGCTATTATTGACGCGATTAGGATCGAGGGTAGCCCGATTCTTCTGTTATATGCTGCCAATATGTGGAGGTATTTATCATCGCTTTTGATGACGTTCAAATCCAATGGTAGTTGTCGTTAACTGTATTTGAAATTTAAGTTGCGCGTGCTACCTTTGATGCACGCGAGTGCATTTGATCCACCGGTCTAACATGCTCATGAACGCGCGCGCGTTTACTATTCACGTAAGCTTATCACCGGTTCCTCCAAAACAAATGGGTAGCATTATGTCTAAGGAGAAAAAGGGTACCCTGGCCGTTAAGAAGGAAAAGAAAACAGTGCCAGAAGCAAAAGAACCTGAACCCGAAACTATTCAGGATTTCAACCAGATGTTAGATACGCTTCGCAGTGAGATAGTGTGGGATCCCTTCAGGGGATTCGAGTGGCCTGTAGAATACGAGCTTCCGACGAGGATACCCTATGTTGACGTCATTGACTCAGGTAAGGAGTATGTGGTTAAGGCTGAGCTTCCGGGGTTGAAGAAGGAGAATGTGGAGATTGAGGTCGGCGCGCGCTAGACCCAGCCCTAAAACAGCGTTACAACAACGAACAAATGTATATCATAGGATCAATTGTCGCAATCATCGCTGGTTTTGGCCTACTCATCTATGGGGCAGCACGCAGTCGCTGAATGAAACGCTATAAAGAATATTCGTGCGCGCGCTGAAAGTCAACTTTCTATTTTCCATTTAATACGCGCACGTAGGTTAATCCGGTAGTCATTTTGTGAGCTCGTTTACCCCCTCAGTTTAGCGCGTGTCCGAATTGAAAAGTAGTTATTAACCCTCAGGAGGGTGTATATGTATGCCATTCTGTCCATTCTGCGGGACACCTGTAAAGGAAAACCACAAGTTCTGCCCAAGTTGTGGCAACCCGCTGGAGCTCGTTCCCCAGATACCGACTCCAACACCCCAAGCGACACCTACTCCGCAACCCCAGCAGCCACAGCAACCAGCCTCTGCACCTCAGCCAGCCGCAGCGCCTCAACCCCCACAAGTGCAAACGACACAGGGGGAGACGATAAGAGAGATTATACCCAACCTAAGCGTCTCTAAGAGCTTCGGCAGAACCGACACCTACAACCTCATAGTCACGGAGAGGAGAAGCATCTTCGCGAAGCTGACGACCGAGATCATAAATGAAACGGTGAAGATGAGACGCGATAAGGCCGCGGCGGAGGGAAAGGGCTTCTTCGGGAAGTGGAAGGCCCAGATGCAGGGCTTCAACACCTACACGGACTGGTACAAGGATAAGACACCCGACCAAGCACTGGGTGAGACACCAGGCAACTACGCCATCGACAACTCCGCAATGAGAAACATCAAGGTAAAGGAGGACAGCGATGATGATAGCGGCATGGACCTGTACTACATCGAGATAACGACTCCAACGGGGAAGCTTAAATTCAAGACACCGTATGACCCCCGGAAACTCCTTCAGGCGGCTTATGGAGGCGCGTAGTACGAGTCTACCGCATATGCCAAAGTCTTATCCCCCAAACCCAAACCCAACCTTATATGCGCGTGCGCAACTAAATGATTGAGCTGGATCGGAGACCACCTAACCAGCATCACTTCTTCCGATCCTCCTCTCATTTTTAACCCGGCACTCTGGGAATCCACCTCTTAATCTCGCCAAGCGTGCCCCTCAGATACTTGGAAGAGTTGAGCTTAGCTTGGTCAAAATATTAAACGAATAAATGATTATTAGTGCAATAGTGATTAAATTTATATGTATTTTTATCAAATTATACAATATGGCCTTTCTTAAACGAATTTATCAAGATGTCCAAGGAGTGAGTTGTCCATTATGTGGAGCATCTGTATTGAAAGATGCGAGAAATGCAAAAAAGATAACTTATTTCTGCAGCGGAAAAACAACCCACGACCTAACAAATAACAAGACCATAAAGGCCTTTTTAATTGGAGAAGCACTAACCCGAGATCACAAACGCGCGCAAATCTAGAACGAATGAGGATGTTGAAATAGCACAATGTAAAAATGGCTATTGAGGGATCTTGAAGGCATACATTCTTGTTAACACTGAGCTAGGGGAAACGTCGGAGGTCGTCAAAGAATTGAAAGGGATTATTGAGATCAAGAGTGTCTACGTCGTTTACGGCATCTACGACATAATAGTTGAAGTGGAGGCTGACACTATGGACAAGGTGAAGGAGATAGTCTTCAACAAGATCAGGCGCCTCAATTACGTGAAGAGCACTATCACACTCATAGCTTATGATGAGCCAATGCGCGAGCAGGTTCTATAAAGAAAAGTCGACCATATTAACTCGGCATGCATGAAGAAAGATCCTATCTGCGGTAAGATGGTAGATGAAAAGAAGATAAAATGGAGAAGTGATCACAAAGGTAAGAAATACTACTTTTGCAGCGAAAAACACAAACTAACATTTGATGAGAACCCAAAACGATTCGCAGCTCCATAATGTGCGCACAACGGCAGATTTTTTTAAAACTTTGAATTACTCCATAGTCTTATCCCCCAAACCCAAACCCAAGAACTTTCACTAATTCTTATCTATTCTCATCTACTATCTTACTTTCTTATTCTTTCCATCACTACACCACATCGTATCACGTATATCGCGTAATCTACAGAAAAAAAATACCTATTATAGAACTACGAATAGAAAGTTTAAAAATATAATCACGTTAGGACTATCTATCATAAATATATTGAGTTCACTATTTTCTCAAACCTTTTATAACTTCTAACATTTTTTTATTAAATATTTCTTGACTTCGATTTATCCCATAGTTGATAAAATCAGCGGGAACATAATCTTGGAAAATTGAAGGTATAATTGATCTGTCTCCTCTAAGTATTATGGGTACAAATCTTTTTCCATCATAAATTCTTTGTCGCATTATTGTATTTTTTTCTATTTGTGCCCAGCCTATTTCTTCAAAATAATCTGGCGTCCAAATCATTATCGATTTATCATAACTATCAAGCATACTGGTAATCTCCTTATTTAGAGAATCACCGGGTACAATATTTAATTCATCAAATAAAATATCAAATTCGATGCTATGATATTTCTTTAAATAATTAACAACTTCATTAGCAAACCACTGATCAATTTTCTTATAACTAATTAATATTTTTAATTTTTTACTGATATGTTTTTTTCACTGACCTTTACAATTGGTAATTTATTATATTCTAATCCAGAAAACGGTTCATTTAATGCTGTTGGTACAGCCTTTTTTGGTTTAAATATATATTTTGAGATTTTTTCACGATTTTTAATGGAAATTCTACCAGGTGGAATCATAAGTTTTGTTAAAAAATCTTTTCTATCATATTCCATAGCTACATCAATAGCCTCACTTATTTGATATTCTTCAAAAAAACTAGGCCAATTAAAAAGAAATTGTAAATGATCTATTGACCACAAACCTCTCGATTCCTTAATAACTTCAAATACAAATTCTGATTTATACAATTTCGGTACGTCAATAATTTTTTTTAAACGATTAGCATAGCCATTTCGAGCTAAATATCTAATTGCTCCAATAACTTCATCATCTGAATGTTTTAGATAATTTGTTATTATATATAAAGCTAAGTTTAAACTTTCATCCACCATATTAGTTATCAATGAAAATGCACAAACCTTTCAAACTATCACCAGATTATAACTCTAAATAATGTTTATCCTAAAGCGATCTGCGCTCGCGCAAAGAATACAAATCCCCTAAAAAACAAGAAATAGGTCATAATTTTTAATATCGGAATATTGTATTTTCGCGCGCGCGAAATAAATTGGTTCACGAATACAAGGTTGAAAGAAAGCTTCAGGAGCAGGGTGGCTCCTACTTCGTCGTCCTTCCCAAGATCTGGATTGAGTCTCTAGGTCTGAAGGAAGGCGACCCTATGTCAATCTTTTTTAATGGAATAATCAAAGTGGTGCCTTCCGATAAACAAACTATCGGGGAGGATAGAAAGATCAACAAATTGGGAGGGCATCCTCATGCGTCTCCAAGACAGCTGTATCCCATGTGAAGCAGTCGAGAACCCTTCTCCTACCGCGCACGAAAATATTATTAGTCAGTTATTGACTTCTAATTTTAGGGAGATTTTAAAAATGCCAGGAGAAATAGGTAAAAAAGGAGATATTAGACAATATCGTGAAGACGCACAAATAGGTAATGTTGCACCTGATATTCAAAAACACTTTGGTTACCGTTCTGACAAGACAGTTAAGGCAGTCCTTGAAGAGAACCATGTTACGTCTATCGCTAAGTTAAGAGAAAAAATAGGATTAAAATAAGATTTACGAGATAAAACAGACTGCGCGCGCGACGCCTCGATATTAATGGTAAGGATTTTATGTATTGGGGTTTAATGAACAGATGGAGAGACTTTTATGTCATTCTTGGATGAAACAAAAAAGAAGGCTGAGGAAGCTGAAAATAAAGCCTCTGAAGAAGTAAAGGAAGTCGCGGGTGCGCGCATGTCTTTTTGTTCGAACTGCGGTAAGGAGTTGGACTCTGAATCGAACTTCTGCCCCAAATGTGGTGTGAGAACAGAGAATGGAGTAAAAGCGGGTGTGGCTATCCCTTGGGTCTCGGACCCACATTTGAGGCAGGAATTGGATGTTGCGCTGCAGAAGGCTTCTAAAGCTATTGATGAAGGTGTGAAGATCGTGCGGGAGACCTTGAGGGAGGTAGCGGGTGAGGTAGAGAAGGGCGTGAAGCAGGCTCGTACGAGTGTGCCCGTCAGCTGTCAGAACTGTGGTCAGGAAAATACGAAATTTGCAAAGTTCTGCAGTAGGTGTGGCAAGGAGCTCTAGGTTCGCTATCTCCTATGCGCGCGCAATATCGGTTTCACGAAAGACCTCTCTGAGCAGACACGCTTATTAGATGAGCTAAAGCGCTCTGAGGAGGAGTACAAAACTATTATTGATTCTGGGCTTGATGGTGTATCTATTACAGTAGAGGAAAAGTTGGTTTTTGTCAGTAAAGTAATGGTCGCTATGCTTGGTTACTCCAAGGAGGAATTATTGGGGGGAGATATCGCGCGCGCCTCCTGAACGTAGCGATGAGGGCGTACATCGAGCGCGGATTTAAAAGACCATCTAGTCATCTTTCACCCTACGAGCGCATAGTTAAGAACCCGCCTATATAATAATTCAAACCAAGCGGTATCAGTAACCGGGTCATGTGGTTTCCAATGTGGGACACATTCGTAACCGCGACAAGGGTGGAGCAGGTCCTTGAGCTGCTTGCAAAGCACGGACAGGACGTGCGCGTCATCAACGGTGGTACAGACCTCATAATAGAGATAGAACACAGAGTGCGCTCCCCGAAAGTGGTCGTCGACGTCAGCCGACTCAGGGGGTTGAACGATATCAGCTTAGAGAATGGGGTGTTCCATCTCGGTGCGGGTGTGACCCACAACCAGGCCGCTGGGCATAAGGACCTAGTCGAGAAGGCCTTCCCCCTGGCATCTGCATGCTGGCAGGTGGGAACCCCACAGATACGCAACCGTGCCACGATCGCCGGTAACCTCATCACGGCTTCTCCAGCGGGCGACACGATCACCCCGCTGATCGCGATGGGTGCGCAGGTAACTCTGCAGAGCCAGGCACGCGGCAAGCGCGAGGTCGCGCTCGACAAGTTCATGCTCGGGACACGCCGCACAGCGCTTGAACCCGACGAGATGCTGACGGAGATATCGTTTCCAGCGTTGAGAGAACATGAATTCGGCACGTTCACCAAACTTGGCCTGCGTGGGGCGCATGGCGTTTCGGTCGCCAACGCGGCCGTGGTCTTAGGACTCGAATCACCGGCGCGGCGCTCCAAAATCAGAGGCGCCCGAGTAACACTCGGATCAGTCGCTCCGACGATCCTCATAGCGGAAGAGGCCCAGCGCTTTCTAATTGGCAAGACGCTGCTCGACGATCGCGTCATCGCTGAGGCCGCTCACCTAGCCGGACAAGCGGCGCTCCCCATCGACGATATCCGCGGCACCGCCGAGTACCGACGCGATATGGTACAGGTACTCGTCACACGAGTTCTGACCTCTTTACGCGACGGCGCCGAACGCAGTGGTTTCCCATCGGAGCGGATCATGCTGTGGGGCAAGACCGACGGAAAGTTCCCGGTTCAGAACTCTAACCCGAATGAACCTACGGAGGTGATCCGAACAACCATCAACGGAAAAGAGTACTCAGTGGACCACGCGAACGACAAGACGCTGCTCCGAATGCTGCGCGAAGACATCGGCTTGACCGGGACCAAAGAAGGCTGTGCGGAGGGAGACTGCGGTGCCTGCACCGTCTTCCTCGATGGGATAGCTGTAATGGCCTGCCTGGTGCCGGCACCGCGCGCCCATCACGCAAACATCGTCACGATTGAGGGGCTGCAGAGGGGCGACAACCTCCACCCAGTGCAATCCGCCTTCCTTCAAGCTGGCGCCGTGCAATGCGGGTACTGCACCCCAGGCTTCATCATGAGCGGCGCTAAGCTGCTCGAGGAAATCGACTATCCGACACGCGACGAGATACGCCAAGCGTTGACTGGCAACTTGTGCCGGTGTACGGGCTATCACAGGATCATCGAAGCCATTGAGCTAGCGGCTCGTCTGAAAGGGGGTGCCTGAGGACTACGATCAGCTGGATTTTACCGATCAGCGCTGGTATCGCATTAATCGCGACTATTCTCGTTATTCGGCTCGGTGTACCGGCTATTCGGCGCAGAGTAGCGGCTATGGAGGCAGGAGGCTTCTCGCCTCCTGGGCGGCGCCTTAACCCCCTATCATGGATCGAGGTGCTACCTGATGACCGGGTCCGCCTACTCGTGCCAAAAGCGGAGATGGGTCAGGGAACCCACACTGGCTTAGCTCAAATGGTAGCGGAGGAACTTGAAGTACCATTAGAACGTATGGAAGTCGTACACGCTAGCACCCGCCAAGGGGAAAACAAGTACCGGGGGACCTTCGGCAGTACGTCGATCTCCAGCCTCTACGGGCCCATGCGCCAAGCTGCCGCCGATATGCGGGAGATGCTCCGGGCTGAGGCCTCGCTTCACCTAGGAGAGCCACCTGAGAAACTGGTCGCGCGGGATGGTCGGTTTGAGGTCGTCGGCGACCCGGAGAGAGGCGTCTCCTACGGCGTCCTCGTGCAACAGAACCCCAAGTTGCGTGCGCTACGAGAGCCGGCGGCTCTTAAGAGCCCTGACCAGTTCAAGGTCATAGGCCGATCCCTCCAACGTGTGGATGGTCTGTCAAAGGTGACCGGTCGAGCTATCTTCGGCCAGGACGCCCGCATCGAAGGAATGCTCTACGGAGCGGTTGTTCACCCACCAACGATCGGGGCAGCGATGCTTTCCGCGCAGCCTGGGAAGGCTCAAACTATGCAAGGTGTGGTGAAGGTAGTCATTGAGAACGGATTCGCCGGGGTGGTCGCAAGGTCTCTCGAACAAGCTCGGGCTGCCCGCGACGCCATCCAGGTCGAATGGAGCAAGGGACGCCTCTGGCAGCAGCCTGACCTAGAGAAACTAGTGACGGCTGGGGGGCCGCACGGGATAAATATCCAGAGGCAGGGAGACGCGCACACCGCTCTCGCAGAGAACACCTCCTTAAGCGCGGAGTACCGTACGGGTCTGGTAGCTCACGCCTCCTTGGAGACCCAGGCGGCGCTGGCTGTCGTCGACAAGGGGAGCGTCAGGGTGTGGACATCCACCCAAGCCGAGTCGGTCACCGCCATGCAAGTGGCAAAGGCACTCGGCATCAAAGCGAAGCAGGTCGAGGTTATCCCAACATTTCTGGGAGGCGGTTTCGGCCGCAAGTCAGGCAGAGGCAATGTCTCTTCCCCCGCCGCCGAGGCGGCCCGTCTTGCACGCGCTGCGAGTGCCCCAGTCCACGTAGGCTGGGACCGAGGTGAGGAGTTCCGCAATGGCTTTGTGCGACCCATGACCCACCACAAGCTCTCCGCTAGGCTGAACGGTGGCCGGATTGAGGCTCTCGAGTGGCAGGAGGCTAGCGGCGACTCTGTACTCGGTTTCGTACCGGAATTAGCGGCACGTATCATTGGCTTCGACCCAGGAGCCACCAGGGGAGCAAGGATCCACTACAACATTCCGCGCCTCGAAACCACGGTGTGGAGACGCCGCTTACCCCTCGCAACCGGGCAATGGCGCGGGCTAGGCGCCGTCCCAAACACCTTCTCCATCGAGAGCTTCATCGATGAAGCAGCCCATGCCGCAGGAAAAGACCCCCTACAGTTTCGCCTCGATCACCTCGCCGTCGATGAGGAGGGACAGCGGATGGCCGCTGTCCTCAGAGCAGCAGCAGAGCAAGCCAAATGGGGAACGGCCCCACCAGCGGGGCGTGGCAGGGGGATCGCCTGCTGCTTCTACCACGGTACGGTCGTCGCTGAGGTGGCCGAAGTATCCCTAGACGAACAAACAGGTCAGATCCAGCTCCGTAAAGTCGTTGCGGCAATGGACTGCGGACGGGTCATTAACCCCGATCTGGTGCGCAGCCAGATGGAGGGAAGCATAGTGATGGGCGCGAGCAGCGCGCTAATCGAAGAGCTCACCGTGAGAGACGGCCGCTTGGTGGCTGGCAGTTTTGCCGAGTACCCGATCTTCACCGTAGCGGAAGTGCCTGAAATTGAAACGATAATCTTAGAGACGCCAAATAGGAAGCCGTCGGGAAGCGGGGAGCCGCCTATCGGTCCTGTTGCCCCCGCCATCGGCAATGCATTCTTCTCTCTCACAGGTGTACGCCTGCGGCAACTGCCAATGTCACCAGCCCGCGTCAGGGAAGAGCTTCGCACACACGCGCACTTGACTACATGACAAACGCACTACTCTTGATCGCGCAGGCAGTAGAGTGAACAAGCGCGCGCGGTGTTGGGTGTCCTATGTGTTGGCGCGTGCGCATACTCGAAAACATGCATTTACTTTATAGCGCTCGCGCAAAAGTTTCTGTCAGCACTCAATTTTATTCAAATTACAGCTCGGTGCGCGCGCGCCCTGGAAGGAGGGAGTGCAATGGAACCCTAGCAACGAAAACTGCGTAGCTGGAAAAATACTTCTAAATCAAGATAATTCTAGAAACAGCTAGGTGATGAATGGAGAGCTGTTCGAAGTAAACGTGATAAAATAAATCTGAATCTATTTGCGCACGCACTCTATTATTAAATGATGCGGACGAGAATGAATGTGAGATTATGGTCCTGTTTTCAGCAGACGCGTTTAATCTTGGTTGGAGCTATCATTATCTCGATGCGCGAGTGTGCGCTGTGGCGTAATCAAACACCAGAAAAGTTCTTTTATTCTTCACTGAACACTCACTATATTACTCGGTGAATTGGATTGGATGAGGAATATCAGAGACTCGCGGAGCACCTAGACAGTCTCCCAGACGGATTCCCCCCAAGCAAAACCTCAGCCGAGATACCACTGCTAAAGAGACTCTTCACACCAGAGGAAGCAACACTAGCGACACTCTTAACCCTCAACAGAGAAGACGCACACACAATAGCGTCGAAGGCAAATCTCCCGGAGGAGAAAGCCAAGGTAATCTTGGAGGAGATGACCAAGAAGGGACTCATATTCTCAGTCCAGGAAGATGGTCACACACTGTATCAGGCTGCACCCTTCGTCATAGGAATATACGAGTTCCAAGTGAATCGGCTAACAGACGATTTCCTCATGGACTTGGGCAACTACTGGAGCACAGTAGCTGAGCGCGACGAACCCAAGACAATTAGCCAGATGCGAACCATCCCAATCAACGAGAGCATAGACACCCGACTCGAAGTACTACCATACGAGAACGTATACGCATTGGTTGACGCCCACACCAAATTTGGGGTAGCCCCATGCATCTGCAGAAGCAGAGCGAAGAAGCGGAGTAGGGGATGCCAAGCACCCATCGAAACCTGCCTGCTGTTCGGAGACTTCGCCGACTTCTATGTAAAAACCGGAAAAGGCAGATACATCACAAAATCAGAGGTAAAGGACCTCCTAGCTAAAGCAAACGAGGCGAACCTAGTACTTAATCCCACAAACTCCAAGACAGTACAGGCGATTTGCTGCTGCTGTGGATGCTGCTGCGGAATACTTGGTGATCTCAAGCAATCACCAAAGCCCTCGGAGGCGTGCGCCAGCTCATTCATCGCCCATTATGACGATTCGACATGTATAGCCTGCATGAAGTGCGTGGGCCGCTGTCAGATGGGGGCAATCACAGCTGACTCAGGTGTAGTCAAGTTCAACCAGGACAGATGCATTGGTTGCGGACTATGTGTATCAACATGCCCAACCGGATCACTAGGTCTCACGAGAAAACTCAAAACAGACAAGGAGATGCCCGAGACATTCTTCGACACCTGGAGAACCATTGCCCAAGAAAGAGAAAATGCCCACAGGGAAACAGTAATACAATAGACTCACCAGTGTGCACAGTCATCATTGTCAAGTCTCGCCTTCAACTTCTCGGTCGGTTTGCGCGCGCGCGCATGTTAGAAGGTAAAATTGGCAACATAGTAAGAAGAACAAAAATAGCCAGAACAACTAAATAAAGGAGGTTATAAGATCGATTATCGTGTTTTAACCAACTTCTGTTACTTTCACAATAGTTTTCCATCCACTGAAGTAATCCCATATATATGAATAATATTCGATTGTATAGGTCTTACCTAGTTCAAATGTATAGTTCCCACGGAAGATCATAGATTGACCAGCAAAGTATATTGTAGTAACATCATGATAAGAATCGTAATTATAACCGTCTACTTTAACAGTTAAGTAAGTTGGACTATCACGATGGAAGATTATGAATAAACCAGCAATGATTACTATGACGAGGAAGACTATAACGATGATTGGAACGACTCCACGCCTCATTCAGCTCACCTATGACATTGGCTAAGCAGTTTCAGCGGCCTTTTTATCTTCTTCCATCTTGGTGGCGGCAGAAGCTGTATATTGCTTATCTAAAAGATTAGCCATGAAAGCGTTGAATAGACTTCCCTGTGAGTCACCACCAGTCACTAATATATTGGGCGTTATCTGCACCTTTCCAGTAGAGACCTCATCGATTACTTTCACTAAAGCGACATTGCTCTGCCCAAGCACCTTGACCTGAGCCTCGTAGGCTTCAGCCTGAGCCTGACCAGTCTGTTTTATCTGGTAGGCGTTACCTTCTGCAACTATTTTTGTGGATTCACGGACCCCTTCAGCCTGCTTTATTGCAGCAGTAGCTAGGTCTTGATTGATGTCGATGGTCAACTTTGCTGCTATGACGTCCTTCTGCTTCTGAGCCCTTGCACTCTGCTCTTGTACTGCAATTTGCTGAGCTTGAGCCTTCGCTTCTTCCTGGTATTGAAGTTGCTGTTGTATTGCTATTTGCTTAGCTGTTTGGGTTTGTAGTAGTGTGGGGTCAACGGAAATATAGGCGATAAGTAGGCCCTGAACTTCTACATGGTATTTCTTGAATTCATCTGCAGCCTTTGATAATGCATTCGCCTGCAACTCTGAGCGACTGTGAACGAACTGAAGTGCTTCTTCCTTTCCAGCCTCATTTCTAAATGAGCTGTCAATCAATGGATGAGCTACCTGCTCGATTAGATTCTGAACTGTACCAAACCGGGCAATGATGTAAGGTGCATCTTCTGGAGGTATTCTAATTATTAGACGTACATCCACCTCTAACTGGAACCCGTCCTTGGACGTGACCTTGAGCTGACTGAAATTAAAGAATTCGGCTACTCTGTGGGTTTCGGCTTCAGTTGAGGAGGGCGTGAAGGTTTCAGCTGCTCTCGCACTGTCTGAAGAAGCCCAATCTATTGTAACTGCACTTGTTGGAACTAGCTCAACCTTGTATGCTATGGTATTCAGGTTGTATTTTCCCGGTGCAACTGGATCCTTTAGGATGCCTCTTTGCTTTTTATCAGTAATAAGAGGTACTTGACTTTCATTGAGAGTACCATTTAAGTTACCGGGAAAAGATACCATTGGAGCTTTCATAGAACTCTCTAATTCTTCACCAACGCTGGATATTATCACCGCAACATAGCCTGGGGGAATTGTGGCTAATGGATAGTTCGCAACCTCGAATAATAGGGGATTAATGTAGTATCGTCCCGGCTGAAGCGTTTCTAGTTGGGGACCTCTATAACCCTTGCCGTTTATGAAGGTCTGACCATCCTGGAAGTGTTTATGATCAACCTCAGGTTCTGGCGCAATGATCCTATTAGACATTAATGGGATACCGTCGTTAGCTATCACTATACCGATATTTTCTTTGGGAACGTCGATGACGTTTCTTTCAGTTACTTCAAAGACGTATGTGTTTATGCGATAGACACCTGGTCTAAGTATTTGCACCTGTGGACCCTTCATTCCTCCATTATCGAGAAAAGATTTAGCGTCCTGGAAGGAGTTGCACTCAACAACGTCTCCAAGTAGTCTTCCTGGAGGCATAGGGACACCATCGACGGTGCTAACGGTACCTATTCTGTTTTCAGCTATAACGGTGTTTGGTATCTTTTTGATGCTCCAGATAAATGGGAATCGATAGTAAAGTCCTGGGAGAAGTGTATCAGCTTGGACACCAACTTCTCCAGAGCGAGCGATGATTCGACCTTGTGGCAGTTTTTTACCAAGCATTTTCTTAGTGAGAATGCCCACTTGGTTTGCTCCAACTAGAGATAGTCCTCCCAGCACTAGCCATAATAATATGAATGCTGCTACGCCAATCACTATCCAAATTAGCCAATCTTCAAACATTCAATTCACTTATTGTTATTATCTCTCGACTTCTTAGTTCTTTGGTATAGATATGATGGTGCTACTCTTTGATTCGTCGAGCCGCCCTCCTAGCTGCATGGGTCCTCTCGCCGTCTCGGGGGCCTCATCGGGGTCAGCGCTTAGGTACATCCAAGTCTCCGACTCCTCCAGATACCCACCATCACAATGACCCGCGTGCGCATTCATTTTCTCTACTTAAGCTGTCCAAGTTTAATAGATTACCTCGGCCTGATTGCATATGTCCTCGATTCCTTTGAATGAATCGTAAATTTTGGCTCGACTACAATTTTTAATGCCCTTAATGATCTGGCTTATTGATGGTGCTTTTCCCTTCTTCTGATAATATGTCTTAACATATTCCACTACTTCTCGCTGAAAATCGGACAAGCCCGATCGATCTTAAAATTCGCTGGGTCTTAATAAAGGTTGAATTGTGTTAAGAATTGGTTTCAGGTAGAACGTTCTCGTCGTTCTGACCCGTTTAATCCCGTTCTTATATCGTTCTTTATGGAATTTTTCGTTCTAAATCGTTCTTATTGATTCTTAAGAACGAAAAGTATACAGGGTCCATTCTTCCCTCCCGTAATGTACCATGGGTATGTTGGCTATGTGGATGTAGCTTTGCCTAGAGTCTTGCTTTCGATAACGTAAACTAATTTTGAAGAATTATCTCCAGATCCTGACACCCTCGCTGGCAAGATACCTTGAGACTAGAGATGCAACGTCTGCGCGCGCGCAAAAGTTTCTGTCAGCACTCAATTTTATTCAAATTATAGCTCGGTTGACTGATACTATTTAAAACTTCGACTATGCTTGAAACGTTTGCGCACGCTCGTTGATTTCATCGTCTTTAATGGGTTAAATTAGAAAAAGTTAGAGGAGATCGTTTTTGTTGGGAAGAATGAAGGAAATGGTTCCGTGGTGAAGTCGCTGAAGTCTACGGTTGAGAAGGGGAAATATGAGTGGGAACTGGCAAGAGTAACAAATGAGGGCAGGGTCGAATATGAATAATGCGTGGGCGGGTTAGTGTTTATATAATAATGTTAACGTTGATAACGTGAGCAATTTTATAGGATGCTTCTCTACTTCACGTCTATGAGAACCCTTGACCAATTCGTGCGTGACAGCACCGAGGGGGAAATGATTGAACGAGAACAAACTACTTGCTATGGCACTCATAGTGTCAATGTTCACCACATTAGTTATGGTCTATGGGTTGTGGCTGGAGCTTAACAAGAAGCCACTCACATTCATAGGACCAAGAGGACAAGAAGGTCTGAAGGGTGACACTGGTGCAACTGGGGTTGCTGGTTCTCAGGGTATCCAAGGCATCCAAGGACCAAGGGGGATTCCTGGGGAACAGAGTGTGGCTGGTGTCAACGGTGTAAATGGTACGATGTGGGCGTTGGGATCAACGCCACCAACTAACAAGACTAAGGGTGGAATGTATCTTCAGAGCAACGGTGACATCTGGGTGCTAAATGGTACGTGGATTAGGTTCATGAACATCATTGGACCTAGAGGTTCAACTGGTAAGACAGGACCACAAGGACCACAGGGGCCAACGGGCGCAGGAGGTTTCAAATGATCTCAGAGTGTTGCATCTGTGATTCAACTAGCTTGAAGGCACGCGCGCAAGTGGAAAATGCTATATCAATTTTTAACTAAAGTGTGTCTTATGAGTAATGATAAAATAAAGTCTAATGATATTAGGACAGAAATCCCTAATGGAATTTTAGTTGGCTATGAATCTCTAATCAAGCCGATGCGGGAAACGATAAACTCCGTTAAAGACATTAGAGATGGAACCGTGTATCTAAATAAAGTATCCTATAATGAGGATAAGTACTTTGAAATTCTAAATGATAGTAATTTAAAACTTTGGGATTATTATAACACGTTAATCAATCAATATGATAAAATGGTCCAATTACTTGGATCTAACTCAGAAGAGGAAATTGATAATGTGAAACATTATTCTAAATTAATGGTGGATGCCATGAGGACGCTCATTAATAATTATAAAGAAGTGAGGAGTATTAGCCCTCCAACTAGGTATTACCCAACACATCAAATGTTTATGGGGATATTTGAGAAAATATTTTTGGCTTGGGAATCTTATCTAAGTCAATTTGAGGCCTTGGTTAAAAATCCCCCAAATACTGGTGGGGAAATAACATTTGTCGCGGATTTTAGGTTTATTCCAGCGGATCTACAGGAACTTAATAATACAGTTGCAAATATCGGAGCCTCGTCTCAGGCTTCAGTTGATGGAGGTGTCCTCAACAAATGTTTCGTCGTCACAGCTGTGTATGGATCTCCACTGGCCGATGAAATCAATCCATTTAGACGTTACCGAGATATCATACTAAGTAAGAGTGTCTTAGGCAGATCATTTATTCGGTTTTATTATAAAGTTGGCCCATTCTTAGCTGTTCTAATAGAGGACTCCGTTCTTCTTCGGGAAGCTGTGAAAAAGTTAGTAATCGAGCCAATTTTAAAGATATTAGTGAAAAATGGATTTTAACTCGCATTCTGCGAGTGTGCATTAAAGAGGTCTTTAATTCCCACCTATTTGGAGGCGATAGATTTTACGACTAAGGAGGATGAGCTTGTATCTGCTTAGGGCGATGAATTAATCAGCGAAGTGGCGTTTAAGTTAAAAGAAAAATGATTCAGTCAGATCCCCATAAAAAAATGCGCGCGCGGTATCGGTGGCGTCCCTCTCTATAACCGCGTTAATATCTCTAATTTTTTGGATGAAGGGTGAATCAATTATTGATTAGTGTTTCGTTTCTAGAACTATAATACTTGAACCTCTCCTTAGTCGTGTACTTTATGCGCTCGCTTGCAAACGCACTTATTCTTGGTTAGAAATTATTAATGTCTCGATATCATTCAAATCTGCCCTGATTGCATCTTCCATGGCTTCGAGTGATATCTTCACTTCATCGATCTTTGTTTTTGCGTTGCTAAGTGAGTTTTTCATGGCTCTGAGGTTTTCTAGTTGGCTTTTTATGGATGTTATCTTGGGGATTATGTCTTCGGGCTTTGCGCAGATGTCCTTCTGTTGTAGACGCATGATTAACTCGTCTCTGGCTACCTTGTAAGCTACCTCTAAGGAGATTGTGGCGCCTTCTTCGGGGACTCCACATATTATTTTTCCTCCATCGAATCTTCTGAAGGTCCCTACCGCATCTGGTACAAACTCATCTCGTATAGCACCGATAGCATAGAGTGAGGACCTGTTGGTCTTTGCCTCATCGAGTTCCTTTAGGAAGCTATTCTTACCCTTGATTGTGACCGAGGTATCCTTGCATTCAACGACTATTGACTGTGGAATTCCCCCGGTGTCCTTTGAGTTGATCTTGATGACTATGTCTCCGACTTTTCCTATAGGCCCGGATACGTCACCGACTGGCACAACTTCATCCTCCAGGGGTCTGGCCAATAGGTTGAGGGTATCGTATACGTAGTCCTGCCAGTCTCTACCCTTGGCTGTGCCTTTTTCCCTCTCCTCCTCCGTGGCGTTTTGCTTCGCTTCGGCTACTCTGATGTCGACGGTAAGTTTCTCGAATCTGTCGTCGATGCATTTTTTCATATCGTAGAATGCTGAGCCTTCTTGACTTGGGTCGAGTTCCTTGTGGAGCTGCGTCATGAATCTGCCGAGTGGGGCGTTGGAGTCGGTTGGGTTCAGGATCTTGGTAACTATTGTGCCGTCCTCACCAAAATGTTGCTCTAGTGATTTCGCGAGTTCTCCTTTGGGTCCGAGGAATTCGCTGAGTTGGCTGGTTAGTACACCGTCTTTGGAGAATAGTTTCTCCATCTCTGCATCGATATCGGTTTTGATTTTATCAAACTCGCTCTTAACAAAATCTACTCTCGAAGTTGTGTTCTGTGCCTGCAGGACCTGCAAGCCAATTATGATGGCCCTCTCGATGAGTTTTGGTCTCTCTCCTACTTCGATTAGGTTGAGTAGGTTTACGGTTGTGGAGTCCTTGATTCTAATCTTGATTACTGCTTCCGCGTCCTCAATCCTGACTTCCTCGACCAGCTGCTCCTCCAAGTAACTATCCCAGCATTAACCGTTATTTACGTTTCAAGGTTATAATGACCCTCGTAGCAGTGAACTATATTGAGGCTCTATCAAATCAGTGTACTTGTAATGGTCTTTCAAACTCATTGTCTTATATTCAGTTAGCAACGTTAACAATTTGATGTTAGTTGGAGAAAAATGTCCAAATCATACCTCTTGGCTATGAGATCGACTGGGTGGTGAAGCCGTTCGAGGACCCCAACGGGTTCAGAGCCAATCGAGTGTACCTCCTCTCAACATTTGAGGGTGTGGATGCCAGGCATGTGCGCGTGCACAATATTTCCTAATTAGGAGTTTAATATGTATTTCAAATCAACAAATTCTATTAAATCATGAGCTATAGCACCCTAATGGACATGGTTTGCAAACCCCGCTCCCGGGAAACGGCGCTGGTCACATAAGATTACTCCATATTGACGACGATGAATACCAGCTAGCAACCGTGAAACTCTTCCTGAGCCAACTGGATAACTCAATATTTATCCAATCTGAGTCCAACCCCACAAAAGCCCTGAGTGAAATCGAGTCGAAGAACTTCGACTGCGTCGTTACTGATTATGTCATGCCCGAGATGGATGGCTTAGAGCTCGCTAAGAGGATCAGGGAGCGGCACAATGTACCTATAATACTCTACACCGGCCAAGGGAGTGAGGAGGTCGCCGAAAGGGCCTTCTCCATCGGCATTAACGATTATATACGTAAGGAGACGGAGCCTAGCCATTATCAGCTCCTCGCGAAGAGGATCCGGGACGTTGTCGAGAAGAGGCGGATCGAGAATCTTCAACTGAGTATAATCGAAGGTACACGCGATGCGCTGAACATAAGCATAGGGACATCGATTGTTTTTGCGAACAGGGCACTTGCTGATCTGCTTGGGATCGAGGATCCTCAACGCCTCATAGGGAGCATAAGCCTGGAGTGGGTTGTTCCTGAGATGAGGACTAGGGTCGAGAGCATGATTCGCCATATGTCTGCGGATGATGCTGTTCCAGGGCTCCTCGAATACGATGTCAGACGTGTGGATGGTTCAAGAGTATCCGTTGAGACCTCCTTCAGTATTATTCAATACAATGGAACGAAGGCAATACTCAGCTTCACTAGGGATATAACAGAGAGAAAGAAGATTGAAGAGGCCCGGAGAAATTCTGAGGAGAAGTTCAGTTCCCTTGTGAACCTCGCCCCCGACGGGATACTTACGATAGATCTAAAAGGCAGAATCACATTCGTGAACCCCGCTTTACTTAAACTAACGAACCATATGGAGGAAGAGATGGTTGGAAAGTGGTTCCCGAAGGTCGGAACCGCGCGTGTCAGCGATATCCCGATGTTCCTAAAAACATTCGCGAGTATCCTCAGGGGGAAGGTTCCTCCACCCACCGAGTTTGTTTACGTTAAGAAAGATGGGTCTCATGGCTGGGGTGAGGCACATGTGAGCCTGATCAGTGTGGATGGGAAGAAGAGGGAGCTTCTGGCAATCCTAAGTGACATCACTGAGCGTAAGAGGCTCCAGCAGGAGCTAGAGAACAAGTCGAAGCATCTAGAGATCGAAGTGAAGGAGAAGACTAGGGAACTCCTCGACTCCGAGCGGATGATCACGGCTGGAAGGGTGGCCGCACAGGTTGGACATGATCTAAGGGGGCCACTTAGCACGATCAGGAACGCGGTCTACCTGGGGGAGCGTTACCCCGAGAAGGCTGGCGACATGTTCAAGATCATTGATAAGGCCGTGGACATGTCAACGCAGCTACTCGACGAGATGAGGACAAGAACCCAAGATGCTGCGCTTAATCTAGCTGAGGTAGACCTGAACAGTTTTATCGATAATGTGATCAATGAAGTCGTCCTGCCTGTAAACTATAAAATAGACAGCAAGTTGATGGCTGAGGCACGAGTATCGATCGATGTCGTTAAGATGAAACGCGTGTTGGATAACTTATTCAGGAATGCAATCGACGCGATGCCGAAGAGTGGGACTATTTTTGTTTCAACCGACTCAGATGACGAGTCTGTTACAGTAAACGTTAAGGATACTGGATGCGGGATACCCGACCACGTTATGAAGAACCTTTTCAAACCCTTCGTAACATCGAAGACGAATGGTACGGGTCTCGGACTTAATTTCTGTAAAAGGGTTATCGAGGCACATGGTGGCGATATTCGAATAAAGTCAATAGTTGGCGTGGGGACGATTTGTTCGATCAGATTGCCGCGTGTAAGTCCCGTCGAAACGATCCATGTCTTAACTTTCCCAAGAACGAAGGTTCAGTAACCAAATAATCAACTCTTTAGAAAGTTAATCGAAAGCATAAAATACATTATTTTAAATGGATAAATATATAGGTAAAAATATCATATTCATTACAATGCGTGGCAAGTGTGAGCAAAGATAAGGATTATGGAGGAAGCTTAATCCGGATTCTTGGCGCCTTCCTACTGCTACTTTGGTCCAGACGCGATGTCCTCTTCATGTTGTCCTGGTGCACAACAATAGCGGTCATGGTGGCTGGACGAGGTTTCCCGTCCTTCACGCCTGCTCTTATTGCTGTCATTTCGACATTCCTTGTTGGTGCCTCAGTCTATGTGTATAACGACATGGTTGACGCTGAGATGGATAGTGTGAGCCCTAATCACAGTACAAGACTGATGGCGTCGGGTCGTATTCCTAAATCGTATGCTTGGCCTACGATAATCTCCTCCGGCTTAGCGGGTCTATTACTCGCATACATGATTAACTTACAGACCTTCCTCGCCAGCTTCGCATGGTTCTTTCTTTTCACAATCTATAGTTACCCGAAGATAAGGCTGAAGAATATGTTCGTCGTCAAGGAACTAGTCGTCGCTTCAGCATGGCCCCTTTGCAGCCTTATAGGAAGTCTCGCCGTGACCGGTGGAGTCTCTGTACAAGCTATATTCGCTGGTCTACTCTTTGGGACTTTCACTTTCTTCGTCCAACCCGCACTAGTCGACAGCTTAGACGCCTATCAGGATGGGCTCTATGGGGTGAAGAGCCTCGGGAGGGCCTTAAGTTGGAGGCGGAAGGTCCAGATGCTCGGAGTTGGGGTGCTGGTGATGATGACTGTAACACCTCTGACTTATGTGAGAATGGGGTTCAGTGTTTTTCTTCCATTATCCGTCATTGTCTTTAGTCTCATTCTTCTCCGATGGGGCATCTATCCTCTCACGAGAGGTTTCGAGCTTCAGTCTGTTCTGAGATCTAGAAAGATGATGTACGTCTATTTTCTGGGTCTACAGGTTATCCTTATCATGAGTTCAATGATCATACTTTAGAGTCAAATTTAGGCTGCTTTTTTGCATTTGCTTTCTTCACAGGTATTTCGAGTGTGTGCGTGCGCATTCAATTACGGGTAGAATAACCTTTTAGGTGGATACCACCGGTTCCGCTAATTGTTATCATACGCTTTTGTATTTTTTAGAAGATTCCTTGATATTTTTAGGTGTTTTATGAACCAGTCGTAGTCTCCATTGGGGAATATTACTTCGAGTTCGTCTGGTCCTCTTCGTCCCTGGTATTCACCGAGGATGATGACTTTCCCCACCTTCAGGAAGCCCATCACGTTGGCTAGTGTCTGGATTAGGCGCATGAAGCACCTGTGGGTGACTAGGCCTGACTCGATGGTTTTTGGGAGTTGGAAGAGGAAGTAGTCGAGGTTCTCAATCTTGCAGTAGTCGACCATCGCCGCGTCGCAGGTGAGGACGACGGGGTAGACGCCGTGGATGCGTTTGTAGAAGCTGATGGTCCTCGTGAAGACGTCGTCGTTCCTCTCCTTGTCGGATGTGGTCTGGGCTGCGGCCTCGACCAGGAGGGCGTGGCTGCTCAGGGCCTCGTACTCCCTCAGGGCGAGGGCCGCGGCCTTCCTGGACTGCTTCATCCGCTGGTTGAGGAGCATGTCCCAGAGCTGGTGGTTGTAGGGTGTGCTGTGCTTCAGCTCCTCTATTTGGTGTGGGCCGTGTTTGTAGTTGAGGTGGGCCCTGATCTCCTCCTTGACGGTGTCTGAGAGTATGACCTTGTTGGGGTCGATGAGCTGGGTGGTTGTGAGGAATCCGTCGTAGAGGATGTTTGTGTCCGGGGCGTAGTATACTCGGCCCGTCCTGGAGTAGCCGTTGAGAGCCCCCTTAAAGTCGGGTAGGTTCGTGTAGGTGGTGGCCCCTGAGGCGAGGCTGCACTCGATGAGATCGTTCCAGGTGGGCCTCTCTCTGCGCCAGAGGTCTGAGTCGGTCTTGTCATCGAAGCTGGTTGGAGATGCAAGGACATGTAGCTGTACGCCTTCTCGTACCTGCGTTGCCCTAAATAGTTGTATACCTGTCATCGGATAAGTGACCTCTAGCTCGGGGTATGGTAGGTTGAGGAGCAGCTGGAGCTCGTCCCCGCTTATAGTTGCCTCGTGAGTCACTGCGGGTGCCTCCTGGCCTCCTCGGCGAAGTCGATCATCAGGTAGTAGATGTGGTCGATGTGCTGCTTGGAGGCCGACAGTATCGCTCCGGCGACGAGAGCCTTTCTGCCCGGTGTGATGTCGAGGGCCGTCTCGTAGCCCTCATCCTTAAGCCTCTTCAGGTCGGTGCCGATCATGTTGCCCGACGCTATGAAGTCGCCCTCGTGGACCACCTTTACCTCCACTGTTGGTTGAAAGCCATACTCACTGGAGATGCTGCTTATGTCCTCAGGAATGTTTTGTGTTTCACTGTTTCCCTCCGCGTAGATCGTTACCTTGTCGGGGTGGTAGCCCTTCTCCTCGAGGACGGCGTAGTAGGAGTTGATAAGGGCCCAGGTGGAGCGGCCGAGACAGAGCATCTAATCAGAAAAGAGACGGGCTTCAGCGACACCGCCATAGTAGCCGAGGGACCAGCATCGGAGAACCTAGTAAAATACTCTGCCGTGACTCATACCGCTCACCGCGCCGCTGGAAGAACCGGCTTGGGAGCCGTCATGGGCTCCAAGAAGCTGAAGGCGATCGCGGCAAGAGGCACCAATAAGGTCGAGGTCGCCTCCCCCGAGAAGGTGAGAGAGCTCCAGAAGAAGATCACTAAGGAGACATTCGAGAGCAAATTCACCTCCACCCTCCGAGAGCACGGCCAGATCGGATTCCTCCTAGACCTAAACAACGACGGGATTCTCCCCACCAAAAACTTCCAAAGCGGCGTCTTCCAAGGAGCCAACAAGATCACGGGGCAAACACTGACGAAACAATTGCTGAAGACGAGAGAATCATGCCCCAGATGCCCAGTAGCATGCAAACGAGTCGTGGAAGTCAAAGAAGGGCCCTACGCCCCCGTCTCACCCGAGTACGGGGGACCAGAGTATGAAAGCACCGCCGCCCTCGGCTCGTTACTATGCATAGACGATTTAGAAGCCATATGCCGAATGAACATGCTATGCAACGCATACAGCCTTGACACGATCTCAACCGGAGTCTGCATCGCGTTCGCGATGGAGTGCTACGAGAACGGACTCCTATCCAAGGAAGACACCGGGGGACTGGAGCTAAACTTCGGAAACGCCGACGCCGCCATCAAGCTACTCGAGATGATCTCATCAAGGGAGGGCCTAGGCAACCTATTAGCTGAGGGAGTGAAAAAAGCAGCGGAGAAAATCGGGCGAGGATCAGAGAAATACGCAGTAGAAATAAAGGGCCTGGAGATCCCCATGCATGAGCCCAGAGGAAAAAAGGGCCTCGCCGTAATGTATGCGACCTCCAACAGAGGCGGATGCCACATGCAGAGCATGCACGACACAGACATCGAAGCCCCCAACATGGCCCCCGAAATAGGCATGACCAAGGCACTAAACCGATTAGACACCTCCAGAGAGAAGGTCCTATACCTGAAGAAGACAGGCGACTGGACCGCCATGATCAACTCAATGGGGCTCTGCTCGAACATCTACTGGTTCGGAGCCGTCTACTACAGACCAAGCCAACTAGTCGAGATACTGAACGCAGTGACGGGCTGGGACTACACAGTGGAGGACTTCATGACGACGGGCGAAAGGATCAACACCTACTGCCGAATGTTCAACATCAGAGAAGGCATAACAAAAAGGGATGACAGCCTACCACCACGCTTCATGGAACCCCTCATAGGGGGACCCACCAACGGACAGTTCATCTCAACCAGGGAAATCGAATCCATGCTCGGTGACTACTACGAGATATGTGGCTGGGATAGAGAAACTGGAATCCCTAAGAAGGAGAGGCTAGCAGAACTAGGCTTAGTGAACACTGAAATTGGTTCATAACTTCTAATTCACTCAGCGCGCGCATCGATCTAAAAAAATAATTAATTATCTAGAACGTATAGGTGCTATGCATGCGCGCATAATAATATCCTATTTCATTACAATATTTGCCTCAAGTAATGTTTTTCTGTGACAAATCCCATAAACAATTCACGTATATGACGCGATAATGCGATTTCGTAAGAGGTGATGCGATGGGTGATGAGACTAAGAAGGATTATAATAACAATTTTGGTAAAAACGGGGCAGAATTCTCGAAGAGTGATTTCGAAGAGACTATTCTAAATTTGAATGATCCGAGATTGTATATTAATAGAGAGCTTAGCTGGCTCAAGCTACATGAGAGGATTCTTGAGGAGAGCCGAGACCCTAATCATCCTCTTCTAGAACGTGTGAAATTTCTCGCAATATGTGGGGGCAATCTCGATGAATTCTTCATGGTTCGAGTTTCAGCGCTAGATAAACAGGTTATGAATGGTTCCTTTAAGCTATCCCCAGATGGTATGACTCCTCATGAGCAGCTTGTAGCCATACGCCGTGAGGTTTTATCGATTCTCCGGCTTCACGAGGATGTTTGGAATCGCGAACTCCTACAAGAGCTCGCGGAAGAGGGAATCCGTATAATGCGAGTTGTCGATCTAAACGAGAGTCAACAGATTGCTGTAAGAAAGTATTTTGAGCTCCAAATTTTTCCTGCGTTAACTCCTCTGGCACTGGATAGCGCAAATCACTTCCCATTCATAAGTAACTTGAGTCTGAACCTGGCTGTAATTTTACGTGACAAGAAAAAACATGAGTGGCTAGCAAAAGTAAAAGTTCCAACTAACATCTTCCCGCGGCTTCAGCAGTTACAACTAGAAGAATACGAGGAAGATGTGGATAGACGTGTTGCAGATCATGGTATCACCCTACTTTTTCTCGAGGATATTATCGCTTCAAATTTAGATCAGTTATTTCCCGGTATAGATATCGTTTCAGCATACCCGTTCAGAATAACACGTGACGCAGAAGTTGAAATAAGCCTAGACCAGACGAGTGACCTCTTAAACGTCATCGAAGAGAGTATCAAGACACGCCGATCCGGTAAATGTGTACGCCTCGAAGTCGATAAATCGATGCCTGAATCACTCAGAGAAGTTTTCATGAAGAACATGGGTCTAACACCTGACGCAGTCTACGCATTCGACGGACCACTTGGATTCATTGACTTTTGGCAATTATTGAAGATCGACCGCCCAGACCTAAAAGACAAGACCTTTCTCCCCTTCATGCCCACTAAACTCCGTCAAGGAAGAGATTATTTCAAAGCCATTTCAAAGCGCGATTATGTCCTGTACCATCCCTATGATAACTTTAATGTATTGATCAATCTACTGAAACAAGCCGCTGTCGATCCCGGTGTATTGGCGATAAAAATCACCCTTTACAGGATAGATAAAAAGAGTCCCATCGTTGATGCTCTAAGGCAAGCAAGCCGACACAGAAAGAATGTTACAGCACTTGTCGAATTGAAGGCCAAGTTTGATGAGAAGAATAACATCAACTGGGCTAAGCGGTTAGAGCATGCAGGTGTACATGTAGCCTATGGTTTCCCAGATCTCAAGGTCCATGCGAAACTGTGCCTTATCGTAAGAAAAGAGGGAGATAAAATAATCAGGTATAGTCACCTTAGCTCTGGGAATTACAACTCCGTTACATCTCGCATCTATGGGGACATCGGATATCTGACTGCCAACCAGGAGATTGGCACAGAGGTCAACAACCTATTCAACTACCTTACCGGCTACAGCCAGAAAGATGATTATAGTTGCCTTCTAGTGGCACCGAAGACGCTCAAAAAGGAGATTATTAGTCGAATAAATAGGGAGATAGAGAGGCATCAAAAAGATGGAAATGGGTACATCGCAATTAAGGTTAACAACCTCGATGACAAGGACATCATTAAGACTCTGTATTTAGCGAGTCAGGCAGGAGTAAGAGTTGACCTGAATATCCGTGCTCTCTGTTGTCTTCGCCCAGGCATTAAAGGTGTCAGCGATAATATTAGGGAGATTAGCATCATAGGGAGATTCCTTGAGCATTCAAGAATTTATTATTTCAGGAATGGAGGAGAGGAGGAGGTGCTGCTTGGAAGCAGCGACCTCATGCCAAGAAACCTCGAGAAGCGAATCGAGGTGTTGTTCCCCGTCCCTGATCCGCGACTTCGTAGATTAATTATAGATAAAATGTTGAATGTTCACCTAAATGACACGGTTAAAGCGAGAGAGTTGATGCCGGATGGATCCTGGAAACGCGTGAAACCGATCGAAGGTAAGGAACCAATTAATTCACAGCAGTGGCTGATAGACCATAAAGGTGAATGGCACAGCAACCGATAAAACCGGGCCCTTTTGTAGACAGGGAATGAGGCAAATAGATAGTCTACTCCACTTCCTTGAATCGCGCGCGCCTTTTTCGCGTAAAGAGGAAGCCTGACAACATCAGAAGAGGCTGAAGAAGCCCCATTATTATCCCCGAGGTTAAGGCAAACCGACTGCATGAAGGCAAGGGAGCCAAAGTCACTCATGATCTTATACTAATGAGCACCCGAGATTATTTCGCGTTGTAGAAAGTATCCTCCACCACGCCTTGCTTCATTACTTGTTTGACTACATGCCCTTCATTTACAAGGTTCTCCAAGGCATTACGAACCATCTGGACACCTATAGCATATCCACCTGCTTTCCCAAGAAGAAGACCCGCACCAGCTGTCCCGGAAAAGTTCGCGATCTGAAACACAGTAAATGAGGTGCCACGATTCTCCTTTAGATAAGTGAGGATTCGCTCCTCGAACGCGTCCATGTTGACCACTCTAAACTACAAATAACCATTATTTTTATGATATTTAATTCTATGTAATGGATACTTCATGTGATAGAGTGGGATGCGCGCCGGCCCGTCCCTAAATTAAATACTCTAGAACAACAACCACCAACAAAACCCAACAATCAACCCCAACGAAGATCCAACACCCATAAAACCCCACTGACAAACCACACCACCAGCAAGACGACTGTAAAAACGACACAGACAAGCCCAGCACCCACTAACAACGGCCCACCCCAACCCGAGACGCCGGCCGTCACACGTTGAAGAACGTAGGCGACAACGCCTTATCCGACCTGCCCAGATTCTCCGCCGCCTCCCGATTCAACACGCAGCACAACACGCTAAGCAGCGCATACACCGACACGTTCAGCAGACCCCTCACCCTGTTCACCGTCAACCCATACTGGTTCTTCACAAAGGCGAACAGCGCCTCAACAGCGGGCCTCCTACGATACAACTCCACCAGATCCTCCGGGCCATGAGTCCTGAACCTCCGGTCCACCCGAAGCACATCCTCACCCCGCCTCTGGCCAGCCGTATAAGGAATAACCGAGTCCTCCACCAGGCCCCTCACCCTCCCGCTGCTGTACTGGCTATCAGCGATCAGACACCTCAGCTGGGCACCCACCCTCGATAGGACCATTCGGCTCCTCTCCACCAGCGTCGAAGCGTGCCTCTTCTCGTTCTCGTTCGCGCGCGCGGTCCGGTGGTGTGGTAACATCCGAGGAGTTGCTGTTGGGCAATGCTTAAGTCGACGTTTTTGAAGAGTGTTTCAAGGGTCTCGTGTTCATCTTGTCCTAAGTGAACTCACCTCCTCTGGTTGGGCAGACCGTTGGGGGACGAGACCCCAACTGTATTCATCAGGTTTGGAAACCCTTAACCTTTAGACGGGATCACTGTAACCATGTTCGTCTTCAACGGTGACATCGGGGTAATCCTGATCGTACTTGGCATAATACTCATGGCGGTGGCCGCTATGGTGAAGCAGTTCCGTGGACTCAGTTCTGTGGGGAGACTATGTCTGATCATCGGCGCCGTCATCTTCATTCTGGAGCTGATTCTAAGAATCTAATTTACAATCAGTTCCCCAGAAAGCGCGCGCGTGCTCCACCCAGCTCAGTGATGTTGGGTGAGTCGCCTCGGTGAATCAGGAAGCCCACCTCTTTAGAGGTGGGTAGCTCACAGATTAAAAAATACTCTCGCGCGCTAGCCTCCACAATTTTTTAAACCGCTCAGATAATCCAAAGAGCACAGTAGCGAAGGTAAGGCGAAGGTAAATGAAGCCACTCGATGGATTGAGGGTCCTGGATCTTACACAGGCGCAGGCGGGTCCGATGTGCACGATGTTCCTAGCTGATATGGGCGCTGACGTAATCAAGATTGAGCCCCCCTGGGGGGAGATGACTAGGCGCTTCCCACCACTCGTCAACGGGGTAAGCCCTTACTACCTCTACCTAAACAGGGGAAAGAGAGGGATCACCCTCAACCTGAAGAGCGAGAAGGGTATCGAGATCTTCAAGAAACTGGTCAAGCTGTCGGACATCGTAGTCGAGAACTTTAGCCCAGGCACCATGGACAAGATGGGAATTGGATACGATGCGCTAAGCGACATCAATCCAAAGATATTATTCGCCTCCATCTCCGGCTTCGGGCAGACCGGCCCCCACTCCCAGAGACTGTCCTTCGACCCAATCGCCCAGGCATCCAGCGGCTACATGGAGCTCACCAGAATAAAGATCGACCCCGACGGCCCACCAGTCTACCCGCCCGAAGCAATAGCGGACACAATCCCAGCATTGTTCTGCCTAGTTGGAGTCCTATCAGCAATACACCACAGAGACAAAACAGGCGTAGGCCAGAGGATCGAGTTAGCCCAGGTGGACTCAATGATATCCGTGATGCCCTCAATATCCTTCCACATACAGGCCGGCATCACCTTCTCCGAATCACTGAAGAAGTATGCGTTGTCCGTCGAAGAGATCTACAAGGCAAAGGATGGCTACATCGTCTTGACCGTACCGGGCGAAATGCAGGACAGACTTGCGCAGATGATTGGCGTCGAACCACATGAGGTTGACAGCCAGAAAGTCAGGAGATGGGTAGAGGATAAAACTGTGGATGAGGCGGTCCACCTCCTAGAGAAGGCGAGACTGCCGGTCTCACGCGTCCTAGGCCTCGACGAAGTGATCAGCGACCCCCAGGTAAGAGCCCGCGAGATGATCGTGAGACTGGAAGACCCCGTTGTTGGAGAGGTGAGGATACCAGGTTTCCCGGTCAAGTTCTCGGAGACACCAACGAATGTAGAGAGGACCGCACCTACCCTGGGCGAACATAACCAGGAGGTGCTCACCACACTTCTTGGCCTAAGCCCGGAGAAAGTTAAAAGCCTAAAGGAAGAGGGTGTCCTTTAATGCTCGTGTGTCTGTACGCTGCGCGCGCGAGAACTCCTCGTCATGCGCGCGCGCACGATCTCGTCGTTTGGTACCTCCTTTAGATCGATGAACTTGAGCTTGTGTCCCTCATCCAGCACCTTCTGGACAATCACCCTTACCTCCTCAAGAGACGGCACGACGCCTCCACCCCCCGTTGAGAGGGAGGTGCTGCCAATCTGGTAATCTAAAACATCCTCTAGTGTCAAGTATTTCATCGGTGTTATCAACTATCCTCGGCATCAATATTGTATATAACAATTCTGAGCGATATTATTGACAGCATATTTCGATCTCGTGGCGTCTACTCTATGCAACTCATTTTAGTCGAGGCATCATAGCTAATGATATAAACCTCCAATCAATCGTTGCATGTAACATGAAGAAGATTGGCATACTGACGATAGGACAATCTCCCAGACCAGACGTCGTGGGGGAGTTCCTGCGCGTCCTCGGCAGCGACTACAAGATCATTGAAAGGGGCGCGCTCGACGATTTCTCTATCGAGGAGCTGAGGAGCAGGAAGGTGGCGCCCGGAGAGAGAATACTCGTCACAAAGCTCAGGGACGGGGAGGAGATCAAGGTATCGCATGACCTCGTCATATCCAACATACAGAAGGGCATCGACTACCTCGAGGGAAAGACGGTGGACATCATCCTCCTCCTTTGCACGGGCAATTTCCCCGAGTTCAAGTCCAAGTGTCTCGTAGTCCAACCCTCCGACATCGTCAGGGGGGTAGTCAAGGGGTTGCTCAGAAGCGGCAAGCTGGCCGTGGTCGTCCCAGCGAGGGAGCAGATACCGAAGGGTAAGTCGGACGCCTTCGGGAAAGATGTCGAAGTCTACTACGATACTGCCTCCCCGTACGGGTCGATGGCCGAGTTCAAGGAGATGGCGGCCAGGATCTCGAGGGCGAACGTGGATCTGGTGTTCCTCGATTGCATGGGCTTCACACATGAGATGAAGCAAGTGGTAAAGGAGACGACGGGAAAACCCGTCATCCTATCAAACGCGCTGGTTGCACGCGTCCTGCAGGAGATCGCCGAGTAGCTGCTTTTTGAATCGATCATTATAGAGGACGCGCGCGCTCCCTGACCCGGCGGCTGCTGATCTGGCTGTCCCCGATCAGGCACCTCAGCCTCGCCTCGGCCCATTCAAGCACCATTCTAGCCGCGCGCTGCCTTGTCCCGAAATTACCCCGATATTGGTTTTAAATGGTCTTAATTCCCCTCACAGGATTTAATGGCAAATACGGGCATATCCTAAACACCTCACCTCCTCGTAGAAGCGATT
>JBEKDF010000034.1:0-32743 GCA_050014495.1 Bathyarchaeia archaeon
TGGAAGTGAGGATAAGGCTATTCACTCTTGAACAACGATGGGAAAGCCCTCTCCCAGCTCCCCTTCTCATAGTAAATCATGTTCCCTCTATAGCTAGAATCTACTCTGTACATCATTTTCGCCACCTCAAGGGCAAGGTACTCAAAGTCAGCGTAGTAGAGGCTACTGATCCTTGACCTCTTATTAGCATCCATAATAGGCTTGAACTTAGCCCAGGTATGGGGCACCGCCGTGTTACTCACTGCCCACAGAGTCTTGATCTATCACCCCTGATCGGTATTGAGAACCGAGAAGCTCACACGAGTTCCATATGGCGTTCCTCTTAGCGTAGTACTCAGGGTTTGTCTTTGGTCCATACTTTTCGTTGAAGTCTTCTGGTTCGCTCCATTCGGCTGCCATAACATCAAGCCATCTTCGGCCTCCTTCTTCTGATATGAAGGTCTGCATCAGTGTTGATGCGAGTGAGGCTCTCCTGTTTCTAGTTGTCTCCCTCAGGTTCAGGATGTAGTAGAATGCTGCTATGCAGACGCCGATCGCGGCTGCTACCCATGACACCGGCTGTAACAAGCTAAGGTCTACCAAACAAGTTCACGAATAACACTCAGGTGGAAATGGGGATAAGGCTATGGAAGATGTAAACACAAACAACTAACCCTTGAACTCATCAGGCACCCTGATCTTCAACTCGGGATGCTCCCTACCATATTCCACCACCCTCTTTGCGAGATATTCCTGCTCAATACCGTACCTCGGGAAGTCCCAAGCCTCCCTACACTTCAGTATGCCCTGACCGAACTTTTCCCACCACGTAAGAATAGTGCCCGAGCAGAGCTCGGATACTAGCCTGACATCGACGAGGTTCTCCCTCACAAGGACACCCATTCCCTCCAAGTGCATACCAAGAGCGTAGAATGAGTCCCTGAGTTCATCATTCTTGACCATCTCATCGAAGTCTTTCACCTCGTGGAGATTCAATCCCATCGCAATATTATGTGCAGAAAGAAACTCCTTGGTGGCCTCAGTCCTATATATGTCCATAAAGAGCTGAGCTTGTCTCGTTTCAAGGGTCTGTTCCTGGGATCTCGCGGCGATTTGCTGTGTCTTCATGTTGATTCTGAGTGTGAACATGTAGTAGACTGCTGCCACGGTCACACTTACTGCGGTAACCAATACGCCAATCGTCTGAACGTCAATCATTCACAAGTCACTGGTTAGAGTCAGGTGGAAGTTTCCCCTCTCCTATACTCTCCTTAATATAACTCTCTATAGGTCTCAACAAACAAACACACACGAGAAATCACGTACATATTTTGCAACAACTGCGCGATCACGTAGTTGAGGATTAGAAGATTAGCAGCCAGGCGACGAAGATAATCAACGTCACTACGAAGAGCGTCGCCCAGAAACGCTTGCTGTAGTCAAAGATGTCCTTCCCGCTCATCGGGGAGATAGGGAAGGTACCGAAGAAGGAGCCAATGACGCACATAGACAGGCCCGCGTCCCCGACGGCTACATAGCCTCTCCTCAGCAGGATGAAGAATAACCCAGCGAAGGCCAGGCTGATGAGGATCTCAGCCGAGGAGGCGATTGCGCCCAGCTTATCCGTGTATTTTTTGGAGTGCAGGCTCCGCGTCGGCGAAGAGAATGGTACTCTGAAGGCTAGCGTAGTTGAGAGGAAGAGGATGAGGCCCAGCGGCCAAATCGTGTGCTCGCTCCAGACGCCTCTGCTCCGCAGGTACACTATGGAGAAGAACTTCTGGATGAATCCGACGAGTATGCTCGTGAGGAGGAAGACGGGCAACAGTTGCCATATCTGGCTGAGTGTATCGACTTTCACATATGAGAAGGCGAAAGTAAGAACGACGATAGAGGTAATGTAGGCTAGTATCTCGATTTTAGTCGGCGCAAAGATCGACCCGGTCTTTTCCTCAGCGTCGACCTCGGTTCTAGAGGAGACTACTTCCTCGAGCCATTGCTTCACATTGTCCGGTAATATGTCCTTTAGCTTTTCACCCAGGCTGCTCAACGGGTTGCTTATGGAGGCAAAGATCAGCGAAGCTGCCCCCATTACCGCAGCGGTTATGCCGACCGCTTCGACGGCGTTCGCCGGCTTTGGGGCCCAGAGCTGTTGCAGTAGGCCCGATGAGCCTCCCGTGTTACCAGTTGGAGGCGTAGTTGTGTTGGTGGAATCTGATACGACTGAAAGTGTGCCTTCGCCATAGTTGGTTACGATTATCTCGCCCTTGGCCGAATCATAGGCTGCGCCGTAGGGCTTACTCCCCACGATCACCGTAGCCACTACGGCGTTTGAGTTATCCGATATTACTGAGACCGAGCCGGAGTTTCTGTTGACCGCGAATACCTCACCCTTACCTGGGTCATAAACCATGGGCCCTGGGCCGGCTCCTACGGTTACCGTGGCTACGACCGCTTTAGTGCTGTCAGATATCACCGACACGGTGTCTGAGACCGAGTTGGCTATGAATACCTCGCCCTTCGCGGAATCATATGCAACCCCTAGGGGACCGCTCCCAACGGACACGGTTGAAACCACCTGATTGCTGCTATCGGATATGACGGAGACAGAGCGGGAGTAAGAGTTGGCAACGTAGATCTCCCCCGTTACCGAGTCGTAGCCCAAGTCATAGGGAGTGGATCCGACGGTCACCGTCGCCACGACGGCGTTTGTGCTGTCCGATGTGATAGAGACGGTGTTATCGCCGGAGTTGGCTACGAATATCTCTCCCTTGGCTGAATCGTAGGCGAATGATGAGGGTGAGACCCCAACGGGTATGGTTGCCACGACCGTATTTGTCTGGTCAGATATCACCGAGACCGAGTTGGATCCGTAGTTGGCGACGAAGATCTCGCCTTTGACAGAATCGTAGATGTCCCTGTAGGGCTGCTGCCCCACGTTGACCGTCGCGAGCACCGCGTAGTTGCTGTCTGATAACACCAGAACGGTGCCGGCGGCGGAGTTGACCACGAATATCTCGCCCTTGGCCGAATCATAGGCTACGCCCCATGGAGAACCCCCCACCGTTACCGTAGAGTCAGCGTGAACCGTGAGAAATGCTGAGAAAGCGAAGACCGAGATGAATATGAAGACTAAAAGCTTCCAAAGTTTCTTGCCCATAGAAAACCACCCAACAGTTCCAGTTAATTGAGCGGTATTTTCAACTTTAAATTTAAAACTTGCGTGTCACGTGTCCTAGAATCACAACTTTTTACTTAAAATCTCGAAATAATTGGGCCTATTAACGTGTGAACATGCTACGGTTTTATATATCATTTGAAGCGCTACCGTTGGTTAGGTGTCTTAGAATGGTTGAAAAGATGGATACTTCAGACAAAAACAAACAGCAGGCAAAGCTTCTGCTTGCGGTCGGCATAGTCCTAGCGATCATCGGAGTACTAGAATTTGAGGTCCCAGGTATGCCGTTTCGCGGCTCGGGTATAGGCACAATCTGTCTTTTTTTAGGCGCATTGCTCCTAGCTGTCGGTTATGTGAGACTTAATTCAAAGGCCACAAAGTGAGTTCTAATCCAAAGACTCCGTCATTTTTTTACGCCAATTTACGCGCTCGCGCGCGTATGGATAATTAATTCATCCTTTTTTCGATCAAATAAACTTCGATTATGCATATTGCCAGAGCGATGTCTAGCGCCAGGTTACCCAAATAGATCGCAAAGTAGGACTGCTCAGATTGGGCTATGTGAACGAGAGCGATCTGAGCAATTGACATACCTGACGTACCCATAATAGCTGGCCCTAAACCACCTGAGCCGAGGATCATGTAAACATCTTCCTCGGAGACCGAGTTATCCACGACGACGAAGATCCTCTGAATAGGCAGCGTGATGAATAGTTACCCCACCAACACGAGCAATAAGAAAGGGTAGATCTTCATCGCTAGATTCCCCATACTAGCCTCGAAGTTAAGGGTATCAGAACGATGAACTCCACGAATACGATTAATTCGTAGTAGAGGAGCACCTTCGACTCATACCATCTTTTCCTAAGACTAACAAGAGAATAGAGGAAAGCGACTCCGATGAGAATGAGTCCAATCTTGATATTCAGACTAGTTGATTGAACGAATAAATAGTAATACCAAGAAGGTGGGCCATCAAAGTCAGGTCCCCATGGTCCGCTGAAATACATTAGGAATAGTATCAGGATCTCGGTAAGAATAATGTGTACCCAGCGGTACTTCGTTAGCACCTTATACCCGACTATTGCTGGGGTGAGGATTATGGAGAGACCAATTATGGGTCCAACAATGGTATTCAGTACATAATTTACCATCAACTTTCAGATGGGTCTATAACATATTAAGCGTTGACCTAACAAGGTTGTATGTTTGTTCGTCCGTCTGTTTGTTTGGTTGTTTCCCTTTCGTCCTAGAGAGAGTGGGAGAGAGTATGAGAGAGAAGAAAAGGGTTTAGGTTTGGGCCATAGTCTTATCACACACACTTGCTTCTTTATGCTTACGCTCATACGTACGTAACTATCTTATCCTTTCCCTTTACTCTTCAATACTCCCCCCTACTCTCCCTACGGACCAACATAAACAAACAACGGACCAGCATCAAAGTTAATGTGAATATAAATTGAGTACGCGTGTCCTTGTGAGAATCTTAATAGACTCCGTACTTCTTCACAGCGTCCATTAAAGCTTTCACGTTCTCGGGCTTTGATGATGGTGGGATGGGCACCGCTGGGCTCAGTATGAACCCGCCGCCCTGCTTGACCTCGTCGAACAGGTCTTTGACGTAGGAGTCGACCTTGGCAGGTGTTGTGAGGAATAGTGAGGCTGGAGGGCCTCCCACGATGCATGAGTGTTCGCCTATCAGTCGCTTCGCCTTGGATAGGTCCGTCTTCTCGAATCGTGAGATGGTCTTGCCTTTGGGTAGCTCGAGTATGGTTTCGAGGTGTGCGTTGTGCTGCCCCTCGTAGAAAATCTCGGGGATTATGCCGAGTCTTATGAGCTCGTTTATCACTTCCTTTAGGGTTGGCCAGTAGAACTCTTTGTATTGCTTAGGTGAGAAGTACTCGTTCAGGTGCAGCGGTATGAATTGGATCGTGCCTGGGGGCGAGGATCTGGCTGAGATTCTTGCCATTTCGATGATGATGCCCTTCATGGCTTCGGCTGCCTGTTTAACCTTGTCAGGTTGCCTGTAACAGTCAAGTAGGACGTTCTTGAGGTCTCTCATGAAGTCGCCGATAAAGTCGAGGGGCGCATACGACATGCCTTCGGTGAAGCCTGCAAATCCATAGTCCCTCAGCTTCTGCCTAAGCATTAATGATGCGTCCACGCTTCTTCTATACTCGATTCCCCACCTGTATAGTGCGGACATGGCTTTCGCGGAACAGGGTTTCTCTAGGCTCCTGAGTGACCGCGGGAGGAGCTTCTCCGCGATAAACCTCTTTGGGTCGTCGATGAATTGGTCGTACTCATCTGCCTTCATGTACTCCTCACCGATGAATTGGAATGGTGAGTCGATGGGGAGTTCCCTACCTGGGAACCTTGCGTATCTTACACCCAGGATATCGTGGATGGGTCCGTTGACGAAGCTAGGGGCCAGTCCATCGTACTCGCCTATGAAGGCGAGGGTTAGTGGTAGGGCACCGAGGGAGTACATCGCGCCTCCGGTGTCGTATCCGAAGTCTATTGCAGTTTTGACGACGGCTTCTTGGGCCTTATCATAGTCGTAGAGAAACTCATAGCTTGTTATCCCGGCGTATCTGGCTGCGAAGTAACCATAGCTCTCAATGAGCGGCACTCTGTCGGGTTCCTTTAACTGGACTGCTCGGCTTATCCTATCCTTTCGCTGCTTGTAGAGTTCTTCAAAATCTTCACTCATTCTCTTTACTCCTCATCAGCTCTATACACATCTTCACGCCCTGAGAAGCATTGTCAGTGTAGGCGTCGGGTTTGATGTACTCCGCGGCGTTTCTCTCGAGCCTGCCTCCTCCGATGATGATCCTTGTTTTATCCCTGAGTCCCGCCTCGGCGATGGCGTCCACGGTTTTCTTCATATCCTCGATGGAGGTGCTGAGTAGGCAGCTCATGCCTACGATGTTCGGGCTGTGAGCTCTGATCGCATCGACGAACCTAGAGGGAGGTACATCCACACCGAGGTCAATAACATCGAAACCCTCCACTTCAAGGAGAGCAGTGAAGATGTTCTTACCAATATCGTGGATATCGCCCTCAACAGTTCCTATGACCACCTTTCCCCTGGCTTCTGAGGCTGAGCCGCTAAAATAGGGTCTTATCTGCTCCGTCACTTCCTTGAAGATCTCAGCCGCCATGATCATATCGGAGAGGAAAAACTCATATCTCTCGAAGCGCTCCCCCACGGCGAGCATCCCTTTTCTACACTCTTCCATTATCTTTACAGGGTTCACGCCGGCATCTAACATCGATTTGACTAGCTGGCGTGTAGCGGATTCATCAAGGTTCAGGAAGGCGTCAATGATATTATCCTGGGTAGGCACAACAGGATGTTCTCATACTTGGTTAAAAATTGCGTGTGTGTGGGCCATTGTCTTATCCCCCAACCCAAAAACACGGCGCATACATTTGTATTCGACTCGAGTTCAGAGATTACAATTGTAAATGTCCACAATTAATAGATAATTAACTCTACTCGACTCGGGGTGCGTGCGCACCCTGTGGATTGGAGGTTGAGTAGTTAGGTGTTATTAATACAGTACTTTGACTGGTTCGAAACAATGGAGAGCCTCAAGAAGTGGGATGAGGAGACCAAGAGAGTTTGCGCCCTCACTAAGGACAAGTTGCTAGGTCGATACGGTGCAGCGAATAAAAAATACCACTGGTGCTACGTCTACGACATCAAGAACTATACTAAATGGGCTAATACTTACTTTAAGGAATTCAATAATCAAAGAGATTTAAATGTAATGAAGTACTACGAACTCGGGATGCTAGCTGATATGCCAGAGTAAAGAAGCCCTTTTTTTTCATATTCTCTATATTTCAAAAGTGTAATGTTGCGCGCGTACTAGTCCATCAAACATTTTTTATTCAAATATGGAAGAATCGATTGAGAACTTGTTAAAAAAAAATTAAGGAACGTATCACCATTATGGCGTTGTAGTCCAGCTTATGGTCTTAGAGTATAAGTCATATGAGCCATACTGCATGTACCCAGATGTCCCATATCCAACGATATCCCAGTTGCCACTAACTCTATCACCGTACTTGTCCAGTTGGCACCAGCCACTGTATCCGAAGTATCTAGAGCTGTCGTCGATTAGTACCTTTTTAACATCGTTGGCACCCGGAGTCATCCCGGTCCAAGTCGGTCTCGTCTCGATCACGGCTTGGGCGAGCATCCAGCCAGCATCTATCCAGCACGCTTCGCTGTAACCCATCGGCCATCCCATAAGAGGATACCACGTTAAAGCCATGCCGTCGAACTTCGTGTTGTGTGGCTGCGCAGGGTTAGGGCTAAGTATCTTTAGTGCAGCTACATTTGGCTCTGTAAGGAATCCTGAATTGGCTGTTCCATCGGTACCGAACCAGAGTAGCCCCCAGAGATTTGGATAGTTAGTGGCAAAGTATGGACTGTTGAGTTCAGCGCAATCGGTGTCGTACGCGATAAGGAAGACCCCTACGCTCGAGAGTTTACCGGCTTCCGTATTTGCAGCTGTAAGGGCATTGATGAAACTAGTTCCAGTTGTATCGGTTGGATCATATGTATAAGTGAATAAATTGCTGGATGAAAACGAGGGGGAGAACGTTCCTAATACCCCGCTTCCAAAGGTACCCACGCGTTCAATTACGATGGCGCTGGTCAACCCGAGATTCTTGAACATTGCTGCAACAATTGTGCCCTCCATAGAGGCATTTGGCATTAGCAAGAACAGATTACCGTCCATCCCCGCTAAACTGGGGGCATTGGCAGTAGGGCTTATCATAACCATATTGTATTTATGTAGGATCGAGAGTGTACTAGCATCTATTTGGGATGAGTACCAACCACCAATGATGAGGTTGATGCCCTCCTTATGGAATTTCACGAGTTGGGCATTAGACTCAACAAGATTGTCATCCCCTCCCATGCTTTCAACTTGGAACTCAAATTTGACTGGTGGGATGAACCTATAGTCGGGTAGTTTGGCGACGTACGCGTTGATGTCATTCTGGACAACGCCTGTATAGAGCGCAGTCTCGGCCGTTAAATAATAGTCATCCGATATGACCCCTATCTTAACTATTACTGGTTTGACCGCATTCGTTGTTACAGAGAAAACCGAGAAAAACGAGGTAACGAACAGTACAATCAGCAGGACCGCTAACACACCGGACTTCTTAACTCCTAACTTTTCCATTCTTCATTTCACCTTTAGTTGATTCTTTCCTACTCCCCCACTGGGGAGCTGAGAATTAACCCGCGGTGCGCCTCAAGGACCTCACTCAGCTGCTCCTCTGATAGATCGACTCTGAGTGTACCGTTTACACCGATGATCTCCAGGACATCGCCTTCGGCGATGGAAATCTTCGTCAGCTCCCCGAGGCTGCCCTCAAAGAGCACGCGGTCGTGGGCTTCGTTTGAGATAGAGATGTTCTTAATGTAAGCCTTGGACTTCATCTCGACTGAGAACGCGTGTTCCATATGCACCACCCTTAGCGCACCGTGTCTTATCCTCAGTCAACCGTAAGGCTAAACTTAATATCTCATCTGCGAAGGATCAATACACCGAAAATTGGTTGATACACCCTAGGGAGGATTGATCCTACAAGTGCCAGCAAATGAGAAATTCTACGATTTACTATTCGAAATATCAAACGAGATTAGGCACAGGATACTCCAGCTGCTCAATAACCAGGCCTTGAGGATCACCGACATCGCGAAAGAAATGAGTCTAAACAACCCCGAGACGAGACGCCACGTCTCCAGGCTGCAGGATTTGGGTCTGATTCAGAGGGACGCCGGAGGATACTATCACCTTACACCCTACGGTGAGGCATCTATGCTCCTTATCCAGGAGTTCGAGTTCCTGTCAGCTTACCACGAATATTTCAGGACGCACACCATTCTGAACATCCCCGAGGGGTTCGCCAAACGCATCGGGGAGCTCAACGCCAGTGTTCCATTGACGAACCCGATGGATTTCTTTCGTTACAGCGAGAACCTCATCAAGGAGTCCAAGGAGTATGCCTGGCTGCTTGTAGAACAGTTTCCCTTAAACTCGCTGTCGACGATTGCTAGGGCCATCGAAGGCGGCGTTAGTATCAGGGTTGTAGAGCCCCGGGATAGGGTGCTCAACCTGGATCTGAGCGCTATGACCTCCGAGGAGAATCAGGCCCTAAGTGAGACGAGGCATACGCCGTTGATGGAGGAGCGGATGGTCAAAGACATCAACCTATACCTATTATTATCCGAGTCCAGATGCGTCTTAGCCTTCCCAACGCCAGATGGCCAATTCGATTTCAAAGGCTTCACCGCATCAGATGAGTCAAGCCTAGAGTGGTGCCGGAACCTCTTCAACCACTACTGGGATAATGCAGACCTCAGAACCGTCTCGGCAGTCACCAAGATTAAACGTGGCAACGTATCGAAGAAGGCTAAATCCGGGGAGAGGATACTGGTTGTCGGTACTGAGAGCCCTGAGATAGACGCGCAGGCTGTTCAGGACGCGGTGGATAACTACCAGATGGTCGTCCTCAAAGGCGTCTTCAACTTCGGGACCTCATTCGTGAGGGTGTCTAGGAGCGTCGTCATCAAGGGGGAGGGCCGCGTCAACGATGTCCCGTCGACGATTATATATAAGAAGGGCTGGAGTTTCCCCTTCCACGAGTTTTCAGGCATTTTTGAGTTGCATGGAGACGGTATAGATGTATCCATAGAGAATCTATGCTTCACGGATTTTAACTGTACTAGTGTAATGTCAAACACGGAGGTCGGTACAGGAACACGCAACAGCGTGAAGTTTCTGAATAACAGGGTCACGATTAGATCGGGATATGGGCACGGTCAAACATTCGCAGCTTTTGGTGATTTTCTTTGGGGTGTATTGATTGAGGCAGTAGGAGCTGGTGGTGTTCTTGTTGAAGGTAATTACATTGATCTTGCTCATCGTGGGGACTTTGGAGGGGGGATTTGGAGGGGCGCCTTGTCTCGGGGAGGACTTGAGGAAGATCCCGAGTATCGCCCTGACTTGTTCAATCACGAGTATTTTGTAGGTTATGGGATAGTCGTGAACAGTTGCTCTGGAAAGGTTAAGATATTAAATAATGTCGTCAGGAATGCGTCTGGTAAAGGAATTGCGACCAGTGATCATCTTAAACCAATTGACGTGGTTATCCGAGGAAATCTTGTTGAGTCAGATGTGTATGGCTCCTACCCTATGTCCAGCCCCGAATCCGCCGCTGGCATCTCGGTTCACACAGGTCTCGAAGGACCCAAGAAGCCCGGCTTCTCTGTGAACATCGAAGAGAACACCATCAAGCTTGAACGCCTGAATCATAGTGGAATAGTTGTTTTAGGTCCATCTAATGAGGAGTCAGGTAAACTAAGTGGAGTAATTCGTCATAACGATATACAGTTGGGTGATGGCTATGAAGGCATACATGTTAGAAAATGTGATGACTTTCAAGTCACCAACAACAGGATATCGGGGAAGGCTTATTATGGGATCAGATTATCGGGGAGAAAAAAGTCAGGTGAGCTCGACCTAAGTGCTGTGAACAACCATGTTGAAGATAATGATATGGATAGTTTGGCAATTAAAAAGTCTGACAAGTATTCGAATAACCATGCAGATGGGAGAATGTTCGCATATTCCTCGGATGGATCGGCCACAGCAAACCTTTGGTTTAACTCGTATACGAAATGTAATTCAGTTAGCTTAAGACGAGGCGAGTCGATTATAGACGAAGGTGAAAATAACAGCATCAAGTACGTTTGAACTCACATAATATCTTTTCACGCAATTGTGAGTGAGTACACGCGCACATTTTGGGTTTGGGTTTGGGGGATAAGACTAGCTGCTTCATGCTTTTTTCAACGATTTTGCCAAAGTCTTCTGGATCAAACTCCAAAAACAAAACGTACTTCATTTATTATCCCCAGTTAAGGAGGGGAGGATTGAGCCTATAGTTTTATTGGTGAATAATTCTAGTTAATCAAAAACGATATAAATCGAAAGGTTTAGCTCACATTTATGTATGACAGCAGAAAAATGGCGGGCCTGCTCCTCTTTGTCGGCGGCGCACAATTTATCCTAGGAATAATTATCTCAGAAGCACTCTACTCCGGCTACAGCGCCTCCCAGAATTATATCAGCGACCTTGGAGTGGGTCCACCAGCACTCATCTACAACTCATCCTTATTCCTGCTGGGAGTGCTTGGCCTTGCTGGTACCATCTTCATTCAGCAGGCACTCAAATCTAGAATCTTCACAGCCCTATTGGCTTTAGTAACTATCGGTGCAGTTGGGATCAGCATATTCACGGAGAATTTTGAACCGATACACACCATCCTTAGTTTGACTGTCTTCGCATTAGGTGGACTATCTGCCATTATGTCATACAGGTTTGAGCAGCCTCCCCTATCTTATGTCTCCGTCGTGTTAGGTGCAGTGACGCTTTTAGCACTCGTTCTTGGTGTTTCGGGAATAAATCTTGGGCTCGGAGCTGGAGGAGTTGAACGAGTAATTGTTTACCCTACTCTGCTCTGGATGATTGGTTTCGGGGCTTACCTAATCGGGGAAAGTGGGAACCACAGCGACAATAAATAGGAAATTTTATAGATAAGTCTCGAGGGTGCGTTCTCACCCGAGAAAAAAACATACTTAGAAAAACTCAGAAACATTGAGAGAGATTCAATAACTAATTGGGAGTCACAAGTCTTATGTACTTATAATACTATCAGAAATTGAAACCTGAAAATGGACATCACTAGAAATGTAAGACTTCTAGCTGCTTCCCTCATAACGTTACTGGGAGTCCTCCATCTGGCTTTAGCTGTATTAGGATTAACTAACACCGAATTTGAGATGCTGGTATTCGCATCTTTTGGGCTGCTTTACATTTTGGTGGGAGTCGGTCTATTCACGGGCAGACGACTTTTCAATTATCTGGGAGTGGTCATCCAGCTTCTAGGCTTAAGTATTGGAACAATCTTTTTTGCTGCCAATTATCCAGTTCTTGAAAACATTGCTACTGACGTTGTTGAGGTCACCGTGATTTTGTGTTGTCTTTACCTTATAATTCATAAAACATAATAGTACCCACGAGCTAGCGTGTGTATAGACGATACTCTTATCCCTAAAAACCATAACATTTTGAATAGCCGATAATCTTTTATCGGGTTTTATCGAAGTAATAATTTGGAGTATTTGATATGCCTATACAAATATTCTTCCTCAAGTATTCCCCAGAGAACGACTCTAGGTTCAATGAGAAAGTCCTAAAGGTAACGATGGATCTGATGGCCAAAAGAGAGGGCCTGTTGAAGAAGCATGGAATTAAGGATCTTGGGCTCTGGTTAGTCCCTACGGAACATCTAACAATCATCGTGGATGAAGCCTCAAGTTTGGATGCTTTTCAAAAACTGTTGATGGAGCCAGAGTTCGTTGCCATTAATGCCTATTGCTCAATCGAAACGAAAGTTGCAATCACTGCTGAAGAAGCTATGAAGATGATGAGGGGCAAATAGCCTCAAACCTAAACTTAACCCTCTTCCTTATTCTTTTTTAAACTAAAACTGCAAAATACGAGCGCAGGCTCTGGTTCAGGGCGAGGTTGCCTCCAAGACGGGAAACGAGGACAAGGAGCTTTCCACGAAAGAGCAGCCCTATATTAACGCTTACCGAGCCCATAGAGCCTGACGCCCACTAAAATGCTCCAGACGCCGAGGATGATGAGACAGGCGCCGATAAGCGGTACATAGAACGGGTAAAAGACAAAGCTGCTGATACCACCAACAATCCCCGCGACACTTGCGACTATACCCAGGTAGGCTACGGCCCTGCTGAAGACCCCTCTCAACATGACCAGATTAGTGATTATGAATCCTAAGCAGGGGACGACGAAGCTGTATATGGGGCTGCTCACCGCGAGACTTACTGCGGCATAATCCGCGGCAGCCACAAAGGCCGCACGCTGTGCGTCGCTGGTCGTGGCTGCGTATTGTACGCTGAGCGTGATGAGTGTGGATGTGTTCAGGGTGCTTGTTCCTAGGTCTAGAGCTATGAATAAGCCCGTGAATACTGTGGTTACGAGCATTGCGTTTCTATCGACTCCCCTCAATACGAGGTAGAGGGCCAGAGCGACAGGTATGAGGAGGAGGTCTGTGAGTGCAGGTATGAGGACGTCGGCAACCCGAGCTTGAAGCACGATTCCGATAAAGTACTTCAGGTATTCCTCGCCGGTGCTCGGCGGAGATCCCAAGGTAGCCGCTAAAGCGACGTCGATGATACACAGTACTCCGATTATGAACGCGGCGATGCCGCCTGCTCGATACAGCCCTTTCCAGTCGGGGTCAACGTTGTCCAATTCTTCCATTTTGCATCTCATCTCTAGCTATCGAGTGCTCTCTTAGCTGTTGACCTCGGAACCCCGAGTGGAGTGGAGGAGTAAGGTGCCTATAGTTTTGTTGGTAAATTATCCATAATTATCGGAATAATTTTGTATCAGGTGGAAGTGAGGATAAGGCTATTGAGATATCTGTTAATCTGGAATGTCATACTAAACTTCTACGCGTGCCCAATGTGAACTAATCTCGCAGCTACTTGACGTCTCGACTCAAGCTCTTGTAGTAGCCCTTGATCTTGTCCTCGACCTCAAACCATGAGCCACCAGAAAGGCGATCCATAGACCCATCAGCCTTCGCGAGAAAATCAACAGCCACCGCCGGATCAAGCTTTGACTTAGTTGAAGATATCAGCCCACGTGAGAAGGTTATCACCCGGTCCCTATACCTTCTAAATGGAGGCACACCCTTTACCTGCTGCTTCACCTCAAGCTCCACAATCTTGCAGCTTAGAGATACAAACCCCTTGACTATATCCTCCACTTGTGCCTGCTCAAGCTCTCCGAAGCCCATTATGTAACCAACTAGAATGAGTTGAGGATAAGATTATTGGGTGAACAATCACTCGGCTGCCTCCTAATCGGTGTACCTAGGCATGCACATGCATAAACTAAATAAGAATAATTATTTTAGAAACCTAATCCAATTTGATTTTTGTCACGCGCTTAAGGTGTATGTGAATGACAACTGAGAGGGGAAAATTATACAAGTCCACTACAATCGACCTTGACAAAGACTATGCCCCGGACATCATCGAGTCATTGAACATGGCGAAAAAAGAGCTAAAAAGAATCAAAACGATTGACCAGCTGAATGCCTGGGCCATCAAGTGGTTTGGTGAATAGAATCACACACACGCATAGCATCGTCTGGCACTTATTTTTGTTTCTTCATGTTTTGTCCGTGCGTTTTCCGCTCGATATCCTCATCAAGCAACAACCCATAGGTGGCTGGTCTCCTCCAGTACGGGTACCTCGTCCTGCACTCCTCGCGCCTATCCTTCACCCTGTCGAGGTCCATTGTCGCCACTACGATCCCCTCTGTGAGGTCAGGTATCCTTGCTATGTAGTTGCGCAGCCAGAAGACACCGCTTCCTCCCAGGTGGAGTGGCTCACGCTGCATCCTGTTTGATAACACTACATAGGCGTCGCTTACACTTGAGCCAGCTACGGCGTAAGCTGCCACGCAGTCGTGGACGGTAGCACCCCAGCACATCGGCGTGAAGAGAATCTCCACCCCCTTGAGTCCCATGATCCTCGGGACCTCCAGTGCGCACAGATCCATGTCTATTGTGACACCGACTACACCTATCTCAGTCTCATAGACCGGATAATCACCGGGGCCGGGTGTTATACCGAAGTGCACCTCGGCCTTCTCAACATCATTCTCGGGATGGTCCTTATGCACCATGGCGATGAGTTCCCCTTTGGGGGAGATTATGCCCGAAGTGTTGTAGTATCTACCATCTTCACTGATCTCAATTATCGTGCCCGGCACGATGTATATCCCGAGCTCTTTCGCCTTCTTCGCGAATGCGTCGAATGTCGGGCCCGGCACTTTCTCAGCGAGCTTAGTGAGCCTAGAGTTGTCGCCCTTGATCGGGTTTCCAGTCATCCAGTACTCGGCGAAGCATATCGCCTGTGCCCCCTTAGCCGCAGCCTCCTCGCAATACCTCAGGGCCTTCCTCCTGTTCACCTCCGGGTCGGATGTCGTTTCGAATTGGGCTGACGCTACCTTTACTTCTCTCATATCAGGATCGTTTACTCCTCTGGGTTTACGGTTATTTGAAAATTCGTATGTATGCGTCAAACTAATCGAGGAGAAGTGTACGCACCATTCTAAGTGTGAGTAAGAAAAAGAGAGAGTGCGATCGAAAGAGCGCACAATTTTAGTGCATTTACGTCATTTTGAAAGAAGATAGCGCCACGGGATGACGATTATGTCTCCTATCACATACGACGCAAAAATTGCAATCATCGTAAATCCGAACGACGGCATGGCGCCCGTAATGGCTATGGGAGCGATAACTCCTATGAACCAGACCACTTTGTAGGTAAATTGCAGAAGCAGAACTGGAACAAATTTCATGGGTGACCTCAGACCAAATATGGATAAGATTCCGAACGCCAACCACGCACTATATGCAACTCCCGCCATTATTGGTTCTTCAGCTGGAATGCTGAGAAGAGACATAGCGGTATTGGGAGCAATGAGGAGAGCCAAGCCGATTCCCCCAGCCCCAACAATCGTGTAGGCATACATGAACCGTAGCCAATTAAGATGAACCTTAACCTCATCATTCATTGACGATTCATTCACCTCCAATAGTTTCTTATTTTTGAAACCTTCCAAAATCAACGTAGCTGTAAGATTTATTTAAAATATTGTGAATGCGTTTGGGTTTGAGGAATAAGACTATGCGCGCGCGTACTCACAAGTATGATATCTCGCGGCTGATCATTTCCTCGAGCTTCACAGGGGCACCCATCTCCGTCGCGATTTTGAAGAACTTTTCTGGGTCGAGGCACTCGGCGCAGATCACCCCTTTATTCGCATCTCCTCTGAGGCACATCTTTGCCCCGATCACGGCGGGTAGCGCCACACTCGTTATCGCTGTTCCGAGCCGCTCGTAAACGGATCGTCTCTCCTCCTCAGTCCGGTAGAAGGAGTTGGGACAGACCACACGGTAATTTGTAGCTACGCCGGACATGGTTCCCTTGACCTCCACCACGATGAGGGTCAGCCGATCAAGCTTCTTCCCGATGATCGACTCGTCCTCAGCTAGGAAGGAGTTAACTGGGGGGCGCACAAGCTTGAGCAATACGTCCCTGGGCGCAACCTTAATCCCATTGACCTCAATCTGGTCGGGACTTCCGAATCCCATCTTGACAAAGGCTCCCACAAGGGGGTCCACGGGATATTTGAAGTCGCAGTATTTTATTCCCTTCCCAATGAAGTGTGGTAGGGTTATTGGCTCCTGGTGCTGGTGATAACTCAATAGGACGGGCCCAACGGGATCTGGGAACTTGTACAGCTCTGGGCTTGAAAAGATCGGGAGCCTGCTGTAATGTCCCTCCTCGAAGACCATCGGTTCAATAGAGTAGCCCCAAAGAGCCCTAAAGGGAGACCATGTTGGTGTCCAAGCCTTCACGACCTCATTCGACTCCTCCAGGGCTCGACCACCGTATCGTATGCGGATTTCCTCAACCCGTTCCATCAAGTCGCAGATGTATCTAGCTATCACGTTGGTTGTTCCAGGGGAGACTCCGCATCCCAGTAGCCCTGTCAAACCAGCCTCCCTATACTCTCTGTCATATGCTATTGGCCGATTCTCTATGATTTGGCTAAGGATGTTATCCCTTGCACGGATATCCATAAGATCAGGTTCACCGAATGAGGTATCGATATAGTGAGCGCCGCTTCGCAGGGACGCCTCCATTATGTTCATGTCGAAGGCGGTGAGGGTCAGGTTGATCACGACGTCCGAACCCTTTGCTGCTTTTTCAACTTCATCGGTTTTAGACGCATCCAACTTGATTGTAGTGATCTTTTCACTGCCTATCTTTTCGCCGACCTTCTTGGCCAAATCAAAGTTGATGTCACCCAAAACGATCTCGGATATTTCTTTATCTCTCGAGAGGATCGAGGCGCATGGACCTCCCTGTGCCCCAGCACCGATTAGTAGTATCTTGCTCATGGTAAAATCAATTAGATCATCGTAATTAATCTAAATAACATTTATCACATGCGCATGAGCGAGTCACCTTTGCAGGCGAGCACGAGGTTCTCATTAGCCGATTCATAAGGTCCTAGATTACACCCTTTTGACGTAGTCTCCCGAACTCCTCCTGTGTAAGCCTCAATAAGCCCATGAAAACCGCATCATTATCCTCGCCGAGGCTTGGCGCGGGCCCCCTCGGCCTCGGATCCGTTTCGGATATCTTTATCGGATTCCCCTGAAGCTTGATCTTCCCCAGCCCCGGCTGCTCGACCTCAACCACCATGCCCCTAGCCTTAGAAATATGTGGGTCCTCTGAAGCATCCTTAACATTGTACATTGGGCAAGATGGAATCCTCCTGTCGTTAAGCATCTGGACAATCTCTCCCATCGTCTGCTTCTGTGTCCATTCCTCGATAATTGAACGAAGCTCGGCATGGTTTTCGACTCTGAGCTTGTTTGACTTAAACCTCGGGTTGCTTCCGAGCCATGATAACCCCGATGTCTCCAGGAACCTAGCCCAGATCGCATCGTTTGCGATGGCTATCACCACCCAGCCGTCACACGTCATGAATGTGTCGTAAGGGTAGATGAACTCGTATCTGTTGCCAATCCTTTGAGGGATCACCCCCTCTGAGAAATATTTCTGAGGGATGTTCTCCAATGCGGCGTAAACAGAGTCCACCAATGAGACATCCACAAGTTGCCCTCTCCCCGTCTGAGCGCGCGCGAGACATTTCTCACATATGTCCCAGATAAGTAAATCCTTCGTTTCTACAGTCTTATCCCCCAAACCCAAACGATTTATACTTAGTTGATTCTTATATATTCAAGGCTCTTTTATTATTTACTAATACTGGACCTTACAAAAATTGGAGAAAACTGGTGAAAATAAATGAAGTTTATAGCCGTACACAAGTGGACCAAAGAAACAAATATCGCATGCACGAAAGACATGGTAGCAGGCTTTACAGCCCTACTTAAGGGAGAGACTCCTAAAGACGTAGTAATAGAAAACACTTGGACAAGAGACGATTATGGAGCTTTCTGTTGCTGGGATGCGCCAAACAAAGAGGCTCTAACTAATCTGTTTAAGCAATACCTGCCTATAATGTTGAAATACACCGAGTTTATACCCGTCTCGCAGGCGTTCCCCGCAACCATCGAGTACGAACTCGGTTTACTCAAGATGATTACTGATATGGCGAAGTAGACTTCGCCTTTCCCTTTTTTTAAATATACTTTTCGAGCGCGCGTTCGTATATCCTTTTGTCTCTAGGGATATATCTTGAAATACGATGGTATATCCTTCCCTGAGAACCCCTATACTCCTTATGCGCACGCGCTGGCCTGTCCCGAAATCAATTATGACTGGTATTAAATGGTTTAAAATCCGCATTCCCGTTTACAACCTGAAATAGAGCCTTTCTACCCGAAGGATTATGAAGCCGTGGAGCGACCCACATAGACTCAGCTACAGGAAAGGAGCCTGATAATGAATGATAAGCAACCTATGAAGGGCCTGGAAGACCATGGTTATCGTTCTCAACCGCTTTCAGCTATGGATTGGTCTCTGAGAAGCGTCGAAACTCGTTGACGGGTGTTGTTTCTATGTTTTTCGACGGAATCGTCTATTCCGTGAGTTGAGGGGATGGCTTCCGCGAGAAGGGTAGGGGTTTGTGATATGTCAGAATTTGCCTCAAAATCCGTTAAAGGGAATTAAGACCATTATAAACCATCTTAAATCAATTTAGGGACAGGGCAGCGCGCAGCGTCGAAAGCGAACTTCCTAACCATGTTCCCTCATTAAATGCAAAACTTAGACCTTAGTTGCGCACAGTAATTTACGCGCCCTAGTTTGATTCAGTACCTCTATTATTCAAGACCTACAGTAGTCTAAACGCGTCATAACAATAAACGATATATATTGCTTTAGAGTGTGCGCTCAAGATTGTTTATCGTTGGGGTTCGAGGATAACTAGATAAATGCATTCCTAGACTATAGAATAGCAATAAAGAAATTCAACAGGAAATATAGTGCGCGTACGTGTTTGTGTTTAATATTCTACATCATTTCACCTTGACAACGGGCGGCACGTGATACTCGCCGTTCAGGATGGCCGCGCCGGGCTGGTACACGCGCAGCCAGAGTATGAATTTGCCCGCAGGCGCGGGCAACCAGTTGGATTCATGGCCTGCCGGAGCGGCGTTCTGAATGTAAATGTCGATGAAGCCGTCGGCGTTTGGCACGAGTCCCGACCGGTCGCTCACGCTGTACCGATTTATTGGATTCGGTACAAAGCGATTGTGCTCATCGCCCATAGTCAGCGACCAGAATGCATCGTTCGGCGGGAGTTGTCCCGCCGGGAAGTGCATGATGTAGTCGTGCTCTCCGGAGAGTAGGTGACCCGGGCCATCTACGTCCGTCGTCCAGTACATCGCCTCCTTCTGTACGTTTATCGGGCCAGGAAATACTTGGGCGCACGCGGCTCTGAACAGAAAGCCGTTGCCAGGCTCGCCACATCCAAACATCGTGGTCCAGCCGTTGATCTTCTTGGTCTTGATCCTCGCGTAAATTTGAGCCGTGACAAATGCTAGCCCGAAGCCGATGAGGAAGCCTTGCACGACGTCATTGCGCACGGTTCTTGAATTGGGGTTGAAGAAGAACGAATAGACGAAGAAAAAGCCGATTATCACGCCGTCGAGTGCTGCCAGATAAGTGTATGTTCTGCCGCTCATACCGATCCCTCCTGGCTTAGCGGCGTGAAACGTATCTGTTCCGCGAGATGATGGGCGTTCGATAGGTCGACGTCGCTCTCCACGAGCACTCGGCCGAGGACCAGAACCGAGTTGTTCGGCGAGGAGATCTGTTTCATGCCGCTCGGCGCCTGTCCTTTCCGGTTCGGCCCTGTGATGAGGTAGTCGCCGGCTTCGGTTCCCGTGGTACGTCTGCCGACGTAGGCGAAAACAGTGTTGTTCGACGGGTCAGTGAACTGCACGCTGTAGTAGCGGCTATTCATGTCCGGAACGTGCAGGACTTGCGGCCCTTTACTGAGGTCTAATACGCCGACCGTAAGGAGCGTGTCGCGGTTCACGCCGGTAGTCGCCAAGTTTGAGGCCGAGGCGGGAGGGTGGATGGGGTCTGCAAAGAGCGTTTGGGGCTCCGTATGGAGCGTATTGATCGGGATGGGGCCGTCGCCGAACCCTTTACCGAGGATCGCTCTCTTGAACACGTATAGGATCATGCGTGGCCAATTGTAGGTGAAGAGGAACCATGTCACGAGCATGATCGAACCGAATATAAACAGATGTTCGGGCTCTATCATGATAAATTTACCTTTATACGCGCACATAAAATGTTGGCCGTATGTTTGATGAGGCGGTTTGCAGTGAAAAATGCCGGAGCTCCCCCCGCGATAATTCCTAACGTTAAAATAGCGATGATTGTCTTTTTCCGCATAATGGGAACCCGCTTTTCACATTGTACTTTTCCTTTTCATCCATTATTAACATTCTCGTGCGCTCCCCATACTGGCGAACTGAAGGGATCGGTTGGTGCCTGCGCAGTCTAGTAGCCATTCTATGAAGTAAGCACCTAATAGAAATTCACCTATTGTGAACCTGCATCGCGCGCTCCGTTGCATGCACTCTGTACTCATAATCTTATTCTCACATTAACTCACTCATAGAAAATCTTATCCCAAAGTTACTTTGGCATAAGCCTCATCTTATGTAAAGGAGATTGATAAAGTAATTCGCTCTTCCTCCAAGGGCTTACTCACACCTCGACACAAGCGTTGACTAGTTATAAAAAAGGAGGTTAATTGTTCAAGTATCGTAATAGTTCGGAAAAGTCCTCTAGGTTTAGAATTGCAGCACTTCGTAGGTCTTTGTATAGGACATTGGAATCTCGGGATCCAGATTCCAAACTTTATCTCGGAAATCCTGGAAAGCATCGCGGTGCATATCAGTAGCATAGCCGATTACAGTATCTTCAACGCAGCCAAATACGCGGCCGTTTGTTACTATCTCCACTTTATTATCCTTGCACAGCTTCTCATGCTTCTTCAGCCACTGTGCCCCCTTTTTAGGCCACTCTGCTACTGCTTTGTCTGACCACTTTGTGAAACACAGATAAACGTACTTCATTCTTTTCACCAGTTTTCTCCAATTTTTGTAAGGTCCAGTATTAGTAAATAATAAAAGAGCCTTTAATATATAAGAATCAACTAAGTATAAATCCTTTGGGTTTGGGGCCATAGTCTTATCCTCCCACATAACCCATATCGTGAGACCTCAAAGCCTCACCCTCCATTCGCCCTACATCTTGATTATAATGTTAAATAAAGATAAGATTTGCAAGAAATTGTTGCAAGTGGGTTTGGGGATTAGGCTATGGCTTCCCACCATTCCATTGCGCGCGAGTTATTAAAAAGTCGGGTGCTGAAGTTGAAAAAATTAATTAAAGGTATAGATGGTGCCTACAGTATTGATAATGACTCGTCCCGGCATTTTTTCTTTAAACTGATTGATAGCATTCCATCCTGTGCAGTGCATTGGTGCGACATAATCGGGGTTTATCTTTTTCATTTCTTCAATTGTCGCTCCTATAATAGGTTCAAATTGCAGCCCCGTAAGATGGAAACCGCCCAATACAGCGTGGACCTTCTCTATTTTGGTGATTTTCTTAGCATACTTAACAGTGTTTATGATCCCCGCGTGAGAACAACCGCTAATGACCACTAATCCCTTATCTTTCAAATTGACTACCAGTCCCTGGTCATCGTTAATAGGATCAACAACCCAGTTACCGTTAATTTTCGCCTCCATCCCGGGAAACCCCTTTTCAAATGGTGTTACTCTTTCTACTTCTCCGGTTGCCATGATTAATCCCGATGCTAACGTCGAAGGTCCCAAGGATTCTAAGATTTTTGCCCCTGATTTCCTCAAGGATTCTTCCTCCAAAGAAGGCATATCAACGGGGTGGCTTAATGAAGGATTTTTGAGGCGGCGAATAAGGAAAGCATCAGGATGAAGAATAAGTGGGATCTCTTTTGTAGAACGACCTAATAGTTCCATAAGCCCGCCAGTATGGTCAAAGTGGCCATGGCTCAGAACGATGGATTCTATACTATCTAAATCGACATTTAGTAGTTTAGCATTGTGAAATAGACATTCTGCAGATACTCCCGAATCAAAAAGCACAAAATGTTCCTCTGAACCAGCACAGACCTTAAGAAAACACGAGAACCCATGTTCGGCAAGTAGCAACGTTGGAGGAGAAACCCAAGGCCGCCTATCAATTTTTGTGTCCTGCGCCTTGAATACATCCGTATAATTATCGACCAGGTTTAGCACTTCTAAGCGATCCGCTTCTCTTAGATTTAATTCACCCATTTGATCACCCATCGATGACCTTGGTGGTTTTATTGTTACCATACTCCGAGTACCAAACATACTTCAACTTGAGATACGCCTCGGTGCGCACATGTTCACAAATAAGTGGAGAGGAAAGGTGCCTATAGTGTTATTGGTAAATAATCCATATTTATCGGAATAATATGCGCGCGCGAAGTTAGATGGTTGATCAATCTGAGATTCAGGCTACCCACTACGCGGTTGTAGCCACAGGTTGCTTGCATTAAATGCATAACTTTTTACCATTCCTGTAAAGTTTTTTTGATGGTTTATTATGTTGAAGGAAACGGCGTGGAACTGGATTGAGGATAATAAAGATCAGCTAGCCAAAATAAGCGACGATATCTGGGGCTTCGCCGAGTCTGGGCTTCTCGAGGAGAAGAGCAGCAAGCTAATCGCAGACACCCTTGAGAAACACGGATTCAAGGTCAACCGCGGCGTCGCCGGCATGCCAACTGCCTTAACCGCAGAATGGGGCAGCGGGGAACCCATAATCGGCGTCATGGGCGAGTATGACGCCCTCCCGGGTATCAGCAACAAGGCGGTGCCCCGTAAGGAGGCCATCGTTGAAGGCGGTATGGGTCATGGCTGCGGTCACAACATCCACGGAGTCAGCGCTATGAGCGCTGCCATCGCTGTTCGGTACGCTCTCGACAAAGGTGGGCTGAAGGGTACTATACGGTTCTATGGCTGCCCGGCTGAGGAGAATTACCAGGGCAAGATCTTCATGGTCGGTGACGGTCTCTTTAAAGACGTCGACGCATGTCTGAGCCACCACCCGGGCCACTTAAACACCGCTTCATTATCCCGCAGCACCGCAACGATTCACGCCAAATTCAACTTCTACGGGAAGACGGCGCACGCCGCCGCCAACCCTGAGCAGGGGAGGAGCGCCCTAGACGCTGTCGAACTGATGGATGTGGGGGTCAACTTCCTCAGGGAGCACATTATTGAGAAGGCGAGAATCCACTACGTCATCGAGGCTGGAGGTGGCCAGCCAAATGTTGTCCCCGACTACGCGAGGAGCTGGTACTATGTGCGTGCGCCTGAGATAGACCAGTTAGAATCCATCTACAAGCGTGTAGAGAAGATTGCAGAGGGGGCGACCCTCATGACGGAGACTGAAGTCAAGATAGAAATGGACCTTGGAAGCTATAACCTGATTCCAAGCAGGACTTTGAGCGAAGTCGTCGTAGCCAACATGAGGGAGGTCGGTGCCCCAAAGTACACAGATGAGGAGCAGAGGTTCGCTGCAGAGATTGCTAAGAGTTTTCCCAAGCAGGATAAGATAGACACCCTGAAAAAGTCCCGGATGCCGAATTGGGAGAAGTATGTCGATGTTGACCTAGTCACCGATATCTTCGATGCTTGGGACGACGGCGAGGTCTCCCCCGGAAGCACAGATGTCTCCCACGTCAGTTGGGTGGTGCCCACGATGGAGTTCGGCACCGCGTGCAATATTCTCGGAGCCCCTGGTCATAGCTGGCAGTTCGTAGCTAGTAGCGGCTCGAGCATTGGGCACAAGAGCTTGATATTTGCGGCGAAGACGATGGCGGGTAGCGTTATAGATCTGATGACCAAGCCGGAGATCCTGGTGAAGGCTAAGGAGGAGCATAAGAAACGGCTCGGAGGAAATCGCTACAAGCCGGATGAGAAGCGGAAGCCTCCATTAAAGCAGGCCAGAGAGAATGCTGGGAAGCTCAAGGGCAAGAACTAGATTCACTTTGTCTATCAATCAAGAGCGACGCATCCGATAATCGAAAAAACTACCCAAGTTACTTTGGTATAAGCCTCATCTTATGTGTAACAGTCTTATCCTCACTTCCATCTGGATATTCAACAGTGACGATGAGTGGTTGATCTGCAGACTTTGAAGTCTCACCGTTAATTAAATATCAGTTATATCAGAAAAAATCATGAGTTTTTCTCCTTCTCAATCCTCGGGGTGTATCTATCACAATCGAAGCAAAGCAACTCGGTGACACGGAGCATCTCTCGATTTTGTCCCTTTAACACTGGGAGGCTAGAATATGCGGGTAAAGTATATTCCCTTGCAGCGAATCTTTCATAGATCTTTTTAAAATTATCCGAGTTTGGCGTATACTTCCAATATTGACAATAACCATTCCACGAATAGTGACAGTCGATGGCTTTCACCTTCGCCCTCTCAAACCTTATGTCGAAGAGAGCTGACTCGACTTCTGCCCTAGAAAACAAGGTCATTTCCCTTGTGGGGTATGTTAACGTTGGGTACAATGTTACATGATAGTTCGACGTTTGTTGTTGCGATTTGTCATAACCGGTATCATTTGCGGTTACATGGGATTTGTTTAGAGTATCAAGAAAGTCACGCAGCTCAGGTGTCAGAGGACCCAAGCCCTTTTCATCGCTTCCTCTTCTCGCAGATAGGTATTGTTTCCCGTTTACAGTTTTAACCCTGAAATTCCACCCATCTCGGTGAAATGCCTCGATTTCTTCCCAAGTGTTTTTATTGTGAGAAATAATGTACCCCCCTTGCACATCTCCCCATGTTCCCCAATATTCCCCTCCCATTTAATGTTTTACATAAGTTTGGAATATGTCTTCTTCGCGAAACAATCCTTCTTCCTTGATTCACTATATTTCCCCAGGTTTTTCACGTTTCCCCAAATAATTATGTAACTCCTAGGTTTTTGTTATGTTTCCCTTTTTTCCCATGTTCCTAAGAGAATAGGCTAGCCTAAAATAGGTGGATGGGGATATTTAATACTGGGAAAATAACGTGTCGCACCTGATTTGTCCCTTATGCGGGTTGAATGTACCTCTTTCAAAACTGGATGAGGGGAATTTCCCCATCGACCTAAAGACTATCAGTTTTAAAAATCGGGGCTATAGAATGGGCTTCGGGGTCGATGAAATAGTCTCCATTATGGGTGATGGGGAAATTACACCGATCATCGCCACAAGGATCAAGGAACTGTATGACTTTTTTGTAGAACACGGGGAAATCGATGCACCATTAGTGGATCCAAACTATGGATCAATCTTAATACAATTAAATAATTTAAAGAGACAATTATCCGGGGAGAAAACAAATAATCTATTTTTAAAAAATAGGATAAATGAAGTGGAAGATGACTATGAACTGGATAGACAGGTCGACTACATTATTCGGGAGAGTCTGTGCGTTGGGAATGCCCGTCAGCAATTGACGGTTGATGAGAATGGGTGGACGCTAGCCATTTCATCTAAACCTGGTCAGCTAGAAATGTACCTGTTTCTGTTGATACTAGATATACCCAGCAAGCTAAAGGTGAGGCTATTGACTCATATTAAAGGCGACGAAAATCCAATCTTTTACAACAACATGTTGAAGTACTTCTCGAGGAGACAGAGCATCGCGGAGAGGCTGCTTGATTACGATAACGAGAACACGGTCGTAGAAGTGGATGAAACCGGAAAAAAAATCGAGCACATATTTAAACCCGTATATCGCCCAGAGTATGCTGGAAGATCTATAGGCTTCGAACAGTTGAAGCGCATCGTAGAAAGCGCAAAGGAACACTCGGATGAGCCTGAATATATCGGTAAAACAATTATAGATGTAAAATATCCAAAAAAATTGGTGCTACCATACAGAGGAGAGGGCTAGATCACCTAGAGCGCGCACCCCACCTAAGGAGGTGCCCCACCGCTGATTTAGGTAGATAAGCGTGCGTGGCATAAGCCTCATCTAAGCGTCGCATACATCCTCCTGCATGCAGCACGTCTACTTCGAGGTGAAGGGTGACCCGGTGCCAAAGGCACGGGCCCGAACGGTGCGAAAAGGCGGGAGGACATGGAGCTTCACCCCGAAGAAGGTGGCGGTATGGGAGAAGACTGTGAAGGAGGAGGCCGCTAAACACTTCGAGCAGCCCCTACACGGGCCGATACAGGTCTCCATGATATTCTACATGGACCGCCCGGAATCGAGGCGCAAAGACATCTGGGTCCCAACCACACCCGACCTCGACAACCTCGAGAAAGCCATCCTCGACGCCCTAAACGGCGTCGCCTACGAGGATGACCGCTTCGTCGTCGCAAAGAACGCCCAGAAGAGATACATCCGAAGGGACGAGCCAAGGGTCTGCATCAGGGTAACCAGCCTGAGCAAGCAGATCAATATCGAAGAGTTCACGAAGCAATAAAGAAGCTCCGATAAGGTTTTACAGTGGGTCCAGTCAACTCTAGCTGGGCCGGGGTAGCCAAGCGGACCACGGCGCCAGTCTTGAAAACTGGTGCTCCTTGCGAGCCCATGGGTTCGAATCCCATCCCCGGCGCCACTTCAAAAAACGATAACCCCCAACGGACTAGGGGATCGCCAGAACAAATTGATCGAAGCTTACCTTAGATACGCCGCCATGAGCTTAATTATCTTCCCGGGCGACCTAGCGCAAATCTTCGCGACTGTTCTCTTCGTGTTCTGCCCGTTGGCCAATGAGAGAATCTCCTCATTCGTTATTATCGTCGAGAGTATGTTTAGGTCATCGTCGCTGAACTTGTCGAGCATCTCGAGTATCCTGCGGCTGTCCCTCATCCTCTTTCCCCAGTACCTCTCGAACTTCACCCTGTACTGGCTGAGCCTCTTCGCAGAGGTATCCTCCCCCACTATCGCGTCAACAGCCTCCTTCCCCGCCATCTTACCCGCCTCTATGCCGCTGTGGATACCCGCCCCAGTCATGGGCACGAGCTGACCCGCCGCGTCACCGACAAGCATCAGATTATCATCCACAATCTTCTCAAGCATCCCTGAGACAGGCGTCACCCCACCGTTCCTGCGGAGGACCTTAGCTCCCTCGAAGCGGGTGTCGGCTTCCAAGAATCTCTTGAGATAGTTGATGGCTGGCTCCGTGTGGATGTTTCTCACACCCAGACCGACATTGGCTACCTCCTCGTTCTTCGGGAAAACCCATGCATAGCCACCAGGCGCGTACTTGAACCCGACATAGAACTCGTTCGTTGAGGGATCCTCAAGATGTAGCCCACCGAGTTGATACTGCGCGCAAGTGACGACGTCCGGGTACCACCTCTCCAACCCCGCCGAGCGGCGAACTATAGACCAGTAACCATCCGCACCTATCGTGACCTTCGCCTTTATCTTCACTTGTTCGTCGCCATGCTCGGCCATCACCCCAGCGACCTTACCGTTCACCCTGAAGACACCCGTCGCCTTTGTATCGGTCATCAACTCGGCCCCAGCCTTCACCGCCAAGTCCCCAATAGCCTTATCAAAGAACTGTCGGTTCAGAGTATAACCGACCCAGTCATCACTCGTAAGGTCTATATGATTCCCGTTGGGGGCGAAAACCCTAGCGCGGGTTATCTTCTGCGCCACAAGCGGGGCAACCGGCTCTAGCCCCGCATCCTTAATTCCGTTGAGGCTCAGCCCCTCAGCACAGAATACTGGGGATCCAATCACCGGGTGCTCCTCTAGGAGAACTACATGCGCGCCGGCAGCCGCTGCGGCCCTGGCAGCCGACGATCCAGCGGGCCCACCGCCCACCACAACGACGTCGCAGTCAACAAGCCGCATGGTAATCAAATAGTCGCCCGCGGCTTTCGTATATTAAGGCTATCTCTCAAGTACCTTCTGGGCAGCTATCTCAATATCCTTGGCCTTCACCGTCTTTCTGCCAGCGTGCTTTGCGTAGTCGAGGGCCTCCTTCGCAACCTTGACCCCGATCTCCTCAAGGGCCTTCCCCAGCGCAATGGCGCTCTCTTCACTCACCCTGTCCGCACCTGCGCGCTTGATCAGTTTGTGCATTGGAGCAACTTTAATCTCATTAGTCAAGTGAAATCCACCTTAATATAATCCAGCTTTACCTAAATATTTAATACTTTTCCCTTTTTCCTGTAAATGAACTCAAAAATTGGGTTATACTCGTTTTAGGGGTAATTAGTAGCCCCTTCGCGCGCGCAGTAGTCGAATAAGCTGATGCCAGTTCAAGGCACCCGCCACACTGAGTGGGCATTCGAGATAAACGTTTAAATGAGTGCCCAAGCCCCATAAACCATCGACAAACCGACCTGGTGGTTGCAAGTGGGTAAAGTAAGGACTGAGATGGTCAAAAGATTGTCACTCGAGCTCATTGAAAAGTACCCGAAGAGCTTCAACACAGAATTCGACCAAAACAAAAAGTTCCTTACGGAGCTCAACGTAGGCGTGTCGAAGAAGATGAAGAACAAGGTCGCAGGTTATGTCACCAGGGTAGTGAAGTCAGACCTCATGGCCGTAGAGTACGAGGGCGAAGTAGAACCCGATAGCATCTAAAACCTTCATGCCTCACGAACGTTTTCCTCGTCGATGCAAATGATGTCAAGAACGCGGACTGCCTATACCCTAAATCACAATGGGCTACGACTAGACATAGCAATTGTAGAGTTAAGCAGCCTGCGAGTCCACGAGGAGACCATACAAGGACATATCGAGGAGCTGAAGCAGAGGCTTTTAGAGCGTGGCTCACTGGGCACACCGATAATCGTCGACAGGGCAACGAACATAGTACTCGACGGCATGCACCGGGTTAGGACGCTCAGGGAGCTCGGTTGCCACTACGCCCTAGTCTGCTTCGTCGACTACTCGGATCCAAGGATAACATTGGGGCGTTGGTGCAGGACCATCTCCAAACCATTCAACAGAAAGGATGCCGAGAGGATAATCAACAACAACGGAGCCACTATGCATCCAGCAAGGGGCATTGACCCAACAAAATGTGCTGACCTCCTCCTAGCATTCGCTGACGGTACCTACATTGTTGAATCCCCCGAGAAGGAGCCAATGTCCATCTACCGCCTCTCCTATAGGTTGGAAAAGTCACTCCTCAGCGAAGGATATACAGTGGCTCACATGGGGGAGGACGATGCGATCCAGTGTCTTGCTACAGGTAATTTCTCAGCCATACTATATCCACCCGTAATTACGAAGGAACAGGTTGTTGAAGTTGTTCGACGAGGCGAAGTCTTCCCGCCGAAGTCCACTAAGCACAGGATACCCGCCCGCCCCATAGGGATTATGCTGCCCCTCTCCACCTTAAGAGATGGAGACCGATCCTTGGAGGAGATTAACACTAGCCTAGGTGTGAAATTGAGGTCATCGAGGCTGAGAAGATTAGCCCCCGGTAGCGTTTATCGTGGTAGACGCTTCGAGTACACCCTATTCATATTCGAATAACAGGTAATGTGCGATGTCTCTCTTCTTGAAGCCAGCATCGATGAGCTTCGAGACGATGGCTTCGTTCCTTAATCCCGTGGCTCTTATCTTATCCGCGACCTCAAGTATACACTCCTTAAGTTCCCAGGGATAGACGACCCACTCATCAACGCTCTCCGCGTAGTAGTCGGGGATGAATCGACTCCAGGGCTTTATGTGGATCGTGGCGATTCTGACATCTGATGCCCCCTTCTCTTTGAGGTGGTCCCTCGCCTTTATTATTGAGGCACCAGAGTCAGACACATCGTCGACAAGTAGAGCCTTCTTGCCTGTCAGGTTAGCGTTGACGGGTAAGACAACTACTGGCTCCGGCCGCTTAACCATACCATCATAGGCCTCAACCTGCACACATGCAAGTCTCCGGATGTTAAGCTGGTCACAAATTATCCTAGCGGGGGCGAATCCACCCCTACTAATTGCGACTACGACGTCGGGTTGGAAACCCGACTCCTTTATCCTACTCGCCACGACCTCCACGAGCCTCTGAATGTCATCCCAGGATAAGTGTAGGAAACGAAGCTTCTCCATGGACCCGCCTCAATAAGGTGATATAATGTAAATCTCTAATGCGAATATAAGACAGACGCGCCTCTAAACTCGCTTTATATCCGAGCAGCTACGATTCTGGATCATGATTCCCGGAAACGACCTCGGTGAGTGGGCGAAGAAGCTCATCGAGGGCTTCATAGCCTCACCTGAAAACTCATTCAACGAAATCGGCGAACCCGCCTGGGATGCACCCCTCGTTGGCTTCTCAAGCGGCGCTGATCCCCTCTACGACTTCTACAAGAAGGACATTGGGAGTTTCTACGTTTCTCCGATTGAGTTCTTCAGAAACGCTTACCCCTCAGTAGAGGTGAAACCCGGGGATCTCACAGTCATCAGTTGGGTGCTCCCCCAGACGAAGGCCACCAAGTATGACCACAGGAGGGAGACGAAGATGCCCAGTGAGAGATGGGCGCGTTCGAGGATAATGGGTGAGGGAGTAAACGTCAAGCTTAGGAGATACATGGTAAGGGAGCTCGGGGAGTCCGGGTACCCGGGAGTGGCTCCTATGCTCTCCCCCCTATGGGAGCAGCACATGTCGGAGAAGTACCTATTTGCCTCATCTTGGTCTGAGAGGCATGCTGCCTATGCCGCGGGGCTAGGCACCTTCGGCTTGAGTGATGGCTTGATTACCGCTAAGGGGAAGGCTCACAGGGTCGGTTCCGTTGTAGCGAAGATCATGATTCCACCGACTCCCAGACCATACACAGATCATCACGCCTACTGCCTATGGTACGCCAAGGGAACGTGCGGTGCATGCATTCATAAGTGCCCAGCTGGAGCCATCTCAGAGAAGGGGCATGATAAGCAGAGATGTAGCGACTATGTCGATACTACGCACGCCTTCGTCGAGGAAAATTACCACTTCAAGGGCTATGGATGTGGTCTCTGCCAGGTCGGCATCCCATGTGAGAGCAGGATACCCGAGGGCATAGACCTCTGATGGAAACAGATAAAGAGTCGCCAGACTAGTCTCCTCCAACTCTGGGTGATGTGTTGGCTCGCGCACTATTTGTCGGTAGATTCCAACCTTTCCACTTCGGTCACCTCCACGCGATACAGACGATTCTCGAAGAGGCCGAGGAACTCATAATCGTAGTGGGCAGCGCTCAGATGAGCCACGAACCAGATAACCCCTTCACCGCCGGTGAGCGCATTGAAATGATAAGAGCTGCCCTGAAAGAGGCTGGTGTGAAGAGGGAGAGGTACATGCTCATCCCAATAGCTGATGCCCCAAGCCACAGAACCTGGGTGAGCTACGTCGAGTCCCAGACACCACGCTTTGACATTGTCTACTCAAACCAAGCATTGACGCGTAGGCTCCTCATAGAAGCGGGTTACATAGTGAAGGAGATCCCACTCCATAAGAGGAGTAAGTATGAGGCCACAGAGATTAGGCGTCGCATCCTCAAAGGGGAGAACTGGGCAGATCTCGTCCCCGCCTCCGTACACCGCATAGTTGAAGAAATAGATGGTGAAAACCGAATAAGAGACCTCAGCAAATCCGACACCATACGGGTGCGCGAAGACAACCAATCAGGTTAACCAATTGTACCTCAAACTTGACCCCGAGCTCGGCTCCAAGTTTCCTGGATTATCCGCGAGAATTGTCAAAATCCATGGCTTGAAGATCACGACTCAGAGTCCTGAATTGGAAGCCTTCAAGACGCAGGTCTTGGAGGAAGCTGTACGGAGGTATAGAGTCGAAGAACTGAAGGACAATCAGGTCTTCCGGGCATACCGAGACTTCTTCTGGATGGTTAAAGTTGATCCGACGAAGACTCGCCCCGCGGCAGAGGCACTACTCAGAAGGATGCTGCATGGAAATCCTCCACCAACTATCAACACACTCGTAGACGCCTACAACTTGGCATCTGTTGACACCTGTACCCCATTCGGCGCCTTCGACCTCGATAAGATGAGGGGCGAACCCATCATGAGAGAAGCGAAGACTGGTGAGGAGTTCCTCGGCATAGGAATGCAGAGACCCATCACCCTTGGTGGAGGGGAGGTGGTAATACAGGACGATGAGAGACTCATAGCGGTCTACCCATACAGAGACGCGGAGTACAGCAAGGTCACCACGTCAACGAGTAATATCCTCCTCATGACCTGCGGGGTCCCCGGAGTTGGAGACGAGGCCCTAAGTAACGCGGAGACGACATGTATAGGGTATATTAGGAGATTTTGCGGTGGTATCCCCGCCTAGGTGGTACCCTTGTTAGAGATAGACGGTTCACTGATGGAGGGGGGTGGCCAGCT
>JBEKDF010000035.1:0-31654 GCA_050014495.1 Bathyarchaeia archaeon
TTCTAACCTGATCTCTGTATATCTCTGAAGGGTCTCTGCTAACGTCGATACTCCTAGACTTAATTGAGAGCATTGCATAGCCACCCTTCCTCAGGAACATGTGTGCGTTCTTCACTACGATATCTGCTTGGTCGGGCTGTGCCACATCGGCGAAGATGGTCTCGACCTTTGGGACTTGGAGGGCATAGGCCTGAGGTTGGCGGGCATCCCCCAGAATAGGGGTTATGTTTCTCCTGTACCTCGCAACTTGATCTACGAGGTCTCTTATAGGGCGGGGGGCGAAGTCAACACCCCAGACATGGCCCGACTCGCCAATTATGTCTGAGACGTGGCTGCACGTTGTGCCTGATGCCACTCCAAGGTAGAGAATCTTCGTACCGGGAACTATCGGGTTACGCTTTAACCCCTTCATTATAGCGGCTCCGAGTTTGCTGCGGGAGGGGTTCCAGAGGCGATACTCTACTCCACTCAAATCGACTAGTTCCTCCCCATACACTCTTCTCCCCGGCGTTAGATTTTGAGTTGCGAGTAGCCTCTGCCCATTATAATCTATGAAGTAGACTCCCGGAGTGTACTCAACAACACTTAGCCCCAAACGGGGCTACCTCGGTGTTGGATCAGCTGCCTCAGCGTCCGGGCCATCTGCGTCGATCACCCTCGCCTGGTCTATTGCAAGCTTCTGGAGCCACGTCATGGGAACCTGTAGTTCGCCGACCCTCTTCGCGAAGTGGTGGCAGTTGGGATATGCGGGTGTCTTGCATACCCTGGCAAAGAAATCCTTCGTTATCTCTACGTCACATTCAAAGATGAAGGGGCAGTCCTTCCGCCCGAACTTCTCTTGGAACGCCTCAGAGAACGTAGACACCCTATAGCCCCTCTGGAATGATACGCTGAGCCCCCTCATTTTAAACCTTTCAGGGCTGGACGCGCCGTCTAGACCCAACTACCTGTGATGCTGCCTCGTCAAGTTCTTTCTTGAGTTGTTCCGCGATCATGTTACCGCTGAAGGCGTCGGCCCTTGCAGCAATAGAAAGCTTCGCTGCCAAGTGGCGTGCGCGTAATCCCCTCAGTCCACGTGGAGCAGCATTTACATAAGGATGCTGAAAAATGAGCCCGTGTTTTGGGGGCCTTGCATTAGTCTTCACCGCTCTATAGAGCGCCTTCTCAGCACCCAGTATCTGTAGAGTACTGGATGGCATCATGGCGAGCCGTTTTAGGCTGCCTGCCCTCTCGATGAGCTTCGCTGCCAGAGTCGGTCCAGCAATGGCTGATACGTTTGGGGCGGTCTCAGCAGCTATGCCGGAGATGTACTCCGTCAACCTGACCCTATACTCGTATAGTGAGAGAACCTGACTTGCGAGACGCTGCACCTCGTCGAGTTCCTCCACGCTCAGCGGTGCTCCCATTGATCCCTCAACCCCCTTTAAGATGCTAGTCTCCTCTCGTCTTTGCAACCCAAGGGCTTCGACATTTTCCGGAGTGGCTGAGGAGCGATTCCCAATCTCCTTGATGAATTTAAGGTATTTCTCGTGATCGCGTATGATCCTACTAAGCTCCGGATAGTGGAGCCCATACCATTCTCTGACTCGGCTACTCAGCCCATTTAGACTCGTGTCTAGTTCACCAAGTAGCTGGACCGTCTGAGTTATCTGCGCCTCTTTACCACCTAGAGCGTCCTGAACGGCACCGCGGGTGAGGATGGTTGAGACTTGACGTCCGAGGTCGTAGTAGCCCTCGTCGTCGCGGACAATGTTATTCTGGCGAGCAATCGTTGGTAGTTGCTCCCGGAGTTCATCGCCGAGGCTCGAGTCGACGACACTCACCTCAAGGCTAAATTCACCCCGGAGGGTCTCAGCAAGATCCTGATTAGTGGTTGTAACCCCATCGAAGCCTCTTTTTATTACACCCTCGACGACCCTAGTGACCTCTTTAGTTACTTCGCCATTCCTCTGCCGAGTTATAGCACGCGCTATCTTCTCCGGCTCCTTCGGATAAAGTGCCTTCTCTATCACCCTTCCATCCTCTGTGAGGGCAAAAACACCTATTAGTGTCTCCTCGATGTGGGCTCTTGTCAAGTCGGTCGCCTAGCCATCGCTTCAGTGATCGCCCTGGTCTTTCTAAACGTTATTGGGTAGCGAAACTTAGCCGGTTCCTTTCTCAACGAATCCCGGTGTCTATGTTGATCTGTAGAGTTGTGGTCTCACCCTGTTTAACGGTGACAGTCATAGGTAGGACGCGGGAGCAGCCCAAGAAGGTGCAGTTACTCATATCCAAGCTGTATGTGCCAGTTCTCACCTCAGCAGTAAAGAACCCAGTACCATTCATGGGAATTTCTATACGCGGCAGGAGAGTGCCTTCAAGGATGATCTCCCTCGATGTGTAAACTTCCGGTGGGGGGCTACTCCCCCCGATGGGCTCAACGGGTGTCCAGGGCCCTATTGTAACCCTGCCCTCTATGGTTCCAACACCTAAGCTGGAGGAGTAAACTATGGATAAGGAAACAAGGATCAGTAGTCCGAGGGCCAGTGCCAACACAATACTACCTGTCCTCAAGTGTTTCCATGTTAGTGCATGGATCGGTGCTTAATAGACTCCGTAGCCTCGATGGACACCTTTAATTTGGAGAAGGTAAACTTACAGTGGTCGGCTTGACTGGGAAAGGTTTAGCCGTTGAAATAGCCGGATTAAGGCTTCGCTCCCCAACGATGAATGCCTCGGGTGTTCTCGGGATGTCGGCATCACTTCTGAAACGTGTCTACAACTCGGGGGCGGGTGCCGTAGTGACAAAGAGTCTCGGCCCAGCTGCGAGGCCGGGACACATCAACCCAACCGTCGTCGAAGTCGAGGGTGGCCTCCTTAACGCCATGGGTCTTCCCAACCCCGGTGTCGAGAGCTACCTCAATGAACTCGGTGAGCTAAAGGTTGAGGGTGTGCCGGTCGTGGCGAGTTTTTTCGCTTCAACCGTCGAGGAGTTCCAGTCAGACGCCAAGATGTTGGCTGGGGCAGGTGCTGATGCATTAGAGCTTAACCTAAGCTGCCCCAACGTGGGTGGTGAGCCGGGGATGTGTGCTGCCGACGCGATCAGTGTCGAAAGAATCACGCGGTCCGTGAAGGACTTTGTCAATATCCCAGTCTTCGTGAAGCTCTCCCCAAACGTAAGCGACATCGCTAGCATAGCAGTTTCAGCCGAGAATGGTGGCGCTGATGCCATAACCGCGGTGAATACATTAAAGGCGATGGCGATCGACATCGACTTCAGGCGGCCCATTCTCACAAATGTCACAGGAGGGTTATCTGGTCCTGCAATCAAGTCAGTCGCGCTTCGCTGCGTCTGGGAAATAGCTGAGGTGGTTAAGGTGCCGATAATCGGCTGTGGCGGTGTGGCTAACTGGCGCGATGCAGTCGAATATATACTCGCGGGTGCGTCAGCAGTCGAGATAGGTACCGCCGTTATGAACCATGGCTTCGAGGTCTACGAGAAGGTCAACGACGGTGTGGCGAATTACCTCGAGGAGAATGGCTTTGGTTCCGTCTCTGAAGTCGTGGGCCTCGCCCACAGAGGGTGATCCCATGACAGTTGTGAAGATCGAGAGAATTGAAAAAGACGCGTTAGATATTTATACCTTCTACTTCCCAGCCATCGCCGAGGCTCGCCCCGGGCAGTATGTCATGGTATGGATCCCTGGCGTCGACGAGGTGCCGATGAGCCTTTCTAGCCTCGGTAAGACGTTGAGTATCACCGTCAAGGTGGTCGGTGAAGCGACGCAGGCTCTATCCGAACTTAAGGCTGGTGACAAAATCGGTGTTCGCGGCCCCTTTGGTAATGGATATACCGCGAATGGAAGGACACCGATGATGGTCGGGGGTGGAACCGGGATAGCATCCCTCGCACCTCTCGCTGAGGAGATGGTAGGAAAGGGAATCAACCCCACCTTCATCATAGGCGCCCGCAGCATTGATCAACTATTATTTAAGGGGCGTCTCAGTCGGCTCCTCGGGTTCAACCTCCTCGTCTCTACCGATGACGGCTCCGAAGGCTACCATGGGTACGCCAGCAACCTCGCCACTGAGATAATGTCCCGCAGGAGATTTGACCAGGTCTACATATGTGGCCCCGAGATCATGGCCGCAAAGATATGGGCGAAGGCGGATAGACTCGGGATACCAACTCAAGCCAGCCTCGAGAGGTTCTGCAAGTGTGCCGTCGGCCTCTGTGGGAGCTGTGCCATCGGCCCATATAGAGTCTGCAGAGACGGGCCAGTTTTCGATTCGGCTAGTCTGCGGGAGATCGCTGTAGACTTCGGGAAGAGACGAATGGACGCCTCAGGACGGATAATAAAAGTAGATCACTGAAGTAACTGTTTTCTATCATTGAAAAATTCTATACATGTCCAGCGATAAGGCAAGTGTAGATTTTCTCTTATAGTGTCGCGTGCTCCTCGCTATTGAATGATATACAACGCATTCTCGAGACTCTAGAAAGGTTTATAGTCTTATGCCCTGTAAGAAGACGGCGGTAATCTAATGCCGACGCACGGTTCTCTGACGAAGGCCGGTAAGGTCAGGGCTCAGACGCCCAAGATCGAGCCGCAGCCAAGGACTCACCTCGCCCCAAAGAGAAAGACAAGGGCCAACTACATTAAGAGAGTAGTCCACGCGCCACGAGACGACCGCCGCGGCGGTGACCGCAGGCAGCGTTTTTAAGCCTCTCGAAGCCTATTTGGATCAGTTTTGGATCGCGCCTTCAGGGAGATCGTAGACAAGCTTCTTCAGATAAATGGCCCTACCAGATCTGACCTAGATCAGGTCAAGATAGAAGTTGCCCGAGCTCATGGGTTGCCACAGATCCCCCGTAACTCTGAGATCCTAGCGACCCTGTCTATTGAAGAGTCAGAACTTCTGCTCCCCATACTAAGGAGGAAGGAGGCACGTACCCTCAGCGGCGTGAGTGTCGTCGCTGTGATGACTGCACCCTATCCCTGCCCACACGGGCGCTGTGCCTACTGCCCAGGTGGTCCCGACGAGGACAGCCCACAGAGCTATACTGGGTACGAGCCGGCTGCGATGAGGGGTGCCCAGAACGAGTACGATCCCTATCGGCAAGTCAAGGCTCGTATCAAGCAGCTCAAAACCATCGGACACATCGTTGATAAGGTCGACCTAATAATCATGGGTGGCACCTTCCCCGCATCACCACGCGACTATCAGGAAGGCTTCGTGAAAGGGTGCCTCGACGCTCTAACCGACACTCCCTCAGTAAACCTTACCGAGGCTAAACTTAACGCCGAGGAGTCAGGTATAAGGAATGTTGGCATAACCGTCGAAACTCGACCCGACTGCATAAAGGAAGAAGACGTAAATGGGATGCTGGAGCTCGGTGTCACACGTGTCGAGCTCGGCGTCCAGAACATCTATGATGACATCTATAGAAGGGTCGGCAGGGGGCACTCTGTGCAGGATGTGATAGATGCTACTGTTCACCTCAAGGACTCCGCCCTCAAGATCTGCTATCACATGATGCCTGGCCTACCAGGATCGAGCCCTGAGAGAGACCTAGAGGGATTCAGAACCATCTTCGAGGACCCATGCTTCAAACCGGACATGCTTAAAATATACCCTACTCTCGTCGTTAAGGGTACACGGCTCTACGATTGGTGGAAGCGAGGCGAGTATACGCCCCTCGAGACGGAGGAGGCAGCGGAGCTGGTCTCAAAGGTCATGGAGATCACACCCCTGTGGGTTAGGATAATGCGGGTCCAGCGAGACATACCACTCCAGCGAATAGATGCGGGTGTTGATATGAGTAATCTGAGACAGCTCGCCGAGGATCGCCTTACAGCTCGTGGCATGCGTTGCAGGTGCATTCGCTGCAGGGAGGCGGGCCACTCCATGAAGAAGGCTGATCCCGGAAGGGTTAAGATCACTCACACAGTCTATGAAGCGTCAGGGGGTATAGAAGATTTTATTCAAGCGGAGGACAGGGAGGCGGACGCCCTCATCGGCTTCGTCAGGCTCAGGATGCCCTATGAACCTTTCCGACCCGAGTTAGACGCCCATACAGGGCTTATTCGGGAGCTACATGTTTACGGGCGCATGGTCCCCGTCGGGGAAAAGCGGGATGACGCTTGGCAGCACAAGGGTTGGGGAGAGGCTCTTATGGCGGAGGCGGAAAGGGCAGCGCGTGAGCGCTTCGATATGCGTCGTATGGTCGTAATGAGCGCTCTCGGTACAAAGCGATACTACACCCGCCTCGGATATGAGAAGCAGGGCGTCTACGTTGCTAAGCCCATTTGACCCACATCTCTTAATACCCGGAGCAGCCGTAGAAATTCCTGATTCTAGATGGCTGCCGAGTCTCTCCCCGGCTACAGAGGGAAGCTAAGAGAACTTCTTATTCATTCCAAGGTCGGCGTAGGGGACCTCGTAAGAGTAAACAAGGTTGGCGAGGTTTACGAGGGTACACTTCTGCCCCGTGTCGAGAACGCGGACGATTGGCACCTGATCATTAAGCAGAAGACAGGCTACAACATAGGGATCGCCATAACTGACGACCTCCGATTAGAGAAGATCGGAGAGGCGGTCAAGCCAGAGTTTAGGCCGCCGCCGCTCCCCCCCGTTAAGGTTGGATTGCCCAAGGTCAGCATAATAAGCACGGGTGGCACCATCGCGAGCCGAGTAGACTACGTCACGGGCGGCGTCTATGCCGCAATGTCGAGTCGGGATCTCTTAAGTATCGTCCCAGAGCTGGCGGATATCGCCCAGATCGAGGCCGACATCCTCTACAGCGTCTTCAGTGAGAACATAAACTCGGACCACTGGGAGGGAATGGCGAAGAGGGTCGCGGAGAAGATCAAGCAGGGCGTGGATGGTATCGTCATCACCCACGGAACAGATACGATGGGGTACAGCACAGCTGCCCTCACGCTGGCGATTCAGAACCTCCCGATCCCCGTAATCTTCGTCGGCAGCCAGCGTAGCAGCGACCGCCCAAGTAGCGACTCCGCCACGAATCTAGTAGCCGTCGTCAATGCAGCTGCCCACGCCCCCTTCGCCGAGGTAGTCCTCGGTATGCACGAGGGCACGAGTGACGACTCCATAATCTTCCATCCCGGCGCCAAGGTACGTAAGTGCCATTCCAGCGCCCGCTACGCCTTCCAAACAGTGAACGCGAGCCCAGTCGCCCGCTTTAAAGATGGCAAGATCGAGATGATCACTGAACACTACAGACCACGCCAGAACTCTGAGCCAGTCATCATGAATAAATTCGAGAAGAAGGTAGCTCTCATAAAATTCCACCCAAATTTCGACCCTATTATAGTCGACGCCATTATAGACGCAGGCTTCCGTGGAATAGTGTTTGAGGGGACAGGTCTTGGCCACGTCTCCGAGAGACTATACGATGCCATCGGCCGTGCTGGGAAGGCTGGGATTCTAATGGGAATGACGAGCCAATGCATCTGGGGGCGCGTCAACATGAATGTATACAGTATGGGACGGGAGCTTACCCGACGCGGCGTCGAACCCCTGGAGGATATGTTACCCGAAACTGCCCTCGTAAAGATGATGTGGAGCCTCGGTAACACTGGCAGTAGCGAGGAGGCGAAGATACTACTAAAGACAAACGTTGCCGGGGAGTACAATCCCAGAACCCCATATGCGAGGAGGGAGAAGTGATGGATTACAAAAAGATCATCCTAAAGGTCGGCATCGAAGTCCATCAGGAGCTAGCCACGATGCACAAGTTGTTCTGCAGCTGCCCCCCGAAACTCAGTGAAGCTGAGCCAGAGTACAGGTTCCTCCGCCGTCTTCGTCCCAGCCAGAGCGAGCTCGGCGAGTTCGACCCTGCCGCCCTCTTTGAGTTCCTAAAAGGAAAGACTATCCAATATGAGGCAGATAGCTCTTCGACATGCCTCGTGGAGATGGATGAAGAGCCACCAGGGCCACTAGACCCTGAGACACTCGATCTCACACTCAGCTTTTCCCTCATGGTTGGGAGCCAACCCGTGGACGAGGTACATGTTATGCGTAAGACAGTTGTCGATGGAAGTAACACAGGTGGATTCCAGCGTACTTGTGTTGTGAGCCTTGGTGGCGAAGTCGACGTCGATGGAAGGCGATATGGTATCCAGCAGATCAGCCTCGAGGAGGATGCTGCAAGGAACGTGGGCGAGGAAGGGAACATAATTCGCTACCGCCTCGACCGCCTCGGGATACCTCTGATGGAGATCGTTACAGCGCCAGATATGCATGACCCCGTTGAAGTCCAGTCCGTCGCCCTTAGGATTGGTAGCATCCTCCGCGCCACCGGGAAGGTCCGCCGCGGAATTGGAACCATACGACAGGACATTAACGTCTCCATAATGAACGGAAAGGTCGTCGAGATCAAGGGCGTCCAAGACCTCCCAATGATGCCGACTATTGTCGAGTACGAGGCCCAGAGGCAGTGGGGTCTTCTGGAAATTAAGAAGGAGTTAGCCACGAGAGGGGTGAAGCCCGAGCACATCATGGACGAGCAATTCGACGTCTCTGGCGTCTTTAAGGCAACCGAGTCCAAGATACTTAGAAGTGCTCTGAAGTCAGGAGGCGTGGTAAAGGCAGTGATACTCCACGGTTTCGCGGGCCTAACAGGCAAGGAACTCTGCCCCAATAGACGACTGGGTACCGAGATGAGCGACCACGCCAAATACCGAGGCGGGGTAAAAGGAATATTCCACACCGACGAGCTCCCAGGTTATAGCATCACCCAGACCGAGGTCGACGCCTTGCGGTCTGCGGTCTCCGCCAAGGAGGAGGATGCCATAGTCATCGTCGCAGACAACGCTGAGAAGAGTAGACGCGCCCTCACAGCAGTTGTAGAACGTGCAAAAGAAGTCTTCGAAGGGATTCCCTTCGAGACTAGAGCAGCGAACCCGGATGGGACCACAAGGTTCACACGGCCACGTCCTGGCGCCGCTCGTATGTATCCTGAGACCGATGTCAAAGCTATAACAATAACACCTGAGCACTTAGAGCAGCTCAAGAGGAGTCTCCCTGAGATGCCGGAGGTGAAGCTCAAACGTTTCCAGAAGGACTACGGTCTCAATGAGAAGCTCGCGAGGCAGATCGTCGACAGCGAGTACATGAGTCTCTTCGAGGAGCTTACCCACGAATACGAAGAGCTGACAACTTTAGTCGCAGTGACCCTCACTGAAGACCTGAAAAAGCTACAGAGAGATGGTATCCCCGTTGAAGCACTAACAGACAACGCCATATGCAGCACTTTTGCCCTAGTGAGCTGCGGGGAGACGGTGAAAGAATCGGTCCCAGCGATACTCACATGGCTCTCCACGAACACAACTCGAAATGCTAGGGATGCCATCTCCGCTCTCGACCTCGGTATGATGTCTGAGGAGAAGCTTGCCTCCATCGTCGAGGCGAAGATTAAAGCAAATTCTGAGATGATCGCCAAAATGGGTGAGAAGGCCACTGGGCCCATAATGGGTGCCATTATGGCGGAGGTCCGAGGGAAGGCGAAAGCCTCCGATGTTCAGATAATGATAGCAGTGAAGTTAAAAGAAGCTATGGCAAAGTAGTTTCTATTTTTTATAATATTCGTACGTTAAAGATCGTATTATAAATAATTACTCGTATCATCTCAAAATTATCAAACGTTATTTGATATTACGGGATAATAAATCTAGGAAATGACTATAAAACAATCGTTTTTTTCAATTATTAACTAGTCTCAAATAAAGGCAATATGATATAGATAACTGCGATAACTGTTATAAGCCCAATAATATAAGGTGTAATACGAGTTGTGAGGATCTATGAGCCGTCCCTCTTTCCATCTCAAAGTCAAAATCGGGGAGATGGAGGTGGAGCTGGGTGGAGATAAGGCTGAGGTCCTCAGCGCTCTAGACGAACTCCCCACAATAGTTGAGAAAGTCTCAAACAGTTTCCAAGGGGAGTCTTCTGGCCACAGGCCCCGCTCCAAGAAGCAAACGGATAATGGTGCCTCAGAGGTGTTGCCGCAGATACCTAGGACCACACAGTGCAGCGAGGCCGTCACCGCTCTCCTTGCAGAACCTTGGGGGAAGACGCCACGTACAATCTCTGAGCTTAGGGAGGCCATGGAGGCTAACGCCGTATTCTTCCCTAAGACAACCTTATCTGGGGTCTTAGTTTGGATGGTGAAGAAAGGGACAATCAGAAGATGGAAAGATAAGAAGAGAGGATACCTCTATACCATGAATTCGCCGGAGCCTGAGTAAGTTGCCTAAGATAACCCTGACTGTGAAGACCCAGTTTGGAGATATCCAAGTTTCGGGGGAGACTCCCGAGGAGCTTCTAAGAGGCCTCGAATGGCTCACCCAGGAGTACGTGGCGCAGCTCAATGAGAAGGTCTCTGGAGTTGTCTCAAAGCAGGCCCTTGACCACCTAAAGGAAATCGTGGAGATGAGGCGGGACGGTCCAATCCTCGTCTGCAAGGAGGAGATAAGCCACTATGAGATGATTGGGCTCCTACTCTACGCGATGAAGGGATATCAGGCGACGGGGAGGGAGTTGAAGGAATGCCTAAACGAGAGCGGGCGTAAGGTAATCGTGCCTGCTAGGCTCCACGAGATGGTTAAGAAGGGTTTCTTGTTCCGCCCAGAGGGGCGAGGGAGTATATATAAGATGACTGCGAAGGGCGTCAACTGGGTGGAGAAGGAAGTTCTCCCGCCGATTCGGGAGAAGCAGGCTGCACTGGCTTAGGGTGCTCCCTCTCGTAGTCCTCGTACATATCGGAGACGGTGACGAGTAGGCTCATAACAATCTGTTTAGCGTCACATGTATAGCCGCTGTCTTTGAAAGGACTGCGTTGAATGAGGTTCTTCTCTAGAAGCTTCGAAACCGCCCTCTCTGTTGCCTTCAGTGTGAGGTTCAGCTCGGTTGAGATCTCCTTGACCGACAATGTTCTAGCTGTGCTAAGGAGGTGGAAGACTATCTGGAACTGGCTAGGTGCCTTTCGTAGCTTGAGAAGCGTGTCCGTCCTGTCCCTTAGCTCGGCAAGCTGCTTCTCTGACATCTTTTCCCAGGAGCCACTTTCTTCCATGCCCTTTTAAATGATACCTATCCGAGTGGACCAGGGAGGTGGCTGAAAGTGGCCTACTTACGCCCCATATCCCTGTAGAGCTTCATAATAAAGTCGTAAGGAGTAATAACTGCAATGTAGCCCTCGGGGCGTACTTCAACGAGACCCTGCTTCTTAAGCTCCGCTAAGCGTGCTCGAACAGTGGATCCATTCTCCTTTAATGCCACTGCGATCTCCAGAGGCTTCAACACACTCCCCCTGAAGGCGAGATAGCACAAGATCTTATATGCAGATGTGTCAGGCTCAAGCTGATCAAGCTTCTCAGCGCTCATTTGCTGAAATACTCCTTAAGTAGCGTGACTAAAATGGGGCCGAGCTTATAGCGGTAGACGCCACGGCTAACTGGGTCGACGAGTCCCTTATTCTTGAGGTTGAATAGAGCGATGTTTACAGCGTTGACTGTGAGATTGAGCTGCTCCGCGATCTTCTGACTAGACATAGCCTCGCCATTCTCGACGAGGCACAAAAGCACCTGCTGCTGGCTCTCAGCCCGCCTCAGGCCCTCTAGCTCGTCGGCGCCAACCAATCTGGTCACTTCTTCGCGAAGATATATGAGACGAAGTCTGTGAAGGGAATAACGCTCCTATAAGTGCCATCATCCTGTTGCTTCACGTAACCCTTGTCGAGGAGGCTACGGAGTGCTGGACGCACCGTCCCCGGGGCTATGCTCGTCTCCTCACTGATGGCACCAGGTAGGCTCACACCCCTGAAAGCGAGGTAGGTAAGGACTTTGAACTGCGCCGTATCTGGCTTGAGTTCCTGAATCACCTTATCGATAAGATCAGTCAATCTATTTCGCCTTCTGCTCTAATGCCTCAATCCTATCTATGAGATGGATCACGATCCCCGCGTAGTTGGGTTCATAGTTGCCACGCCCGCTTCTCTGTAGAAGACCATCTCTCGCGAGCTTCGCGAAAGCATCCTTGACAGAATTGTACTTTGCGTCGAGCTTAGCCGCCATCTGCTCAGGACCGAGTGTCGGGTCCTGGAGGAAGCTGCGGAAAACCCTGTCCTTTAGACTCAATTCCTCGGACATTTAGTTAAAACAAGCGTGTAGTTCTTATTAACTTTGTTTTTGACCCAGTGACATCGGATTGCTCATGGTGTGATTATCTTGAGCGTTATTATTTCTCCCTTTATATATAGAATGGCATTTAAACCAAATTACGCTCTTTATATTCGATCACTTTATATGTCTAGGAAAAAATGTGTTGTGCAGAGATTATTCTGGGGGCTATTGATCGAGTGCTGAGTCTTGAGGAGCGAGCAGGCATCATCGAGGATGCTAGAAGGCAGGGTGAGAACCTTAGCCTCTCCATAAGGGACCTTCTATTGAGCGAGATTTCCAGTGATGTAACAACAGAGCAGCCAGCTGTGGCAGGACTCGCTACGAAGATCAGGGAGGAGATGAGCCTCTTTCCCATGACAAAGCACGAAGCTTTCAAGAGGGTCGCTGGTGTGGACGCTGGGAGTCAGATACTGCCACTCGCTTCGAAGAGATATGGAGTTGTCAGCGCACTCGTCTATGGGCTTCCGGGATGCACAAAATTTTGGATGCACCCCGAGTCTATGTCGCTCCCATACGGGATCGCCGGGAACAGGTTTGAGGGGATGGTAAATGCGAGGAGGGAAGCGAAGCTCTATGAGACCGCCGCAGTATACCTTAAGACACACCCGGAAACCGAGCTAATGCTCGTCGATGGTCCTCTCGCCTTCAGCGATTGGTGGATGATGGTGGGGTGTCACAAAGATCAGAAGAGGCTCCTCGAAGCGATCAACAACCTCCTTCACCTCAGCAGGGAAACTGGAGTAATACTGGCGGGCGTGGTGAAGAGACCGAACGCTAGATATCTCATTTACTACCTCGGCTTACAAGGTGAGACTCAGTTACCAGACAGCTTTGTTCTTCTGCATGCTTTGAAGCCTGGGGAGAGGACCGATATATTCTCGCCCAAGGCAGCACTGACGCAGGCGAGCAGAGCCGCCAATTTCATGGGCTCCCTAGATGTTCCCATCTATAGCTTCTATGGGAGGATGACTAAAGAATGGAGCTTTCCACCCATAAGGGTGGACCTCCCAGCCCACAGCCTAGGGGGACTCGACGATGTCGCCGACTATTGTTATGGGACTGCGCTCAACGACGGGATACCCCTTCCCATTGTTAAAGCGGATGAGGGAGTCAAGATTACCCGCCGTTTCATGGCTGAGATTTACGGGGAGATATTAAGCAAGGTCAGCAGGCGCACCGGAGAGGTCCGGGGGCTCGCGCCGTACTGGGGTGAGGGCAGATGGATGGGGGCTTGAAGGTAGGACACACCTACAGCCTGACAGGCGAATATAGCGTCGATCAGATCACTGTACTACTCATGCGGGGGCGTGAGCTGGCGAAGGGCGACCTCGTATACGTAAAACACCCAAAGAATGGGTCACCAGTCGTCTACCAAGTAGTTAAAGTCTATCCCCATAAGAGGGTCCGCGAGTACGAAGAGGCTCTCCTAACTGAAGGGCGTGTGATTGATGATGCTGAAGATTCGAGCCTCCATGCGGAAGCGTACCAATGGGGCTGGATGGACGGCGAGGGCAGCCTCAGGCCACTCCGATATCCCCTAACACCCAATACCCAAGTCTTTGCAGCGGAGCGCGACCTCGTCGCAAAGTTCACTAAGCCTAACGGTGAGTGGAAGTTTCTACTCGGCACCGACCCGACTACAGACCTCGATGTTGAACTCGGCTTATACCCGTTGATCAGGCAGAGCTGCCTAATTTGTGGCGCAGTTGGGACGGGGAAGACGACGACTGCTATAAGCATGGTAGCCCGTGCAGCCTGTGCGAATCCCCCCGTCCGATTCTTCATCGTAGATAAGGACGGAGAGTACAGTAGCCTCACCGATCATCTAGGGGTAGGGGCAGTCCTCAAGGTGCCATGGAACAGCTTTTTCCAACCGGGGGACGTACCTTGGGACGACTACGTCGCTGAGTTCGGGTGGCAGAAGACTTGGTGGAACGCCAAGATACTCGTACAAGCCTTGAAGACTCTCTATGCTCAGACCGCGATAGTTACGAAAACGAATCTACGTCGAGCCGTTGCAATGGTTAACCCCGAAAATCTCGGTTTCAACAAGAAGATAGACGAGTGGGAGCTATACCGTGCCCAGGTTGAGAACGCGATAAACATGAGTCGCCTCATCCCCGATGGTGAGGCCACTGTCCTCGACCCCGTCCAGCTCCTAAAGGAGAGAAAGATAATCATCATGGACCTCAGCGACGGGAAGGACACTTGGGAACAGAAGCATCTAGTGGTGGCTCAGGTTCTCCGACGCATCTTCGGTGAGGCCCTCGAGAATAGAAAGTTTGGCTGCATTGTATTGCTTGAGGAGGCTATGTACTATGCACCGCAGCACGGTGTCTTCGAGATAGGAGAGAAGGAAAGCCGGGGCAAGCTGCTTGGTGTCATCAAGGAGATCGCGACGAATGGGGGGCGGAACGGTGTTGGCCTCTGGGTGGTAACTCAGCGCCTTGCCACCGTGGAGAAAACTGTTGTCACCCAGTGCGCCAATAATATAATATGTCATGGATTAGAGGACCTCGACAAGCAGCGCCTCGCTGAGATAATGGGAGACGAGTTTACCCAGCTTATAGGCGATCTACCCCCTGGTGAGGCAATAGTCAAGGGGACCACACTGAAATGCAGGTTTCCCATCTGGGTCAAGGTACTCCCCGAAGTCTACCCCGCCTCAAGTCTTAGTACACCGATGAGCAGATTCATTCACATGGCTCACACCGAAGCGGTATCTTCCCCTTAATTATCAATATAGATGACTTTTAGGGGGATGTAAGGGAGCTCGCGTGTTAATCCTTAAAGAGTGGTTTCGACGCCATTCTCATGGTGTTATTCTTGAGTCCTGATCGCCTTTACCCCGAGCGCCCAATGATTGGTGTCGGCGTACTGATCCGTAAAGGTGAGGAGTATCTCTTGATCAAACGTGCTTCCGAACCCGATAAGGGTCTATGGTCCGTTTCAGGAGGCGTTATGGAGATAGGGGAAAAGACCACTGAAGCTGCCATACGGGAGACAAAAGAGGAAACTGGACTTGACATCGAGATACTAAAGGACCTCGGAGTCGTCGACAAGATAGTTAGGGACGAAACAGGGAGGGTAAAGTACCACTTCGTAATTATCGATTACCTCGCTGAACCGGTTTCCGGCAAGATGCACCACCACGATGACGCTCTCGATGCTCGCTGGATCCACCGAGGGACTTTACCGACTATGAGATGTCCCCAACCCTCGTCGACCTCCTAAAGAAGATCGATCTAAACCCTGAGTTCTGAGTCCCTCACACTTTTAAGTGGAGAAACCCACCTGAGAAGACGTAGTGATATCTTTGGTAAGTGCATCTAACTTTAAGGGGAAAGACGTCCTGTCGATGCGGGACTACAATCGTGGGGACATCGATTTCATACTGGACGAAGCCACGAAGATGGTGAAGGTGGCAGAGAAGCCTAGCGTGATATGTGCTGGGAAGATCTTAGCTGCACTATTCTTCGAGCCTAGTACCCGCACACGTCTAAGCTTCGAGACCGCGATGCTTCGCCTCGGGGGAGGCGTTATTGGATTCAGCGACCCTAGCGCGAGTAGTGTAAAGAAGGGTGAGACTCTCGAGGACACCATCAAGACAGTGGAGTGCTATGCGGACATCATAGCGATGCGCCACCCTGAGATTGACTCTGCAGCTAGGGCAGCGGCGGTTGCCGACATACCCATCCTCAATGGTGGGGCGGGCTCTGGTGAACATCCGACACAGGCACTTCTCGACCTTCATACAATGAAGTATGCGAAGGGGAAAATCGATGGACTAAAGATAGGACTTTGTGGCGATCTCCTCTATGGTCGCACGACCCATAGTTTAGCCCTCGCCCTCAATCACTTCGATGTGGAATTATACCTCATAAGCCCCAAGGAGCTGGCGATGAAGGAGGACATAAGGAAATACCTCAAGATGAAGGTCAACGAGGGAACAGACCTCGCCAAAGTTATCCCCAAGCTCGACGTCCTTTATGACACACGTATTCAAAAGGAGCGATTCACGGACCCCGAGAAATATGAAGAACTGAAGAATGCATATATCATCGACCCTGCGATGGTGAAAAAAGGGAAAAAGGACCTGGTCCTCATGCACCCGCTGCCCCGTATTAATGAGATTACAACTGATGTAGACACGATGCCAAACGCGTGGTACTTCAAACAGGTGAAGCATGGGGTCTACGTTAGAATGGCACTCATAGCACTGGCTCTCGGAGCCGTAAAGTGACTCAGTTTTCACTATCCTCTTACTAATCTCCTAATCGGTAAGTACACATGAGTATTTTCATACCCCTTTTTTTATTTGTTCATATTGGGTGATACATGTTTTGTAACATTTGCGCGCGCGCTCTTGTCTATACGGGTGAACATGTCTTGGACACGCCTCCACCTGTTCTCCTCCTCGTCGGTACGCTGTACCTTGACCTCCTTGGTGTAGGCCTCGGGAATTCTATAGAGGAATATCTTATGACTACCTATAGTGTGGGATGTACCGTCGGGCTGGTCGGTGACCCAACCGTGGATGGGAAAGTCGTGACTCACGACCCTGCTACCCGATTTCAACTCCGCCTCCAGCTTAGGCTTCAGTTTCGTGTTGCCGCTAGTTGTGAGGTAGAGAGTGATTAAGGTGGCGGGGCTCAAGTCTATCTCCATGAAGTTCGCCTGGATTGCAAAGATTCTCCCGACCATCCCTGAGTCCGTTATCTTATTCTCCAACATCTCCACCATATCCAGGTCGAGGTCGTAGCCTACCGCCTTTGAGACTTTAAACTCCTCAACCGCGGTGAAGAGGACGCGCCCGTCACCGCATCCGAGGTCGTAGACCACATCCTCTGGTCCAGCGCCTGCGAGTACAAGCATTTCCCGAACAATATTCAAGGGAGTTGGAACGTAGGGTGCTAAGCTGTCGGGATGATCTCCCCAGAACGTCGCCCTTATCCAGTTCGGTGCCTTCCGATCATGCTCCTCGGGGCGTCGCTCATCGACCATACCTGAAAACACACCCAACACTCTCATATACTCTGCGAAGAGGCTCAAGTTTTAAACTCAATAAACGGATGATCACATATGGAATTCAAGGTAGTAAACGTTGAGGCTCCTCAGGACTGCAATCTAATCTTCGGCCAGAGCCACTTCATAAAAACTGTTGAGGACGTCTATGAGGCCCTGGCATCCTCGGCGACAGGGATCAAATTCGGCATCGCCTTCTGCGAGTCGAGTGGAGAGTGCCTCGTCCGCCACGATGGAAACGATCCGGAGCTCAGGAAGAAGGCAGCCGAAGCTGCTCTTAATATCGGATGTGGCCACAGCTTCATAGTCTTCTTAAAAGGCGCTTACCCGATCAACGTCCTTACTCAGCTGAAGGTCGTCCCAGAGGTTTGCAGTATCTACGCCGCTACTTCAAACCCACTCCAGGTCATAGTCGCTGAGACTGAACAGGGAAGAGGCGTCATGGGCGTTGTCGACGGGGCAAAGCCAAGGGGATTAGAGGACGAAAATGGGATAAAATGGCGCAAAGACTTCCTCAGGGGGATTGGGTACAAGACCTGATGGTTTAATTCTATTTGGTTCCCGCTCTAAGGGTTTTTTAATTTAATATTTAACGTGAGTTAGTCATTGTTTAGCACATTTCTCAATACGGACGGTAGTTCTCTCAAGTTGATGTCGCCCCTTATCGTCTTTATCTCACCCCTTTTCTCATAGAAATCGAGGAGAGGTTGCGTTTTCTCCCTATAGACCTCGAGCCTGCGCCTTATGACCTCCGGTTTATCATCATTCCTCTGTATGAGTACCGTTGTGCAAACATCGCACTTTCCATTAGATCTTGGTGGCTTGTTCTCTAGGTGGAAGATAGCACCACACCTGGGGCAGCTCCTCCTCTTACTCAGCCTGTCTATGATGATTTCATCTTCAAGTTTCACGTGCAGTACGTGATCTAGCCTCTTCCCCGACTCCTCGAGTATCCTCTCTAGTGCCTCTGCCTGCTTCGGGCTCCTTGGGTAACCATCTAGGATAAAGCCGTTCACAGCATCGGCCTCACTTAGTCTCTCAGCTACGAGATCATTCACCAAGTCGTCGGGTACCAGCTCGCCCCTTTCCATATATCCCTTGGCTGTAATGCCCAGAGGCGTCGCTCTGGCGACGGCCTCCCTAAGCATATCCCCTGTTGTTATGACGGGAACACCATACATCCCCCCAATTATTTTTGCACATGTCCCCTTGCCGGAGCCAGGCGGACCAAGAAGCACAACCCTCAAAGAACAGCCTCCAAGAGCACGCTGATACAAGCTTTAACGATTATAACATTTACGGGGCCGCAAATCGGATGTAGACGCCACATCTGGGCTACAGAAGGATTTTATGACAACGATCTGAAGAAGGATAGTATACTCAAGACTGGACATCAATCGCGCTCTTGCACACGCCTGATCTAACCAACATTGGATCAGTCACAGAATAGGATAACACGCTAAAAGGGAATAATAGACATTTAGGATCATGTGTGTCCGCCGCTACCTCTTCTGTTTATAGAGATCCACAAGCGCGTCTACTAGTTCATCCTCCGATGGGAGGCGCGAATATCCTAGTGGTATACCTTCATGCTCCGCAAGACTCACTGCAAGCGGGTCGATCTTCCTGATCTTACCATGTAAAATCACCACTCTCGGCTTGAATGGGCTGATCTTAACTGCTATCATTGGGCTGCGCCCTTGAGTTACTTCGGTGAAAACAAGGGCGCGCTCACTTGTTGCACCGAATATCCTGTAGAAATCAAGCCCCGAAAGTGTAGTGATCGCCTTGACGCTGTCAATAATAGTGTAACCTAGAACTTGGTTCTCCAGCTTCTCCATCCCTGTGAGCACCTCAGCGTCAACAGCCCTGCAAAGTTGCTCAACCGTAACCGGTTGCGTGAATTCACGGATGTCAGTGAAGACGTCGCTCGGGTCGATGGTGATCCTAGCCATCTGCCTAATGTAGTCTCCACCCCTGCTTTGATCAAGATCGAGAAGTGCCTCCACATAACGCTTGATAAAACCACTCCCAGGCGACTGTCTCCTACCCGTCTCATAGTCGCTGATCACAGACGGCGAAAGGTCAAGCTCGTCCGCAAGCTCCATCTGGTTAACGTTCAGTAGACCCCTCCACTTTCTCATTGTCTGACCAGGGTTGCTGCTGAGAACGATTTCACCAGCGATTCGTTTCGCGAGTGTGTCCCTGACAGGGCTGTACGCGGACATCAACAATGGACTAGTGAAAGAAGATAAAAGGGTAAGCTAGTTAGACGCCCGCCTTCTCGCAGAGAATCTGCCAGCGGGTGTCAATAGACTGCTGAACCTCCTTCAGAAGCGCCTCGTTCCTAGTAGGCCTGAAGAAGTGCCTGAACCTCCCCTGTGGCTCCAAGTAGACCTCGACGGGCTTCTTCGTCTCTGGTCTCTTTGCTATCGCTAGGCTTGGAGCTGATAGCTCGTAGACAGGTCTTCCTTTCTCTTGCCTGCACTCGAAAAGGGGGAAGACGCAGGTCTGAGTCGCAAGTCTGCTAATCTCAATCGTCTTCTCTGGAGAGAATCTCCACCCCCTACTGCAGGGTGCAAGGCTGTGAAGGAAAGTTGGGCCGTCGACCTCTATGGCCTTTCTCGTCTTCTTTATCACGTCTAAGGGCCAAGCCGTGTTGATAGTCGCCACGTAAGGCGTCCCATGAGCGATTATTATCTCATCAATAGGCTTCTTCGTCTCCGTCTTCCCATGAACCACCTTGCCAGCGGGTGTAGTCGTCGTCGACGCCCCAAAGGGAGTGCCACCGCTTCTCTGAATACCCGTGTTCATGTAGGCTTCGTTGTCTAAGAGGACGTAGGTGAAGTCGTGCCCACGCTCAATGGCTCCAGAGAGCGCCTGGAACCCGATATCATATGTACCGCCGTCTCCTGCAAATGCTATAACGTCTATCCTTGGATACTTTGCTAGCGGTCCCTCTTTCTTCTTCTGCATTGCCTTAATTGCAGCCTCGATGCCACTGGCGGACGCTGCAACATTCTCAAAGGCGCTGTGCAACCATGGGACCTCCCAGGAGGTGAATGGGAAGATGCTAGTGGAGACCTCGAGGCATCCAGTGGCATTAGTCACTATGGTCGGGCCTCTAGTTGCTTTCATTACCTGCCTGACGACGATCGTTTCATCGCAACCTGCGCAGAGTCGCCCACCGCAGACGAGGGCATCAGGCTTCTTTGCCATCTCTTTAAGAGTAATTTCGCTCATATCACTCCCTCACACCAACATAGGTCACCGGCTCAGTTACGGTACCTTTCTCCTTGATTCTTTGTAGACTCTTGAACACATCCCTTATCATATCTGGGCTCGTGTCCTTCCCGCCAAGGCCATTTATGTAATCGGCTACGAGCGGTCTCCTTGGTATGTCGTAGAGTGCAGTCTTAACCTCCTCATAGAGGGGTGCACCCGGGCCACCTATGCTATAGGCCTTCTCCATCACGCCGAGGACTGGTACATTACAGATCGCTTTCTTCAACTCCTCCACCGGGAATGGTCTGAAGAGTCTCATCTTAACGAGACCGGCTTTCACTCCCTCAACCCGGAGCTCATCCACGACCTCGCGGACTGTGCCCATTGCAGAGCCGAGACCAATAACTGCCACCTCGGCGTCCTCCATCTTGTAGGGGTAGACATACTTGAGTTCCCTGCCCGTAATCTTCTCAAACTCATTATCCACAGACCCTATTGCTTTCAGGGCATCCTTCATCGCCTCCATTTGCTGGACCTTGTGTTCAAAGTAGAAGTCCTGAAGGTCAAGGGGACCTATAGTCACAGGGTTCTCGGGGTCGAGTCTGAACTCAACCTCTCCACGCGGGCTCTCAGTCTTCATATAAACCCTTTTACCGACGAAGCTCTTCACATCGACGTCTTCTAGGGTATAGACGTTCTCCATCGTATGGCTTATCGTGAATCCATCGAAGTTGACCATGACTGGTAACTGAACATCGGGGTGCTCAGCTATCCTCCATGCTTCGACACTAGTGTCATAGACCTCCTGGCTATTCTCACAGAATATCTGCACCCAGCCCGCGTCTCTAGCACCCATGGCATCACTGTGATCATTGTGTATGTTGATAGGGCCACCGAGGCATCTGTTCGCTACGGCCATCACAATAGGCTGCCTGAGTCCAGCTGCAACATAGAGAATCTCCCACATTAGCGCTAACCCATTAGCTGCAGTCGCTGTGAACGCTCTCGCCCCCGCGGCTGAAGCACCTACACATGCGCTCAACGCGCTATGCTCAGACTCGACCGAAACAAAAACCGACCCGACTAGACCATCGGCGACGTACTCACTGTACCTCTCGACGATGATTGTCTGAGGCGTGATAGGATAAGCTGCCACGACGTCGGGGTCAACCTGTTTTGTAGCGTAGGCCGAGGCCTCGTCACCATTGAGGCCCGTCATTTTCTGTTTTAAGACCATTACTTCTTCATCTCCATTTTAATGCACTTTACTGGGCATTCGTTGGCGCAGACTCCACAGCCTTTACAGTAGTCCTCATTAACCTCAGTGTACCCATCTTCACGAACCTTGATAGCCCCCTCTGGGCAAAAGAAGTGGCAGAGAGTGCACTTCGTACATTTAGTGTGGTCTATTATCGGCTTAGCGACACCCCAATCGCCAGTCTTGTAATCCTTACTGGACTTGTAAGGTACTGCACCTTTGGGCAGAGTTTTCCAGCCTCTCTTCTTATCCTCACTCAACCTTTGACAGCCTCCCTATAGGCAGTCTCGACGACCTCGAGATTCTGATCCTTAACCTTGCCTTGGAACCTCTCCTTAACTACGGCGAGAACAGAGTCGAGTTTAACGGCTCCTGAAGCCTTTACTACTGCTCCAAGAACCGCCGTGTTTGTGATGTTTACCCCCATTATCCTCATTGCCATACCCGTGGCGTCGACGACCCAAGTCTCGTTATTGATGCCCAGTTTTTTCTTCACAGCGTCCGGTGTCTCTGTTGTGTTAACGATGACCTTACTCAAGGGTTTGAGGCCTTCAGACACAGCGGTACCAAGAAGTGTTGGGTCCAGCACTACAGCCATGTCCGGCTCGTAGACGCTGGAATGGATCTGAATAGGCTTATCACTTATACGTGTGTAAGCCGTCATAGGCGCTCCTGCCCTTTCTGGGCCGAAGGCTGGGAAGCTCTGGATCTGCTTCCCCTCCAAGAGCCCCGCCTGAGCTAGGAGGAGCGATGCCGTCCAAGCTCCTTGACCACCGCGGCCATGGAACCTGATCTCATAGAGCCCGTCCAAATCGACTACTCTCCACTTGACTTGGTCCTCAATGGTTTAAACGTATATGCTAAAGAATAGCGAATTAATCGACAAGAAGATATCGCGCTCGCGATCTCAGCGTAAACCAACCAGAGTGTAGAAATCTTAGGTTATCTACCCGATCTCTGCTTCATATCTTTCAAATCATCTCTACTCTTTTTCGCTTGGATCGCTGATGCCTCTGCGAACCGCTCCCAGTTCCACCCCATGACCTCGTATGCGTAGTTGACCGTGCGACTCGAGGAGATGAGTAGCCCTTCTCCCTCTCTGTTGGTTCCAAGTCTGATCGCAGCAGCTGGGTCACCTCCCTGAGGGCCAAGACCAGGAGAAAGAATAAGCCTCTCTCCACCAATTATCTCCCTAACTATCCCGAGTTCCTCTGTTGCTGTACTGCCAACGACGAAGCCATTCGATCCGTGTTTTGTCGCGTCTATAGCAAGTCTTTGATAGAATGGTATGCCCTCCATGTCCCTTGACTGATAATCACTTGTTCCGGGGTTGGACATCCTACAAAGAGCGAATATCCCCTTCTGCTTTTCTTCTGACCACCTGTAGACAGAATCAACCCCGTTCTCGTAGCCGGGAAATGGGCTGAAGGTGATCCCGTCGAAACCAAGCTCCTCAATCCAATGAAGGGCGGCATCCATGGTTGTACCAATATCTGAGAGCTTACAATCTAGGAGAGACAGACACCCCTCCTCATGTATGGCTTCAGCGATTGTCTTTAACCCCTCGAAGCATAAGGGGTAGACTAAGAACTGAGCGTTCGGCTTTATTATCGGAGTGAAGGGGGCGACTGCTTTTATGAAGTCCACACAAAACCTCTCGATGCCCTCCGAGACTCCATATCTATCGATTAGAGGTTGTGGGATAATGTATTTGTCCCTGAAAGCTCTTGTTGCTGGATCGAGACCAACACACAAAAAGCTCTCTTTCTCCCTGCTCAATTCGTAATACTTCTCAACAAATCTTCTCCCTAGCATCCGAACACCAGAGGAAAAGGACACTGGTGGAATAAAAAAGCGCAGCGTCGAGAGGGTATGTCTTTAAAGGGCTATAACCACACTAGATTCAGAACCCTCTCCAAGTTGGGACCAATATGAGTAACGAGTCGGAAATAAGAAAACTGCTAAAAATTCGCGCTGAACTTGAGGAACGCGCTGAGCAGCTTCAGATCGAGGTCAACGACTTAAAAGTAGCTATGGTGGAGATCGATGAAGCTATTGTACAGCAGGGTTTTCGACAACCAGATACTGCCTTCCAGCCAATGAAACTTGACGATGTGAAGAAGGAGGAGCCGAAAACCGTTGAGAGCAGCCTTCCTGAGGAAAAGCCTGAGCAGCATATTGATGGATCATCGATTCAGGCTAAGGATGGGACAGTTCTCGGTAGAGTCCAAATAATTGGCGACGATATACTCTTTACACCACGTGAGGGCCTCTCTTTTACGATGTCGACGCCCCCCTTTCAGTCCTTCCTGATCGAACGTGTACTCGCTAATATGAGGACAACAGACGAGGCTCGTGCTTCAACTGGGGAGATAACTCCGGAGCAGGTTCTTGGCTACAGTGTAGAAGCTGATGGGGAGGTTATAAAATCCGTGACAGTGCATAATGTTGGCGGAGAGAGGCGCCTCAGGGAAATACAGAGTAGTCTGCGTTGGAGCCTTGACAAGATGTACGACAAGATGAAGCGGGGATAAGAAGCCATGAGCAGTGAACTCGAGAAGAGCCCCCTCTGGAGCGTACTCGTCGAAACTGTGCATAGACTGCCCCTATACAGGAGTCATAGATCCTATGTAAAGGAAACCATACTCCCCAAGAAACCTAGTGTCACGCCGGAGGAATTATCGGAAAGGATCGGCATGCCACTTGGCGAGTCAATTGTGATACTAGACGAGCTAAAAGTCGAAAAACCAGAGACCGATTAGACGACGTACCTGTACGAGATCGCGGTTCCAGCGGTCTCACTCTTCTGAGTTATCTTGAGGACATCTCCCCTCTTAGCTCCAAGTATTATGGCAATGGGGTCATTGACCTTTATCCAGGGGAACTGAAAGGGTTCCGCGTGATACTTCTTCGTGACTTCCTTCAGCTCTACCTCAGAGACTATCTCATGGCGGGGAACTAGGGCATGTTCGAAAATGTCGAAGGTAGGAAGCGTTGGCGGGATAAGCTCAATTCCGAGCTCCTCAGCGCTGCTCCGTGCCGAGTAAGTGTATTTTCCATCTCCGGCTAGGATACCCTTAGAGGCTCCCTCCTTCTCCACCATTTCCTTGAGTTCCCTCACGTAGCTGATACCAATCGTCTTCTGCCCGAGGACTGCGTGCATAATCATGAGCTGATTCTTTGAGTCACGTAACCGATAAATGAGCTTGTCCTCCTCACTGACAGGCTTCGCTGTATCTGTTGTTAGGTTCCTATACTTGATGATGAGGTTCGCCCGTTTTTCCTCTAGGGAAAGGTTCTTGCTCATTTGACTTACCTCGCCTTCACCCTCTTAACAATCGGGGCTCGGACCTTCCTGAAAATCCTGTAGCCACAGTAGGGACACCTGAAGCTAATATACTTCTCCAGGTCCTCGTAACTAACTCTTCTGCCACACTGGACGCACTCATACACAGGTCCCTCAGTAGGTGCCTGCTGCTCCTTCTTAGGCTCGTCGACAGTCAAGAGGTTCAACCAGCATTAAGCACTCGAACAGCTTCCATTAAAACATAGCGACTGGTCGCCCTTTGACGATCCTCTCCGTAGCGACACCCGTCACCTCTATGTCAATGATTCTCCCCTCCCAAGATTCAGGTGACTCTATTAGTACTACAGGACCATGTTTCAATGGGTAGGCGACTAACATCCTTTTATTTCGATCATACCTCTCGGCGACCACGACGCGCATTACCTTACCAATCATACTCTCCTTCGCCCTCATGTTCGCCTTAGCCGCTGTCTCATGGATTTTCTGGCTCCCCGGATCTCTAACATTGGGAGGTGCTGATGGGTATCCACTAAACGCCGACATCGGAAGAGACTGGAACCTATATAGGATGATGCGCTCCGCCCCCTCATCCCTGCTGGCTTCAATAGCTTTTACGGTCTTCTCGACAGTTTCCTTTGTTTGCCCTGGAAGTCCATGGATGAAGTAGACATAAGGCTTCAATCCCACTCTTCTAAGCCGTCTAATCGCATTGAGTGTTTCCTTTGGCGTCGAGGGTCTCCCCAGAAGTTCACTATGTGAGTCAGATCCAGTTTCGAAACCGATGCTTACTGGAGTACCATTTAAGTATCTCCCGAGCAGCTTCGCCGCTTTTTCAGTGACGAGAGAAGCCTTTAGGTTCTCAATCATAAAGGCAGCTGTTTCATCTTTCATTCTACTAATATCCATTAAGGATGACAATAATTTCTCGATCTCGTCATAGTTGGGTTCTGGACTCCTTGGATCGGTTAAGGGCTCGGGCTCGACGAGGAGATCTCTACCGTAATCTAGGAAGCATGGGGCACTTAACACAATTCTACTTACTCCTTCATTCAGTAGGGCGACGACTTCCTCCTTTATTCTAACTGCGGAACGGCTCTTTGGAGTACCATAGAGACTTGGGACGGAGCAGTAGCCACAGCCAGGAGGTGTTCCAAGGGGGCAATCATACCTCTCGATCAGAGGACCATTCCTACATTTCCCACACGTTTTACAGTCCCCATTTAAAAGCGACCTATGATAGTTACTACAACCTCTCAAGACCTCAACATAGACTCGAGCCGAACGATACAGATTATAGCCTCTAATGGTCGATGTAGATGGTTTGAATTTATCAAAAGTCTGCCTGGGCATGACCCTCCGAAGTTTTGTCCACTCTGGATCACCATCGGTTTTAAAAGCTAATCCTCTAATTTTTCTCAACGAATCCTCATCAGGCAACTCTCCATTCGAGAGCCTCATATCAAGTAGTTCCGATAGCGTCTCCTCACCTTCTCCAACTACGGCTATATCCGAGCCCGTCTTCCTGAGTGCCTGTTCGGAGTCTGAGGTTACAGGACCACCAATCAATACCGGGCCACCCTCCCAGCGAGAGGTCACCCTGCGAATTGCATGTATATCCCCAGTCATCCCACTCATTAATAGGAGGTTGAATCCTCTAGGAAAATCCCCCATTAGAATCGTTTCTGCCTCGATGATGGAAACATCAATACCCCTGACCTCGAATATACCCGCTAAAGCCCGTGGCCCAGCCCCTATAGCGTCTCTCGTTGCCTTCCTCTCACCCTTGCCTGAAGCAAGGGTGTCTACTATCAGAGCCTTCACGTATGAGCCCCTTCAACGTCGTGTGATAAACATTCCCAACGCAAGATAGTGATAAATCAACGCTCCATAATACCCTTAGCCATGATCAATGACCAGCTCCCACTTATCGCAGCAATAGCCCTCTCCTTTGCCGTCTCATACCTCACAATACCGATATTCAATAAGTTCATGGTTGCTGTAGGGATCGTTGGCAGGGACATAATGAAACGTGATAGTAAACTAATCCCTGATATGGGTGGACCAGGCGTCATTACGGGTTTTCTTTTTGGAATATTCACATTCATAGGCCTAGAGGTCTTCGCTTTGAAGAACTCGACAGACCTCATTAACATTCTCGCGAGCCTAAATACTATCCTGATTATCACATTGATCGGGATATTCGACGTGTTAACAGCCCTTATGAAGCAAAGAGAGGGACTCGGTATCGTCGAGAGGCTAAAACGGCGTGGTATTCCCTCTTGGTTTTACTTCTTTATACCTCTACCCGCAGCTGTCCCACTTATGGCAGTTAACGCCGGTATAACCCAAATGTCTCTACCATTTATAGGTAAGGTCGAACTAGGCTTAGTTTACCCTCTTGTCCTAGTTCCGTTAGCGGTGCTCTGCTGTTCGAATGCCACAAATTTCCTCGCTGGCTTTAATGGTCTGGAAGCGGGTATGGGGCTCGTCCTTCATGTTTCGCTCGGAGTGTTCGCGTTGATGAGCAACAGGTTAGCCGCAGCAGCCCTCGCCTTAGTCTTTGCTGCTGCTCTCGCCTCCTTTCTTAGATACAACTGGTACCCGGGGAAAGTCTTCCCTGGCGATCTTAATTACACAATAGGTGCCGTTGGCGCCTGCGTCACGATATTAGGAAATATGGAAAAGTTCGCGATTCTGTGTTTCATACCTTGGATATTTGAGGCATTATTAAAGGCGCTATCTGGCTTTAAATCCGAAAACTTCGGTATTTTGAATGAAGACGGGAGCGTCAAGCCACGGGAGCCTAAAATTCGTTCACTAACACACCTAGTTATGAGGTCGGGTAGGTTCACCGAGAAGCAGGTTACCATGATCCTTATTGGGGTTGAGGTCGCCGTCTGTTTGCTAGCATTTTCTGTTATACGCCTCATTTAGGTGCTGCCTTTGGGGAAAAAGGTCCTGATATTAGCTGGAGGTGGGGGGCATACGAGTATCGCCCTTGCCATCGCTCAAGCATTGATGGGAAAAGTCGAAACCTCCTTTCTAATACCCGATAAAGACCAGCTCAGCAGGGAATTACTTGCTCCCTATGGACCAGTGGAGGAGTTGATCAAGGGGAGGTATCCTCAAACCTCCAACTTCCTTTTCTTATTTCGATTCGCAACATCTTTTTACCACTCATTTTCGAAGGTTAACAGAGATTACGATATTGTCGTTTCCACAGGTAGCAACTTCTGTATACCCCCAGCCATAGTTGCTTGGCTTAAATCGATTCCAGTCATAAACATAGAGAGTCGAGTAGCCATAACAAAGCCCTCCAAGACGGCCCTCTTTCTACAGCACTTCTCGAATAAAACACTGCTACAATGGGATGAACAAAAAAAGAATCTAAAAGGCATCGTCATAGGGCCAATATTCCCAGAGAAGAGATATGAGGCGAGGGATCTGGGGTACGTGCTAGTGACCGGTGGGACTGAGGGTCATAAACAGCTCTTCGATGCAGTCGTGGGACTAGACTTAGGGAGAGTGGTTATGCAGACTGGGAAGGTTGATCCATCACAGTATCAGGAGAAGCGCCCGAATTGGAGGATCATTCCTTACTCGACGGAGTTCGAGAAGCTGGTCGCTGAGGCATCGTTAGTAATAACCCACCAGGGAGGAGGCACAATTTTTGAGGCTCTCCTCTATGAGAAACCAATAATAATAGTCTATAACTCGGACCTTACAAGGACGGCGAATATTGAGGATATGCGTACACTTGCGAAGAAGATAGACGCCCTCTTCGTCGAAAAAGCCGATAAAGGCCAAATAATGTCCCTAATTCTCAAGGTTAAATCCCACAACAAATCACACTTTGAAAACGGTCGATTAAATGCTGCAGAAGTCATTCTCAACTTATTAGGTTAATTTCCGCTCAGCTATTTCACGCTCGTTAACATATCCATTCAACATAAGGGGACTTAGATTCAGGACGCTTGAAATAAATACAGATGGTAACATTTTCCGCTTATTCTGAATGCAGTTACACCTCGAAGATATTGATCCTTCGCATCTTTCCGATGTCGTAAATGAATTATGTTAACCCACACATGATTTGTGGCGTACCTTCTCGTGATAGAGTTCAAGAGGAATATGTCCTGAGCTTTTAGTATCATTTTTACGGCTTCTTCGTCCTCGGTCTCTATCCACACTTTTTTTGTGCGCACGCGTTATCCTGTTCATTATATACAGGCATCACAACCGAGAAAGCTATCAAATGTTACATCAATATCAGAGCAATCCACTTTTCTGAAAAAGGTTTTGAGGAATTTTCTCTCCTCATATGAATGAAAAATAACTACTCTAAACATATGTATTTTCATACATATCATATAAAAGCATGCAAATGAATGAACTATTATATGTGCGGTATTTTCGGTCTTGTTCAGCGTTCCGGTGACGTTGCTCCTACTATTTTAGCGGGTTTGAGCCGTTTGGAATACAGGGGTTACGACTCTACCGGTGTGGCAGTCATCGATAACGGTGTTCTCAAGATTAGGAAAGACGCCGGTAAGATTCAGGATGTCGCTACTCGTCTACACGTCGCCGAAATGAAGGGGAGCATAGGAATAGGGCATACTCGCTGGGCGACCCACGGCGCGCCTAATATGATTAATGCTCACCCACATACCGACTCAAATGGTAAGATCGCGGTCATACACAACGGCGTCATTGAAAACTTTATGGAGCTGAAGCAGGAACTAATTGACAAAGGACACAGTTTTATCTCCAAGACCGACACCGAGATTATTCCTCACCTCATTCAAGAGGAGATGAAGAGTGACATTGGGCTCACAGAGGCTACTCTTAGAACTCTCAGGCGTCTGAAGGGATCCTACGCGGTATGTGTATTATCGAGTCTCGAACCCGATAAGATAGTATGCGCTAGACTTGAGAGCCCACTTGTTCTTGGCGTCTCCGATAACGGAACATACTGTGCATCTGACGCACCTGCAATCCGGCCATACTCTAACAAGGTTGTCTATCTTAGAAACGGGGAACTCGCTACATTAGATGTAGATGGGTATAAGATTGTGAAGGTTTTGGACGGTTCATTAGTTGAGCGTGCACCCGAGGAGATTACATGGGCACTCGAGATGGCGGAAAAGCAGGAATTCCCCCATTATATGTTAAAAGAGATTTTCGAGCAGCCCATCAGTCTGAGGAATGGGCTTAGACTACAGGAGAAGTATATGGATCTCATTACTACTTTCCTCGACAGGGGGAAAGAGGTTTTTCTCGTTAGTGCTGGTACTTCACAACATTCGTGTATTGCTGGTTCATATATATTCTCGAAGATCGCCAGACTCACAACTTATCCCGTCGTTTCATCCGAGTTTGTCGAGCAATACGGGTCGACGGTTGGTATAGACTCCATCATTTTAGCGGTAAGCCAATCTGGAGAGACATACGACACATTGAAGGCAGTCGATCACTCTCGTATGAGAGCTGCAACTGTATTAGGATTAACAAACACCGTCGGCTCGACACTCACTAGAGTATCAAGGGCTTACTTGATACAACAATCTGGGCCAGAGATAGGTGTGGCTGCAACAAAGACTTTCACGAGCCAGGTTCTTGTACTTGCTCAACTCGCACTACGATTAGCAAAACTACGTGGGAAACTTTCTCAGGACGAACTCGATGAGTATAGTGATAGTCTCCATAAGATACCCGACATAGTCGAGGTGGTTCTAGAGAAAACCCACCAGAGGGTGAAGGAGGTAGCTGTTCGTGAGAGAGATTCGCGGCTTTTTCTTTTCCTTGGAAGAGGGATTAGCTCGGCGACTGCCATGGAGGGGCGTCTAAAGTTGCTTGAGATTACTTATGTCCCATCCTTGGCTTACCCTGCTGGTGAGAGTAAGCATGGTCCTATCAGCATTGTAGAGAAGGATACGTCTTGCGTCTTCGTCTGCCCACGTGGGGAGACCCACGCCGAGATAATTGGTAGTATCATGGAGATGAAGGCAAGGGGAGCTAAAATTATCTCCATCTGTGAGGAGGGAGACACGAATATAATCAGTCTCTCAGATGAAGTTATTGAGATGCCTAAGGGTATACCCGAGCTCCTCTCTCCAATACCCTATATTGTGCCAATGCAATTGCTCGCCTATGAATTAGCCGTCATGAAGAAGTTGGATCCGGACAAGCCCCGTAATTTAGCCAAGAGTGTAACCGTTCCTTAGGCTCTGAAACTCTTTAAACTAATTCATCTTGTTAATCTCTTGACCCGATTTGCTTAATGTCGATGCAATTCGTCGGGATTTCCCGATTCTTAATAAAGGATTAATCTATTTCGACAGTGCCGCAAGCAGTCTTACGCCTGAGCAAGTTGTGCTCAAGGAAATGGAGTTTTATAGAGAATACCGGGCCAACGTCGAGAGAGGGGTTCATCGTTGGGGTCAGAGGGCCAACGCAGAGTTTGAAGGTGCTCACGAGGAGGTGGCGAAATTCATCAATGCTCCGGGTCCAGAAAACGTCGCCATGCTCCGGAACACTACAGAAGGTATAAACCTCGTCGCTAACAGTCTCGACTGGAAGAAAGGAGATAAGATTGTTACTACGGTGATTGAACACCACTCCAACTTTATTACGTGGTTGAGGGTGGGTAACAGG
>JBEKDF010000036.1:0-31142 GCA_050014495.1 Bathyarchaeia archaeon
GCAATGAAAACTACAAAGAAGGTTCCTCCCTTTACTCTTTAAACATTTTTTGGTTGATGACCTGGTGGTCCCTATTATTTTCGCGCACAGTAGATGTTTCAATCTCTACCATGCTTAAAAAATGGGAAGGGCACATATAACCCAATTCGTTTAAAGAAGCTTATTTTAGATAAATTAACGCTACTTAGAACTAAAAATGTCCTAAAAACCGATACGGGAGATAAACCAACTTTAGGTCTAGGTTTGAAAATTGGTGTTTTATACTTTTGAGCTGAAAGAATTGCCATGCGGGTGCCTAAGTCAACTTTTTTAAATACCAAGTTAGATTGTTGAGATTGTTCAATCTTTTCGACTGGGATGTATCTGAGATTTAGTCGGCCGTTTTTCACTATATCTTTCAGTAGATTGTCAGAAAAATTATTTTTTGAGACGATAAGTGATCGGCCAATTTTATCTGAATTGTATTCTGGAAGCCAAGCGTCTCCAAATGATATATCGGCTAACTCAGCCATTTGGTCTGGGCACATCATGCATCGAATCGGCGTAAAGAAATAGCAGGAAAACATTGGCCAATAGGAAAACCAACCTGTAGTTAGAGGAATTATCTTCTCTCGTTTGTTCTTTATCTTAATCGACATTGACCCCGGCCAGCCTCTTCCTCTATATTGCATCTCTACGACACTTGAGGGATCTACACCCTTTTTTTCTAGGAGGAATTGGATACCCGGGAAACTCACCATGTGTGAACATAACAGGCCAAGGTGTAGAACTACTCTTTCTCTCAAATGTGGGATATATTGCTCAGCCTTTCTAATACCATGTATATGACAGGGTAATCCTACGATAGCATATCTTCCATCAGAGGTTACAATAGTTCTCAGGGCTTCAGCGAGGGTTACTGGGCAGTATTTTGATCGTGCAGCTTCAATAATCTCTTCTTTAGTAGTCGCCAATATGGCCATAGGCTCTAATGGATTAGATGGGTTCATTGAGGTTACTAAGGCCCCATCGATCTTTTTTTCTTCAAGAAGTGTTGTTAATATCTGAGTGATTAGCCCACCTGAAGCGGAATTGAACCTAATATTTTCGTCGCTAGAGTAGCCAACGTAGCAATGTGTGAAAATACCTACCTTCTCATTTTCTGGTTGGGTTTTGAAGACTTTTTTATTCAATCCTTCTATGTCTAAATCGTAACCCGGGCATACTTTTAGGCATAAATTACAATTATTGCAGCTCTCATTGACAATTGGAATGAAGTGTCCTTCTTCATCATTATTCTCCATGTGGATGGCCAGTTTCGGGCAGACTGCGTAACATGTGCCACATCCATGACAAAGATGATTCTTTACGACGATACCAACATTAGGCAATAGAGCTACCTCTGTTGATCGTTGAACTAACAGGCCTCATCTTTCCTGATTGTTCACGCTTAATATCTTCAACGAATATGATATTGATACTGAAATTTTCGGGTTTAATATTTATCAATCCATACATGAATGTTTTCATTGAGCTCTCGAGTTCTTTTTCTTCAATGTTTTCATTCGATTTTTTGACGTAGATGTCAATTGATTCAATTTCTTTCTGAACTACCTGCCATTCCTCAATCTTTGTCTGAAAAGGTCCTCTCATCAGGAGCTGGAAGGAAGTTGGGGAGATAGTTCGACCATCGGGAAGTACGATGTAATCACCTTTTCTACCCTCTATGACTTTCATCATTGAAAGTGTTCTTCCGCAGGGACATTTTTCATCAGAAAGTACTCCAACATCGCCCATGGAGTATCTAAGCAATGGCATTGCATAGTTTATCAGGCTAGTGCAAATAATTTCGCCGGGTTCACCGGGTCTTACCTCTGAGTCGTCTTGATCAATGAATTGCACAATTGTTGCATCTTCGTCGATATGATAGCCTGTTTTTTTTGGGCATTGCCATGCCACTCTCTCGAATTCGATTGTAGCGTACTGATCATAGAGGGGAGCCCGGAATATGTTTTCGATGTAGTCCATCTGTGTTTTGCTACAGCTCTCTGCCCCACAGAAATTTAGTCTTGGACTAATTGTTTTAGTACCACGTCTCTCGATTTCCTTCGCTAATAAGTATAGGCAACTCGGATATGCATCTATTATATTGGGTTGTATTTTTTCTAATAGATCTAGTTGTTTTTGTACACCGTCAAAAATTGATATTGGTCTGGGTGTAAAGACACTTAGGAACTCAAGTGTTCCGGGTACCTTAGTTCTCTGATTGACGTTGGTTATGGTTGTCCAGCGATCAAATAATCTTTGACCACAACCAACATTCGCCCTGAGGTGTTTTACTTTACGGATTCGATCATCATGTTTGCTTAAAAAGATCTGGAGTGGCTTTCCAGTTGAACCAGAGGTTGACTTAACTATTAACTCATTTTTATTGAATTCTTTTGATATGAACTTGTCTGGATTTTTTTGGATGTCTTTTTTATATAGTATTGGAAGCTTGTTTAAATCATCAACTTTTTTTATATCTTCCGGATTTATATTCATGTTTTTCATTAAATCGTGGTAATAGCTTACATTATTATATGAGTAACTAATAATTGCCTTTAATTGTTTATTTTTGTACTCTTCTAATTTTTCCCGACTCATATATGAGTTTTTAACAAATTTATAATAGTTATATATCATCGACGGGAGAGACATGTTTTACATCTCGTTAAGCTTCGTGTTACTCATTAAATGTATCCACGTGTATATTAAAAATTATTTTTGATAAATAAAGAAAATCGTTTTTAGAACCATAAAGTATGATCGCGAATATTTCAACTGGGAATTAATTATTTGCAATTAAAGATTGAAATTTTGCTACTCAAAATATGTTCTGTTAGTTTTGTAGATTGATTTTAAAAAAAAGTTGATTCCAGACACATGACTTCGTTGGGGTATTTATTACAAAACTGAATGTATTTGTGTTTTCGTTGAATGTCCATAGTTCAAAGACTATCCTCGAATAAACGAAATTGTTTTCATCGGGGATATTAGGAATTATGGGTAGTGACAAATCAACAGGATATTTTGAGTTATTTATATTGATTATAGTGGATATTCCTATTGAGGTATTATCATTGTAGGTAATTTTACTTGGATTTTCTATCGACCATGTAAAGTTATGATATACGGTAGATCCTTTAGTTATGAAAAATGGAATATTATATATAGTGGTTGCTGGACTTGGTGAAAGAGATGCTGAATTTGGTAAGGGGGATAACGCCTGTAGCGTCTCGTTGTAGGGTAATATTTTTACTTTAATATCTAAGTATTGTATATTATCCATATTATTTGTAACTGAAATATTCCAATGATTATTAGATCCGAGCTTAATTTCTGTATTATTATTACTATAGTAATTTTCAATAGTGTTATTATTTCCAATAATACCCATAGCTAAAAATTGGTTTTCTTTATTAATATTTATTACTCCTCGTAGATAGGTAATCCATATAATAGTTATTATGAATATACTAACTAAAATAGTTAATATTTTTATTTCATTAAATTTCATGTTTTATTACCTCTGGTTTCATTTTCATTAGTTTTGTTAAATAATATTGTTTATAGATAATCCAGAATAGTGTAGTTAATATAACTATTATGATGGTAGTTACTATTGGAACAATAGAGTTTGAGATATAGGTCAAGTAGCCCTTGGAGTAATATTGAGTCAAGGCGTTTTGGGCTTCATTATTAATGTTATTTAAACTGGATGCTGCTAGCTGCAATGTTGAGATAGCATTTTTGTCATCCCCAGCGTTATTATATGTTCCAGCTTTTTCAAGTAAATCTAAACTAAGATTTAATATATTTGCGTAATAGGATACATCGACACCGTTTTTATTTAATGTCAATACTAAATTATAATCTATTAATAATTTTACTTCAACGTTGGCGCGTAGTTCATTGTATTGAGTTTGAGAATTACTTGGTTGCGGTTTTAAAGAAGTAATTGATATAAATATTAACATTAAAAAAAAAATTATCTTTTTTCTCATTTTTTTACACCGTAAGCCTATGAAGTGTCTAGACTAAACCTCTCTAAAGACGATTTATACTTTTTGCAACTATTTTCATAAACAAGTTCATATGCGCAAGAATTGGTGACATATTTCTAATTTCTATTTAAATGAAGGCTTTCAATTTATTTTGAAGGCTATTAATTAAAAATATTAATAAATAATTATTTTAAATATATATTGCCTATATTTAAGTATTTTTTTTGCTAATTATTTAAAATTAGAATTTATCGTGTCCCTGCCCTTAAAAAGGACGAGTAGAGTCAAATAATTAGCATCAATGTTCGAAAAAAATAAGTTTAACTTATCGATGACGATTAAAACATTCATTATTTTAGTTGTAGCTGGATCGATTATAGCTCCTCAAGTTAATGTGTTTGGGGCTACGGCGACGATTACTATAACGTCGAATTATTTGACCTCTAACACATTTTCTACTGGATTTCAGCTAACGGGGGAGGATGCTTGGAAGTGGCAGTCAAGTTCAACGCTTCAGTCCTTATCCGAAAATATGAATGCACAATTTGTTCGTTTTTTTAACAATCTCTTTGAGCCTTGTACCCAATGGAATGAGAAGACTAAGACTGGTACGTGGGATTGGACCGAGGTAGATAGTCAGGTTGAGGCGATTTTTGCGTCTGGAGCAGAGCCAATTATTGTGCTCGGATTTTATAGTTGGACGTCAAAGACTCTACAAGTGCCGAATGGGATGACTACCTATTCAAGCACTGGTGGTTTGCCCTCACCAGATAGTTGGGCAGCTTATTGTAAGGCCTGGGTTACTCATTTTAAACAATTAAATCTACCTGTTAAGTATTATGAGGTTTTTAATGAGCCATGTAATTATTGGAATGTTTATGGTTGGCCTGCGCCTCAACCCTGGCTTGGTTATTTCACGAAGTTATTCAACGCTGCTGCAATAGCTATGCGTTCCGCAAATTCGAACGTTAAAATTGGAAACGACTCCAGCAATATGGTGGCAGTGTTGAACTACTTCATCGCAAATGGTGTCAAAATAGACTTTTTTGACTATCACAATTATACAACTGGTACCACTTCGACCTCCGACTCCGATCTTTTCAGCTCCGCTGAAACACATTATCTAACGGATTCAGTTAGCTATTATGGTACCAGCAATGCTCTATCAGTATACAAAGCTGCTACAGGAGTCTATCTGCCCGTTCTGATTACTGAAGGAAATCTGAGTTATACCTATTCGAGTGGTACTGACTCCCGGATTCAGAAAATGACTGGAGCAGTATACCAAGCCTTGAGGATAAAGACAGACATAGTAAACAACTACTTAACAGATATCTACTTCACCTTCGCTAGTAGTGCGAGTGCTTGGAAATCTAAGGCTACTCACGGGTACGGCTTTGGAATGGTTAACACGGACACCTCCAAGCCGTGGTACCCATATTATGTTCAACAGTTGATCGGTTCAAATTTATCGATTGGAGACAAAATTTACGATGTCAATAGCTCCATCAGTGGAATTACTGGCCTATCATGGATTCATAACGGTGTAAAGAATATCCTGCTCATCAGCAAGGTAACTAGCCAAAACACGGTAACGATCAAGGGAGTAACCTCGCAGATGAGTTACTATAAATTGGATAATTCGATATCTTATACTGCACCTTCGGTTCAGAAGGGTACGGTTAGTCCAACTAGCTCCATTACATTCAACGGTTATACTGTTATGCTTCTGCAGACGAAAGTCTAAAATTAGAGACATAATTGCTGCGCGCGAACCAACATGTGCTTAATAGATGTTTAAGTGTGTTAATTCAATTAATTTAGTGGATTTTGTTTATTATTTTTCTCAGTTTACCAGACTTGTCTCTTTCTATGTGTTTTACAAACTTAAAATTGATATCGATATCGGTTACAAATATGTCTTTTAGAATTTTTTTTGCGTGTTCTAATCTCTCTTCACCCACAAAATTTTCATTTATCTCCAAATTGATGGTTAAACTGTTAATTTTATCTTGAATGATCTGATATTGGTTTATTCCCTGGTAATTATTGAATGGTTCATCTAATATATCCGATAATAATCTGGGGGAAATTAATTTGCCAGCTTCATTTTCTAACGTATCATCTTGTCTCCCCTCAATCACCTTAAATAGGGGTAGTTTTACCCCGCATGAACATTCATCGTCTAAGTGAATTGCCATGTCTCTCATTCTATATCTTATTAAAGGCATGGAACTATTATTCAATGAAGTACAAACTACTTCGCCTACTTCATTATTACCTACAACTTCATTATTTTTGTTAATTAACTCTACATATATATTATCTATGTTTATATGGTACCCTTTATGTTCCTTACACTCCCAGGCTATCTGACTCCATTCTTCACTGGCATAATTGTCGTAAACTTCTGATTCAAAAGTGTCTGAGATTTGTTTTCTAACTGACTGCTCTAATAGTTCACCGCTCGTTATGAGTATTTTCGGATTAATTTTAGCTTGAACATTTTTTGTGTAATAGTCTGCCAGTATTTTAAGGCAGGAGGGATAACTTTTTATTACATCTGGTTTAATATCTGCTAATTTTTTTAATAACACGGAAGGATCATCAAAAATTGATAAATAATATCTATTGATTAATCCTAATCCTCCTCCAATTTTCATAAATATACCTTTATTAGGACGCATATCTGCTGGGATTATTAATGTCGCATATTTATCCATCATTTTTATACCTCTTCGCATATTAGATCTTCTCCACATTACATCTTCAATTGATTTCTGATTTTTATCGATATATACATTTAATGGTATCCCAGTTGATCCACTTGTGTGTCTACAGAGTAATTTATTTTTATCATAGTTAACGCTTATAATTTCTTCTAATGATAATCTTCTTATTGTTTCCTTAGACATAACAGGTAAATTCTTTATATCCTCAATATTATTAATATTATTAAATTTATCTTTATAGTTTCTATTATAAAATTTTATGTTATTGTAAGCATTATTAAGTATTTTAACAAACTTTTTATTTTGTATTTTCTTTATCTCTTCTGAGGATTTAAATAGATTATTATTATACTCTATAAGGTGTTCTAAATCATTAAGAGACATACTTATAGATTCAACTCTTACGTACCATAGGGGTAGTCATAAACCTTAATTGATAAGTTTATTGGAGGTTATATATGTAATAAAAAGACCTATCATTTATACGCGCTCATTTAACCTGAGGGAAGGAAAACTGCTACTATCTTCATATCTTTCTGAACTACTATGGTGGCGGGGTTATCTACACCTGATTGGTCTCCAGACCAGTAACTGAAAATGTTACCGGGGTCAGCTACTGCTTTGACCGTTATCGTTGTTCCCTGCAGAACCTGTATAGCGGTTTGGTAGCCTCCCTGTGGTTGGAAGGTGACTTGACCGTTTCCTATGACGGAGAGGGTGACGGTGTAGTATTTGGGTTGTAGAAAGACGAAGTATGTGACGCTTATTCCCGCTGCAATTACCGCGACTCCAATTATTGCGTAAATTATTAGTTTATTCAATTTGTTTTCTACCTTTTAAGTCTGAAAAGGAGCTTAATGCTATTAAGGCTTTTGAGTTTATAACATAGATAATTAATTCACATCGTGATTTGACTTGTTTCCAGTTTAGTTTTGTGCGTGATTTCATTCTCAAGTCACAAGATAAGACAAGTGCAACCTTAGCATGGAATGTAAGTTTAATTCTTGACCATACTTTATATGGAGAAAAGGAGCAAGGGTACCTGTTCAAATCAACGTTCGACAGGGTCATACCGTATGTCCTGTCACTCACAACGGTTTTGATGATTCTGCAGGCCATTGACTACTTGAAGCCAGTCTACCTCGTACAGGTTCATAGGTTCTGGGAGCCAGCCGAGTTTAGTATTAATGCAAATCTCACGTTGCTATTGGGGATTCTCTCGTCAATTATCATCTTTTGGATAGTGACAACAAGACCCAAATTTGTGCTTATACCGGCTCTTGGATTAGGTTCCTTTCTCTTTATGAACCCAACTGCATCAATCGTATTGGTTGCATCACTCTGCATCGTTACAGCCCTCTTCTCGAGCTTGAAGATCACGGATTACTTGCTCGGGTTAATGGGTTTATTGTGCATTTTGGAAGGGGGGGCTCTACTCCAATGGTTGATTTTCATGCCGCTGGGACTTTTGAGCCCCCTCTCCGGCTTGGCTGATCTTGAAAGTAACCTGTACTATTTGGTTGCGCAGTTGTCTCCCCTGATAATGCTCATATTCGCTATTCTGGGGATCATAATCCCGGTTCAATACTTCTCGAGGGGATCCTTTGAAGTCGTGGTTCATGAAACAAAGATTGTCAAGGGAACACGATATGAGCTGATTGTTCTGGGTCTGATATTGGCGTTGAGTGTGATAGTGGCGGTATACCCGTATCTACCGAGGGTTAATCCCCTGAGTGTGAATGTTGGGGTAGATGGCCCACAGTACGTTCTTGAGTTCAAGCAGGTTGAGGCAGACCCGAGCCGAGCGTTTCAGCTTGAGGGTGGATCTAGGCCAGTACTCTACCTGCTCCTGTTCGGGTTCCAGAGGTTGACGTCCCTAAGTGTCCCAGATACAATAAGATGGACACCAGTCGTGTTGAATCCACTGCTTGTGCTATCCACGGTCTTCCTGGCTTTGGAGATGATTGGGAATATTAGGGGGGCGGTCTATGCGGGTTTCTTCACGGTGGTGGGGTATGCACTATCGGGGGGGATGTATGCCTACTTCCTAGCGGATATGCTCACATTGAGCATTATTCTGGCCTCTCTGGGTTTCTTGCTGAGGCATTATAGGAATGGGAGTAGGCTGGACCTCGTGATCGCTTCGATTCTTGGGAGTCTATTCGTGTTCACTCACCCTTGGACCCTCGACCAGTACGTGGCTCCGGTGGCGGCTACGGGTGTGTTGGTTACGTATCTCTATTTGAGGCATAAGGGAGATGCTCCGACCCCTTGGGGTCTAATCTCCTATTGTGGTGTGATTGCAGTGGCGGATGTTGTTAAAGTGTTGCTACTCAGAGGCAGTGTGGACGGCGTCACTGCTCTTGGCACGCTCTCCCAGGGCATCACTAACACTCAGATGTTCTGGCTCGACCTAGTTAATAGCTCGAGGTTCATCCTGGGAGGTTTTCTGACAAGTTTGCCTCTTCTTGTTTTGGCTGTTATCGGGATGTGGAGGATTAAACGGAAAAATTTGCCAAACTCACTGATCTTACTCTTTATGGCTATGACATCGGCTGTATACTTGGTGGGGGATGTTGTGGTTAAGAGCAGGTTGATCTACAATTTGCCCATTGGTATTCTCGCTGCCTTTGGGCTCGTTTATTTGAATGATCTCATTGTTGACCATAGACTCAAATCAATGATTTCTGGAGCCTTGGTGATCACGCTCCTTGTGTATCTGTTTCGGGGACTCGCTACATTGGTCTGATTCTCAGAGTTTCTTCTCGTGGCCTTCTATTTGTGTGTGCGGGGGACTTATGTGGGCGGGTTAGGTAGGGGCTGCCATTATTATTCATAGGTGCGGCGTAATGCTCAGAAATATTAGACTCGAAAACCATAAATGACACATAGAGGACTTTGATTCGTTAAATACGAACAATTGAAACTGTATCCTATTACAATAAGGAAAAATACAGAGGGGAGGGTGCCGGCTGTCTGAGAGCTTTGAGAATCTGGCTAAGAAATCTGCTTCATATAGTCTTATTCTCATGTTCGGGCAGATCACCTCAACAGTGATTTTAGCGGTTTCCTCTATCTTCCTCGCCAGGTTTCTAGGAGCCGATCAGTATGGCGTCTATACAATCGTTCTGATACCCGTCGCGATAATGTTTCTCATACAGGACCTGGGGACGAGCCCCGCCTTCATCAGGTTCTGTGCGATGTATCGCCACGAGGAAAGACCGGGCGATCTGCGGGAGGTCATCAAGACGGGTCTCATCTTCGTCTCCCTTACGTCGATGGCGCTCAGCGTGGCGCTCTACCTCTCATCCGGCATCATAGCTTCGGCATTCCTTCGCAGACCTGAACTCGAATACCTTGTAAAAACTTCATCATTCGCGGTGTTCGGAAGCGGCCTGTACGGCGCCATTCAATCAATATTCGTGGGTAATGAGCGGATGGGTCTCAGAAGCATCATCGATGTGTTCTGGGCTCTCAGCAAGAGTGTTATCATGGTCTCACTGGTTCTAATCGGTCTAGGCGCGGGGGGCGCTGTGCTCTCCAATGTGATTGGATATCTAATGACCGGCCTACTAGGGATCATACTCATTATAATCTACATTAGACCCAGGCGAGACTCGCAATCTCAGAGCGGTAGTCATACACTGGGCCTGATGCTCGCCTACGGCCTTCCAGCCTATGCGGGAAGCCTGCTATCAGGTGGCTTGACGCAGTGGTACAACTCACTGATGACCCTTAATGTCTCCACCACCCTAATCGGTAACTATAGTGCTGCTTCAAACTTCGGCGTCCTGGTCGGCTTCATCATCATGCCCATCGGCACCACCCTGTTTCCCCTATTCTCAAGGTTAAGGAGGGACGATCCCCAACTCGCGTTGATTTTCAGAAAAGCCGTGAAGTACACAACGCTGGTGACCATACCAGTCATGACCCTCCTGATCCTAGTTTCGGGCCCTCTGACACGCATAATCTACGGGGGAAACTACACCTATGTGGCATTCTATCTTAGTCTCTACCTCCTCGGCTACAGCTTCGAGGGTTTAGGGGGGACCTCACTCACCAACTTCATTATGGGAATGGGGGAGTCAAAAGTCATATTTTTGATGAACGCGGCGACACTCCTCCTTGGCGTTCCACTTGCCCTCATTCTTATCCCTCGATTCCAGATAATCGGGCTTATAGCAACCTCTCTGATTGCCCCTCGTATCGGATGGCTCATTGGCTACGCCTGGGTAAGGAAGAAATTTGGAATTACTGTTGGCTGGTTGAGTTCAGCTAGAATATATCTCTGCAGCGCCGTATCCTTTGTTGTAGGCTATCTGGCACTAAACCTGCTACATGTAACTGGATGGGTCGCCCTGGTTGCGGGCTCGGCGATATTCTTCACGTTCTATTTGATGGCTCTGCCCCTGAGTAGAACGCTGAGCAGGAAGGATCTTGATGATCTCAGGGTGATAGCTAAGACAACTGGACCGCTTGACCCAGTCATTGGGGTTATTCTGTCACTGCTTGAGCGTTTTACCCGCGTTTAGAGCGGTATTCATGTTGGAGGTTTGGGCCCTCTTCGGGTCCTCGATACAGGTGTTTGGCAGAGATTCCCAGGTTTACTGAGGTCGCCGATTTCAGTTGAGGCCGATTAAAAATAGTCTTGTGGATTAGTGATATTTAGTTAATTGGGTTTTGCGCGTGCGCATATGCACAGATAGGAGCGAAGAAGACTGAGGCTTAGGCTACAGGAGGCCCTTCCTCACCGCCTTAGCCAGGTAGCCGTCGGCTGCCATAAAGTCATCAGCGGCTCCAGCGGTGATCTCATCAGCGGCCCTCTGCGCCTTCTTCATGACTTCGAACTCATCGAGAGTGACACATCGCCTGTTCTCGACCACGAATTTACCGTTGACGATGACGGTTTCGACCTCGTCGCCTCGGCCGTAGTAGACGATGTTTGGGGCGATGTTCCTGACGGGGCTCGTTATTGTGGGGACCATGTGAGGCATCTTCAGGTCCATGATGATTACATCGGCCTTCTTACCAGCCTCCAAGCTCCCGACCTTGTCACCGAGGCCGATGGTGTTTGCGCCGCCGATGGTGGCTATGCGTAGCATCTGCCATGCGGGGAGTATGGTGGGGTCTCTGTGTCGGACCTTGTTTAGGAGGGCCGCCGTCTTCATGCCGATGAGCATGTTGTGTCCCGTGCTACCGGGGGCTTGGTCACTACCGATGCCGGCGTATCTGCCTCCCTGCTGGAGGTAGAGGGCAAGTGGAGGCACTATCCCATCGATCAGGGCTATGCTGGCTGGACAGCTGGCGTAACGGACTCCCCTCTTGGCGATTATGGCGACCTCGTCGTCAGTCGTCTGATGGCAGTGTGCGGCGATGATGTTGTCGTCGAGGAATCCTATCCTGTCGAGGTACTGAATGGTGGTGGCGTTGTAGCGGAGTTTCATCTGGATGGCTTCTCTCGCGCCTTGGGCGACGTGTATGTGGGTGAGCTTCCCCCGATTCACGGCCTCCGCTTTGACGCGTTCTAGCAGACTACGACTCATCATGTCGGCGCCCTGGGGGCTGAAGATGCAGCTGATTCTGCCCTCGCCTGCGCTATCCCAGCGCTCGACGAGGTCTATTCCTGCTTTGAGCTTCTGCTCACCCAGTGCATCGTCGAAGATGTAGGGTTTATTGGCGTCTGGGCGGCTGTTAGGCCCTATCTCGTTAATCGTGTCGGCTATGTTTGCGCGTACCCCGGATGGTATGAAGACTTTTTCGGCTACTTGTCCCTCGTTTACGCCTATCTCGCCGAATGTTGTGACGCCGCTCTTTACTCCCTCGAGGACACCTAGTGCTCCGCCCGCGATGCTGTGCTCCGGCTTGATGTACTTGCTGAATGGCGCCATGGTCTTGAGCATCCACTCTATCTCTGGGACATCCTGTGCCTCGCCGCGGATGATGGTGTGGCCGGTGTGTATGTGGACGTCTATGAATCCGGGGAGGACGGCCTTTCCCTTCGCCTCAATGACTGTCTCGGAGTCCCTGTATTTCTTGTCGAGGTCATGGGTTCTCCCTACGGCGACTATGTTCTGGCCTTCGATGGCTATGGCGCCATCCTCCAGTACGCCGAGGCCCTCGCCTCGCATCGTGAGGAGTAAGCCATTCCTGATGTAGATATTCGTCATTGGGTTCCGGTAGATGTGTGATTAATCATATTTTACGCCTTCGGTGAGAGTGGGTTGTGTTCGACCTGAGAAGTGGTCACACGTTGTCAATTGATCGAGGGACGAGGGTTTACTTCGTCACGTGCGCGCACGGAATACACGCACCCTGGCCACCCTTGGGAGACATATGTCAGAGTGGAGGCCACGGACTCCGAGGGGAGGGTCGCCTGGACCAACCCAATATACAAGATGTAAAAAAAGATATCCGTATCAGTCCGTGCGCGCTACGGTATAGGCGCACATGAGATGGAGACACAACCTAGAACATCAGCCACTCCGCTGGCTTCTAAGTCCATGAGGTGTCCTCTCATCCTTCTTGTCAGTCATTAATTGTTCTCCTCCATCTTGAACATATCCCTGCGCGCATCGTCTTGATCATCGTGTTTGTTGGCGCTGTGATAATGGGGGTTGTGTTGAGTTTGAATGAGGTGGTTGGAGTCTTGATGGTTCCCCGAAGAATATCTTATGGGGCTTCATCCGAACTGGAGGGGATAAGTGATGCAGATGTAGGAATTGTTATTATAAGTAAGATTTATATTAAAAAGTAAGAATTATTCTATGGTGTACTACTTGGAGGAGGCCGTGAGGGTCAGCGAGAAGGGGCAAGTTGTCATCCCCAAGAGAATCAGGGATAAGATCGGCCTAGAGACCGGAGACGAACTCACGGTTAATCTCGTGGACCAGAAGATAATTCTGAGGAAGAGACCGAAGAGCTACACAGACTATATGTGGGGTCTCCACGGAGACGCCTGGAGGGGCGTCGATGCTGGGGAATATGTTGAGGGGGAGAGGGAGTCTTGGCGGAGGAGAGGGTGAAGGAGGCTCTAGCTCCGCACGGGGTCGTCGGCGTAGACACCATGGTTTTCATCTACCACCTCGAGGGAGACGAGAGGTTTGGGCCCTTCACCCGTACCCTCTTTAGAAGTGTTGAGAGTGGTGAGCGTCGGGCCGTGACCTCCATTATAACGCTGCTTGAGACTCTTGTGAAGCCGAAGGAGCTTGGGGATGAGGAGATGAGGGATGATTATTATTATGCTTTAACCTCTTTCCCGCATCTGAAGATGAGGCCTGTGGATGAGGAGGTTGCTGAGGTGGCGGCTGAGCTCAGGGCTAGGCACGGGTTGAGGACGCCTGATGCGTTGCAGTTGGCGACATGTCTCGTTGAGGGGGCGAGCGGATTTATCACAAACGATGAGGGGCTGAGGAAGATCGAGGATCCTAGGGTCATTATCATGAGTGATTATTTCTTAAATGCAGGCGAGCCACCAATTAGGTAAACTAAATTTGTTCGCGCGCGCGATACCTGTTGGAGACTCGGCCTCTGCTGAGGGAGTAGTTCCGGTGATGTAAGTTGGGTTGATGAATCAGGAAGTCCACCTCTTTAGGGGTGGGTAGTTCGCCATTAGACCGTCAAGGATGTACTTGCATCCTTTCTTAGCCGCTCTACCTCAGCGGCGAATTCCTCTGTGACAGTCTTCGTAGACGAGGGAATCAACATGAAAGAACAGGTCCTCCCCCCCGAATCACCCCTGTAACGCACGCGGAGATAGTAGAACCTCGCCATCGTCCCGAAACTACCCAGACGATTGGCTACGGCTTCTTGTACGTCAGCCACTGGCACCTGGAAGCTTCCCTCATTCCTCAGGCCCTCCCTTATCCTGTTCGAGTAGTCCTCGGCCTGCATAACTACCTCGATACCCAGGACCTTTTTACCTGGGATCCTCATGTAGATGAGTCTCTCATTCGTGAGGACTAACTGGCCCTTCGACGAAGCCCCACCTGAGGCCTTTTCCTTATCGTAGAACCCCACGATCGATTTAGTCACCACGTATTCTGGTTTACGGGTAGCTTGGGGGACCTCCTTGAGAGTTCTCGGTTCCTCTCTCGCCTCCACTCTTCGAGTGATGGGGGGGAATCTCTGCACGCGTTTTCAGCTCTTCAACCCTCACGATCACGGGAGCGGATATAGGAGAGAAGGGGATTGGTTTCTTCAACTCAATGACATCTGCTGTTGTGACTGTGTCCTGTGTTTTCAGCCCTTCACCTGCCTCGACCATGGAGGTGTGTGGATCAGAGACCTTGACCAGTTTCTTAAACTCGCCATCATCAATGAAGGAACCCATCATATTCTTTCTGAGGATGGATGCCTTCAACGCTCCGAATTCCTCGGAGGTGACAGCTCCAGAGTCCAGGAGGGACTTGACCTTGTCAAGCTTATCCAAGGTCTCCATCGAAACCTCGGCACTGCTTCTGCTTGGTATGGTTGACTCTCTCTCCGACCTCTCCTCAGCTTCTACCTGAGCCATGTGCCCACTCACAGCTGCCACCGGAGCCTGGGGCTGCGGCAAACTGACTACACCTTCTCCCTGAGCCTCCAGTACAATCGCGGCAGCCACTGGGGTCCCTGACCCCGGTGAATTTATCTCCAGATGGCGGTGCCGCCTTACTCTCAGAACGACGCTCAACACCACGGCGATCATTGGCAGAATCAGGATGGCGAGGACCTCCGCAATACTCCATGGGCCCGAAAAAGCATAATTCAGGAACTTCAGGTTCCCACCGATGGAGGAGACGCCTCCTAGGAAATTAGCGAAGGCATCAATGATGTTCATTAAAATGCCAGAGGGACCAGGGTCCGTCTGAGGAGGGATCCCAGACGTGTCCGGGGGTGAACTTAGGGATGGGCCTCCCATCGGGATATTGGTGCTCGCGAGCTCCATTACCACATTCTGGTAACCGCGGATGGAGCCAACCTGCCTAACTATGAGCCCACTGCTCATCTCGACCCACATCACCCCGCTAATCTCTACTACAGGTGCCCCGTTGGGAATCGTCACCTCGACTGTGTTGAAGGTTCCAGCGGGAACCGTGATCTTGACACCAGTGTTAACCTTTCCATATCCCAGATCGCTGGATGTCTGTCCTTGGTCCAGAGACTGGAGGTTTGCTTGACTCAAGGCGGGGAAGGGTTGAGGGTTGTAGAATGAGATACTGTTGTTGTATACGGGTTGGTTGAAGACCTCGCTGAAGCTTATCGTCATGTCCATCCTCTGGTCCATAAAATCAACGCTGCTAATCGTGTAATTCACAACCCCGTTCAGTGTCCCACTTGTAGTCTGGTACGATGCGTAAGCGCCCTTGAACGCGAACGGTATCGTCCCCATGCCCCCAGCGCTGGTTGGGGGGGAGTTCGATGTTGATCCGAATGCATCAGCGGGGTGAGTCAACATGCCTACGCATGATAGTATCATTAGAAGAGCGATGTGGGCCCGGAGATTTCTACTATTTATCATCCAATCATGCTTACAGTCTCTATTTATTTACAGAAGCGTGTGTAATTGAAATTCACATACACATTAGTGGGCTCCATCAACACTAGTTCTGCTCGAGCTGCGCGCGCTACCCTGTTCCTAACTTCCCACAGTTTAGAATAAACTTAAATTAATGATTAAGTCTTCGTACCCCCATGAGTTGTCCAGACACAGGAGGTAAGTTCACTTTGGACAAGATGAACACGAGATCCTAGAAACACTCTTCAAAAACATCGACTTAAGCATTGCCCAACAACAACTTATCGGCTGCTACCACACAACCGGCCCAGGAAGATCCCCAAGCGCGCGCATAGGATTCTCAGTGAGATCAACTCTCTAAGTCCCCTTGAGACAGGCGTCACCACCCCATTATTCCTACATGACTAAACACTTCAATGAAATATAAATAGTCGAATAAATACCATTAGGGGTCACCCAAGAGATGGAGGAAGAAACAACTCAAGACAATAAGCTTAGAATCATTCAGCCTTGACCATACGCGGATCAAGGCCCCCTACGTCAGACTATCAAAGAGGATCGAAGTCCCCGCAAGCAACTACGAGATCTCGGTGTTCGACTTCAGGGTCCGGACGCCCAACACGCAACTCCTCTCACCGAAGGTGACCCATTCCCTCGAACATCTATTCGCCGTAGCCCTCAGGACCGAGTTCGAGGAACATCAAAGAGACCTGAGCGTTATCGACGTCTCGCCGATGGGCTGCCGAACCGGGTTCTACTTGACAATACTCAACCCGAGGGGCACACTGCCACTGGGAAGGATCGCGGCGTCAATAAGGTCGATGCTGGACATTGCCCTTGAGATAGAGTCTCTGCCGGGAGCCAGGAGGGAGACCTGCGGCGCTTTCGAGGAACACGATCTCGAAGGCGCGAGATCCGAGATAAGGCGCTTGGTTGGGGAGAGCATAGTCCAGTTGGATAAGCCACCCTGCTGGGGCCTTAACAAAAGAAGGAGCGACACTTGTTAACGAGTTCATGGGTGGTCTTCTGAATCTGGTCAAATCATGCGACGTCGGAAGCATGCCTCTGAAGGGGCGGAGATACGAGTTCCTGGAGGGGGCGAAGAGGTCGCAGACCCTGACCCAGTACACGGGTTACGGGGAAGGGTTCAGTTATGTGAAGGTGTTCGAGGACCAAGTAGTTTCAGGCCTGATGGACAAGATGAGGGCAGGAATCGATGTCCCAACCTACCCACAGTACAGGGACATGGACGAGATGTTTCTGGGCATGATCAATGGGCTCACGAAGACACCGAAGGGATACATGGCCTCTGGAAAGCTGTCTGTGGAGCCCGGGAAGATGATCCCGGAGGTCTACGCGGTGAGGAACCACCTAAGTGAGGTGTCGGAGGCGTCCAGTGTAGGTAAAGTGGGTTTAAAGGTCTGCGTGACGGGGCCCTATACGCTCTCCAGATCCTTCGCGGCTCGGACACCTGAGCTATTCACGGAGCTGGGAGGGCTCCTCAGCGAGGTAACATCCAACTCAATCTTCAAGGCTAAGAGGGGAGAGACAGCCCTAGTCTCCATAGATGAGCCCGCCTTCGGCCTCGCTGACGACCCGTTCCTAGACGTCGGCCACTCCGGCCGCGAGTGCCTCAGGAAGGCGTGGGAGGAGGTATCCTATGCGGCCAAGTCTAGGGGTGTGGAGACGATGATCCACCTCCACAGCACCGTCGACAGCCTGATGTGGGAGGTCGGGAAGCTGGACATCATTGGCTCCCACGTCTCCGACCCTGTCTACGGGGCAGCCACGAACAGGCTGCTCGCGGAGACGGGGAAGAGGTTGAGCATCAGCGTGGCTACCACGAGCTTCGAGGAGCTCTTGGCAAGGGACGCGGAGACCCCTGAGGACGTCGGCCATCTCTGGGAGAGGATAAGGCGAGGGGAGACCGACCCTTCGACATATCTGGAGGGCGCTCAAGTCATAGCGGATAGGCTGAGCAGGTCGCTGAGACTCTTCGGCGAGGAGAACGTCCCCTACGCTGGCCCGGAGTGTGGGTTGGGCGGTTTCCCCACATACGAGTGTGCGATCCAGTACTTGGAAAGAATATCCCGCGTCGTCAAGCATACCAACGTCGATAAGTCAAATACACACTCCTAAAGGGGTGGGCTTGTAGCTCAAGTCCTCCGCGCGCGATAGGGCAGTACAAATGATGAAATTACTTAGCGCGCGCGTTGGTAGCTCACTTGCGGATTAAAATATTGAGAGATACCCTTTTGGCCGGGTTGGGTCAGTCTGAGAACATGATCTTAGCCCATTTCGGTGACTCGATGAGGCGCAGGACAAAGGATCCAACGGGCTCGACCTCAGCGTGCCTCTTCTCCCTTATGGACCCATAACTGATAAGATGGAGTCCTCGGAGGATGCGGGCGTTTAGCTTGAGCGTCGACAGGGGGATACCCGTCTCCTCGTGTAGACTCTTCAATAGACTGGTCAATGGTCGGCTATTCGACGCGACGCGAGAGAGAATGAGGAGTTGGTTGTCGTTTAGGGTGTCCTTAGAAGGAGTCTGCGGAGGTCTTCCACTCCGCTGGTCGATATTGGAGTTTGGTCACACTCAACACCGGTTTCATTCCCTCGATTCGGTTTAAAAACATGTTGGGCAGGAGGAACTACCCATTAATACTCATCTCAATGCTCTCACCCCAGATGATGGGGACGAAGCGCACCCCAGTATCCTGAGGTACCGCATGGCTAAGCCACAGGTCACCATCCCTCTCCTGCTCCAAGACATTACGAAACATAGCATAGTCAAGTATCCCTCTACCATGACCCAACTCATGGAGATGAAGCGGGAACATGACGCGGCTCTGTGGCACCAGCTTATAGTAGTCCTCGGCGACCATCCCATCAACATAATGCACAATGTAAAGATCCACCCGCTTACCCGAGAAATCAGGTTTTAAACCGTTGAAGAATCCATCCCCCGTATGAAGGATGCCAAAACCCGAAACCTCGATATAGAACCAATCCATAGGCGTCGCCGAGAAGGCGTCCTCAGTATCATTCGGAGAGCCATGATCTGCGGGGTAGGCTGTAATCCTGACACCCCTAACCTCAATTGTCCCCCCCGGCTCCACACCGACCAATGCCTGGGCTGCCAAGGGTGAACCCGCGAGGACCTTGACCATACTCTCACCATTTGGGTCCCTCACTAGGTTATTCTGATTCGAGTAGTCCACCCTAACCCTCTCATCAGCTACCACAATCTTAGCCCCAGCCTTCTCCGCCGCAGCCGCGACATTTGCGTCGAGGTGATCTCCGTGGGGATGAGTCACTATGAGTACGTCGAGGAGGCCGCCGACGTCGGCGATGGAGGGAGCCACATACGTGCCAGCTACGTCTATGCCTATGGTGACATTTGACGTCTTGATGACGACTCCCATGTTGTAGATGTACCAGACCCTCATGCTCCCCACCGGGACGATGGTTGACCTGATCTCCTCAATGGCACGCTTCGTCCTAACTTCGAGTAGATCCGCCACAGCGCCCTGATTGAGGATGACTGGAAAATTCTTCGAGATGAAGTCGTCGAAGCTGAGAAGCGTGCTTTTCCGGTCCTTGGAGCTGCTGCCCGGCGGAGACTTCACTATTTCTTCATCTAGTGCGTTGACTTGGCTTCCACTCAGCTGCTCTTGGATGAAAGGTGTCTTCAACCAGACGACGAAGCTGAGTGCAGCAATTAGAAGCACTGTGACTGATACCAGATGCTTTCTATTTAATCTCACTAGATAGATCCCAGCATCATACCATTTTGCATGTGTGCCTCAAGAATCACGCATGAGTGGTTTGTCAACTCCCAGTTTCTGGAAAGCGGACGCGACGTGCAGCGCCAGAGTCTCCATCAACTCCCTATCGACCTCATCAAACGCATGGAGTTCCTCGCTCTCCAAGTTGATCACAGCAACGGTCTCCCCATACACAATAACCGGGACATCAAGCTCGGACCTGGAGCCCACCGCCCCTCGAACGTAGCTAGGCTCCACTCCGGTGTCGGTTGTGAGGATTGACCTCTTCTCCTTGGACGCCCTGACGGTGAGACCCCTACCGTCCAATGGCAATCTGATAGTTGGAGAGAAATTGCCTCTACTGGAGGTGATCACGAGGGCGCCGTCACGAGGTTCGAGGAATGAGAGGTAGTGAAATCCAACCACAGACTCAACCGCATCCAGGGTGGCACGTATTATTTCATCTCTGGTGCTGGCCTCCGCCAGCCTCTCGGCGTGGCGATGGAGGGCGGCGACCTGTCTACCCTGCCTCTTCATCTCGGATACGTCCCTACCGATGATTAGTATTGAGGGCTTTCCTTGCCGAATGATTAGGTTGAAGGATGCGTCGATTGGTACGATTCTCCCATTCTTAGCTAAGATCAGTAACTCGTACCTCGTTGGCTGGGGCTCTCCTCTCTGTCTACTCAGGGCCCTCTCCTTAACCTCTTCGAGCGTCTCCTTAGATAGGACCTTCGAGATATCCACGCCGATCAAATCGCTGGGGGATTCGTAGCCGAGTTTCTCCGCCGCCCCCTTGTTGACGTATGTGATTGTGGTACCCGAGATGAGGGCTACGAGCTCACGTGATGAGTCCAGTAGCGTCCGATAAGTCTCTTCATTCTCTCTATTAGCCTCGATTTGCTTTATCCTAGTGATCGCTGAGGCCACGTGATCGGCGAAGAGTACGACTAGCCTCTTATCCTCGCCCGTGAAGGCGTCTGCCTTCACGCTCTCCAAGTTAATGACCGCCTTAACCTGTTCGCCGATCACAACTGGAACCACAAGTTCGGATAAGAAAACTGTGCCAGGATCAAACGATCCAATATAATCCTTCTCAAGGCGAGTATCTGGGACGAGCTGGGCTTCACCTGTTCTAAAGGCCCTCACTGTTACACCGGGTCCGCTGAGTGGTAGTTCCTTACGCCAACTCTTATACGAACCCGTCTTAGACACGAAACTCAGCCTATCACCTTCCACTAAACCGAAGCTACCATATTCGGCTCCCAAGACCTGTTGAATTGTCTCCAGGGTGATCTTCGCGACTTCCTCGAGATCCAGGCACTTTGCGAGTTTTGATGTGTGGCTGGATAAGGCCTCAAGCTTGATCTTGTAAGTCTCCCCCAATTCCATGGATCTAATCCTCTTGATGGCGGAGCCAGCCTCATCCGCCAGAGCCTCCATGAGCGTCTTCTCATCCTCGCCAAATGCGTTCAGTTCCAGGCTCTCTGCGTTCAAAACACCGAGCAACTCGTCCCCGCAGAGAATCGGGGTCGCTATTTCGCTTAGGGAATCAGTTTTACCCTTAACGAAATCAGGGTCCAAACGTGTGTCTTTAACCAGCAAGGTCCTTCTTTCTCGTGCAACCTTAGCGGTCACCCCCTTCTCTCCAATTGGCATCGACGCCCTAATGGGCTCCACACCTCTGGTGGCTAAGATGTGTAAATTTTCCCCTTTGGCTAATTGTATGCCTAGGAACTTGCAGCTCAAGAGCTTCTGTAATATGTCTAGGGTGACGTTTGCCAAATCATCCATATTCCGCAGCTCATTCAACTCATGCGCATGCTCATGCAGGGAGGCTATTCTACTCTGCAGCGCCTGTTTTTTCTTTTCATTTGAAATATCGCGTATGAATGTTAGACTCGCGTTTTCTCCGTTGAAGACGATTCGTGAGATAGAGAATTCAACGGGGATGAATGACCCATCCTTCCGGATTAGCTCCACGTCGTACTTGTTCGGGACCGATTCTCCTAGGGCTCGTCTCCGAGTAAAGTCCTCAATCAGTTCTCTGTAAATATCTCTAGTGCATTCTAAAACACCTTTCACAAGTAATTCGTCGACGGAATATCCCATCATATCGGCGAAGTGCTGGTTTACGTACACTGCTTTACCCAAGACGTTGACGATGACGCCCTCCGGTGCGGAGTCCAGCATATACCTGAAGCGTTCCTCTGACCGGGTCAGGGCCCTTTTAGATGCTTTGATTACCTTAAAGTGCTCAATTCTCGAGAACGCCGAGGCAACGTGCTTCGAGAGGATCTCAACAATCTCCATATCCTCCTCGCTGAAGAAACCCAGCCTCCTGTCCTCAAGATTGATCACCGCGATGACTCTTCCAGCCACCTTCACTGGTACATCCAGCTCAGATAGAAAATCAACTGGCTCAACATCCTTCACGAAGTCCTCATCCAATCGGGTGTCTGGGACCAGCTGAGACTTCCCCGTCCTAACCGCCCTAGTGGTGATACCCTTTCCATTCAGTGGGAGATCAGAAATCTTGAAGGTCAGGTTCCTCGCGTACTTAAACTTGATGACGTCGCCTACAACGATGCCGATGCAGCCATCACTGAATCCAAGCAACTCATGAAAAACTTCGAATGTATACTCAGCCACCCCTTTTTCCGAGTTTAGATCCAAAAGATATGCCGCATGCCTATTTATCTGCTCAAGCCTGGAGAGATACTTTTTAGCTGATTCAAGCATTTTAAGCCTGTTTAGGGCTGATCCTACGTGTTCGGAGAAGATCTCGAGTAATTTAGCGTCATTCCAAGTGAACTTATCCAGCTTCTCGTCCTCGATGTTGATGACGGCGACGACCTTACCACCGATCTTTACTGGAACAACAATCTCGGAGAGGTACCTAAGCCCCGACTTCGGGCCGATGTAATCTTGGTCAAGACGCACATCAGGGACTATGATCGAGGAACCAGTACTCACAGCCCTCCCACAGACACCTGGACCCCCAAGCGGATACTCAAGCGACCAATCGTCGCCGATGTCCCCGTTTGGTAGAAACCTTAAAACATCGCCCTCAACCACTCCGAGTCCGAAGAAGCCGTAGCCCATTATTTCATGTAAAATCTGATAAGTAGTCTCAGTCACCGCGGTAACGTCTTCACATTGGCTAAGCGTCAACGCGTGGCTCTGCAGCGCCTCAAGCCGCTCCTTCATCTGAGCCTCAAGCCGCTTACGATCCGAGATGTCCCTGCTGAAGCTCAGAACCGCGTCGACGCCCATGTACCTGATGACCGTGGCGCTGACCTCGACGGGGATATCCTTCCCTTCACATGTGACTTGAACGGATTCGAAGACAGCATGCCCCTGCCGGATAATCTTCTCCAAGTTGTCCTTGAAGTTTATACTATTCTTTGCGATATCCTTATACTGGTTCTCCCTCAGGAGCTCCTCCCTTGTGTAGCCTAGCCTCTCGCAGCCCGCCTTGTTTGCGTCGAGGATTTTTCCATTAAGGTCGCGTATGAATATCGCGTCGCTGGCGTTCTCGAAGAGATTCCTGTAGCTCTCGTTGCTCCGGCGGCGCTCAACTGCCTGTCTGATGCGCTTAGACACGACTTGGTAGTGAGCTGGCGCCATCTCTTTTCTAATATAGTCGTCTACTCCAGCCGCGAATGCTCTCTCCGCGACCTCCTCGCTGCCCCTTCCCGTGTAGATAATTATGGGTATGTTGCTGGTTTCCCTGATCTTCTTAGAGAGGGTTATTCCATCCATGTCCGGCATGTCGTAGTCGGAGACGATGCAGTCGTAGGCACCCGTCTGAACTAGGTCTATAACGTCTTGAGCACAATGAGTGGAGGTGACCTTTATGCTTGGATCGTTCTCGACGAAGATCTTGAGGAACATCTGCTGCTGCTCTTCGTCGTCGACGTGGAGGACCCGGATTACCTCCATAGAAGACGCTAGAACCAGGTCAGATTCGAGATGGTTCTTATCGTCATCTAAGGTCATATCATCGTTTATATGGTGTTAGTGATTATTCCTTATAACGAAAATGGAGTAGAAACACATCATTATATTAACATAATTATACTATGATGAATAGTTAAAAGTTACTCTTGAATGATGATGGAGAGTAAATGTGCTAAATTACATGAAAATCATTGTAAAAATTATAACAATTTAATAGAATTATTAAGATAAATATTGAATAATGATTAAAGATATTCTGATTGTGGTGTAAATGATATTTAATGAATAATCACATCGAAAAATCGCTGTAGGCAGTGAGTGGATGACCTGAGTGTTTTCCTAGCTTCCCACACTTGTCGGGACAGGTTGTCTTCTGGCGCGCGCGATTTTTGAATAAATTCTAAGCATGCATTATTGTAGCAATGAGGAGTAATATCCATGCAACTTAGTTTTTGCGCGCGCGCCTCCCTCGAGTACCAGCCAAACGTTCTGTGTTAAAACACCAGTCCAGATAGTTGAGATGAGCCAGTTGAGGCCGTAGTCTTACAAGGTGGTTAACAGTAGGCTACCCATCAACAATGGAAAGGTATACCTCATTTCAACTCACACCTCCGGCGTCGCGCGCACATAGTTAAGGATGCACGTGTTTCTCGGGGGTTGATCTAAGCTTTGCGGAGATGGGATACTGCGAGGAGTGTACCCTTGACTATGATAAGGAGAGGAGGGCACATTGAGGTTAGCATCAGGGTCGTTATGTTTAGGGAGAGGTTTGCCTGAATGCTCATCGGAATGTTGATTTCTAGTGCACTTTGGATCTGGGTGACGGGAATCTGGATGTCTATGGTTCCTCCGTGGAGGAGTACGTAGGAATATGTGATTAGGGAGGCTCCTAGGAGGATGAGGAAGGGGCCTTCGAGCTTCGTCTTCCTGAGCATCATGGTTGCGAGTACGAGGAGGGATGCGAGGATTCCTAGTGTTGGGATCCTCGGGTCGAGCAGCTGATTGATGAGAGCCAGTAGCTGGGCGTTAGGGATCTCGGTGCTCGTGTAGTCTATGAGAGCTCTAGGTAGGATGTATAGGGCTGCGAGGCTGAATACAGATAGGAGGATGGCTATTATCGCCCTCAATGTGAGCCTTGCAGCAGATATTTCGATGTCCAGCAACTTAACCAAGGGATCCGACCTCCAGGTCTATGGACCCAAGCTGGGTCTCGAGGCCCAGCACAAGCTTGGGGCTACTCATTAACTGGCTGTTTGGGACGACGATGTCGAAGTTGAGTGAGGCTGTTTCTCCGGGTGTGACGTGGAGTTGCTGTTTGTTGCCCACCCAGGTATCACCTGACCCGTTCACGAGTTTTGGGGTTATTGATCCGTCTATGGTTAGGATGTTGTTGTTGTTTAGGAAGCTTAGCATGGCTTTTACTCTCGTATATGTCGCGTTCACAGGTGTTTGGGTGGTCGAGATCTTTAGGTTCTTTATGGGTGCTCCCCAGTTTAGGTTGATGCTCTTGCTGAGCTTCGTGGCGATGGGTAAGCCGGTGAGTGTGAACTCCATGTCTGCCCTGTATCTGAGTGTCGCGTCCTTTAGGAGCAGGTCTTCGAGGTTTGTCGGGGGAGATAGGGTGATCTGTGCGGAGTCGTTCCATTTGGTCATTGGTTGGGAGGTGATTTTGAGGGTTCCTAGGCCAACCTGGTGATCTGTGGAGTTAAATACGGAGATCACGCCCTCGCCGTTCACTGCGAAAAACGGGGACTGGTTTTCGAATGAGAAGGGTAACTCTATCATGATTTGGGTTGGGGTCATTCCCTTGATGGTTGGTTGTCCGATAGCAGGGTTGTGGATGGGTGGAAGCCAGGTTACTCGGGCGGTGGCCTCTGCTGTTATTGAGGTGATTGGCTGCATGCCCACGTGTGCTGATACATCGATGGTGAAGTTCTCCGGGTTGGATGCGAGGCGCTTCGCGTCTTCCTCCGAGACCTTGCTTAGGTCGATCTCGACGGAGACTGGGATTCTCTGCAGCGGCGATCCAGCCTCAACGGTTAGCTGAGGCGCTGTGATGCTTATCGGGGTTCCCTGGTTGCCGTTGACCGAGGCTGTGACGTCGGCTTCAGTCCTGAAGGGCCCTGAGTTTCTTATGGTGAGGACTGAGGATAACGTGAATTTGCCGTTGTTTAGGGACTGTGTTGTGTTGTCGAGTTTGATTGAGTTCGCGACTCCGGCGACGTTGTTTGCGGTTATAATTAGTAGGGCAGGGAGTATGAGTAGAGAGAGCAGGATCAGCAAGTTGAGTACGGTCAGGCCTTTTATCAACTGGTTTGACATCCTCTCATGCGAATCGATTTGGTTTGCATATTTTTCTACTTCAATTAATTCCAGTGTAACACAATGTTCACGTTATGATTTGGGCCCTCTTCGGGCCCCTCGATACAGGTATTTGGCAGAGAATCCCAGGTATTCTGGAATCGCCGGTTGCAAGTTTGTCTGGATTGAATTAGTCTTTGTGGATTGGTGATATTTGGTTAATTGGAGAGATTATGCTTCTCACGCATTAGTTATCCCTTTCTATATTACTCATGGAAATCAGGAAAACGTACGTGTGCAATCGATTAGAATATTGTTTTCTTGTCGCCTTCATTCATCGGTTATAATTGATTTGGACTCCATCATTATTAGAGAAATAGTATCAACATATAAATGAATATAATGATTTAATCCTGACTATCCTAACCCGTACCTGTGAGTTTAAATTAATAAGCAATTATTAACTACTATGATACAACTTGTCTTATTTATTTCCTCAAAATTACTGTATTGAACATTATTTATTTTCGTAAGCCAACATCATTCGCAAGCATCTAATATGTTATCGTCATCTAAAACTTAATTTAGGAGAAGCTTATACTTGTAAATCAGTGGAGGTCGCTTTCAAATCTATATCGGGTATAGAGAAATACTTGACTGGGGAGAAAAGTAAATATGACTAATAAAAGATCGAAGCTAGAAATCTATGTTGATATAATGGATGAGATCAATAAAGGAACAACTCAACCAACAAAGATCATGTACGCTGCTAATTTAGCCTGGATACCTGTTCAGCGGATGCTCAAATCACTAGTCAACCAAGAGCTTATAGAGGAATATGACGCCGATGAACATGATCAGAGAAGCAACAAGTTGTATTGTATGACCGAAAAAGGTCAAAGCGTTTTACTTTATTTCGATAAAGTTAGAGGGATTTTAGAAAAGAAGAAACCAGTTGAGATAATGGGCTGGAGATAGAACCCTCCTCATCTTGGTTTAATCTATTTCGCAGTACCGCTCGTGGTTACCAGTTTAAAAACATAATAGTTACGCGCGTGCGCCGTCCTCGTCTCGCTCGATGACTACGCTGTATTTCAGCTGTTTCGCCCCTTGTTCGTGTCTGTAGTTAGAGGTTTAAACTTATCATTTCTTGTTCTTCACGCGCGCTAAATGGAGTGCACGCGCGATTAAATGAAGACGACGCCTTTAACACCTTTTAGATCCTCGTCGCTGGTGTAGAGCTCCGCACCATAATGCCTAGCGGTCGCATAGACCACAGCGTCAGTCATATGCAGTCCAAATATTAGACTGTAGTCAGCGGCCTCGAGAGAGAGGGACTGGTCGACGGGCACCACAAGGGTCTGACCGATGGCGGCCACTGTCTCCAAGGCGCTCTGCTCGTTCACAGCCTGCTTGATCTTCTTGTAGACCTCGTAGAGCACCATCGCTGAGGTGACTATCTCATTGGGGGCAACCTTATCGATGACCGCATTGTAGAGGTCGGCCTTGGGACCCTTGGTGATTCGTTCGATCCACCCGTAGGAGTCGACTGAGATCAACTTCTATCATACTCGTCTCTGAGGTCACTCGTATCGAGGCCCGGCACCATGCCCTTCGTGGCTCCCAGGGGCTTGATTGGAACGTAATGAATTATGTTGTGCTTCACGATGACGGCCATCCTGTCACCTGGCTTTATCCCCGCCTCTCTTCTAACCCTCTCGGGGATGATGACTTGATACTTGCTGGAAACGGTTACCGACTCCATCGATCCTCTAACCGTAAAACAGTTATCCTATCGATATAAAGGCGTCGAAATACATGCGCGCACTGCAACGTCTGCACTGCCTCCCTTTTTCCTGGCCCCCCAAATCAATGATTAAGCTCTCATACACAATCTCTACACTGTGACAACGTGGTACCCTGACTGGGCGTTCTGCTGCGAGACACATAATAGGATGCTACATGAGTTTTGTGGATACGAGGGCTACACACCGTACGCGCAAGATGCCTTCAATGCTATAATCGCCGAAATGCGCGCTGGCCTGTCCCGAAAATGGTTAAAAATGGTATTAATTCCCCTCAACGGATTTGGGCAGGCGAATACGGTCTTCCTTAATGGGCCTGATCGCCAATAAGCTGCACAGGCCTATGACCGGAAGGACAATACCCACCAATCCCCAGCCAGCGTAAGCTAGCATCAAACCACCTAGTCCAGTGCCAACGCCGTAACCCAGCTGAAGGGCGGCGAAGTTGAGGCTCATCACAGTCCCACTCTGATCTGAGGACTGGTCCAAACTGAGGGCGCTGTTCCCATTCAACCTGAAGCCCATCATGAGGTTCCCCGCCATGATGGCGGCCACGGACAACGCGGCACCCGGCAAGTAATGGTACGCGAGCGTCATTGAGGAGATCCCGAGCACGCCTATGATCGTGGTCCTCCTAGGCCCAAGGCCCCGTATTAGGCGACTCGTAGCGATGCCCCCAATGATGTAGAAGGCGGCTGTCCCTGTGTAGATGAAGCCTGTCTCGATTGTGCCCGTGCCATAAACCTCCTTCAGGAAGCTGAAGCAGTAGAGATTGAGGCCCATCTCGGCTGCGGATGCTAGGAACCCACCCACCAGGCTCCTAACAGCGCCTCTGTTACCCGCGATCCGCCTCATGCTATATGTGAGGCCATCATCGCTGCCCCTCGCGTCGGATCTGGGTAATAGCACCAAGGTGGATATGAGTCCTAGAAGGGAGAGGGCCCCAGCGAACCCTAGAAAGGCCAATCGCCAGCTACCATACTGTGCGAGGAAGCTCACAACGACTCCACCAACCAGGAATGGTACTCCCGCGGCGGTTCCGAGGAGGCTGATCACCCTCCCCCTCTCCTCCCTGGGATAGTACTCGCCGGCCAGCGTGTTGGTCATCGGTATGGCCAACGCTATACCCAGACCCGAGATCGCGGTGAAAGCCAGAAGCATCGTGAAGCCCGTGGAGAAGGCGGAGGCTATCGATCCCGCTGCTATCGCAGCTAGGCCGGCTATCAGTAAGCTTCTGTAGCTGAGCCTGCTCGTCAGCACCGTGACCAGGAGGCTGCCGAGTAGAGCTGATAGGTTGAGGGTCGTCACCAGCTGGCCCGTCAGCGGCAGTGGGGTTCCGAGTGAGAGGCTGATCTCGACAAGTAGCAGGCTGAGCACGGCTGTTGGGGGGTTCGTGCTAGCGATGCTGATTAGGAGTGCAGGGAGAACCCTCACCTTTTCCTCTGGTTTCATGTAAACGGATTGCTCTGCAGTGATGTTTGTGTTTTTCCATATATGCACTCTGTTGTGTATGCGCGCAGGCGAAGTATCTGAAGATCTGCAGGGGATTCATTGGCACCTCGGATCCATCGGATGTCGCTCATGCGGCCACCTGTCTCCAGACGGGGTCGACGCTGATCAGTGATGATCGCCACTTCGATAAGATACGGGATGAGGAAATCGTTGATGTTTGGGGCACTGAGAGGGCATTTGATGAATTGCTGGGACCTTAATATTTCACTGCATGCGCGCACAGTGCACATACGTAACGATATTCAGCGTGCCCGACTCAATATGTTCTCGGTGTTGATATCTTTATACGGGTCAAAAAACCAAAATACGCATCCCTGGCATTCTCAGCCACGAATCTAATTTTTGTCGCGGATAGCAGTTCATCTCCCAAAAAGTGGTGAACCGCATGAGCATTAGATTGGTCAGGGTAATCAATCTCTACTGTAATTGGATTATCATACGTTAGTGCAGAGATCTCATTCATCCTCCTCAAACCATCTTTAACAGCTTCCCTGATTAGATTCTTTGACCTTTTAGGGGTGAGGCTGATAGCCATATATCGACCGAAGCCCTTCTTAACTATGGCTCCGGATATCTTTTCGGAGATATTTCCCTTTATATAGTTCACCGTTGCCTCATCTCCCGAAACTGCGACTAGGGGAACACCATAATAGCCAGCTAGACTCGCATTCATACAAGCCTCGGTAAGAGATTTTCCATTAAATCTTACTTCTCTCACGTTCCAGTTATGGCACAGTACAGCGTTGGATAAGAGGGGGTGACCATGAGCACCTATACATATCAGGGCGTCGAAACTATCATCGAGGCCGAAAACCTCGTCATATAATTCCCTTGAGTTCAGAACCACTGAGACATTTCCGGGAAATTCTTCGAAGAAGACATTCATATTCGTTGAGTGTCCGTCGTTAAACAGAATCTCGGCATTTGGATCAACCTCCAAAACGCCCTCGATCGCCGCTAACACATCGTCGGTGGCTAACCTCTTAGCGCGTTGAAAAGCCTCTGGAACAGAGGCATCCTGCCCCATTTGTCCTCTAATGGCAGTTCCCGTGCATCCCTCCATGTCAAAACTTAGGTATATTTTCATAACTGTCAACTAATCTCACCCATTAGACGGTATATAAGCGCGCGAAGATGAAATTAAAGCAGTTAGCTGTTTGTGAGTTTAATAGCACGCTTAACATGCGCGCGCGCAGCGGGTGCTAGAGTTTGAACTGCAAGCCCACCACTTTAGTGGTGGGTAGTTGACCTTCTCTCACGGTCCTCTCTGATCATCTCTACAACTTCGTCTGTGCTTATTTTGTCGAGGACGGGCTTGAGGCGCTTCAGCTCTGTGTTTATTTCCTCGATCTCCCTGCGTTCTATCTCTGCCTCCAGGGATTTACGTATTAATTCCCCGGCGCGCGCTCTATGTAGCGCGTTTCAGGCATCATTCATTCTGGGGATACCGGCTCAATTATTATGCGGTTCCCCTCAACGTAGATCTCCACCTCGTCGCCTATCTCAACCTTCACGGCGTTAACCACGTCGTCGGGTAGGTA
>JBEKDF010000037.1:0-29215 GCA_050014495.1 Bathyarchaeia archaeon
CTTCTCTGGCTTGATGTAGGACCTAGATCCCTTCCACGAGGGGTTCCTCTCCGCCTTGATTCTAGCTAACTCGCCAGCAAGATACTCTCAGCGTGCACGCGCTCCCTCCCCCCGCGAGTTATTCTAATGCTTTATCAGTGAACCAACGCATCTGCGCCTGAGAAGTTGAGACCCTTCATACGCGTACGTGGTTTTAAAAGCGAAAAACGCCTAAACTAGGAGTCGTACATGATATATTGGAGGATTAAATATGCCCATCATTCTACCGAAGGGTAAGAAGTGCGCCGTTGTCGTGAGTTGGGACTTCGACGCCATGTCAGCATTCGTACTCAGAGGCGAGACAACTCCTACCTTCATATCAAGGGGTGAGTTCGGAGCTCGTGTTGGCGTGCCTAGAGCCCTCGACCTCTGTGATAAGTACAACTTCAAAACAACATTCTTCGTTCCTGGGTGGACTATAGAAACCTACCCGGAGCTTACTAAGAAGATCTTTAGCAAGGGTCATGAAATCGGCCATCATATGTGGTGCCACGAGAATGCGCCTGATCTCAGCTACGATAAGGAGCTGGATCTGATGGATAGGGCAATGGGATCCATAAAGAGCGTAACAGGGAAGAACCCTGTCGGGAACCGCTCTGGTGGTTTCGCCAACAGCAACAATACAATAAAACTTCTGCAAGATCACGGATATCTTTATGATAGTACCCAGATGGGTGATGACTTCCACGTTTACAAATGTAGGATAGGAGATCATGGCTCTCCGGCTGAGCCGTGGGTCTTTGGTAAGGAGTCAAATATACTGGAGCTGCCAATCTCATGGGTCATGGATGACTGGCCCCACTTCGAGTTTCAGCGTACCCCTAGTCTAAACCCCGGACTTCACACGCCCTCTCAAGTCTTTGAGATCTGGAGCCAAGAATTTGACTATATGTACGATAATGTACCCAATGGAGTCTTTACGATAACCTTGCACCCCTATGTCAGTGGTAGGGCTCATCGGATCATGATGGTGGAAAAGCTCATCCAACACATGATGAAACAATCAGGTGTGTGGTTCTGTCGCTGTGAGGATATCGCAAGGTGTTGGAAGGACTAATCACGCGTGCGCCTAAGGATTTACAAAATCTATAAAATATATTGCTCTGTGGATTAACTTGTAGCGGTTAATGCTTTATTTTACTCAAACCCACCCCACCAGCCAATCCCTCACATGTTCACCAGCATATTATAGAGAGCCACCTTACCCCCAGCTCCCGGACGATGCTCTCAAAGCTCCTGGCGAGGCTAAGCTCCCCAAACAACCGCTTAAACGTCGAGTAAGAGGTCTCCACAGCCCACCGCCTCCCATAGCCGGTGATCCGGGCCCAAGCCTCGTACCCCAGCTCCCTGATCTGAGACACAGCCCCCCTCCGAGCTGGAGGCCCCGTATCCAGCCTGGCGTTCCTCCGGGGCTTGACGACGGGCTAAATCCCTCGATTCCCCAAAAACTCGTACACGTCCCCCGAGTCGTAGGCCCAATCCCCGTAGACCCTGGCCACCCGTACGTTTCCCTCGACTCCCTCCACCAACCCGGGGAGGGCCTTCACGTCGTGCACGTCGTCGGTGGAGATCTCCATGGCGACGACCTCGTGTGTCTCCGTGTTTACGGCGAAGTGGAGCTTCACGTAGCGCTTCTTCTTACCGTGCTTCCTCTCTATCCAGCCGCCAGCTTTCTGGGCCTTTATACCGGTGGAGTCGACTGCGATGGAGACGGGGTCGCTTGTCTCCTTGAGGCCTCTGTAGGGGTCGACGGGTAGGCTTAGGATGCGTATCATGAGGCCGGAGTAGTCGCCTTGTGGTAGGTCTGGTACGAGTCTGTGGAGGGTTCTGGTGAAGCCTTCGAGTTGGCGGTAGGGCATCTGGTAGAGGTATCTTACCGCTGCTAGGAGCTCTACGTAGCTGTTGGCGAGCTTGAATTTGGGTCCTGGTCTGCCTTCGTTCATCTTTTTGAGTTCTTTTCCGTGTTTTTTCAGTGATTCTGTGTCCAGGATGAGTTCTCCTCGCCGGATGAGCCTTTGATCGGTCTCTTTCCAGTCCATTGGTTAGAAATGTGCCCTGTTTGATCTATAAGTTTTACCGATAATCCACAAAGCATAAAAAATGGTAACAAACAAAAAACATGGTTCTCTTGAGACTCTATTTGACATATCGCAAAAAGAAACGCCAAAGATACCACCAAGTATGTTGATTAGACATGCTATTGTAAAGTTTGGAGATATTGAGGACATGGACACGATAACAGATAGAGTAGTCCAAGAATTGATAGACCAAGCAATTGAGGAATATAAACAGGCGCATAGACATGGGGCAACCACTCCAAAAAAGGTGGGATAAAAAATGACAAGGGTAAGTGTGCGCCAAGAGAAAATTCTATTGGGATTACTTTTAAGAAACGACACAGACAAATATGGGTCAACAATTCGGACACTCATCGACATAACTGAGACTAATGAGCAGTGGGCATCTGATTGGAGAGCCAAGGGGTACATAGTTCCAATTTCGTGGAATAACTCAATGCAAGTTAGCTTCAGGAATAGTCTGGGGAAACTTGAGAAACTGGGGCTGGTTAATGGAGTTGGGCATAGGTGGGTTTACGATAAAAATGGGGTTATACGATGGAAACTAACGGATACAGGCGCACAGAAAGCGACGGAGATTCGGACACGAATACAGACCTATGTCAGTATCTACAGTCCATTGGTATTTTAAAATACCATGGTATTAACTTTAAGGCACTATGGTTTATGTGGCCCCATAAATTTTAAGACATTATAGTTTATGGAGCATTAATAAACTTTAAGGCGTAAAAGTTCATAAGTACGTCAAAGATGTTTCATAGATAAGGCAAACTAATTCACACAACTGTCATAAATTGCATTTCTAATTACCCAATATAGGACAAAAAGACACAAAAACCGTGTTTAACGTTTAATGAAATTAGGACAACGATATTTATTATTATTGTCTTCATGGACAATGACATGCCATACATGCTCGAGTGGCGTGGGAAGAAGACGGGTCTCGTGGAGCTTCCGGTCGAGTGGATGCTGGATGATTGGCCCCAATATGACACATATAGGCGTAGTCCCGAGGAAGCGTACAGGGAGTGGAGACCCGAGTTCGAGGGCATCTACCGCTTAGGTCGCTACTTCGGCCTCACATGTCACCCCCAGGCTACGGGTAGGATAAGCCGCCTCGACATGCTCGAGAAGCTTCTCATTGATATGGAGGAGAAGGGAGATGTCTGGTTCGCGACCGGGAAGGAGGTAGCGGACTGGACTCGTAAGAAACTAGAATAGCTTCCTCACAGCTTCTACCAAGGCTGGTAGGGACTCCCCCGATTGAGCCCTGACTACAATGTCGCTTAGCTTACTCAGTTCGCTTTCCAGTGGGTTTACTTCGATTATGACGCCACCTCTATTTCTGACTATGAGTGGTAGGCCTGCAGCGGGGTAGACGATCGCTGAGGTCCCAGCAACGATCATGCAGTCGCTCTTTGTGGCCTCAGTTTGGCATGCATCTAAGACGTCTCTCGGGATGGGTTCACCAAACATGACTACATCATCCTTCACGATGCCATCGCATTCCGGGCAGTGAGGGGGTAACGTTGTGATCTTGAATCCCTCCCTTGGAAATCTCTTGCCACAGCTTACGCATCTGAGTTTCAGCCTATTTCCATGGATCTCTAGGACCTTTCTGCTTCCCGCCTTTGTGTGTAGGTTGTCGATGTTCTGAGTGATTAGTGACTTAAGAATTCCCATGGTCTCCAATTCGGCAAAAGCTAGGTGGCCCGAATTTGGCCTAGCCGCCGTTATGCTGTCCCCGAAGCCACTCCTCCTATCTGGGTTTAGTGTCTCTTCCCAGTACTGCTTTGGGTCTTCCTCGAATCTCTTATACCCATCCATTGGCGGTTCCCCCCGCTCTGTCCAGATGCCGCCGGGGCCGCGGAAGGGGCGAATTCCGCTCTCTACTGAGACCCCTGCTCCTGTGAGGGCGGTCACATACTTGGAGTCGATTATTAATCGGGCGGCTTCACGGATCTGGGTCATAATGGCTTTGTTGAGTGGCATGATTGAGTAAGCAGCGAGAGTAGAGAAAAGCGTAGCTACTTGGCTCTCTCCCTTAGAGCCTTAGTCAGTGCTGGGAGGACTGTGTAGATATCACCGATGAGGCTGTAGTCGCTTAGCTCATGGATACCAGCAGATTCATCACTGTTTATGCTGACGATCGTCTGGCTATCCCTTATCCCCGCAGCGTGCTGGATTGTCCCCGAGATGCCACAGGCCACATAGAGTCGCGGCGCCACCTTCTTCCCACTTATACCGACCCACTGATCCATCCAGCCTAGGTCGGCGGAGATGGGTCTGCTGCATCCCATCTTTGCGCTGAGCTCGACGGCGAGTTCCTCGAGGAGCCTAAGATCCTCTCTTTTCTTGAAGCCCCTCCCCGCTGACACTATCACCTTTGCATTCTCAAGCCCCGCGTCCCCGACTCTCTTGAGTCTCGTTTCGACGACCTTGATCTTGCTTGATGAAGTGGGGAGGTCTAGCTCAACTATCCTGCCCCGCTGCCCCTGTGTCTCTGGTTTCTGGAAACTTCTTGGGGGGGCACTGACGATCGCTGGCTTACCCTTGATTATGCCCATAGCGATGACTGATCCCCCGTAGGTCAACCTCTTTGTTGTGAAACCCCCGTTGGTCGGTTGAATGTCGTAACAGTCCGCCGAGTATCCCGCGTTTAAGATAGCTGCGACCCTTGAGGCAATCTCTCTACCTCTCCTAGTCGAGCCGACAAGGACTAGGTCCGGTGTCTCGGATGAGATGATCTGAAGGAGAGCGGCTTTGATCGTGTCAGTCGTACTATCCTTCACGTTATAGACGGTTACCCCATATTCTACCAGTTCTTTGGCTTGTGAGGCACTAAATGTAAGCGCTGAGACATCAGCACCCGACAGCTGCAGAGCCTTTCCGAGGAGCTGGAGTGAGAGCTCCACGTTCTCTGAGTAGATGAGTGTCTTCATGTTTCTCACTCCAGTACACCGATCTCAGTGAGTATCGAGACAAGCTTCGAGACCGCCTCATCGACCTTCTCCGCTTTGATGACTATGTGCTTCCTCTTCACCTCAGGGACCTGAAGATCGACGACCTCGACCGTGGATGAAGCTTTGAGGTCATCTGCTTTAAGTCCTAGAGCTTCAGCGTTCCATTCTGTGAAGGGCTTCTTCTTCGCCTTCATTATATTCATTAGACTGGGAATGCGGGGCTCATTGATTTCCCTCACCACCGTAACGAGGAAGGGAGGCTCGGCTTCGATGACCTCGTCGACGTCCTCCAGATTTCGAGTCGCCTTGAACTTGCCCGCCTCGAACTTCAATTCTTTGGCGTATGTGATTTGAGGGAGACCCAGTAACTCCGCCACGCGAGGACCTACCTGGGCACCCATCCCATCTAGCGACAATTCTCCGGCGATGATGATATCAAAGTCGCCTGCCTTCCTCAGAGCCGCTTTCAATATTTGGCTCGTCTTGTTCGCATCTAGGCCCTTCAACGACGGGTCTGAGACGAGATAGGCGGCGTCAGCGCCCATCGCCAATGCCTCTAGGATGCTTGATTTTGTTCTATTGTCACCTAGTGAGATGGTGATTACCTCTACCCCTCCAGACTCCTTAATCCTTAAGGCGGCTTCTAATGCCCTCTTGTCTAGGTCATTAAGCCTTCTCTTAGCCCCCTCCACCATTGGCCGGCGGGTTGTGACGTCTACTTTCACCTCGTTGAGATCTGGGATGTCCTTTACCAGGACTGCTATCCTTGTCACCCTGAATCAGCGAACCCTCAATTCGTTTTACCCATTTATCAACGTTCTGAGCGGAGACTGCCGAGCTGGCGGCTCTATGAATCAAGAAGCTGCCTGACTTGTGGGGTGGGGGTTCCACTCCAAGCCTTTAAGAGAGTCACTTGCAGTTGAATATTGGTATGCCCGAAAAAAGATTGGTCATCCTCGCCCTAATCCTGCTTATTCTATCAACGACACCAGCGTTGGCGCTCTGCGACACGCCAGTAAGCTTAGCGAAGATTTCAATCATCACCACTCCTGCACCATACCTCAACCAACTTACCTCCGGGGACAAGTGTCGGTTCCAGGTTATGATTCAAAACCTCGGCGTCGATGTCCGCGAGGGAGAAATCGTAAACGCGTCAATCCCTAGTGTAAAGTACTCCGGAAACTTCACGCTCGAAACATCGTTTGAGCTACGTAAGCAGGGAAGACTATTCTATAACGGGCAGTCCGTCAGCTACATCACATCTCTGAATAACACTCAAATCGACAACTACTATTCCTTTAAAATACCTCCGGTGAACGGGACATTGAGCACGAGCTTCACCTACAACCTAACTAAGGGATACGAGGTATTTGGGGTAAGACCTGATGAGGATATGGTCCTCTATTTTAGAGTCAACCTCTTCACCCAAACATACTCTGACGCAAATGGAACCCATCAACTTCAGGTAGGTAATAAGATCAAGACACAAAAAAACGAGTATTATATTATCGACTTCGTTAAGAAGGAGTACCTCAAAGGAAAATTTCTCGACATAGCAGGCGAGATTGGTGCGCTGAAGAATATAAACAGCGGCCAAATCGCAATCGGTAAGGATTACTTCAACAACATCGTGAACAACATCAACTCCACTCTTACGAAGGGTGATTATGTAAGCGCCCTTCAACTCATCACCAATTATTACCAGTTAGATCAAGAGAAACTCATAGCGCTTCTCTACGCCAACCTGAACTCGACGGGGAAGGCGGCGGATAGCTATGTTAAGCTGAAGCAGGATTACAGCACGCTTAACGGCCAATACACAGTGCTGCAGAAGGACTTTGAAACGGTTTTGACCTTGAATCAGTTACAGCAGGAAAACATCACGCAGCTTGAGGCTCAGGCACAGAGCAATAGGCACGACTTTCTAGTACAAAGTCTGACTGGTTTTGTCGTCTTGTTCTTGGTAGGATTATTACTTGGTTCAAGGTTACGTTTCTTCAGATAATCCTCATCGTGTTTCCGGAAAACGCTTTAAGGCTATCAGTTCGTAATCTGGTTGACTATTCATGAAGCCTGAAGGGGTTAGGAGGATCGCAGTATTGGGCGCGGGCGTTATGGGGCATGGCATCGCCCAGATCGCAGCTCAGGCCGGGATCAGTGTCATCCTAAGGGATGTGGAGCAAAACTTCCTAGACGGGGCGAGAGCAGGTATTGAGAAGAACCTCACACGACTGGTTGAGAGGGGGCGACTCAAACCCGAGGATATCCCTGTTATCTTGGGAAGAATAAGTATGACTCTGAGTCTGTCGGACGCCGTTAAGGAAGCAGATGTAGTCATCGAGGCTGTACCGGAGAGGATGGAGGTCAAGCATAGTCTCTGGGGAGAAGTTTCCCAAAACGCCCGCCCCGACGCCATCTTGGCGACCAACACTAGCAGCCTCAGCATAACCGAGATGGCTACTGTTGTATCGGACCCGGGCAGGTTCATCGGTATGCACTTCTTCAACCCGCCGACGATCCTCAAGCTAGTTGAGATAATACCCGGAGAAAAAACGAGGCCAGAGACGATCGCGTCGGTTAAGGACCTTGCTGAAAGGCTCGGAAAAACCGCAGTAGTCGTACGCAGAGACGCCCCCGGCTTCATAGTCAATCGCGTCCTAATCACCTACCTTAACGAGGCTGCGAAGCTCCTAGACCAGGGCTATAACAAAGAGCAGGTTGACGCAGCTATGCAGTACAAGGCGGGGATGCCTATGGGCCCATTCATGCTCGCTGACCTGATTGGTCTCGACATCACCTATAATATTCTCAGAGTCTTCGAGGAAAATCTTGGTGCTGCATACAAGGCAGCGGAGCCGATACGCCGCCTCTTCGAGGAGAAGAAACTCGGCAGGAAGACGGGGGAGGGCTTCTACGTCTATGGTAAACCGGAGGTGAAAGAGGAGCAGGCGGTGGGATTCGACCCCTCCATCCTCTTGAAACCATTCATTGCAGAGGCTGAGAGGCTCGTCACCGAGGGGATCGCTGATCCAGTCTCTGTCGACTTAGCCGTTAAACTGGGTGCTAACCTCCCCATGGGGCCCTTCGAGATGAAGGCACGCCTCCAGGCAGGTGTTGGCATCGAGGAGAAACCAGTCATCATGGAAACCCAGAACAACATCCTGAAGATCACGATAAACCGCCCATCGAAGCTCAACTCCATAAGCTCTGAGATGCTGAAGACCATAGCTGACGCCATCGAGAAGGCCAACTCGGATAAATCGATCCGGTGCGTGGTAATCACCGGGTCGGGGGATCGCGCGTTCTCAGCCGGCGCGGACATAGACGAGTTTAGTAAACTCACGCCTGCTCAGGCGAAAGACTACAGCGGGACCGGGAAGATAGCGATGAAGAAGATTAAAACAGCTGAGAAGCCCATCGTTGCAGCAATAAATGGCTTCGCCTTAGGTGGAGGCTGCGAACTCGCATCCTGGTGTGACTTCAGAGTTGCCAGCGATAAGGCTAAGCTCGGACAACCCGAAGCGAACCTCGGCGTCATTCCCGGCTGGGGTGGAACAAAGATCCTCGCTGAGCTCATCGGAAAACAGAATGCAAAGCTTCTCATCACGACTGGGGAAACCGTGAGTGCCGAGGAGGCGAGGCACATGGGCCTCGTCGACAAGGTCTTCCCGGCAGCCGAGTTCAATGTGAAGGTTGACGAGTTCGTGGCAAAGCTAGTGCTGGCCTCACCAAGCGTCATCGGCGCGGTAAAGAGACTTACAAACCCTAACGTCGATGAAGGTAACTTGGAGGAGGAGTCCAATGAATTCTCCAAGCTCTTTGAGACAAATGATTTCCGTGAGGGAGTGTCCGCCTTCAAAGAGAAGCGAAAACCCGCTTTCTCAGGCGGGTAGGTCTAGAGAGTCTTGAAGGCGAGGATCGACTTCTCTCCGTTCTTCAAAACCGTGAAGATGGCTCTTGACCCAACAGTGAGTTTCTTTGGCTCTTCAGCCACCATGAGGCCGGAGATCGATGGTCCCTCGTCTAGCTTCACTATCCCCACAGTGTATGAGCACAGTCCTTTGAAGGCGGTGGATGGGGTTCTGTTCAAAGTCACCGCCCCGAGGGTTCCCTCCCCCTTGAACTCGTACCATTCTAGTTGACGTGAGCCGCAGCTAGGGCAGATCTGTCGAGGTGGTATGTGGAGCTCTCCGCAGCTCTTGCATCTGTTCCCCATAAGCTTGCCCTGAGCTACGAATCCGTTGAATGTCTTTGTCGTGAATTCACTCATTTTATCCCCTTCTGTAGATCTGGACGGCGACGCTTGCACCCGCTGCCCCGACGTTATGGATAAGACCCACTTCTGCTCCCTTGACTTGATGTTTGTTGGCCTGCCCTCGGAGCTGCTTAAACATCTCATAGGCCATAGCGGCGCCGGTTGCGCCAACGGGGTGTCCCTTCGCCTTGAGACCGCCGTCGGGGTTTATTGGAAGCTCGCCGTTTAGTGCGGTTCTTCCCTCCTCAGTTGCCTTCCCCCCCTGTCCCTTGGGGAAGAAGCCGAGGTCCTCCAGGGCGACTAACTCCGCGATTGTGAAGCAGTCGTGTACATCAGCTACCTGGATGGACTTCGGTGTGACCTCCGCCATTTTATAGGCGTATTCTGATGCCTTGACTGCAGCCCTGAGCGTCGTAAAATCGGGTCTACTATGCAAGGCGATCGTGTCGCTGGCCTGCCCCATTCCGATTATATTGACGGGGGAATCGGTGTATTTACGAGCTACTTCGTTCGCTGCTAGGATTATTGTGGCAGCGCCATCCGAGACGGGGCAGCAGTCGAAGAGCTTTAGTGGGGAGGAGATGACTGGGTTGAGATCAGACCGTAAGAAGTCCATCTCGTCCTTGAATACCCTGCCACTTTTCTCACCCATCTTCTGCCCGGTTGCAATGATATCCGACTGGAACTGAGCCTTGGGGTTTAGAACACAGTTTCGATGGTTCTTTATTGTGACCGCAGCCAGTTGATCCCACGTTGTGTTGTATTTTTTGAAGTAGGCCGAGGCCATGGCGGCGTATATTGAGGGAAATGTGAAGCCAACCGAGGTTTCGAAGGATGTGTCAGCGGCAAGGGCTAGCGCGTCTGTGACCTGGTCAGTGGTGAGTCCGCTCATTTTCTCTACGCCGCCGACGATCACCACATCAGCCATTCCTGATGCTATTGTCATTACGCCGAGGTTGAGTGCAGCACCTGAACTCGCGCAGGCATCCTCAATCCTGTAAGCAGGGGTGGGGTTGATACCGAGCCAATCCGCCATGACTGCGGCCGTGTGTCCCTGACCCTCAAATACGTCGCTTGTGAAGTTGCCGATGAAGAGTGCCTCTGCATCCCTGAACCTGAAACCGTGGTCGACGGATTCCGCAGCGTCGAGTGCAGCTTCGACAAATATCTCCCTCCCTGTCTTGTCAGCGTGTAACTTGTTGTGGAACCTTGTCATGCCCGCACCGACTATCGAGACACCCCTGTTTAGACCCAAACCGCTCCCTTAGCTGACCTTCGTTAGCGGAGCGATTAAGAATTGTGTCGAATTTAATCTCGACACTAAACGAACAGGAGTTGAGATTAATCATTACTTGACTACATATACGATAAGTTCGCAGTGAGTTTGCGCCTAGAAAATGTTAAATCGGTTCTTATGGAAATATCAATGAGGTGCATTCATGAGCGTAGCTTTTGTTCTAATTAACACTGATCTTGGCGAGGGGACCGACGTCAGTAAGGCTCTGAAGGAGATACCTGAGGTCAAGGAAGTTTACGGTGTATATGGGGTATATGATTTCGTAGTACGACTCGAGGCTCCCACTATGCAGGAGATTAAGGACGTCATAACGAGTAAGATTAGACGCCTCAACCACGTAAGGTCGACGCTCACGATGGTTGTTCTCGAGTAGAACAACCAAGGTCACGGTTTCTGATTCCACAGTCGATACTCGGTTAACTGTCTGACTCCCTCTCTGAGTCTCCATTTTGGCCTGAATCCGAGGGTTTTCTCTATTTTTGACGTGTCGTAGCTGAACTCCTTGGTTTCCCCAACTCGCGAGGGTAGATGCTTTATCTCTGGGCGCTTCTCGGTGGCCTTCTCGATCTCTTCGGCGACCAGGCTCGCTATCATGTTCACTGTTGTGGTCTCGCAGCCGATGTTGAAGGCTTCATTAAGTATGCCTTCCGTAGTTACGCTGAGTGCAATAGCTCTGCATACATCCTCGACGTGGACGAAGTCACGTGTGCTCTTGCCGTCCCCGTATACTGTGAGTGGTCTATCTTCTAGGCCGAGTGCAACGAACTTCGGGATGACTCCTGTCCAGCTAGTGTAGAGTCCGACGCCGTAGACGTTCCCGAATCTCAGGTTAATTGTCTCGGCTCCAGAGTTTTGATGATGAGCTTCGACAAGTTTCTCTCCAGCGAGTTTCGTTACTCCGTAGAGATTAAGGGGACGTTGAGCGTGCCTTTCTGTGACTGGTAGGCTAGAAGGAATACCATAGATAGCTGCACTGCTGCAGAAGACGATCCTACGAACCCCAGTTTTCTCTGCGGCTCCAAGTACACGGTGGGTGCCATAGACGTTTACAGAGACTGCCTCCTCGGGGTTATCGTTGCAGACATCGAGATCAGAGAGGGCAGCCATGTGGACCACAGCGTCCGCTCCAGAGAAGAGATCATCGAGATCCTCGATGTTTCTTATGTCTCCCTCGATCAACGTAAGATTCTTAGCGTTCAGGCGACGGAGATAACTATAATCTCCTTTAGCTTGATTGTCCAATGAAGCGACGCTGTGTCCCTCGGTGATTAGGTTCTTAATCAGTGTGGAGCCGATGTAGCCCGCTCCCCCTGTGACAGCTATATGCATCTCGATTCAGGGGTTAGTAGTCGTCTTGGGTTAAAATGGGTTAGCCCTTCCTTCCCTATCCTTATATCCATCCCTAAACCCTCGCTTCTCAGTGATTGGCATGATCTACTGCCCCCAGTGTGGTAAGGAGCTACCCGACGACGCTGCTTTCTGCGATAGGTGCGGGCACAAGATGAGTGAACCCGTCTCCCCATTCGAGGGTAGGTGGGCGCACAGGACTGAGAGACATATGAGACATATCGAGCGCTTGGAGAGGCTCGATCGCGGCCCAGATTACCTGGATGGCGTCGGGTTCGGTGTTTTCCTCGTAGCGATCGCCTGGGTGTACCTCCAGTATCCCTGGGTCTGGGATGAGATAACGGCGTGGTTCCGTGACTGGGTTAACGGCCCGACTATGCTGCCCATGATCCTGACTGGACCGATATTCCTCTTCTTCATGATAATGGGCACCTGGGGAATCCTCGAGGGTGCGCTCAGGATGGTGGCGGGGCGCGTGACGAGAGGGATCGGAAACATCGTTGGAGCGATGGGCAGCTTCGCAATAGCCTATATGATTCAGTTTTACGGGCAAAGCATCATAAGTGGGTCCACCCTGCTGCCCGGTTTTATTATAATAATAGGCGCTATGATCGTTCTCACTGCAGTCGTCAACTCATTCGCCTGGTCATCCACTCGAAGGGATTAAAAACGCGATGAGTCATGGGAGAAGTATGCTCACCCAGCAGATTCTCGGGCCCGTATACCTTATTGATTCCCCCTATTGGGGTTCTCAAGGGGTCCTGGGGACATACGTCGTGAAGGGAGGGGAGCCCATGCTCATTGATCCGGGGCCTACGAGCCAAGTTTCTGGTGCCCTTGAGGGGCTGAGGGAGCTGGGTATAAGGCAGCTCCGCTATGTGGGGTTGACGCATATACACCTCGACCACGGGGGCGGCGCTTGGAAGGTGATCGAGGCTCATCCTGAAGCGGACGTTTATGCTCACCCGAAGGCGGTGGAGCACCTCGTTGATCCGAGTCGCCTCGCAGCGTCAGCTAAGCAGTTCTTCGGTCCCGCCTATGAGCGGTATGGGGAGGTTCGCGGACTCAACCCTATGAAGATTCAGGAGTCGCAGGATGGTGAGGTTCTCGATCTGCAGGGGGCGACACTAAAGGTGATATGGACTCCAGGGCATGCGAGCCATGGGCAGAGCTTCTGGGAGCCGGACTATCGGATCATCATCCTCGGGGACTGCGGTGGCAGTTTTAGCAGGAGGAGTGGGAGCATCTTTCCTATCACTCCTCCCCCCTTTAACCTTGAGAGGGCATTAGAGACTTTAGATAAACTCATTGCTCTCCGCCCTGAAATAATCTGCTACAGCCACTTCGGCTACTCTTACGACGCTGTTAAGAAACTCGTCTTCTATAGGGGGGAGCTCCAGACGTGGGGAGAGGTCGTTGGGAGAGGTGTGAAGGAGGGACTCGACCTCAACGGTATCTGGGAGTTGCTTAAGGAGCAGGACCCTATTCTCCGCCTCTCCCTCGACGAGGATGGTAATAGGCGTACGACGGCGATCCCTAACATAATTGGCCTTGTAGAATACACAAAGTGGAAGCTAAAGGAAGAGGTCGCCAAGTCTTCATAGGTACCGTACGCGAGAGAGCATACAAGTTATCAAATAATTGTACCCTTTCACAATATGTGTGATAAAACGATAAACCAGATGCGCACGCTTGTGTCTTGGGGTTGACATCTCTATAGATTAGCCTGCACATGAATACATCATGCTACGTCTTCATCTATGGACTCATTGAAATCGTTAACATCAACGGCATCACTATGGACATCATTGGCACAACTGTCATTCACCGTCACATCCTTGCTTCGTAGCAGTTCCTTGATTTTAACGTAACGCACAATCACCGTCATGTCCTGCTGGTGTCTGCTGCTCGTTTGCTGGTGCTTGTTGCTCTGTTTGCTGCTCCTCCGCAGGTGTCCCCTGCTCGGTGTGGTTTGCTTGTACAGTATGGCTCTGAGCAGCAGTATGCCTTCAGCAATATTCTTCTCCCAGTTTCCCAATACACGCGCGCCTAAGAGGGTCTCCTTCACACCTTTCCTCGCCTGTATTACACTCCTTCACGACTCTCCTCGCTTGTATTACACTTGGCTTCTTCTCAGGCGTGAATCCCCCAGACCCCATCCTCTCTGGGGGACCAATGACCTCTACCTCGGTCGTGGCTTAGACCACCGGTGGGGAGACGCTCTGCTGTAATACGTTTAGCCTTGCGGCTGCAGGTGTCCGCTGCTGCTCCGCTGCTCGTTCGCTGTGTCTGCAGCTCTGTTTGCTGCTCTGTTCGCTGCTCTTCCGCAGGTGCTCTCTGCTGCCTGCTGCTGCCTGCTACTGCTTACTGCTGCTGCTTACCGCTGCTGTTACTGCTGCCGCTGCATGCGCTGGTCAGAGCTATACTGTACAAGCAAACCACATCGAGCAGCAAGCACCAGCAAGCACCAGCAAACACCAGCGAGCAGCAGGCAGCAGCAGTAAGCAGTAGCGTCATCATCTGCAGCAGCCGCTGCCAGAGTTGAGCCGTCGCCTGGGGCTGCTGCTCTTGTGACTCCCTGCTCCGCAGCAGCTCCCAGTTACCAACATCACTCCCTAGCGCACGCGCTCAACAGTATGAGCAACGTAGCTCGACAGGGCTGTCATCTTAATTGGTGAGGAGCCAGGTATTATAGAGAAGGATGATGCGTAGTATGGTGTCTGTTATCAGTCACTGGATCAATGGATGCGCAGTCGAGGTTCCACCAGAGAATACCGGGCCAGTCTTCAACCCGGCTACCGGGGAAGTCATCGCGCGGGTTCCAAGGGGAAGCGCACTCGAGATCGAGGCCGCCGTCGCCGCCGCACGTAAGGCTTTTCCCCTCTGGCGAGACACCCCGCTCATCGCTCGTAGTGCGATCTTCTTCGCCTATAGAGAACTCTGCTGGAAACACAGGGATGAGATGGCGCGGCTCATCACGCGTGATCATGGTAAGACATACCCCGACGCGTTCGCCGAGGTAACTCGCGGCCTGGAAACAGTGGAATTTGCCTGCGGGTTGCCCGTTCACCTCACCGGAATGAATACGCCGAACATATCAACGAATGTGGACGCTCACACTCTGCGTCAGCCCCTCGGCGTAGCCGTCGGTATCACGCCATTTAACTTCCCAGCGATGGTACCCATGTGGATCTACCCCATCGCCCTCATGTGCGGCAACACATTCATCTGGAAGCCCTCCTCACATACGCCAGGTGCAACACAGCTCCAGGCAGAGCTTTGGAAAGAAGCTGGGCTACCCGATGGCGTCTTCAACGTCGTTTACGGCGGACGTGAGGCTGTGGATGCGATCATCGAACACCCCGGCGTCGACGCAATACAGTTCGTCGGTTCCACAGCAGTGGGTCGAATTGTCCATGAACACGGCATCAAAGCCGGAAAGCGTGTCGGATGCTACACTAGCGCGAAAAACGCGATGATCGTCCTCCCAGACGCAGACATGGAACTTGCAGCGGACTCCGCAATCGCCTCTGGGTATGGTTCAGCGGGAGAGCGCTGTATGGCTCAGGCACTCGTAATAGCTGTTGGCGATTCCGGCGACCGGCTGAGGCCGCTAATGGAGGAGCGTATCAACAAACTAAAGATCGGCCCTGGAACCGAGCCCGACATTGATATGGGTCCGATTTACTCAGCGGAGCACCGCGAGTCGATAATCAAATGGATCGACAAGGGAGTCGCCGAGGGGGCAAAGCTTGTTGTCGATGGCCGCTCGTTCCACCACACCACGAATCCTGGCGGATTCTTCCTAGGCGCCACGCTGTTCGACTATGTTACTCCAGAGATGACAATCTACCAGGAGGAGATCTTCGGGCCAGTGCTTGGAATCGTGCGATGCGCCACTTACGACGAGGCGATAGCCATGATCAACAGCCACAAGTACGGTAACGGGACAGCGATCTTCACCGCGAACGGCGGCGCAGCCCGACGCTTTGAACTCGAGGTAGACGTCCCGATGATCGGAATCAATGTACCGATCCCTGTACCCGCAGGTTACCTATCGTTTGGCGGCACGAAGGCCTCCGCCTTCGCCGACCTACAGATGCGCGGCGAGGACTCGATACGCTTCTTCACGAAGCAGAAAGAGGTCACAGTGCGCTGGCCCAAGCCTGGTAAGCAGGGGCCCCTCAGTTTGGTCTTCCCCAGCAACAGCTGAATCCCACCTTGGCGCGTGCAAGTGTGAATTAGGGGCCAAGCATGCGAAGCCGGATGAAAACGATCATTTCCTCTCATACACTATTTTTCCGCTCACGATCGTGGCGTCGACTGGTATGTCCTTGATCTCCTCATCGGGGACAGTGAGGATGTCCCTGCCGAGGACTACGAAGTCGGCGAGCTTGCCCTCCTCTATGCTACCAAGGCGGTCCTCGTCGAAGCTCTGGTAAGCGGAGTTAATTGTGTAGAGCCTCAGAGCCTCCATGACGGTGATGCGTTGACTCCTGCCGATTGGTTTCCCCGCCTTTGTCATTCTATTCACCATCGCGTGGATAGCCATCAGCGGCGGGAAGGGAGCGCACGGATGATCGCTGTGTGCTGCAAGTTTTATCCCCTCATCTAGAAAGGTGCGCGCTGCGAACATCCTCTCGAGTCTCTCATCTCCGAACGGAACTAGAAGCTTATCCCCATGATAGTATGGGTAGGGACCAAAAATCGTCGGGAGAATGCCTAGCTTTTTGATCTTCGCCACAAGCTCCTTTGTGATGACAGTGCAATGTATATCCCTGTTCCTCGGGTCCTCGCGAGGATACTTGGCCTGCAGCTTCTCCATGATGTCTAGATACATGGCAATCGCACGGTCTCCATTGGCATGACAACTGAGCCTATACCCCGCAGCGTACGCCTTCCCAAGTATATCCTCTGCGATCTCCCGAGTCGTAGACATGACCCCATAGAATCCCGGCTTATCACAGTAGGGCTCCGTTACAGCCGCGGTTCGCGCTGATATGGCTCCGTCGAAGAAGAATTTGAGCCCACAGAGCCTCAGCATGTCATCGCCGAACATCTGGTGGATGCCCGTAGCATTTAATTCGGGAAAAAGGTCGATATTGGCGTCCATCCTCATCCTGATGGGTAGTTCTCCCTTCGTGTTGAGATCGATGAGTGCCCTAATCTGGTGCTTGTCGACGAGGTCATAAACGCAGGTGAGGCCGACAGATGCACAGTCCCCTAGTATCGATTTAGCTCCCAATGAACTCTGCTCCGCTGTTGGTTCCTGGGCTTCACGGGGAATGATGAGGTCAATGGCCTTCTCGTGGGCTCCCCCAGTTATCTCTCCCTCCGCGTCCCTGTCAAACCTACCGCCAACTGGATCCGGAGTCTCCTTTGTAACGCCTGCCATCTCGTATGCCTTGCTGTTCAGGATTGAGAAGTGGCCACCTACCGTAGAGATGCTTATTGGGTGATGTTTACTGGCAACATCCAACTCCCATCTTGTGGGGTGTCTCTTCTCAGCGAGCTTTGAGTCGTCCTCCTGGTACCCGAATATCCAGGCACCATCAGGTGTCTTCTTAGCGCGATCGGCGAGTCTCTCCTGTATGTCCTTAATCGATCTGACTCCCACCTCCTGGCTCAGATCGACGAAACGTAATCTACCAGCGCCTTCATCCGCCATATGACTGTGTGAGTCCATCAAGCCAGGGATAACGACCCGCCCCTTCAGCTCTATGACCTTCGTGGAGGGCCCAATCCAGGCCTTCAAGTCCCCGTCCTTCCCCAAAGCTATTATCTTGCCATACTTGACGGCGACGGCCTGAGCTGTCGATTCCACCTCGTCCATCGTTATTATCTTCCCACCTTTAAGCAAAAGATCGGCGTACATCACAGAACCAGAGAAGAACTCCACTTAGGATCTATAAATCGTGGTCGCCAAAGTGCTGCACCCCCAAAAGACGTGTGCATGATTACCTGGAGCCTTTTCTGCCGCCCCCTTCTCGAGTTGGGTCTTGGGGATAAGCAATAAGTTCCCGCCCATCATACCCATAACTATGCACGAGAAACTCGCAGCCAAGATAGAGGAATTCAAGGCGATGGGAATCCAATTCACCCTCGACGGATTCGCAGTAGCCGATTTTCTAACTCAGCTGGATGCATTCACAGACATCAGGTACATCGAATTCAAGGGCTCTCGCCTCTCCATCTGGCTGGGGGAGCTTAAAGGCACGACCAAGGACTGGGCCGCAATGATACCTTTAGCCAGCATCCTCGGCACGATCACAGCTTGCGCTGAGGACACACCCGAGGGCTATAAGCTCTGGTTCGAGTGGATGCTCCCGAAGGACATCCACTACGAGAAACAGATCTAAAGAAATAAACATAGAAAGGATCAAAATGTGTTCTTTTCGTTAAATAAAACTCTAAAGCGATTTATGATTCACCTAAGAAAGAAAAAGCATACATTAAGCAATATTTCTGCAATAAATAGATGGAATAGGGCGAAAGCATTAACCTAACATTTTTATGGATTCGAGACGCCTCCCATATCGGTGCCACAGGTGTCCGGTGACCATAAAATTTAGCCGAAACACTCAAGACACCAGCAGTATCAAGATTCTAGACCCAACTGAGGACCAGAGATGACCTTCCAACCAATAGACAGCAAAGTCGACGTCGCCTCACTGGAGCGCGAAATACAGAAGCTTTGGAGAGAGACCCACACCTTCGAGAGGAAGCGCAGCCTGAACGAGGGTAAACCCAAATGGAGCTTCATAGACGGCCCGATAACTGCCAACAACCCCATGGGCGTCCACCATGCCTGGGGTCGCACCTACAAGGATCTCTGGCAGCGCTATTGGTCGATGCGTGGACGCGATGTTCGCTACCAGAACGGCTTCGACTGCCAGGGACTGTGGGTCGAGGTAGAGGTCGAGAAGGAGCTCGGATTCGAGACGAAGCGCGATATAGAGGCCTATGGCATCGCAGAGTTCGTAAAGAAGTGCATACAGAGGGTACTAAACTACTCAGCAATACAGACCGAGCAGAGCATACGTTTAGGCTATTGGTGCGACTGGAACGACCCCGAGGAGCTACGAAAGCTCGCAAAGGCGATGGAGAACCCCATGCAGCAGACCACCTACATTGGCTCCCACGGCCCTGTCATAGGCACAGCTGAGTACATAGTCGGTCAACTAGGAATGCCACAGGTCGGCGGAAGCTACTATACTCTAAGCGACGAGAATAACTACATGATCTGGACAGCCCTGAAAAGCTGCCATGAGAGGGGCTGGATATACAAGGGCCAGGACTCGATGCCGTGGTGCCCCCGCTGCAGCACAGGCATCAGTCAGCACGAGATAGTCACGGAGGGCTACAAGGAGATCACGCACACAACAGTCTATGTCCGATTTCCCCTCAAGGAAAGGGAAGGTAGTCTCCTCATCTGGACAACCACCCCTTGGACTCTGACAAGCAACGTCGCTGTCGCCGCCCACCCGGAACTAACCTACGTCAAGGTCAAACACGGCGACGAGATACTTTACCTTAGCAAGGGAACACTGACCAGCGTATTCACACAGAAGGGCAGCTACAAAGTCCTGGAGGAACTCAAAGGAAAGGCTATGGACGGATGGCGGTACTCTGCACCGTACGACGACATGGAGATACCCAAGAAGCTGTTTGTACCCGAGGCTCACCGCGTCATAATGTGGGATGCCGTTGGCGAAACGGAGGGAACTGGGCTGGTCCACATCGCGCCAGGAGCTGGTAAGGAGGACTTCGAGCTCGGCAAACTCAACAAGCTACCTGTCCCCGCTCCCCTCGACGAGTTTGGAGTTATAATTCAGGGCTTCGGATGGCTCACGGGAACGCACGTCTACAACTCAGCCGAGCCTATCTTCGACGACCTGAAGTCACGAGGTTTTCTCCTCCGAACCCAGAAGATCACTCACCGATATCCAACATGTTGGCGTTGTGGCTCCGAGCTCGTCTTCCGCCTCGTCAACGAGTGGTTCATCAACATGGGTGAGAAATTCGAAAAACCCTACGAGGAGGTCACAAATAGTGAAAAGGACCATAACTTGCGTTACCAGATAATGGACTCCGCAAGCGACGTTCATTGGATACCAGACTTCGGTCTTAAACGTGAACTTGATTGGCTCCAAAACATGGATGATTGGATGATAAGCAAGAAGCGCTACTGGGGTCTCGCTCTACCAATCTGGCAATGTAGTTGTGGTTGGTTCACGGTTATTGGAGATAAGGAGGAGCTCAAGAGCAAATCTACCTCCGGCTGGGACAAGTTCGAGGGACACAGTCCTCATCGACCTTACATAGACTCCGTCAAGATAAGATGTGAAAGATGTGGAAACGAGGCCAGCAGGATACCCGAAGTCGGTAACCCGTGGCTCGACGCTGGGATAGTTGGTTACAGTACCCTCAGGTACCGTAGCGACCACACTTACTGGGAGAAATGGTTTCCAGCCGACTTTATCACCGAGTCCTTCCCTGGACAGTTCCGCAACTGGTTCTACGCTATGCTCGCAGAAAGTACCATCCTAGAGCGAAGAACCCCTTACAAAGTCTGCCTAGGTCACGGTAATGTACTCGCTGAGGATGGACAGGAGATGCATAAGAGTTGGGGCAACGCCATCTGGTTCGACGAAGCAGCCGAAACAATGGGCGCCGACGTGATGAGATGGATATATTGTGCAGCCAAACCGGAGAACGACGTATTATTTGGCTACACAAAAGCAAACGAGGTGAAGAGAATGTATTTTATGACGCTCCTCAATGTCTACAACTTCTTCACAATCTACGCCAACCTCGATAAGTGGACGCCGGACCAGCAGCCAAGGAACCTGCAGCAACTTGACAGGTGGGTCCTTTCAAGGCTAAACACTCTTATCAGAAACATTACCACATATCTTGAAAACTACGACGCATTAACTCCGACTCAAGAACTGGAGCACTTCGTGGATGCTCTCTCAAAATGGTACGTCCGAAGGAGCAGACGTCGTTTTTGGAAGACCGAGGCTGATGATGAGAAGAAAGGAGCATACGCGACCCTCTATAAGTGCTTAAAGACGGTCACTCTCTTAATGGCGCCATTCACGCCACACGTTTCGGAAGCAATATACCAACGCCTCGTGAGGCCCGTGGAGACAGGTGGCCTCGAAAGTGTCCACCTCAACGACTGGCCGAGTGTTGATGAATCTATGATTGATGAGGGACTAATGACAGAGATGGATCTTGCAATGAGCGCAAGCAGCCTTGGACGTGCTGCAAGGGCGAAGAGCCAGATAAAGCTTCGCCAGCCTCTAAGCGAAGCAATAGTAGTCGTCTCCAAGGAACAGTTACAGATCGTCAAGAAAGTGAGTTCACTCATACGCGAGGAACTCAATGTTAAAGAGGTTAAAGTGACGAGTGAGCGAGACATCCTGCAGAGCTACGTAGCCAAGCCAGTGCCACGACTACTAGGAAGAAAACACGGCAGAAACTTCACAGTGGTAGCAGAAGCAATTAAGACTATGACACCTGAACAAACAGAGGCACTAGCAGCCAATAAATCGGTATTAGTAAACGTCAACGGCAATCTTACAGAGGTTCTCCCAGAAGAGGTTGAGCTTGAGTCAAAGCCAGTCGAAGGTTACTCCATAATGGAGGAGGCTGGGCTTCTTATCGGCATCAATACAGCTATAGACCAGTCCCTTAGCAGCGAAGGCCTGGCCCGTGATATAGTCCGACGCATTCAGTCACTCCGTAAGGAGGCAAACTATGATATTAACGACCACATTGAGACCTATTACCGCGGTGACCCTGAGATAATCGATGTCTTCCAAGAAGAGGCTGAATATATTAAGACCGAGACCCTCTCAGACACATTTCAAGAGGGCATACCACCTAAGAACGCAAAATCTGGCTCATACGAGATAAATGGACTCCAACTTCTTCTAGGCCTCTGCAAAAAGTAGCCCAACGGCGTCACCTTTATCAACTGCACCATTTGTTTAATCCGTGATTAAACATGCCAGGAAAGAAAAGCCTGAAGAAGATGGAGAAGACGCAGGACACCGAAGCTCCGAAGGAGGAAAAAAAGAAGGAGAAGTTAATCGGGTCTGTTGACGCTATTAATGCGAACAGTCCCGAGCTTATGGACGCTATGAAGAAGATGAAAGTAATCACTCCTCCCGCTGTTGCCAGCCAGTTCAATTTGAAGGTCAGTGTAGCTAAGAAAATGCTTGAGGAGCTTGACGCCAACGGGACCATCAAACTCATGGCCCACACAAACAACTTGAGGGTCTACGCCCTTCCTCAAAAAGCTAATTAAACGGCAACAATAATTATCCTAGAACCACTCTTCAGGTTCTTAATGATCTCGAGACCATTCGTTAACCTACCTATCTTATTGACCGGGCCATATGTCTTCGCGGCCTCCGGGTAGATACATAGACTCCCCGTCCTGGGCCAGTATGCAATGGTACCTGCTTCTACCTGCGTTACTGACTTCTCGGTCCCTCTCTTTAATCCAAGGAGGATGGAGACGCAACCCTGAGACGGCACCGTCCTACCATTTATAGGCAGAATCTTTAAGATGTCACCAACGGTAAGTGGAGCAGTCAACCGATTCAACTCGCCCGATGCCTCACCGATCCCCGCGATCTTTACAAGTATCGGAATCCTAGCCTGGCTCTCACCCATGGACAAGTCTCACCGCATAGCTCACAATCTCATTTGCTACCTTAATGTTGGATGCGAGGTCTAGCGCCTGCCAACCAGGAGAGCCATTCACCTCAAGTATCACCGGACCATCCGGGGACTCTATAATGTCCACGCCAGAGTAGTCAAGCCCCATAGTGTTTGAGGCCATCAAGCCTAGCTCAAGCATCTCCTCCGGCACCTTCTCATTCACCATCCGCCCACCTTGGGCAACATTCGTCTTCCATTTTCCATTGGCCCTGTACTTATACGCGGAGCCGACAACTGAGTCCCCTATCACGAAAACCCTGATATCCCTGCCAGGGTTCGGCACATATTTCTGAAGGATCAACGGCTGACTATATCTATCCAGCATCTTGTAGGCGTTATATGCAAGGTCCGGATCGCTGAACCTCATACTCCCCTTCCCCATACTGCTTAAAATAGGCTTATAGATGAAGTCCCCGTAGACCTCTGATACCCGATAGGCATCGGACATAGCCTCCGTTGTGTAAGTTGTGGGAATTGGCAGGCCCTCAGCCTCGAGGGTGTATTGTGTTGCATACTTATCCCTCGCCCTCCTGAATGCGTAGCACGGGTTAACCACTCTTATTCCCGCTATCTCCATGTGTTCTATTAGACTGATACGCCTAGTGAGTTGTTCACAGGAACCCGGACCAAAGCTTCGTAGAAGACACACATCGAAGTCGGTGACATCGATGTCCCTGAGCCAGAATCTGGAACCCGATCCAGAGACTTCGCTCGATACCTCAGCGGTTTGTCCACTGATTACCCCATGACCCTGGTTTTTGGCAGCTTCGACTAGCTCCTCGCTGTTTCTGCTTGCCACTGAGCCATAGAGGACGAGAATCTTCATAATACCTGCAATACTGAGTGGGACCCTCGTAGATAAGCACACACGTTCGGCAATAGTTTGCACACTCATTCAATCGAGCTATAATACGAAATTATTCCAATCAAACCTGCGAAAGTAAATGGTTTATTTGAGTTTAGCTGAAAGTCCATAACGTTTTTAAGATGCCCCCAGTTTCCCTAGGTAGAAATTAACTAGGTAGAGGTCAACCTATTGTCCACCCCTCGAAATGCCATCCCACCACTCCCGAGGATCAGTCCACTGCAATTCCTGCTTCTCATTCAGCTGGAAATGTCACCGAAATACGGGTACGAGATGTTGAAGTCAATAAAGGAGGCATTCGAGGGAGTATGGGAACCCAAGACGGGAACTATATACCCTGCGCTCAAAAGCCTCGAGAGAAGAGGTTTAATCGAACCACTCGCACGGGACGGCGTAGACTTCTACCAAATAACCGAAAAGGGCCGTAGTTTCCTGGAGCAGATAGGCTCCCATCAAGAGAACAGCTCGAAGTTCAGCGCGAGATTCATCACAGTGCTAATCAAGTGGATATCTCCAGAATTAAAGAAGAAAATAATATCATCTTTCTCATGGATGGCGAGCGACGACACGAATATGTTGGGTAACATCATCGGTTTCTTTGATGAAAGCGTGGACAAAGATATCCGACTACTATTCCTAAAGGGAATGCGTAAGAAGATGTCTAAACGCCTGGAAGAAATTGATAAGACTATATCAGAATTGGAGGCTAATAGGCCTTGACATTGGTCATAGAAACACGCGATCTAATCAAGGAGTACTTCCAGGGAGGTCGCCCGCTCATTGTGCTGAAGAATATCAACCTTAAGATAGAGAAGGGGGAGTTCATGGCCATAATGGGGCCATCAGGGAGCGGAAAGTCGACGCTCCTCAACATGCTTGGAGCATTAGATCGCCCAACCTCCGGTAAGGTCTTCATAAACGGGATAGACATTTCGAATCTCAACGACAACGGGCTAGCCGATCTCAGGAATAAGGAGATCGGCTTCATTTTTCAACAATTCAATCTCATACAAAGGATGGATGCCCTACACAACGTTGAGCTACCCCTCTCAATAGGTGGAGCCCCCCCAAAAGAGAGGGAGGAGAGAGCAAAGCAGCTCCTCAATTCAGTGGGACTCGGGGATAGAATCGATCATAGGCCTAATCAGCTTAGTGGAGGCGAGCAGCAGAGGGTCGCTATAGCAAGAGCCCTAGCCAACGACCCCCCACTGTTCCTCTGCGACGAGCTAACCGGCAACCTCGACTCCAAGACCGGACAGGAGATCATGGGTCTACTTCGTCACCTAAACCAGGATCAAGGCAAGACCTTCGTACTCATCACCCACGATCCCAATGTAGCACAGGCCACAGATCGTCTGCTACAGATACAAGACGGTGAGATCGCTGGGGAGAAGAGATTCAAGTGATGTACATGAAAGGAATAAGTAGATTTTTAATACCAATCCTATTGGTCTGCTTAACTGCAGGCCAGATAGCGACCACGCACGCGGATGACTACATCCCCCACCTGCAGGTCACGACGACAAACACAACATTAGCTGCAGGATCAAAGGGAAGCATAAGCATAACCTTCTACAACGGGGGAAACTTCGATGTTACAGAGATAGAAGCGCTATTAACCTCAACAACGCCAGGTGTATCGATCCTGGACGGATCCCAATATGTCAATAATAAGATTAGTTCAGGCACTTCAGCCACTTATACACCAACCATAATTATGGATCAGAGTATTGGCGTCGGTGCATACCCCCTCACGATGACGCTCAGTTATCTACGTGCCGGCCGCGGGATCGTGACCGAGTCGATCCCCATAACCATCGTTGTGAATCAACCATCACTTCCCGCTGTAAGAATAACAACATCCGAGAGCATAATAACTCCGGGTGCTGAAACCGTAGTTACCCTGACAGTCGAAAACATGGGCAACACAAGCATCAAAGACGTCGACATTACACTCACCCCAGCGAGTCCGCTCCTCACGTTGACAGACCAGATCAATAACTACTTCACCGAATTGAAAGCGGGGACATCAACCTCATACGATGTAAAAATAAAAGCACTTGAAAACACCCCTATAGGTGCTTACTCTTTGACAGCGCAGGTATGGTACATAAACGACTCTGGTGTTGAAGCAAAACAAACAATTAGTATACCTCTGGAGGTCACTACAACCGTTCAGACAAGGAGCCCCGTGATCACAATCGCAAACTTGAATCCGAGTAGAGTCATCCCAGGTGAGCAATTCAGCATAGATCTTCAGGCATCCTGCTCAGACGCCGCAGTCTATAACGTAAAGGCCGTACTCAGCCCGGATGTTACAAGCTTAATCTCGCCTCTGAATCCAACCACCGTCTCTCTAGGTGATCTACCAATTGGTGGGAATGCCAAATTCACCTACATCCTCCTTCTGAGTGGTGCTGCCACAGCGGGTGACATCCCACTCACTGTCACCGTGAAGTACATCGACTCCAAAGGCGTTCAAGGCGTCGCAACCGAGACGATCACCATACCCGTAGAGAACCTCGTCCAGTTTTCCTTGATGGAGGATATGGTAATCACAGCTCAGAGGGGTAGTAACCAGAGCCTGGAGGCCGATTTATTGCTGGTGGGTACCGGTAAGGTCGAGTTCACCCGAATTCAGGTTCTACCCGATATACACGTGAATCAGATCGCTGGTAGTACACAGTACATTGGGGCGATAGATCCTGATAGCCCGGTGCCATTCACGTTGAAGTATGCTGTGAACAGCAACTCAACGACAGGAGACTACAGCTTAAAGTTGAAAATCACTTATCTGGATAGCAGGAACACTCAGCAGAATTCTACGATAAGTGTTCCCTTAACCATAACAAACCCGTCGACAGTCATACAAACACCTTCAAGTAATGGCGGGATATGGGGCTGGTTGAAGAGGCTATTCGGTCTTCAGTAGGTCGAATGACCCTTGAACCTAAGGGACATATTTGGCACAGCCTGGGATAGCGTCAGGTCAAGGAAGTTTAGATTCGCACTCAACCTAATAGGCATACTTATCGGATGTGCAGCAGTGACTGGACTTGTATCGATAACTCAAGGACTCAGTAACAATATAAGTGGTCAGCTACAGATCTTCGGACCACAGGACATTATGGTGGTTCCAGGTGGATTCACGGGTGGGACCATGTCATTAGGTACACTAACCTACAAAGACCTTACAACTATATCAAAGGTTCAGAATGTCACTTTAGCTACACCAATAATAGCGAACAAGGCTTCAACATATACCTTACAAGGGAAAACGTATCGCGTCACGACATACGGCATCACCGAAGACTTCCAGAAGATAAACCAGGATGCCAAAATCTCAGATGGTAGAGGACTTGTCCGAAGTGATAATGGCGTGATAATAGTTGGCGCAAACGTCGCCTGGCCTCAGGACCAGTCTAAGCCTGTCTTGGGAGTGGGAGATAGAATAACACTTCACGCACTAGTAGGAAACACAGACAAAACTCTATCAGTACGTGTTGTGGGTATCCTTTCTAAAACGGGCGCCAGCTTTGGCGTAAACCTCGACGACTCGATAGCCATGTCGCTTCGAGATGCTCAACAGTTCTTCGAGACGGGAAACCAGTTCACATATATTATGGCCCAAGCCGATTCAATTGACAACGTGGCTTCTACAGCCGCTGCCATCAAGATTCGAATGGGCAAAGGTTATAGCGCTGTTACGTACGAATCGGCGAAAGCCGTAATGGATCAGGTCATAGGCTCGATACAGGCAGTCCTCGGTGGGATAGCTGCTATCAGTCTATTGGTCGCGGGTATTGGAATAGTCAACACGATGACCATTAGCGTAATGGAGCGTACCCGAGAGATTGGTGTGATGAAGGCAATAGGGGCTAAGAGCAGACACGTATTAATGATGTTCATTTCAGAAGCTGTCTTCACAGGTCTAGTAGGCGGTCTCCTAGGTGTTATCGTTGGTTTCTCACTCGGCGAAGTAATTGGATCAGTTGTTGGAATCACCCCTGTAACATCGATTATGAATGGGATGCTCGTCACGGGGTTTGCAGTTCTGACCTCCATGTTGTCAGGTATCTACCCGGCTTGGAGAGCCGCGAATCTAAGCCCTGTTGAGGCCCTTAGATCAGAGTAATTGGTGCGGCCGCCGGGATTTGAACCCGGGTCACCAACTTTCCCCAAAAAAAGGCTCATGGGGGGCTGGCGTCCTACCAGACTGGACTACGGCCGCGCGGGTTAACAGAGGGATAGACAAGAGCGATCTAATAAGTATGTCGAGAAATCACAATACATAAAATTTCTTGCATTCATGTGCAAAGTTAACCGATTAAAGCATTTATATTAAACAATTAAAGCAAAACCAAAAACAGTTAAATATTATGTTTGTCCTATTGGGTTAACGCTTAGGGCCATGGGCCTGTAGCTCAGCAAGGAAGAGCGTCGGCCTTTTAGGACCTCAGGGTCGAAGAGAGCCGTTGGTCAGGGGTTCAAATCCCCTCAGGCCCGCTCCGCCAGCTGGGGGATGAGATGAATGGCAGAGACGAGGGTACGGGAACTAAAATATAGAATGATGATCACCGACCTGTTAAAGGTCGCAAGCGAGAGTCACACCTATCAGGAATTGTCCGATTACCTCGGCCTCAGTCCACCAATACTCAGCAGGTACATGAGAGGACATGTACTACCGAGCTACGATAGGGCTCAGGGCCTGTACGAGAAACTAATGGAAATCACCGACATCAAAGCCGAGTTGAAGAAGCGGATAAATTTCGACGAAGAGGGCTATTTCGACAACACACCGCTCGTTGCAGAGATCACTTGGCTTAAAATAATGGCGAACTACGCGATGGAGAAATTTGCAGGTCGCCGTGTGACGAAGGTACTTACGGCCGCAGTAGATGGTATTCCTTGCTCCACCTTAGTCGCAAACCTCCTCGATGTTGACTTGCTAATTGCAAAGGAGACTAAGGAGGTTGGTATAAACGAGTTCCTTGAGGAATCCTTCATACCTAAAGGTTCCGCGATGAGGAAGACTATGTATGTCCCAAAAGCCTCACTTAAAAAGAAGGATAGTATACTCATAATAGATGACGTCGTGCGTAGTGGCGAGACTGTGAAGGCACTCGTTGACCTCGTCAGAAATCAACGCGCTGACATCGCTGGGATTTATATTCTTGTCACAGTCGGAGACGAGTGGAAGAAGGACCTCGGAGAGATAATAAGTAAGGAATCCTTCGAGGTGCTCATAGAGCTGTAATATATGTTTTTTGAGGATTTAGAAGTGAATAACAGCTTCCTTACAGCGTTGTGAAGGAATTAAATGGAATTGTGTGGTGCTCCCGCCTAAGTAGTGGCGTTTTTCTTAGGTTCAAGTTGTTGAATGGATAGATGGATTAGTGAGCGTATGGAGGCTGGATAGCTTAGCTTCCGATGAACCGTTCTTTCACGGCTCCTAAACTTCGTGTCTGCGGTACCGAGTTACAAGACTATTTAGAAGAAGTGAGATTCCTTCACCCTAATTCAAACGCCTATGAACCACGCAGTAGCGATTAACGCAATAGAGACGATTAGCCCAATCACAAGGCAGGTTACTAGTAGTCCTCCGAATATCCAAACAAGTATTCCTCCTCCGAG